>LJIE01000001.1:6106-692457 GCA_001281695.1 bacterium 336/3 | reverse complement strand
GTGTGTATTATTTTAAAATTCCACCCAAAGATTCTTTAGAGAAAGAAACTCGAACTTCTTTTGTACAATTTTTGGCAGATTATACCCAAAATAAACAGACAGATGTTTGGGCTACATGGAATATTTTCACAAGAAATGAAGATTTTTTACTCAAAGGAGATATTCGTTTTCGTAATTTCCCTGATAGATTTTATGGTATTGGAAATAATACGTCTAAAGAAAATGAAGAAAGATATGCCTACAATCTGATGCAAATCAAGGCTATGTTTTTAAAGAAGATTAAACACGATTTTTTTATTGGTTTTGATTATGAATTTGAGAAAGAATATGGTTTTAAATATACAACTGGTGGCATTCTTGAAAGTGGTTCTATCTCTGGCTATAAAGGTGGTATAGGCTCAGCATTAGGTTTTGTAGCTGTCATTGATACAAGAGATAATATCATCAATGCTTATAAAGGCTCACTGGCTGAAGTTTCCAGTTATTTTTTTACTCCTATTTTAGGAAGCTCTTTCAATTTTGTAAATATCAATGGGGCATATCAGAAATATTGGCAGATTAAGCCTAAAAATATTATTGCTTTCCAAACCAAAGCCAAGTTTACATTTGGTGATGTTCCATTTTTAGATATGTCCACGCTGGGTGGTGAGGATATTTTGAGAGGCTACCCTAAAAACCGATTCAGAGACAAGAATTTTATTGCTTCGCAGGTAGAATACAGATTTCCATTAGTTTGGCGTTTGGGACTGACAACCTTTGCAGGAGTTGGTGATATTTTCAATAAAGCCTCTGATTTGCGTTTCAGAACACTGAAATATTCTGTCGGAACAGGTCTGCGTTTTGTGATTAACCCTGCTGAAAGGCTTAATATTCGTTTCGATTATGCCTATGGTCGTGAAGGTGGACAATATTATATTAGTGTGGCAGAAGCTTTTTAAAATAGTTATAAAAAACAAATGATTAATGAGTATGATATATGCTTGACAAATATTAACTAATCTTAGTATGAAATTATATTTTTGCTTGCTGGAGAAGCCATTATAATATTTATGATTTAATCAAGTCACAAGAAAAAGATGAAAAAGATGGTTATTTTACTTTTAGCAATATCAGCTATAAGTTTTTGTTATGGCCAAGTTTGGTTTAATGCAAAAGGCTTAACCCAAAAAAACTATATTTTTCATAAAAAACATAAAGAAAAAATTAAAAAACAATATAGGAATAAGACTTTTCTTTATTTCGTTTTAGATGGTTCTGGAGATCTACCCGATTCACTTAAAATATACATTAAAGATACCCTTTTCACTACTTTATGTTTAAATATACAAAATTGTAATTCTTCACAAGGCAATGTTTTTATGTTTAAGAGTAAACATAAATTAAACAATGTCCCTATACATTTACTATTGACTCAAAGAAAAGAGTATGTAGCATTTAAAGCAGATTTTCACAAAGGAACTTATTTATTGATTGACTTTGATGAAAATGGATGGACCATTTGGGAACACAATATCAGATGTATTACATATAGTGGAAATACGATTTGGTTTGAACATTGTTATGATTAAATAGCATATTTTTACTTTTTTACTTTTTCATTTTCTCCATCACACCAGTTCCAAAAAGAGCAAAATCATATTTTACAGGGTCATTGGCATCAAAATCTTTAAGGTTTTTGGTCAGTTCCAGAGCCATTTTCCAGTTGGTTTTAGGAAGTGTAATGAGTTTTAGCTCTCTTCCAATACGCTCCACATGCACATCACAGGGGCAGATGAGCTGAGAAGGACTTATATTTTCCCAAATCCCAAAATCCACACCTTTATCATCTTTTCGCACCATCCAACGCAAATACATACACAGACGCTTACAAGCAGAGTTGCGAGCAGGTGTAGAAATATGTTTTCGAGTACGTTTGGGGGCTTCAGGTAGGCTAAAAAATAGCTTTTCAAAACCTATTAAAGCATTTTCAATGGTTTCATCTGTATTTTTAAGATGCTGACTAAAAGCCGTTTCCAAAGATTCATTTTTACCATACCAGTATTTCAAGAAATGAATAAAATACAAGGTATCCTCTGCATTGAAGGTTCGGTGTTTAAAGCTCAGAAAACGCTTTAAATCTGATTCTTGATGATTTAAAGCAAACTTATAAGGGCTGTTATCCATTTTTTCCATGAGTTCTGTGCATTTCTTGATAATCGTTTTGCGTTGCCCCCAAGCAAGTACTGAAGCGAACAAACCTGCTATTTCAATATCTTGTTTTTTAGTAAATTGATGAGGAATACTGATAGGGTCGTTGGGTATAAAATTAGGTTGATTATACAACTCATATTGCTCTTCTAACAATTCTTTTAAATCTATCATTTTTTTTCGGTTTCTAATTTTTACGGTTCGGGGCAGAGTTTATACGGTTCGGTAAGTTTTACATTTTTAGATTCAGTGATAACCCACAAATTTGTTCAAACATCTAAACATAATTTTTATGAAAAAGATTTGGACTACACTTTTGTTTTGGTTGATACTTTTGATAGGCTATTCTCAAAACACCCAAACTGTAAAAGGCAGAATTATTGATGAAGCCTCAAAACAGCCTCTTGCAGGTGTTTTAGTGCAACTGATTGGCTCTGATACGCTCAAAAAAGGAGCAGTTTCAGATGAACAAGGCTATTTCAAAATAGAAAATGTTCCTTTGGGCAGACAGACTTTTAAAATATCCTTTACAGGTTATGAAGAAAAAACTTTTGCTGATATTATGGTAACAGCAGGTAAAGAAGTTTATCTAAATGCTGACTTACAAGAAGATTTATCTGAAATTGAATCTATTACAGTTTCTTATGACAGAACCAAAGATGGTTCTGTAACCAATAACGAATACACTACGTTAAGTGCTAGGTCGTTCAATACAGAAGAGACGAAACGCTATGCAGGTGCTTTGGGTGACCCAAGCCGTATGGCAGCCAATTATGCAGGTGTTATTTCAGGTAATGACTCCAGAAATGATATTGTGGTACGTGGAAACTCCCCTACTGGCATGCTTTGGCAAATGGAAGGTTTAAACATTCCTAATCCCAATCACTTTTCAGCTTTTGGGACAACTGGTGGTCCAGTAAGTATGCTCAATAACAACGTTTTGGCAAAATCTGATTTTATCACAAGTGCTTTTCCTGCTCAATATGGTAACGCCAGTGCTGGTGTATTTGATTTACGCCTGAGAGATGGAAATACTGATAAACACGAATTTGTAGGGCAAATTGGTTTCAATGGTTTTGAAGTAGGTGCAGAAGGACCTTTTTCTAAAAATTATAAAGGTTCTTTTCTAATCAATTATCGTTATTCTACACTTTCTCTTTTCAACACTTTGGGCATCAATTTTGGAACAGGCAATGCAACCCCTAACTATCAGGATATTAACTTAAAAATCAATCTACCTGTTGGTAAAAAAGGGAAATTCACGTTGTTTAGTCTTGCAGGGATGAGTGATGTAAGTTTCTTGGGTAACAAAGAAGATACTACCAAAAATAATTTATTTGGTGATGAGAATTCTAATACTATTGTAAACTTCAAAACAGGCATTTTAGGAGCAAGCTACGAACATCAAATCAGCCCTAAAACATTTGCTAAACTCACGTTTGGTATTATGGGTACAGAACAGAGATTTTTAGGTGATTCTATTAGTGTTATTACAAGAGAGGAGTTTAGAAACGGAGAAGCCAAATTTTCTACCCAAAAATATGCAACCGTTTTCACAATCAATCACAAATTGAATGCTAAAAACAGCTTTCAAGCTGGGGTAAACGTAGATTTTTTAAACTTTAATCTTTTTAACAAGGATATTTTTGGTGGAGGTGTAGCGGAGGCTGTCAGAATTGATATTGAAGACAATACGACACTTTCTCAAGGGTATGTACAATGGAAACATCGTTTCAGTCCATCTCTTACACTCAATACAGGTGCTCATTGGCAACATTATAGCCTGAATAATCAGCATATAGTAGAGCCTCGTGTAGGATTAAAATATTTGGTTACTCCTAAACAATCATTGAGTATTGGTTATGGATTGCATAGTCAAATTCAGAGTATTTATAGTTCTTATGTAATCACTCCAACAGCTCAAGGAGTTACTTACACCAACAAAGATTTAGATTTTACACGCAGTCATCATGCTGTATTGGGTTATGAAAATAATCTTGCTGATAAGTTGGTCTTCAGAGCAGAGGCTTATTATCAATCTTTGTTTGATATTCCTGTAGAGCAAAGAGCCACTTCATTTTCTACACTCAATACAGGAGCTGATTTTGCCCCTGTGGAGCAAGATAGCCTTGTAAACAATGGTACAGGCTATAATTATGGAGTAGAGATGACTATAGAGCGTTCTTTCAAAAACAATTATTATTTCCTGATTACGGGTTCTATTTTTGACTCTAAATACAAAGGTAGTGATGGCATAGAACGCAATACAGCTTTCAATACCAATTATGTACTCAATGTACTAGCAGGCAAAGAGTGGAAATTACGTAAAAATAATGTTTTGATTGCGAATATCAAGGTGAGTACTGTTGGGGGTAGGTTTTTCACACCTCTAAATATTGAAGCATCAAAAAGTGCTGGTGAAGCCATTTATGACAACGAAAAAGCTTATTCAGTTCGCCAAACACCTTATTTTAGAACTGATATAAAGGTTGGTTACCGTAAAGACTACAAAAAGAGCAGTTTAGAGTTTTCTTTGGATTTACAAAACCTAACCAACAATCAAAATATTTTCCAGCAGACTTACAATAGAAGAACCAATGCATTGGTGAATCAATATCAGCAAGGTTTCTTCCCTGTACCATTTGTAAGATATACTTTCTAACCAGAAGGGGCTTATAGCTCCTTCTAAACACTCTAAAACTATGTTTTTACAAGAATTAAAGTATCGAAATATAGAGTTATTTGTATTTGGAATAGTATGTTTGGTTTTAGCCTGTTTGTTTTTAATACTTTCTTACACTTCCAGCACACAAGTAAATGGTACAAACGCATGGTTTAAGCCTTTTAAATTTGCAGCATCAACATTTTTTTATAGCTGGACGATGGCTTGGTTTTGCTCTTATTTACCACAATTTAATACATCCAGATTCAGTTGGGCTGTTATTATCTTATTAGGTTTTGAGATTGTGTATATTACATTACAGGCTTTTAGAGGAAAAACATCTCATTTCAATGTAGGTACCCCCTTTTATTCGTTTATGTATAGTATGATGGCAATAGCTGCTACAGCCGTTAGTATTTATACAGCTTACATTGCTTTTTTATTTTTTCAAAATACATTTCCAGAATTACCCAATTATTATGTGTGGGCAATCAGATTAAGCCTTGTCATGTTTGTTATTTTTTCTTTGGAAGGATTTGTAATGGGTTCGAGGCTTACTCATACAGTCGGAGCAGTACATGAAGGCAGAAGTTTACCCATTTTAGGATGGAGTCTGAAATATGGAGACTTACGAGTATCACATTTTTTTGGTATGCATGCTATACAAATACTTCCTCTTCTTTCATTTTATTTTTTGAGAAATACTTCTTTAACCATTGGTGCGAGTATTCTTTATTTTGGCTTCACAGCTTACACACTTATACAAGCCTTACAAGCAAAAGCATTCTTTAGATTTTAAACATTTCAAATACTACATGTATGAAAAATCACACTAAAATTGCGTTTATCGGAGCAACAGGCAGATTAGGTTTACCAGTTGCACAAAAAATGGTTCAAAAAGGCTTTTCGGTGAGAGCTATTAGTAGAAATACTCTCCTTGCACGTACTAAACTCCCAGAAAGTATAGAAATAGTACAAGCCAATTTAGAAGACATCAACAGCCTTATAAAAGCGTTTAAAGGTTGTCAGGTGGTTTATATCAATTTAAGTACAGAAACCTTAAATACCAAACTGTCTTTTTACGAAGAAAGAGAAGGCATTAAGAATATTGTAGAAGCAGCAGAACTTGCAGGAATTGAGCAAATTATCAAGATTTCTGCTTTGGGAGCTTATCCATTGGCTACACATTTAAAAACTTATTTTTTTCCAAACGAAATCAAAAGAAAAGGAAATCAGTTTATTGAATCCTCTTCTATTCCTTTTACAATTTTTTATCCCAGTTCTTTTGAAGATAGTATGCTTTTCAATGTAAAAAACAATACTATACAATGGATTGGGAAGCCTGTAACTCAATATTGGACAAATTTGGAGGATTACAGCAATTTGGTCGTTTCAGCTATTGACAACCCAAAAGCTTTTAACCAGCATTATGCTGTACAAGGTAGAAACCTCCAAACTTATGAAGATGTTTTTGTGAAACTTAAAAAACAAAATCCTTCTCTCAAAATTCAATCTACTCCATTAGGAATGATAAAATTTTTGAGTCTTTTTAGTTCTAAGTTAAAAGTACTGTCAGCTTTATTTAACTATTTTGAAAACGACAAAGAACATTATTATGCTGAAAAAACTTGGAGTGATTTATTTGAAAACCAAGATTTTGAAACTTCTATAAGAGGTTAATAGTTTTTATTAAGATTATTTTATATCTTTAATATTATAATAAAAACATCGTGAATTCACCCAAAGCACATATCAACGATCTGAAAGCCAGACTAATAGGAATACCGACTATTAGCCTGAGTATCAATATTGCTTATCATTGGAATGATAAAGTTTTCTTTTCATCTGACGCCATATGGGGTTTGTTAATAGCTTTCCTAAATACTTTTTTTATTTGGGAAGGCTTAAGGAAAATCATGCATTTTTTGATAGAAAAATACCCAAGTTTCGAGCAAACTAAGCAAAGATTGATTACCCAAACTATTTTCTCTTTGCTTTATACTTCTCTGATTACCATTTTATTAGATTTATTTTGTAGAGTTATTAAGCCTGAAAGTGCAAAACCCAATATTTGGGTTGGGCTTGCCATTGGGCTTATACCTACTATTATTGTTACTCTTATTTATGAAAGTGTTTTCTTTTTTCAGTCTTGGAAAGCTGGCATCCAAAAGGCTGAGGCTTTGGCAAGAGCTAATGTTCAATCGCAGTTAGAGTCGCTTAAAAACCAATTAGACCCTCATTTTTTATTCAATAGCTTAAACACCTTGAGTTTTTTGATAGATGAAACCAATCAAGAAGCTCAAAAATATTTAGAAAAACTGGCAGATGTTTATCGTTATGTTCTTGTTAGTAAGCAAAAAGATATGGTAACTCTTCAAGAAGAGATGGATTTTGTGGATGCTTATATGTATCTCAATAAAGTTCGTTTCAGAGAAAATATACAACTTGAAAAACATATTGCTCCAGAAATTTTACAGAAAAAAATAGCTCCTTTGAGCTTGCAAATGCTTGTTGAAAATGCTATCAAACACAATATTATTTCTAAGGATAAGCCCTTAATGATTGATATTTTTGCTGATGACAATATTTTGGCTGTACAAAATAATTTACAGGAGAAAAAAACTTTTTATAAATCTACAAAAGTAGGATTAGAAAATATAAAGAATCGTTATGCCTTGTTGAGCAAAAAAGACATTTTTATAGAAAAAAATCAAGATTTTTTTAGAGTTGAAATACCTTTGCTATGACCAAAATACTTCTGATAGAAGATGAGTATCCTGCTGCTGAACGATTAAGCAAAATGATTCTGACATTGGGTGACACTGAAATTATTGCATCTTTGGATAGCATTGAGAATTCTATTGAATTTCTGAATTCAAAACCTCAAATAGATTTAATTTTCTCTGATATACAACTCTCAGACGGGCTTAGCTTTAAGATTTTTGAACAAGTAGTTATTCATACACCTATTATTTTTACAACTTCTTACGATGAATACGCTATCAGAGCCTTCAAAGTAAAAAGCATAGATTATTTATTAAAACCTATTAAGCAAGAAGAGCTTATCCAAGCTTACAAAAAGTACAAAGAACTTTTCAATAAAACTGAAAATCAAGATTATAGTACAAAAATAGCATCATTATTACAAGAAATTAGTCAGCAAAAAACCAAGAGTTATCAACAACGTTTTTTGGTAAAACATCAAGAACAACTCATCCCTATTGCCCAAGAGCAGATTGCTTATTTCTACTCAACCAATAAAATGGTTTGTTTGATTTCCAAAGAAGGAAAACAATTTCTGGTAGATTATACCCTTGAAGAGTTAGAAGACTTATTGAATCCTACTCATTTTTTCAGGTTGAATCGCCAATTTATTGCCTCTGTAGAGTCTATTAGCAAAATTCATCAGTATTTTCATGGAAAACTCAAATTAGAGTTAGAGCCAACATCCACAGAAGAAGTGATTGTCAGTCGAGAAAAAAGCCCTATTTTTCAGCAATGGTTAGAAATTGGCAGTAAAACTTAAATTACCCATACAATTCTGCCAATTTTTCGGCACATCTCTCTCCATCCATAGCTGCAGACATAATGCCTCCTGCATAACCAGCCCCTTCACCACAAGGAAATAAACCTTTTATTTGCGTATGCTCATAACTCATTTTATCTCTTGGAATGCTTACTGGCGAAGATGTTCTACTTTCTACACCTATTAATTGGGCTTCATTGGTAAAGTAACCTTTCATCTTTTTGCCAAAAGATTTTAACCCTTCTTGCAGTCGGAAAGCAATTTGTTCAGGCAAAACTTCTCGAAGATCTACTGATACAAGCCCTGGTTGATAGGATGTATCTAAAAGACTTTTAGATACTTTTTTTTCCGCAAAATCTACAACTCTTTGAGCAGGAGCAATCTGGGTGTTTCCACCTATCTGACAAGCTATTTTTTCTATATTTTTCTGAAACTCAAGAGCTGCAAGTACTCCAAAACTCTCAAAAGGCTTCCAATCTAACTCATCAACAGCTACAACCATTCCAGAATTGGCAAATCTGCCATCTCTTCGAGATGGAGACATACCATTTACAACTACCTCACCTTGTTCAGTAGCCGATGGCACAATAAAGCCCCCTGGACACATACAAAATGAAAATACTCCTTTCTCAACACCTTTGTATTTTACCTGCTCTACTAGACTATAAGATGCAGGTGGCAAATATTGCCCTCTCTGTTCACAATGATACTGGATTGAATCTATGATTTGTTGTGGATGCTCTATTCGTACACCCAATGCAAAAGGTTTATTTTGGATAAAAACATTTTTTTTGTGCAAAAGCTCAAATATATCTCTTGCTGAGTGTCCTGTCGCTAAAATTACGCCTATTCCTATAAACTCTTGTGTAGTAGTCTGTTTTTCACCTACTACACCTTTTATAGAATTTCCTTCTAAGATAAAATCTACAACTTTGGTTTCGAAATGAACTTCTCCACCAGCCTTGATGATACTTTCTCGAAGATCTGCTACAATCTTAGGGAGTTTGTTTGTACCAATATGTGGGTGAGCTTCTATGAGTATTTCTTCTTTTGCCCCATGAGCTACCAAAATTTCCAAAATTCTGCGAATATCTCCTCTTTTATTGGAACGAGTATATAATTTCCCATCGGAGTATGTACCTGCCCCTCCTTCTCCAAAACAATAATTACTGTTATTATTGACTACATGGTCTTTATTGATGGCTGCTAAATCTCTTCTTCGGGCTTGAACATCTTTTCCTCTTTCAATTACGATTGGCTTAATTCCTAATTCGATGAGTCTTAAAGCAGCAAACATGCCTGCTGGTCCAGCCCCCACTACAATTACTTGAGGTTTTTTACTTACATCCTGATAGTTTTTTTCGAAATTACCAAGTGGTTCAGCTTGTTCATTTTCATAAATAGAAACCTTGATATTTACTTTCACTTGCTTAGAACGAGCATCAATAGAACGGCGTTCTAAACGAATAAAAGCATGATCTGAAATTTGTAATTTCTCTTTTAAAAATTGATGTAAATTATCTGTATCAAAGCCTATTTCGGGGCTTACAACAAAGTCTAGGGTTTGTTTCATATTCAATTCTACAAATTGTACAAAGATACAATTTCTTTAGATTATTAGACTTTTGTTTGTATATTTGTCTAACTTCAAAATTATAAGATAATTACAGAATTTTATGATAAACAAAGTAATCACCGATTTAGACGCAGTCATTAAACAAATACCTGATGGAGCTACTCTTATGCTTGGAGGCTTCGGTTTATGTGGAATTCCAGAGCATAGTATTACTGCTTTACTCAAGAGTGGTGTAAAAAACCTTACTTGTATCTCTAATAATGCAGGTGTAGATGATTTTGGAATTGGCTTGCTTTTGAAAACAAGACAAGTAAAGAAAATGATTTCTTCGTATGTTGGTGAAAATGAGGAGTTTGAAAGACAATTATTAAGCGGAGAACTTGAAGTAGAATTGTTGCCACAAGGTACACTTGCTGAGCGTATCAGGGCAGGTGGTGCTGGTATTCCTGCATTTTTTACACCTGCTGGTGTAGGTACAGAAGTTGCCGAAGGAAAAGAAGTTAGAGAATTTGATGGTAAATTATATTTGATGGAACGCTGGCTCAAAGCTGATTTTGCTCTTGTAAAAGCTTGGAAAGCTGATACAGCAGGAAACTTGGTTTATCAGGGAACAGCCAGAAATTTTAACCCTATGATGGCAACAGCAGGAAAAGTTACTATTGTTGAAGTAGAAGAAATTGTACCCGCAGGCACTCTAGACCCTAACCAAATCCATACTTCAGGTATTTATGTAGATTATTTGTATCAGGGTTCGAACTACGAAAAACGCATTGAACAAAGAACTGTAAAGAAATAGTAATATAAAAACCTCTTCAATATCTAGAAGAGGTTTCCTTTTTCTATGTTATTCAAGTATATTTTAATATTTCATTTATTGATTTATCATTATTCTTTTTCCCAAAACTGTTTTCAAGATGCTTGGGGATTAGAAAAACTAAAATTTGGATATTCTACAACCTACGATGCAGAACAAGTTTTAGGCAAGGGTTTTTTAACATTTAACACCTTACGTTATGATAATGGAATTTCTCTTATTTTCAATGAAAATCAAATTTTAGAATCTCTTATATTAACTAAACCTTTTAAGGGTTCTTTCAGAAATGGGTTTCATATAATTTTAGATTCTTCTAATATTGAAGAAGTAGCTCAATCTTTTCCAGACCATGTTGCTGACTTAACACATAATGCACAACATTGTTCTCTGAAAACATCCTTAGATTCCTTCAATATTGAATTTCAAGCATCTTCCATCAAAATATCTGGTATTATAGAGTATAAAGATTATTCTCTACAAAAAATAAATATATCCCCTAAGGTTCATTATTTCTTGGAAAAGAAAGAAAGAGAAGATAGTTACTGTGAAGCTCCTTTGTATGCCCCAGAAAATGAAACTCATTTAAATTGTTGGGTTTTTGAATACAGTGGTGGTTTAATGGGACATTTAGAACCAGTTGAACAAGGTATTCATAAATATTACAGACTCAATCATAAACTTGAGAGTGAGGGTAATTTTAATAGAGGCGAAAGAACTGGAATTTGGAAGTATTATGATGACAATGGTAAACTTATTAATACCAAAGAACATTTTAATTTTCCAGCAAACTCATTATTCTTCAGCCTTTTTCTAATATCTTTATTCCTAATTTTTTATATTTCTCTAAAAAAGTCTTAGGAATATTTTCTAATAAGACCTAAAAACTTTCTTAAAACCACTTTATGCTCACCAGAAGCATACTTAAATTTTACTTTTTCAATAATTGTTCATATACTTTATCAGAAGTGTAGTTCCAAGATAACCATGAAAGTTTTTTGTAGTAATTCACAAACTCCTCTTTTTGATTATCTAATCTATTTTTACGACTTATTAGACCAGAGTAGTATTCACTTTTAGCTTCAGCAGTCATATCTAACTTATGTGCATTAGCTTGTACAATAGGAATAGTACTATGAGACCTGCTAAGCATAAAAGGAATATCAATGCTTCCTTTGTTTAGATTAGGATGGTTAAAATTAAATGAAACTATCAATACATCCCAATTCATAAAACTTGTAAACAATAACAAAATATATAACGCAATAGAATTGATATGCAATAAATAATAAGCTGTTTTTTTAGCTTTTATTTTGTGATATACAGAAACCAAGCCTATCAGAGTAAGTATCAGGAATAAAATTACGCCAATACGTTTGTAAGCAAGTCCATGTTCTTGTATATAATAATAGCATCGTAATAGGACTGAGATTAATAAAATACCATTCTGAAATAACCATAAATAAGCTATTTTCTGGAGAAATTTATTACGAGTATAGAAATTGAGATTCTGTCGAAAATAGTAAAACAAAATCCCCATAGAAAGTAATATACTGAAAATGAGTATATAAGTCCCTTCATGAACTAATTTTGCAAGCCTTACATCTGTAGAAGGTTCAAAACCAAACCAAAGAAAGCGAATATCTATAAAATTGATAACCAACAGTAACACATTCACAGACCCAATCGTTAGCATGGCTATTTGTGCTTCATTTTTGAGGTCTAATGTTTTGAATAGTCTTCCTATTTGGAGTTTATTTGGTCTGCGTTCTATCTGAAATTTATCAGGTATAGATGTTTGAGCAAAGGTAGTGTCTATTTTCCATCTATAGATAAAGCTACTTACAAGTAAAAGTCCCAAAAAACCAAATAGTAATCGAGCAAATGAAATATTTTCAAAGAAATGAGCAAAAAACTCTATAAGATTATCTAAAAACTTCTCGTTATAAGAAGCAAATACAGGATTAGCAAACAGAAAAATGCCATAGAAAATAATAAAAATGATAATAGGAACAACCAACAAACCCATTTTTCGATTATAGGTTTTTAGCTTCTTAGATTTTGGTGAAAGACCTTTAAAATTGTCTGATAGAGTAGGTAGCAGGTATTTTAGAGAACTTACTAGATTAATATAAAAGAAAATCCAAGCATTGAAAAGTTGCTTGAGTTTATGGTTTTGTAGGTAAGCAATCGTAGCTGTTAGCGAGAGTATCCATGTAATTTTACTGTTGAGGGTATTATGATAAAGCAAAACACAGTTCATCAGAAATGTACCCAAAACAAAAAGTAAAATTAAGGGTTTTGTTTTTAAAAATTGAGTATAAGGTCTTGGGCAGTACAAATAAATAGTAGCAAACAAAATCAAATTACCAAACAAGAAACCATTGAGTCCTAAATCTTCTTCCCAAAAAAATACGTTGTGTAGTAATGTGAGTATTACTAAAAATAATGGTTGTAAGAATGTTTTACGGGACATTGGGTGGGATTTATTGAGTATTTACGAAGTATAAATAATTAGACATAAGACACAAAAAGTAAGCCAAAGTTTTGGCTTACTTAGTTTTTATTTTTTATCTAATAAAAAGTCTTTCCTTAATAGCTCCCCAAGAATTTTCTCAAAAACCATTCCACACTCACCAAAAACACAATTAGGAAAAATATCCATTTGATATGGATTATTTCCAAAAGTTCCTCAGATGAATGAATAATATTAGGTTTTTTGGTGCTTAAAAGCTCTTTTTCTAATTGAGCTAATTCATTGATTTTAAAGAACTTGCCTTTTGTATTTTGAGATACCTTTCTCAGCAGTCCAAAATCTGCTGTACTGGTAAGCGTTTCGAGTTGTAAATCTTTGATAACAAACTCTCCTGAAGCTTTTTCTGTTTTCCCTAGAATATCAGCAGTAGCTGTATATTTGTATATACCTTTGGGTAGATTAGATACTTCAAATTTGGTTGTTCCACCTGTAATGGTAAAATTATAGTTGTAATTTTTCCCTTTTTCATCTTGAAGGCTCAAACTTACTTTCACGTTAGAAAGTTTTTCATATAGTTCATTGTAAGCTTCTGCTTCAAACACAACTCTTTCAAAATCAAGATATTCGTTGTTAGTTGTATAAATTCTGAATTTACGTTTGTCTTCTTTAGAAGATAAGAACTGGATTACTTTCAGAAATAGCTCATCCACCACATCATTTCTATCTGTAAGGTCAAATTCTTCCAAACGCCATTGCCAAAGCCCCTCACCTGCAAGCACTGCCGATTTATTTGCTTTTCCCATAAGCAAAGCAAGTAATGGCTTTTTGGTTTGCAATCTGCCTATATTCTGATATAAAACTGTTTCTACAGAAGTTTTAAAGCCATAGTCACCATAAGGAACAAGTAATGGAGGCATTTTAGCTAGTAATCTTAACTTTTCAGTATCTAAATTAAATTTAGAAAATGTACCATTTAACGAAGCAAATACCTCATCAATATCTCCTGAACGCCCTTTTAAATTCAATACACTATTTAATTGTGTAAATTTATTCAAATCGCTACTTTCTCCTAAAATATAGAAAACAGGTACATCTTTTTTGATAAAACTCTCTAAAACAGCATTTACAGCTCCTGACATATCAGGAACCTGATAAGCTATAATCAAATCGTAACGTTCTTCTTTGGGCTGTCCTGTACCTGCTACAAGGGCTTCAAAACTATAATTTTCATTTTTTTCAATAATGCTTCTCAATGCTTTTATATCAGGATGAGGAGCTGAAGCAAGTAAAAGTATTTTTTCTTTTCCATCAATTACTTCTACAATGGCATCTCTGGCATTGTTTTGAGCAGTCCATTCACCTTCTAATACTTCTACAGCTACTGTATAACGTTGGATACCTTTCTGGTTGGCTTGTACAAGAAAATCTACTTCCGAAATATCCTCTTTTCTGAGTCTTACAGTTTGGCTGGCAACAGTCGCTCCATTTTGGAGCAAAGACACATTGACTGTTCTCTCTTCAAATCCATTGTTTTTGATTTCGGCTACTATGGGGAATTTATTTCCTAAATAAGCCAATTTATTAAAAAATACAGCCTGAACTGCTAAATCTTTACGAATAGTAGTATCTCCAAGCCCAACTGTATAAACTGGCACATTAATATTTAAAAATTCTGGAGCAACACCTTGATTATGAATACCATCTGAAATTAGTACAATTTTATCTAAATGTCTATTTTCATAATTATTATTAATTGTAGAAAGCAATTTACCTAAATCGGAACTTGGGGTTTTAAAACGAACTTTCTTTAAATTTTCCTCATTATCAAATGTTTGAAGGTTTACTTCAATATCTTCACCTTCCAACTTGTTTTTTATTTTTTCTAATTCAGTAAGCCACTGTTTTCTTTGATTGCTATCTTGGGTGAGTGTCATGGATTGAGAATTATCCAAAGCAATTACCACAGAAGGTTTTTCTGTATTATTTCTAACACTTCTCAAAACAGGTGCTAATAGCAAAAAAGCAACTATACTCACTACTAGTGTCCTTAAAATGGCTAAAGTATAGCGTATTTTTTTATCAAAATATGTATCTCGCCAATACAATACAAAAGCATATACACCTCCTGCCAACAGACACGCCAACATCCACCAAGCTGAATAGGGAAAAATCAATGTACTTTTATCCATGAATACCTCAAATGTTCTTTACTTACTCTATAAAAACGAAATTATACTTTTTTTTGTATATATACACACAAATAGACAATAAAAAACCTCCATAGGTTAAATCTATGGAGGAATATTTTAAAAATTATAAAAATATTATTGAGCAGACCAACCACCGTCTACAGGTATAGATACTCCTGTAATTAATTTTGCAGAATCAGAAGCCAAGAATACAGCTAAATCTCCTAATTGTTCTACTGTTACAAAATCTTTGATTGCATGCTTATACAACATTACTTTTTGGATAACCTCTTCACGAGTCATGTTATGAGCTTTCATTTGGTCAGGAATTTGCCCTTCTACAAGTGGTGTAAGTACATAACCTGGACAAATAGCATTACATGTAATACCACAAACAGCACCTTCTAAAGCCAAAGTTTTTGTTAAACCTGTTACACCATGCTTAGAAGCCACATATGCAGACTTAAATTCTGACGCTTGTAAAGCATGAGCAGATGTAAGGTTGATAATTCTACCAAAACCTCTTGCTTTCATACCTTTCCAAACTGCTTTGCTTGTATGAAAAGCTGCTGTAAGATTGATGGCAATGATAGCATCCCATTTTTCTTCAGGAAAATCTTCAATAGGTGATACAAACTGAATACCAGCATTGTTTACAAGAACATCCACACTTCCAAAAGTTTGTTCAGCAAGAGCTACCATAGCTCTGATTTCTTCACCTTTCATCATGTTTGCTGGGCTAAAAAGGGTTTTTACACCATATTTTTCACCAACTTCTTTTGCTATTTTTTCTGCTGCATTTTTTTCATCATCGTTTCTAGCCAAACCATTAAACATAATATTGTAGCCAGCCTGAGCCAATGATGTTGCTATACCTAAACCTATACCACTAGAACTACCTGTTACGAGTGCACTTTTTCCGTTTGCCATAATAAATACTGTTTTTAAAGTTTGAAAAGGTTTTATTCTTTAGTTTAAAAATAGCGAAAAGCCTTTGAAAGCCAAACTTTTTCTGTAAAATCTTATCCTTCTACATTAATTTAGCTCATTTAGAGTATTTTTGTTTAAATTTTTTGTTTGTGTAAAACTGATAAGGTTTATTGAGCCACTCTTGTATAAAACTTAAAATATGCGAAAACCAAAATATTTTGGAGGGAATTATACTCTTTTTATTTTTTAATATTCCTTTTAAAATTGCTTTAGCTACTCTTTGAGATGTTTGAGAAGGGAAAAGCACAGGAGCATTTCCTGCTTTTTCAAAGAAATTAGTTTTAGTAGCAATAGGATAAATCAGCCCTAAAACACCTTTATCATTCATTTCATATCTATAGGAGTCAGCAAATCTATCCAAAGCAGCTTTTGTGGATCCATAGAGAGCATAACCAGCCAAACCCATTTTTGCCATAGCAGAGGCCGTCATACAAACATAATATTCCTTTTCTTGATTGATTTCTCTCATTTTGAGTAAACTATAAATAGGAGAAAATACATTAACCTGATATATTTTTTCCATACGTTCCCAATTGGGAGTATCCAACTTTTCGTAATAAGCAAAGCCTGCATTGGCTATAAAAATGTCTATTTGAGGGAATATTTGCAATGCATACTCAAATAAAGTACTATTATCAATTTGAGTACTTAAATCTGCTTTATAGCTTCTGATTTGAGCTTGTGGGTTTGAAATATTTAAAACAGTTTCATTTAATAGAATTTCGTTCAAGTCTACAGCTAAAATATGACACTTGTATTGAGAAAGTAAACTCAACAACTCCTTTCCAATACCTGAAGCAGCTCCTGTAAGTATGATATATTGATGATGTATTTGCATAATAAGCATTTATCCACCAAAGTATATCTTTTTACAGAAATAAAAAAGCCTCTTGAAAAAGAGGCTTCGTTTTTATGCTTTTGAGATTTTCTTATCGCTTCTGCTTTGCAAGAAACGCTGAATAATAAAAAATACCCAAACTGCTATAATCATATTGGCAAGCATCAGAAGAGATGCATTTACTTCAAAACTAAAGAATTCTGATAATTTACTAAAATTCAAACTTGGTAATTCCCAACTAATAGGTTTTAATTTAGGAATCGCTTGTCCAATAGCCACCACAAAAATAACAGCCCAAACACCTCCAAATAACCAAATTATGCCTTTATGAAAAACAGGGCGTTGTTTGGTTTTGATTTTATCCATGATATTGGCTGTGAACAATATAGAAGGTTCATCCAAAGTCCATGTTTTTTCTTCTTCCATCACTTTATGAATCCATTTAGATTCTGTGGCGAGTTCTTCTTTTTTATTTTTTTCTTCCTGAAACGAATTGAATGTTTCCATAACCTTAGCCTATTAGAGTTTCAAGTTCTTTTTTTGGTAATAAACAAGAAAGTTCATTATAGAGTTTCTTTCTTGCCCTGTGAAGCTTTATTTTTACGTTATTTTTGTCTATGCCCGTTACTTCTGCTATTTCTTCCAAATTGTGTTCTGCAAAGTAAAAAAGTGTAATAATCACAGCATCTTGCTCCGATAGAGCTTGCATAGCTATTTGAATATATTTTCTTTTTTCTGCCAAATTGAGTAAATCAAATTGGTTTTCAAAAGTAGTATCTTCAATTTGAAGTGTAGGGTGGTCTTCGTCATCTTGGTGAATAGACTCTTGCCACACTTTTTTTCGCTTTATTTTATTGAGAGATGTATTGTATGCAATTCTGTAAAGCCAAGTTGCAAATTTAGAATCTCTTTTAAAAGTATTGAGTTGCTGATATGCTTTTAAGAACACATCTTGTGCCACTTCTTCAGCATCTTCTTTATTTTTTGTAATTTTTAGGCATAGACTATATACTAGGCTTTTATGCTTATTGATAAGATAAGCATAAGCCTGAGTGTTGCCCTCCAACACTGCCGTTATATAGGCACTTTCTTCTTGTGAGGTCATTTGCCCAAAAAAGTTATTTATTAGAATTTTGTTGTTTCAAATTGATAACGTGGAATACTATCAATCCTATACCTCCCATCAAAAATATCATTGAGTTATAGGCTACTTCATCTTTCATACCTAAATTTTGGTGTAGAATATTTCCCATTAGAATACCAAATCCAATACATACAGCCAATATACCAAATTGTAGGCTATAAAATTTCTTTTCTTTTTGTTTATCTGATGGATAAAATACTGAAGCATCAGTACCTTTTTCAATAAGGGCTATTCTTTCTTTATGGCGAGTAGTATAGTGCATATACAAAACTCCAAAAACTGTGGCAAACATGCTGATAGGAACTAATATTGCTTCCATGACTGTAATATTTTAAAGTTGAACATCTACAGCCTTTGACAACACTACTTTGGAAGTGGTTACAAAAAAATTAAGATTTTTTTAGAAATTGTGTTTATCTGAAACAAATACCTTATTATCAGTTTTTTATAAAAATTTCAGATTTACTACTTATAACTCATCATTCAAATTACCTTAATTTCAGTGTAACTTTATCACCAATACCAATCCCACGCCCTGGGCGTACAGATTGTTGATAGACTTTGCCTTGCCCTTCTACTTTTACTTTTACGCCTCTGTTTTCAAGAATAAAAAGAGCATCTCTGAGGCTGTAACCTTTCAAATTAGGCATAAAACCTTTTTTTACGTCTGCTTTTTGCAAGTTAATAGAAGCATCAGGGTTAAAATTAGCCTTTGTCCATTCAGCAGTGGTGTCAATGCTTTGTGGAGAAATACCTAAAACATGATAAGCTTGCTTGAGTATAGGTGCATAAGCCGGTACTTGTGTTGAAACGAAATTGTTATTGGGTAAGCCTCCCAAACTGAGACTTCTTTGTAGTTCTATATCCTGATAAAAAAGTTTATCTGCTACTTTCTTAAAAACTGGAGCAGCTACATCACCACCAAATTGGCGTTCACCTCTTGGGTTATCTATAACCACAATACAACTGTATTTCGGCTTTTGAGAAGGAAAAAATCCTGCAAAAGAAGTATGATATGCTTTTACATATTTTCCATTCTTAAATTTTTGAGATGTACTTGTTTTTCCTGCTATTTTGTAAAGATTATTTCTTGCAAGTTTAGCTGTACCACGTTCTACCACACCCTCCAAAAGCATCTTCAGAAGCATAATTGTACTATCTGAACAGATTTTTTCTTTGAGTATGATTGTCTGAAAATCCTGAACTACCTCATCTGCATTTCTGATAGATTTAACGATAATTGGTTGTACCATTTTCCCATTATTAGCAACAGCATTATAAAACGCCAACATTTGAAGAGGTGAAATCCTTGTTTCATAACCAATTGACATCCAAGGAAGTGATGTAGCACTCCAAGTAGGGTCTTGAGGTGTTTTGATATATGGCTTTGCTTCACCTGCCATTTGGAAATCTAAAGGAGTATTTAACCCAAACTTTTGAAGGTATTCAATAAACTTTATGGGTGTTTGTTTGAATCTATCATTTACCAATTTGGCTATCCCAATACTTGAAGACACTTCAAACATTCTTTGTACTGTGATTGTTCCAAAGCCTCCTTTTTTTACATCATTAAGTCTTACGCCATAAAAATCTTTTATACCATCTTCTGTATCTACATAATCTGTAACTTTCACAGCTTTATCCTCCAACAAAGCCATCATAGATGCTAATTTAAAAACAGAGCCAGGGTCAGTGCTACCTCTATCTCCAATGGCATAATTATAATTTTCTGTATAAGAACCGTCTTCGTTTCTACCCAAATTAGCCAAAGCTTTGATTTCTCCCGTGGCAACTTCCATCACTACTACACAGCCAAAATCTGCTTCATTTTCTATAACAGCCTCACTTAAAGCATCTTGTGCGACATCCTGAATATTTATATCTAATGTTGTATGAATATCTAATCCATCTTCGGGTTCTATGTAAGAGCCTTTGTTATAAGGAACCCAATTTCCCCCTGAGATTCTTTGAAACAATGCTTGTCCTGTTCTTCCTGCCAATTGTTTATTGAACGCATATTCTAAACCCACACCTGCATCATCACTAATATAACCTAAAGTACGAGCAGCAAGCATACCAAAAGGCTTAAATCTTTGGTATTCAGGCTCAAATATCACCATTCCTCTTCTTGCTTTTTTATCTTTAGATGCTTTTTCAGGTCTAAATAAAGTCCATTCAGACATTACCTGTTTTGCCTGATAGTCAATGCGTTTATTACTTAGATAAATAAATCTCTTTTTAGCCCTTCTAGCCTTTATTATATCATTTTTATATGCTGTTGGAGTTCCTTCCTGAAAGAAATCAGATAGTTTTCGTGCTAATGTGTCTATACCTTTTTTAAAATCACTACTGTCAGGAATTGTAGGGTCTATCGCTACTTTATAATAAGGCATAGAAGTAGCCAAGAGGCTTCCATCAGTAGCATAGATGTTTCCTCTTTGGGATGGTATTTTACGAAAACGAATATCACGTTTAGCAAATTTTTCTTCCCATTTACCTTGTTGTAAAACCCAGATTCTAATAATGGATACAATAGATATTAGCGATATAGCTAAGAAGGCTATTCTGATGCGTAGTAGTATAGATTTTTTTATATTCATTGCCTAAAAAAAGGGCTTTTAGCCCTTTCATTTATTTTTTGTTATATTTCTTTTCGTCTCGGTTATAGAAAAAACTCAAGTCTTTATTTTTATCAAAAAATACTTTTAAATCACTTGCATTACTAAATTTCTCATCAATATTATCTGTTACTTCATAAATAACAAACTGCTTCTTATCAGCAGAAAGTTCTACTTTATGAAAATAATATTTATCTTCTGAGTTATCTTTTAAATTCAAGAAGTTTACATTACCAAGTTTTGTAAAATGTCCTGTCAATATTGTTTTCTTATAAGCTTTATCAGTATCGCTGTATTCATTCTTTTCAAACTGATAAGTTTTATCTGTTAGCTTAGTAATAACATAATAAGGAGCATTTTCAAACTGCGATTCTTCTCCCCAAGTACCTAAGTACTCATTTTTTATCTTTTCATTGGGTTCATTTAAAGCAAATTCAGCTGAATAAGGACATGCTGTAAACAAAAATAACATTACAAATAAGCTACAATAAGAAAATACTTTTTTCATATTTTTGTTTTTTAAGGTTTAAATCTAAACAAAAATACGTTTTATTTTTGTTTGCTTTCATCAAATTTTATGAAAGCAGTAATTTTCTTATTGAAATACTATCTATTTTTCTTTTTCTTATAATCATCCCCAACTTTTTCAATATTAGCATCCATCTTAGCACAATCTAACTCATCTAAATCGAAGTTTGCAGGCTTTTCGAAAGGTCTCTGTTTGTAAGGCAATGTCTGATCACCATAAATTCTACGCATAAAATATGCAAATGCTGGCAAAGCAAGTACTGCTCCTTGCCCTTCGTACATACTCAAGAAACGAACAGCTTTGTCATCACCACCAACCCAAACACCTGTGATAAGGTCTTGTGTTACACCTACATACAGGGCATCAGCTTGGTTTTGTGTAGTACCTGTTTTTCCTCCAATTTGGTTTTTATTGGCAAAAAGAATAGGATAACCATGTAAAGCAGCAGAAGTTCCACCTTTTTCAGTACCTGCCATAAGCATATCAACCATCATATAAGCTTTTTTCTCACTCATAACCTCTCTGATTTGTGGAGCAAATTCTTCTAAAACTTTACCATTCTTATCTGTAATTTTCGTAATCATCATTTGTTTGTTATGATAGCCTCTATTAGGAAACACTGTATAAGCTCCTAATAAGTCGTACATAGGCATTGCATGCGAACCCAAACAAATTGAAGCCACTTGAGGTAATTCTGTTTCAACACCCAATTCTTTAGCATAACGTCTCACAGCATTTACTCCAATTTCTTTGGTAATCCCTGCTGCAATGGTATTGATAGAGAAACCCATCGCTTTACGCAGAGGATACATTCCACCAGAATATCCACCATCTTGTTTGGGAATCCAGCCAGGGAATATAACAGGAACGTCAGGCATTTTATGACAAGGTGTATAACCCACATCTATGGCAGCTGCATATACAATAGGTTTGAATGTAGAGCCTGGCTGATGCCTACCTTGCCTTACTTGGTCATATTGGAAGTGACGATAGTTAATACCTCCTACCCAAGCCTTGATATGCCCTGTTTTGGGTTCTATAGACATCATTCCAATTTGTAAGAAGTGTTTATAATGGCGTATAGAATCCATTGGACTCATCACTGTATCTTTTTCACCAGCCCATGTAAACACACGCATTTGTTTGGGTTTATTAAATTCATTAAAAATGGCTTTTTCATCTTTACCATATTTAGCTTGTAGCTGTTTGTACAAGATTGTTCTTTTAGCATTTTGTTCAATATAACCTACTTTTTCTCTTCCATAATCATCAACCCAAGGGTTTCTGCCTATGGCTTTCCAGTGAGCATAAAATCTTCTTTGTTTGTCTTTCATGTGCTCTTCCATAGCTGCTTCGGCATGAGCCTGCACTTTGCTATCTATGGTTGTATAAATTCTTAAACCTGCTGTATAAATATACTCTTTTGCTTCTTTTTCATTTCTTGCATAGCCTTTTTCTATTACCCATCTAATAACCTCTTTGAAAGCCTCATTACGGAAATAAGGAGCAACCCCTTCACTATTATCTTGGGGATGGTAGTTTAATTTGATAGGTTCATTTTTATACTTCTCAAAGTCTTCTTCTGTAATAAATTTATAATTTTTCAATTGCCCTAAAACTGTATTGCGTCTTTCAATAACAGCTTTTTGTTTTTCAGGATTGACAGGGTCGTACGTACTGGGAGCTTGTAACATTCCTACAAGCATTGCAGCCTCAATCAGATTTAAGTCTGAGGCGTTTTTATTAAAATAAGTTTTAGCTGCTGCCTGAATACCAAAAGCATTATGTCCAAATCCACATTCATTTAGGTACATCGTAATAATCTCTTTTTTGGTATAACTTCTTTCCAAACGAACGGCTGTAATCCATTCCTTTAGTTTAACAATGCCTAAACCCAAATATGGGATTTTTGAAAGAGCTCCTCTATTTTCTTTACCTCTTGTATCAAAAAGGTTTTTGGCTAACTGTTGTGTAAGTGTACTACCTCCACCAGCACCTCCCATCTTGAAGAGTGCTCTACCAACAGCTTTGGCATCAATTCCAGCATGTTGCTCAAAACGTACATCTTCTGTGGCAATAAGAGCATTGATTACATAAGGAGAAATTTCCTCAAATTCGATAGGTTGTCTATCTATTGTAAAGTATTTCCCCATAAGTTTACCATCAGCAGTATAAATTTCTGATGCTTGTTCACTTTTAGGATTCTCAAGGGCTTTCAAGCTGGGCATACCACCAAATAAGCCTAAAAAGTCAATTGTAATTGCCCAAATAAATAAGAAAGCAAATAATGTCCCAAAAACAAAGCTAATCCAAATCCAACGGATTATCTTGGTATATTTACCTTTTTCAAGTTTTATCATAGTACTTTTTTTGAGCAAATGTAAGTTTTTTTCAAGCAAAAACAAAATTTTGATTGCAATCAAAATTTGTATAGTTTTTGATTACTATTTTTAGTAAAATTGCCTTTACTATGATTCTACATTGTATTATTTGGGTGTTTTTTTGGTTTAGTTTTACTACTAATATTTTTGCTCAAAACTATTATTACATTCATCCCAAAACAGGTATTCGAGAAAGGCTTCATTGGACACCCACACCCATAGGTACGTATGCTACTTATAAAACTGATTATGAAACTGGTGACGCCAAGAAAATTGAATATTTGGGTGATCCTTTAAAACAATATGCTACTACTATTTTTTTACCCAATTATGGAAAAGCTATTTTAACTGAAAAGGGGGATGATATTGAAATCAAGTTTGCATCAGGGAAAAAAAGAATTTATAAAAGCAGGCAATGTTGGGTAGATACAACCAACAAACCCTTTGTGGATTATATTGCATTTGATAGAGTTTATCAAAAAGAAGAAGATATAGATATATATTTTAGGGGTTTGGGATTAAGAAAGGAGGTAAAATGTATTATTTTAGCAGAGGATAAAATAGAAGGTACTTATCAGATTGTTATACCTAATATGGAAGGTATTTACCAGATTATTTCAAAAGAAGATATGATTTTAATACATCCAAATGGCAAGAAACAAATTTTTATATATGAACTCTATTGAAACATTCAACAAAAAAATCATGAAAAAACTCTTGTTATTAAGTATCTTATTTCTACAAATAAGTGTTGTTGTGGCTCAAAATTATTATTACATTCATCCCAAAACAGGCATCAGAGAACGCCTGATTTGGATACCTACACCTTTGGGTACAGATGCTCGTTACATTACAGATAATGATTCAGGTGAACCCAAAACCTTAAAAATTGTAGGTGACCCTTTGAAACAAAAAATAGTTTCAGTTGTATTGCCAACCAAAGAAACTGCCATACTTTCCAATAAAGGAACAGATATTCAACTCAAATTTGCCTCAGGGAAGACTCGTATCTATCAAAATAGAAATTATTGGGTAGATTTTAGCAAAAAGCCTGTTGTAGATTATATTGCTGTAAAATATGTTTGGAATAAAGTGAATAACCAAACTGATATTCGTATGTTTTTCAGAGGTTTAGGAAGTATTGAAGAAGCTGAGTTCACTATTTTAGAAAAAGATGAAGATAAAAACAAATATATTGTTACCATCCCAAACAAAGAAGGTAAATACAAAATTGAAGAAATTGAAATTGAGTATGAAAGATATTGGAAACTAACAAGCCCTGATGGAAAAACTCAAAACTTCAAAGGAGAATTTTAAAACAAAATAGCCAAGAATCTTCATTCTTGGCTATACTTTATTCTTCTTCGGCTGGCTCAGTAGCAGCTTGTAAAAAGTTTGCTCCTTTCTTTACTATCCAAGCTGATGGTGGAACTTGTTTGATAAACTCAAAAGCCACAAGTCCTGCCTCTCTGTTTTTTATTTTAATAGGAGTTGGATAAAAATGTTTTTTATCTGTTGTATAAAAAATCAAACTTTCATCACCTTCTTGAACCACAGCTTCTTCAGCAATTGCCAATACTTTACTTTCACCTACAGCAATTCGGGCATTGATATACATATTTGGCAAAAATGGCGTATTTTTCTCTTCAAAATGCACATGAATATTCACAGTTTTTGTCTGACTATCAAAACTTTGCCCTATCAAAAATACATCTCCTTCAAAAGTTTGACTACCAAGGTTAGGGCTTTGAAAATAAACCTTTTGTCCTTTTTTTATTTTTGAAATATCCTTTTCAAAAACTTGAAGTTCTACATGTAAGTGTTCTTTACTTGTAACTTCAAAAAGAACTGTTTCTGGTAATACACTTTGTCCTTTTGCTATATAGATATTTTTAATATAGCCAGAAATAGGAGAAACCACCGAAAACTGCGAAGAAATATTATTTATGCCAATGCCATTTGCATTCAAGCCAATAAATTGCAACTGTTTTTCTAAACTTGCTAATTTTATTTTTGCCATTTGGAGTTCAGAAGCTATCTTTTGTAGATTTTTCTTTGCCCCTACATCTTCTAAAGAAAGTTTTGTCTGCCTGTCAAATTCTTGTTGTAAAAAAATGATTTGGTTTTTAGCAGTCAAATAATCCTCTTGTAGCATAATGAGACGAGGTGTTTCTAAAACTGTAAGTACCTGTCCTTGAGAAATATAATCTCCAATAAGTAAGTTGGAGTGTTTCACAAAACCCTCCATTTTTGCAGTTACCACAGCTCTACTTTCTGGTGGAACATCTATGATACCATTGGCTAAAACGAAGTCGCTCATAGTTTGTTCTTGTAGGCTTTCAAGTTCTATGCCCATTGTCTGCATTTGTTTGGCATTTACTTCTACAACGGGTATAGAATCTATTTTTTTTTCTTTAGAGATAACTGGTTCATTTTTACAACTATAAAATATGCCCAATCCCATCATCACAATCCATATATTTGTTTTCATAATTTTTAAATTAATCATCATCTACTTCTTTTTCAATTTTCTTTTCTATTTGATTATTAGACTGTTCTGTTCTAATTTCAGGATGTCTAATTTCTCCACCTGAAGTACCTGTTTGCTTTGCAAAAAACAATACAACCAAACTAAAAACAACTGTAATATAGCTAATTACAGAGGCAAAACCTTTCTTTTTCCAGTTTGACCATAAACCTACAATAGCTATTAGCCCCAATACATAAGAGAGCAAAGCAAATGTTTCTGCTTTTTCTTCGTGTTCATGGATTAGTTTGTGGCTTACATCTTGCATTTTTTCTAAAACTTCTTCAGCTCCTTCTCCTGAAACAAAAGCTGGTACTGTAGCAATAGCTCCCAGTATAAATATGGCATAAGCTGTTCTTTTTATAACTTCTGACTTGAGTATCAGACCACCTAACATCACCAAAAGCCCTATGATAGGTACTATAATAGGTAAATGGTTTACAACCAAATGAAAATGTGCTGCATTCATAATTTTTTAGGTTTTAAGGTTTTAACAATTCTAAACGTAAAATCGCTTGGTTATACAAATTGACTTCGTCAAGATAATTGGTTTGAATTTGCCAAGCTTGTAAGCTATTTTGCACGAAAGTAGTATAGTCTATTTCTCCTAACTGATAACTCTTTCCTACATTCTGAAAAATCAATTCTGCTTGTGATAAAGCATCTTTTTCATAATGTCCTAAAATAAACATTTGCTTTTCTATTTCAGCAAGAAGTGTTTTTACTTCAATATTATAAACCTGCTTTTGATACTGATATTCTATTTCTGCTATTCTTTCTTTTACTTTGGATGCCTGTATATCAGCTTTATAACCTTTATTAAAAAGTGGCAAAGCAAAACCTAACTGATAAACTTGTGCCAAAGATTGATTTTCGATAGACATACCATAATAGGCTAATTTCCAGTCGGGTTGGCGATTGGCTTTGGCTACTTTTGTTTCTTGAGATGCAATATCTTTTTGCATTTTCCAGAGATTTACCCACATATTTTCATTACTAATTTTAGTAGTATCCAAAATATTGAGTTTAAAAGAGGCTGTAGTGTCCCAAGTAATCATTTCTTGCGTATTGAGCAGCAAAGCAAGAGCATATTGATGTTGTAATATGTCTATTTCAGAAGCATTAATTTGTTGGATAATTTCTTTAAAATAAGTTTCTGCACTAATCTTATCTAACAAATGCGTTTCTCCCGTTTCATGTTTTACTTTTGCCGATTTCACAAGTTTTTCATACATAGATTTTTTATTTTTCAGGAGTTGCATTTTTCTATTTAAGACAAGTCCTTCATAATAAAGCTTCTTTATTTCATAAACGAGCTGTTTTTTTTGCCATTCAAAATCTTTCTGACTATAATTTATCTTGTTTTGAGCAAGTCTTTTTTGTTCGGTATAGACTTTGGGTGGGGAAAACATTTGTGTAACCTGAAAAGAATAATCTCGCTTTGTCAGTATATTAATTTGTCCATACTGAAACTCAAATAAAGTTTTGGCAGGTTTAAAGAAAGTAGGTTTTAAGCTTTTTTGATAGGCTATCTCCAATTCTTTTGTTTGTAAAATCAGACTCTGCTTTTCTGCAATATCCAAAGCCTGATTCAATGTAACTGTTTTTTGTGCAAAAGTTATCTGGCTTGAAAACACAAAACACATAAGCATCAAGGCTGTTTTTGATAAATCTTTCATAACAGTAAGTTTTTGTTCAAAGATAATGTATAAAATAGGTAAAACTATCAGTGTCAGGAATGTAGCAGACAAAAGTCCTCCAATTACTACTGTTGCAAGAGGTCTTTGTACTTCAGCACCAGCCGAAGAAGATATTGCCATTGGCAAAAAACCTAAACTAGCTACAGAAGCAGTCATCAATACAGGTCTTAATCTCACAAAAACACCTATTAAAACTCTTCTATTTACATTTTTATATCCTTCTTTTTGTAATTGATTGAAATAGCCTATCAAAACAATTCCGTTTAAAACTGCTACTCCAAACAAAGCAATAAAACCAACTCCTGCCGAAATACTAAAAGGCATATTTCTTAGCCAAAGGGCTACAATACCACCTATTGCAGAAAGTGGAATAGCCGTAAAAATAAGAATAGCCTGTTTGATTGAATGAAAAGTGAAATATAACAATAAAAATATCAAACCCAATGCAATAGGCACTGCTATCATCAATCTTTGTTTGCCTTTTTCCAAATTTTCAAATTGCCCACCATATTCCACATAATAACCAATAGGCAGTTTAATTTTTTTCTGTTCAAAGATTTTTTGCATCTCTTTTACCACACTTTCTACATCTCTGCCTCTCACATTTGCACCTATTACAATTCTTCTTTTGGTGTTTTCTCTCGAAACTTGTACAGGAGCAGGCTGATAGCCTATTTTCGCTACTTCTTCTAATCTAATATATGTGCCATTGGCAGATTTTATATAAAGATTTTTTAGGTTTTCGATGTTATTCCTTTGTATTTCTGCCAATCTGATAACCAAATCAAAACGTTTTTCTCCTTCAAACACAACTCCTGCAACTTCTCCTGCAAAAGAGGCTCTCACAACCTGATTCAATTGTGCTATATTCAAGCCATATTGAGCTATTTTATTTCTATCATATTGAATTACCATTTGTGGCAATCCCAATACTTGTTCTACTTTTATATCTACGATTCCTTTAATTTTATGAAGTAAACGACTAGTTTGCTCTGCTTTTTTGGTCAATATATCTAAATTATCTCCATAGATTTTCAGTGCAATATCTGACTTTACCCCTGTCATGAGTTCGTTGAATCGCATTTGAATAGGTTGTTGAAAATCGAAGCTTACCCCTATAATGCTTTCCTGAAGAGCATCATTCATTTTTTCAGCAAGTTCTTCTTTTGTTTCGGCAGTTTTCCATTCTGATTTATCTTTTAAAATTACCATCAAATCATTGGCTTCAATGGGCATTGGGTCTGTGGGTATCTCTGAAGAGCCTATTTTAGATACCACAGTTTTTACTTCAGGAAATTTGAGAAGAATTCTTTCTGATTCTGTGGATATTCTAATAGTTTCGGAAAGAGATGTTCCTGTTTTGAGCCGAGTTTCAATAGCAAAATCCCCTTCATCCAATTCAGGGATAAACTCTCCCCCCAACCGAGCAAAAAGTATAAAAGAAGCAATCAAACCTATGGCTGTAAGTCCTAAAACGATTCCTTTCTTTCTTAAAGCCCAAATAATAAGAGGTTTATAAAATCTGCTTATCTTTACCATCATTTTGTCTGAAAAATTAGGCTTAAGGCTAATTTTTTTACTCAAAGCCCAAGATGACATCATGGGAACATACGTAAGAGATAAAATAAATGCTCCCAATATTGCAAAGCTAACTGCCTGAGCCATTGGCTTAAACATTTTCCCTTCTACACCAGAAAGTGATAAAATAGGCAAATAAACCATTAAAATAATAATTTCTCCAAATGCAGCAGACTGTCTAATTTTTTTTGTTGCAGAGAAGACATTATCATTCATTTGTTGTTGCGTTATTTCATAACTGAACCCTTGATGATATTTGTCTGGTGGATGACTATGTAAGTAATGTAAAATTGCTTCTACAATAATAACAGCCCCATCTACCACCAAACCAAAATCTATTGCTCCTAAACTCATCAGGTTTGCTGAAATCCCAAAAAGATTCATCATTGAAAGTGTAAAAAGCAAAGCTAAAGGGATGACACTTGCTACTACAAAACCAGCTCTCAAGTTTCCTAAAAAGAGAATCAGGACAAAAACAACGATTAGCCCACCCAAAGCAAGATTTTCTGAAACTGTAAAAATAGCTTTGTTTACAAGGTGTGTTCTATCTAAAAAAGGTTCTATCACCAAACCTTCAGGCAAAGTTTTTTGAATCTGTATGATTCTTTCATTTACTTTTGCTATCACTTGAGCAGAATTAGCTCCTTTGAGCATCATCACAATACCACCTACCACTTCGCCTTTGCCATCTTGAGTCATGGCTCCATAACGAATTGCATTGCCAAAATGAACTTGAGCCACATTTTTAATCAGAATAGGCATTCCATTTGACATATTTTTGATAACAATATTTTCAATATCAGCAAGTGTTTTTACAAAACCTTCTGTTCTAATAAAATACGCTTGTCCTTGCTTTTCAATATAGCTTCCTCCAGTATTTTCATTATTTTGATGCAATGCCTCAAAAACGTCTGTAATGGTTAGTTCGTATGCTCTCAATTGCTCTGTTTGGATTGCAACTTCATACTGTTTGACATTTCCACCAAAACTACTAACCTCTACAACACCCTCAGTGCCAGCCAAACGCCTTTTTACAATCCAATCTTGAATCGTTCTTAAATCTTGTGAGTTATATCGGTTTTCATAACCTTTTTTAGGATGTATTACATATTGATATATCTCGCCCAGTCCCGTAGAAATAGGTGCTAAAAAAGGTTGCCCCATTGAACTAGGTATATCTTTTTCTGCCAATTTTATTTTTTCTGTAATAAGCTGGCGAGCTGTATAAATATCCATTTCTTCTTTGAACACAATCGTAATTACAGAAAGTCCAAATCGGGAAATAGAACGTATTTCTTCTACCTCTTGCAAATTTGCAAAAGACATCTCCAAAGGAGCAGTAATAAACTGCTCAACTTCTTGAGCTGAAAATTGAGGTGATTGTGTAATTACTTGTACTTGATTATTGGTAATATCAGGAACAGCATCAATAGGTATTTGTGTTAGAGAATAGCTCCCCCAAATCACTAAAGCCAGTACAGCAACCCCAACAACGATTTTATTACGGATTGAAAACCCGATAATGTTATCTAACATGGAATAGAATTTTAGTTAGTAAAAGAATGAGATTGTAGATGTTTCTAAATCTCTATTAAGGATTGTACTAACTATATTTAGGGGGCTGAAAAATTCCTTTTAAGGGTTGGTAATGATATAGGTCTTGTTTATTAGGGAATATTATAGTTTTTTCTACAAACAGACCATAATACTTATCAATGTGTAAGCTTTTAATTTCTAAAGCTAACACACTACAACATTCTACATGATGATGCTGAAAAGGTAAGTGTTTATGTTTTTCATGCTTCTGACTTTTATGCTCAGAATTTGTATAGTGCATGACCATAAACTGCCAAAAGGAAAGATTATCTTGTTTTTGATGCTCTTGGTAATGCTCTACCAATGTTGGTATATCTACTAAATAACAAACATCAGTCTTTGGAAAAAGGCTAATTATGGTTATCCATAAACTTAGTAATATAGTAGATATATGTTTCATTAAGCACTACAAAATTATGATAAAACTTGTTTAGAAACAAGCTAAATTCAATGCTGTAAAAAAATACTTGGATATTTGAGGGCAATTTTTCTATATTTGAATCACCGAAGTTTTTTTGAAATAAAAAAAACAATACTTTTGTTTTCTGGTTAATTTTTTAGTATTGAACTTTAGTACACCTAATAAGTGAAGCAATATGAGACTTACCAATCGAGCAAAACAAGTCAGTAATAAAAAGATGACTTTTGCAGAAAAAATATATTTGCCTGCCATTGCAACAGGTTTGGGAATTACTATAAGCCATTTTTTTAGAAAGAAGCCTACTTTACAATACCCTGAACAACAACGACCTATGTCTCCTGTTTTTAGAGGTTTGCATATCTTAAAAAGAGATGAAGAAGGCCGAGAAAGATGTACAGCTTGTGGTCTTTGTGCTTTGGCATGTCCCGCAGAAGCTATTAGTATGGTCGCTTCTGAAAGAACCAAAGAAGAAGCACATTTGTACAGAGAAGAAAAATATGCCTCTGTGTATGAAATCAATATGTTGCGTTGCATTTTTTGTGGTCTTTGTGAAGAAGCATGTCCCAAAGAAGCTATTTTCTTGCAAAATGATGTGATAGCACCTGCTTTTACCAATAGAAATGAAGTTATCTTTGGAAAAGATAAATTAGTAGAACCTTTAAAAAAATAGTGTAATGTATTGGTATGTAGAATTAGGAGCGATAAAAGTGTTCTATTAAAAAAACTATTTGCTCAATTCTCTACACTCAATACTTTTTTTATATCTTTACCTCCACAACATCAAACAAACATCTTATGTCATTATCAGAGAATTTGTTTTACTTCCTAAGCTTTGTAGCTATTCTCTCTGCCTTAATGGTGGTATTCTCTAAAAATCCTATTCATAGTGTTTTATATTTAATTATTGTTTTCTTTGCTCTTACAGGACAATATATATTGCTCAATGCTCAATTTTTGGCAGTTGTAAATATTATAGTGTATGCAGGAGCTATTATGGTTCTTTTCTTATTTGTAATCATGTTTTTGAACTTAAAAAGAGAAACAGAACCACCTGCCAAACCAAAAGTTTTACAATTTGCCGCTGTTATTTCTGGAGGATTATTACTTTTGGTCATTATTGCTTCTTTAAAAACTTTAGAACCTTACAAAATACAAAGCAATGTCAAAGGAGATATTGGTTTAGTAGAAAATTTAGGAAAAGTTTTATACAACGATTTTCTATTACCATTTGAATTGGCTTCTATTCTTTTCTTGGCTGCGATGGTCGGTGCTGTTATGCTGGGTAAAAGAGAAGGTGGAGAAAGAAATTTTTAATAAAACATTTTTTATAGATTAAAATTGTAGCAATATCATGCCTGAAATCATAACCAAAATCCCTCTCGAATACTTTATTATTTTAGCTTCTACATTGTTTTGTATAGGAGTAATTGGGGTACTTACTCGTAAAAATGTTCTTATTATTTTTATGTGTGTAGAGCTCATGCTCAATGCAGTTAATATGTTATTTATTGCTTTTTCAGCATATAAAGGTGATGCGTCAGGGCAAGTTTTTGTATTTTTTATTATGGCTGTAGCTGCTGCTGAAGTAGCTGTTGGTCTTGCTATTATTGTTATGATTTATAGAAATACTCGTTCAGTAGATATTGGACAACTCAATAAAATTAAGTACTAAGATTGTTGCTTGTTTATAACTGCAATACCACAAAAAAATGGATAATAAGACTTTAGCTTTACTTGCATTACTTTTGCCTTTCATTGGTTTCTTAATCAATGGATTAGGCTTTAAACGACTACCAAAATCTTTGGTTGGCATAGTAGCAGTGGCAATGCCACTTGCTTCTTTCATCATTACTTTAATATTATTCGGAAAATTTCAAAGTAGTGGCTCTAAAGCCATGACATTTGTATATGCAGACTGGATTTCCATTCATGATATTAAAATTTCTTTTTCCTTACTCATTGACCAGCTTTCTCTCATCATGCTCTCGTTTGTTACAGGAGTAGGAACGCTTATCCATGTATATTCAGCAGGTTATATGGGTGAAGATGAAGGCTATGGCAAGTTTATGGCATACTTAAACCTGTTTATGTTCTCAATGCTTGCTCTTATTATGGGTAGCAACTATATGATTATGTTTATTGGCTGGGAAGGTGTTGGATTGTGTTCGTTCTTACTCATTGGTTTTTGGAACAAAAACAGACCTTATAATGCTGCTGCTCAAAAAGCTTTTGTAATGAATAGAATTGGTGATTTGGGACTAATTTTAGGTGTATTTCTGATTTTTATCTTTTTTGGCTCTTCAGAATATAAAGATATTGAAACATTTTTGGGTGCAGAAACAAACCCATATAAAGTAGGTGCTTGGCAAGTAGTAACAATCACTATCTTATTATTTGTAGGAGCTATGGGTAAATCTGCTCAAGTTCCTCTTTATACTTGGCTTCCTGATGCGATGGCAGGTCCTACACCTGTATCTGCACTTATACATGCTGCAACCATGGTTACGGCTGGTATTTATATGGTTGTTCGTTCTAACTTTTTGTATAGTTTGGCTCCTGCTACATTGGATATTGTTTTAGTCATAGCTTTGGTAACAGCCTTATTAGCAGCTTCTATTGGTATTTTCCAAAATGATATTAAAAAAGTATTGGCATACTCTACTGTGAGTCAGTTAGGTTATATGTTTATGGCTTTGGGAGTAGCTTCTTATACTTCTGGTATGTTCCATGTGATTACACACGCATTTTTCAAAGCCTTGTTGTTCTTGGGTGCTGGTAGCGTAATTCATGCTCTACATCATGAGCAAGACATCAGAAATATGGGTGGTTTACGAAAATACATGCCTATTACATTTATTACATTTTTAGTTGCTACTTTAGCCATTTCGGGTATTCCCCCATTTGCAGGTTTCTTTTCTAAAGATGAAATTTTAATGCATTTATATCAAAAAAGCCCTGTATTGTGGGTTTTGGGGGTTGCAGGCTCCGCTATGACATCCTTTTATATGTTTAGATTATTTTTCTTAACATTTTTAGGAGAATTCAGAGGGACAGAAGAACAACATCATCATTTACACGAATCTCCTATTTCTATTACCTTGCCTTTGATGCTTCTTGCTATTCTTTCAATTGGTGGTGGTTTGATAGGTATTCCAGAAGTTTTTGCAAAAGATGCTAATTGGTTAGCTAAATTTATGGCACCTTTATTTGCTACATCACAGAAACTCAATCCACAGTTGTTTAATCATGCTCATCTATCACATAGTACAGAGTATTTGTTGATGGGTGTTTCGGTTGTAGTTGCTATTATTGCTATTATTTTTGCCTATGTTAAATTTGTTTCTAATCGTACCATTCCTAAACCAGAAGCAGAACAACAAGGTATCGGAAAGGTATTGGCAAATAAATATTATGTAGATGAACTTTACAATGCAGTATTTGTAAAGCCTATTTTAGCTTTCTCTAAGTTTTTAGGTGAATCGTTTGAAGTTTTTGTGGATTTGGTTGTAGAAGGTGTTGGACAAATCGTAAAAGGTTTGGGCAATGCTTTTAGAAAATTACAAACAGGTAGTATTGGCGTATATCTTTTTGCAATTGTAATAGGTGCTGTTATTTGGATAGCATTTAACTTATTTATATACAAGTAATTATCGTTTTTGAGAATCTTTTAGGATACTATATATTTTTAAATTATGACACTCTGGTTAGTACTCATTCCATTAATAGCGAGTTTGATTGTATTCTTTATTCGTAATGAACAGGCAAAACGTATTGCATTGCTTTTTAGCTGTTTAGAACTTGTTTTTGGAATATATCTGCTCACAAAATTTGACCCATTGGGAAAACTCCAATTTGAAAGCAATTTTGCATGGATACCTTCTGCTGGTATAAATTTTCATTTAGGAATCGATGGAATTGGCATTTTACCTGTAATTCTAACAGTTTTATTAGTACCATTCATTATCCTTTCGGCATTTGAAACCAAATATGAGAAGCCCCATGTATTTTATGGTCTAATTCTCCTGATGCAAGCCTCTTTGGTTGGGGTATTTACAGCTCAAGGTGCTTTTGCTTATTATCTATTTTGGGAAGGTGCATTGATTCCTGTATATTTCTTAGCTGCTGTTTGGGGTGGTGAAAATCGTATCAGAGTAACATTTAAGTTTTTCATTTATACTGTATTTGGAAGTTTACTCATGCTGATTGCTTTGGTGTATATGTATATGCAAACACCTGGTAGTCATTCTGATGAAATACAAGCTTTTTATGCTTTAGGTTTATCAAAAGACACACAATATATTGTGTTTATAGGTTTATTTATTGCCTTTGCTATTAAAATGCCTATTTTCCCCTTTCATACTTGGCAGCCAGATACTTACACTATTTCTCCTACTCCAGCTACCATGCTTTTATCAGGCATTATGCTGAAAATGGGTATTTATAGTGTTATTCGTTGGTTACTCCCTACTACGCCTACTGCTGTATGGGATAATTCAACCCTTGTAATGACATTGTCTATTATAGGATTGGTTTATGGAGCTATCATCGCTATTCAACAGAAAGATATTAAACGTTTGTTAGCTTATTCTTCATTTTCGCATGTGGGCTTAATGGTTGCAGGGATTTTTGCTTTCAATCATGTAGGCTTACAAGGGGCTATGATACAAATGCTTGCTCATGGTATCAATGTGGTAGGACTGTTTTTTGTAGTAGATATTATCCAAAGAAGAACAGGTACTCGCAATTTAGCTGATTTGGGTGGTATTACACAATCCGCACCAGTTCTGACTGTTTTATTTGCTATTATTATGCTTGGAAGTGTCGGATTGCCTCTTACCAATGGCTTTGTGGGTGAGTTTATGCTTTTGATAGGGATTTTTAAATTTACTTATCTCAATTTTGCAATTATGCCTTTGGCAATTGCTATTACTGTAGGGATATTGGCTGGTTCTACACTCATTTTTGGGGCTGTTTATATGCTCAGAATGTTTCAAGGAGTTATGTTTGGAGAAAAAACTCTTCAAACTGCTGAATTTAAAGATGTAACATTTACAGAAGCATTGGTGCTTGTTCCCATTGCTCTATTGGTGATGGTGATGGGTATAGCCCCAAACATATTTATAAGGCTTTCAGAACCAGCAACCAAAGAGTTATTAGATTTTGTAATTTCTAAAATTAATAAATAAGAAATATAAAATCAGAACAAGTATTGAACTCTTTGGAGAAGAACAAAAAATAAAGTTGATTTAAAACATTAAAACATAAAGATACAAATGCTATCTATATTACTTTTATCTGTATTTGGTATTGCTAATTTATTCTTGGGATTTCTCAAAAATAGACAAATTCTTTTTGTAGGAGCTATTTTATTTGTTCTCATTACTTTTGGAGCAAATTTGGTTGAGTGGAGTAATCCTCTTGATTTTGGAGCTTCTATCAATAAAGGAATGATGGCTACCGATAAAACAAGTGTTCTTTTTACAGCCGTTTTATTATTTACAGCCTTCCTTATTATGCCTTTATCTCAGAATTATATTCAGGATAAAGAAGCACAACCAGCCGAATATTATGCAATATTACTTTTCTCGCTTGTAGGTGCCGTGATGATGGTGAGCTATGAAAGTTTATTGATGTTGTTTGTGGGTATTGAAATTCTTTCTATTTCTATGTATGTGCTTACAGGTGCAAATAAACGAAACAATCGTTCTAATGAAGCTGCCATGAAATACTTTTTACAAGGCTCTTTTGCAACAGGTATTTTCTTGTTTGGTGTAGCTTTGTTGTATGGAGCAACTGGTGGTTTTTCTTTATCTAAAATACAAGAATATGTAGCCAGCACTCAAAATATTTCTCCCATGTTGTATTTGGGTTTGATGTTTACTTTGGTTGGCATGTTGTTTAAAGTTTCTATTGCTCCTTTCCATTTCTGGACGCCAGATGTATATGATGGAGCTCCTACGCTTTTCACAACATTTATGTCCACGATTGTAAAAACGGCTGGTTTTGCTGCTCTTTTCAAATTGTTATCTTCTTCTTTTGGAGCAGTTTATGGTTATTGGCAAACTGGTTTTATTACTTTATCTGTCTTGACGATTGTTGTAGGAAATTTAACTGCTGTTTATCAACAGAGTTTTAAAAGAATGATGGCATATTCGAGTATTTCACATGCAGGATATTTATTATTAGCTGTTACAGCCTTTAATGAAAGAAGTTCTTCTGCAATTTTATTTTACTCATTGTCTTATTCTTTGGCAACTGTTTGTGCTTTTGGTGTACTGATGCTTGTTTCAGCAAAAAACCATAATGAAGAATACAATAGCTTTAATGGTTTGGCAAAATCGAATCCATTTTTAGCCTTAGTGATGACTATTTCGATGCTTTCTTTGGCAGGAATTCCTCTTACATCAGGCTTTTTTGGTAAACTTTGGATTTTTATTAGTGCTTTTGAAAGAGGAATGTATTGGGCAATGGTCATTGCAGCTTTAATGTCTGCTGTGGGTTTGTATTACTACTTCAAGGTAATTATAGCTATGTATCTGAAAGAGCCTCACAAAAAAGATACAGATACAAAAATAGAGGTATCAACACCCTATATTGTTGCCCTTTTGATAGGTACTATTCTTACTGTTGTTTTGGGTTTACTACCTGACACAATTTTTGGACTTTTCAAATAAGAAAATTTATATAAAAGAAAATCCCCAAATAGGGGATTTTTCTTTTATAGTGTCATATCATCTCCTATTTTTTTAATTTCTTCTATATTTTTGAGACATTTATTTCTTAGTGACTGAAGTTTCTCTTTACCTTCATAATCATTTTTATCTAAATGCCTATATTGCTCCTCTAATGTTTGTATAGTTTTAAGTGTAATTTTGAATATTCTCATCAATTGTTCTTGGCTATGAACATGTTTGAGATTCCCATTCTGATATTGGTAAGAAAAGTCAAGTCCTACTTCTAAAATTTCATCTGCAAAAACATCTAAATAGTTTATTTTTAATGCAAAGGGTATTACTTTTCTAATAGTATCTATCAGCCTTGCAGTTACAGCAAAATCATTTTTGCCGTAATGATAAATTTGGTCAAAAGCCTGATTGACAACTCTATCAAAACTTGCTTCATTCAGATATACTTTCTCTCCTTTCCATTTAGTAAATCCAACAGATGGCATTCCAGCTTCCATAATTTCTCTGATAATTTCTCCAAGATAATCCAAACAATTAATGGCAGTAGTGGGGTCATTGACTGCTGGAGAAATGGCTTTGAGTGCAATATCTACAAGTTGCCTTAAACCAAAGTGAATATCTTGACGATAGCTTCTGAATTTTCCAATATCAAACTGTTTTCTTATTTGGTTTTCTATTTTTTTGATTTCAGGGATAGGAGCATTGAGAGCTATATATGCTATTTCTACATCTTTTTGAATAAAACTTCCTACATCATTTATTTGCTCTATAAAATCTATTTGAGGGTACTGATTAGCTATTTTTCTAAGTTTTTCGATATTAAGGCTTCTTAAATATCCAAAATTTTCGCTTTTGATTGCTATTTTGTTTGTATGTTGAGGTCTTTCTTTCGTTTCTTCTTGATGTTGCCAAGTTTTTTGAGCTATTTGAACCTCATGAAGCGTATGTAAGGTAATTTTCCGAGTAATAGAAGCTGCATTGATACTTTCTGCAATGGTTACAATAAAATGAGGAAGTACAACTCCTATCAAACAAATGCAACCATAAATTCCCAGATTTAAAATGGGCTTCATCGAATCAGGAACTACTGATTGTTCAGGAGGTATGGCATCAATGAGCCAAAATTTAAGTAATAAACAGTACACTACCCAACCCAAAAATATACCCAACGTAATCTGTGTATAAGGATTGTTAGATAAAAAATATCTGAGAATACGAGGAGAAAATTGTGTTGATGCCAATTGTAAAGCAACAATTGTGATGGAATATACGGTTGCTACTATACTTGCAAGCAGACTAGCAAGTAGATTTAATGCATCTATGTAGCCTGCTTTATCAGTTTTAATAAGAAAATTAGCTTTTGTGGTAAATGTAAGTACTACTGTAAAAATGAGTACAATATAAATTACTTTAAATGTATTTGCCTTAAAAAGCCCAAGAGCATCTTTTAAGGCTTCTTTGTTTTTGAGGCTCATGTTTTTGTTTATTATTGTTCAAAAAACATCAATCTTTTAGTTTTTTAACCAATTCTGCCACTTGTTTTGCTAAATCATCATTGTTATTATGAGGTTTTAAAGCCAATAAATCTTTGTCTAGACTTGTGATAATTTGCTCTAAGTTTTCTACACGTTGCTTTAAAGCTTCATTTTCTTTGGAGACTTGTTTTAATATGTCTAAATCTTTATCAGAAACCTTGCTTTTATCTAATTCCATTTGTTTGAGTTTTACATAATAGCTACCTAGAATCGCAACAATAGGTATTGAAAGAGCTAATATAGTTCCTATAATTCCTGTCATATAAATTTTAATCTAAAAGTGAGTAAGTTATAATAACTGTAAAACATTAAATTATGAATAATTATTACTCTTTTATTTAACTATTTTAGCAGGTACTTGTAAAACATGCCCACATTTACTGCATTTATGCAATGCTGTATTGTTATTAAACTTTGCAAATGTTTCAGGAAGTTGCTTTTCGATATTGGTGAGTTTAAAGTACTCATCATAGAGTTTATTTCCACAATTATCGCAATACCATTGGAATCCATCCGTATCTTGAGGTTTACGACGTTCTTCTATTACCAAACCTACTGTACCTGCTGGGCGTTGAGGCGAATGGGGGATTTTAGCATTGAGGAGATATATTTCACCTTCTTTAATTTCTATGTCTTTAAACTCTCCATTCTCAACAATTTTCAGTACCATATCACCTTTTACCTGATAGAAGAATTCTGGAGTTTCGTTGTAATGATAATCTTTTCTAAGATTAGGACCACCCACTACCATTATAATCATATCGCCACCAGGGTACACTTCCTTATTGCAAACAGGAGGTTGTAAAGAATCCTTATTCTCTTCTATCCATTTTACCAGATTATGAACATTAATTTTAGTCATTTTCTTGTTGTTTTATTACCGTCTAAAAATAAGAAAATGCTTTGTATTTTGAAACTATTTTTCTCCTGTTAGTTTGGTTGCTCCTAAATTTTTCCTTCCTTCTTTTTTCTTAGAGTCTTCTTCAGTTTTTTTAGGCTGTTTTGTATTATTTTCAGGTTTTTTATCAGATTTTTCTTTTTCTACTGCAACTTTCAAACGAGGTTTGGGAGCATCCAAAATATTTTTCCTTGTAGGTCTTAACTCATTTTGCCACAAGAACCCCGGCAAACGTTTGCTACCTTCTTGTAACTCATGTGGAGGTACCAAATCACCATTAATTTGGTTATAAAATGTAACATCAGAAAGTTCTTTGCCCAATTCAAATTCTGCTTTTACACTTCCACAAATAATTTTATACATACCAATCAGGCTTTTATCTTCTTTGAGCTGAAAGTAAATAGTTTCTGCATTACCAGTTACAAATACCTTATCCATTTTTCCATCTTTCAGTAAAGCATCTATGTATTTGCCTTTCATTTGGTTATAGTTTCCTACACTGTCCTTAGAAATTACAAATGCATTCTCTCTCAAAAGTATTTTATGGGGTTTATTATTCTTATTCAAAATATCCAAAGAATCTGCTGATATCTGATTACCCGCATTCCACATAACAGGCTCTTTGTAGAAACGAACCACAGAATCTTTCATATTATACACCAAAGAATCACATATACCCTGTAAATCACTTTTATAGACTTTTACATTATGATATGCAAACATCATCTTGGGTTCTTTTGCTTCTCTGATGCTATCTTGTTTGGTTTGTTTTTCATTTTTATCTTTCATTTTTGAGCCTATCGAAACGAGGGTGTCTGCAACCACCCAAAGTGTATCTTTGTCTTCGCCAATCATACGCATATATGCCCGCCCACCATAAAAACGGCTTATCCCCTGCTTTCCATTGAATTTGCCTTCTTGAGCATTGATAATAATATTATCTTTTTTAGAGAAAATTTCTGCATTTCCTTTGGCATAGCCCGAACCTTGTATTTGATCATAGTCCAAAAAGTCTCCTTTGAAACGATATTCAGTATTCTCAACTACATTTTTCTTTCCTTTTAACTTTGATTTCTTTGTTTTGGTATTGAATTCTCCCTCATCCGACTCAATTACACCATCTTTGGTCGTAATTTTAGCATTTTTCCCTTTCCAATTCATGAGTTTGTTACCATCATTGTATTGGAGTGTATCACTGGCTATTTCATACGATTGTCCATCATCTGTCGCACCTTTTGCCTTTACATTTTTACGAGCAAATAAGTTTTTTGTACCTGTATCGTAAGATCCTGATTCACTGGAAAGCTGATTCTTTCCGTCTGTCATGGTACCATTTCCAAAATAATATGCAATTTTGGAATTGATATTATAGTCTATGGCTGGAGCTCTGAGGTTTGTTTGGTCTTTTGTAAAATTTGCATCCCCTCTTGCCATCAGTGTACCAGAATTGGCATCAAAATCCATTGTTTTGGCTGAAATGGTAGATGCACCCTCTTCCGCAATTTGTACATTACCCATAGCCTTTACAAAGTTTTTTCGAGGATAAAAGTATGCTGAATCACAGAAAATGAAACGATTACCTTGTTTGAACGTAATATTTCTTCCAACAACTCTTACCAAACTATCACCACCAATCACTTCACCATAACTTGCCCCACTCAAAAGTTCTATCATATCTCCTTTTTCATATTTTACAGTATCATAAGGGAGTTTCTGATAACGAAATGTGTCTTTTTCAATCACACTTTCGGGTTGGCGTTGTTGTTTTTTATTGGGTTTAGTTTTTTGGGCAAAAAGTATATGAGCTGATAACATTAAGATTATCAGTGTTGTATATTTAAAAAAACGAAGTGTTTGATTTTCCATGCAGACCCAAAAGCAAAAACATTACCAAAATGCAAAAATACAAAGACTATTTGGCTTCTCAAAAGTTAGTTTGTAAGTAATTCACCCCAATTTCCTTGCAATGTTTCTTTTTGGAGAGATTTTTTGAGAGATTCTAAGAATTTTTTTCTAGGGATGTATTCAGCTCCAAGACTTTCCAAGTGTTCTGTATGCACCTGACAATCAACAAGATTGAATCCTTTTTTTTCTAAAGCATTAACCAAAGCAATAAAACCATATTTGGATGCATTGCTTACTTTTGCAAACATAGATTCTCCAAAAAAGCTATCCCCTAAGGAAAGTCCATAAAGTCCCCCCACTAAAACTCCTGATTGCCAAACTTCTACCGAATGAGCAAAGCCTTTTTGATGCAATGAGCAATAAGCTGCCACCATATCATCTGTAATCCACGTACCATTTTGTCCTTCTCGTTTTATCTTTTTACAGTTTAGAATTACCTGTTCAAAACTTTTATCAAATGTTACCTCAAAAGTATTTTTACGAAATAGTTGTTGCATACTTTTTGAAACTTTAACATTCTGAGGATATAACACAAAACGAGGGTCAGGCGACCACCAAATAATAGGCTCACCATCCGAAAACCAAGGAAAAATACCTGATTGATAAGCTAATAACAATCTTTCTTCAGATAAATCTCCACCTATAGCCACCACTCCTTCAGAACTTGCTCTGGTAACAGGCGGAAAATATAATTCATCTCCAAGAAAATAATAAGACATTGAATACTAATTTATAAATTATTTGAATAAATGAAGATATGATTTTTCTTACAAAAACTTACGTTGTAACCTACGTAATTTATGACTTAAATATAAATTGAATGTTAAGTTTCTGCAAAAAATTTTTTTCAAGTGATTTTATACTTAATTTTGTTTTAAAATTATATTACTATGAGTTCAAAACCTAACCAACGCATTCTTATTGCGGACGACGACCAAGATATTGTTGAGATGCTACAATACAATCTCAAAAAAGAAGGTTATGAGGTCAAAACAGCTCAGAATGGGAAAGATGCCGTTGAAAAGGCCATTAATTTCCTACCTAACCTTATTTTAATGGATATTATGATGCCTCAATTAGATGGTATAGAGGCAAGCCGAATTATCAAAGAAACATCAGAACTTGCAGAAACTTATATAATTTTTCTTACAGCACGCTCGGAAGAGTATTCGGAAGTTGCTGCTTTTGACATTGGTGCTGACGACTATATCGTAAAGCCTATTAAACCCAGAGCTTTGATGAGTCGCATTTCAGCAATATTTAGAAGAGAAAACAAGAAAACAAAATCTGAGGATTCCATTACTATCAGTGATTTGGTCATTGATAGAAAGAGCTATACTGTTACACAAGGTGAACAAGTTTTTGAGATGCCTCGCAAAGAGTTTGAACTTCTTTATTTTTTAGCTCAAACCCCTGAAAGAGTTTATTCAAGAGATGATTTATTACAAAGTATTTGGGGAACAGATGTTTATGTACTTGCAAGAACAGTTGATGTACACATCCGAAAACTCAGAGAAAAATTAGGTGAAGGCTACATCAAAACTGTAAAGGGTGTAGGTTATAAGTTTTCTACTAATGATTAAATAATGAATTGGAAATCTAAGGTTTTACCTTTTTCTTTAGCTATTTCAGTAGCAACCATTACTACTCTTTTTTTATCATTGTTTGAGGTTGTTTGGTGGTTGCTTCTTATCAATTTTTTACTTTCTTTTGCTACCTGTTTCATCTTATTTGTTGCTGCATTGGAGTTTTTGGTTTTCAGAGAAATCAATGAAATTTATCATTCCTTTGCCAAAATCAGAAAAAAAGATTTTAAAATCACAAAACATCGTCTTTCTACATTAGCAACTAGTCCCTTAGAGCAACTCAATGTAGAACTTTATGATTATGCCTCTAAAAAGCAACAAGAAATCGACTATTTAGTTCAATTAGAAGCTTTTAGGAAAGAGTTTATTGCTGATGTTTCTCATGAACTCAAAACCCCCATTTTTGCTGCTCAAGGTTTTATTCATACACTGATTGATGGAGCTGTAGAAGATCCAGAAGTTCGAGATAAATTTTTATTAAAAGCTGCAAAAAGCTTAGATGGTTTAGACCATTTGGTTCAAGATCTGATTACACTTTCACAAATGGAAGTTGGTGTCATTACGATGCAATTTAGAGAAGCTCATTTGAATTTAATTTTAGAAGAAGTTTTTGAACAATTAGAAGAAAAAGCTCTTGAACGCCAAATTTCTTTAGAAATTGATGAAAGAACTAGTCCAGAGTGTACTATTTGGGCAGACCCTTCTCGTATCAAGCAAGTCTTGATTAATTTGATTGAAAATGGAATCAAGTATGGTAAAGATGGTGGTATGGTAAGAGTTTGGCTTCTACAAACACATGATTATTGCATTATTGAAGTAGAAGATAATGGTTCAGGTATTCCTAAAAGGCATTTGACAAGAATTTTTGAGCGTTTTTATAGAGTTGAAAAAAGCCGTTCCAAAGAAAAAGGTGGTAGTGGACTTGGTTTAGCTATTGTGAAACAAATTGTAGAAGCACATGAGGGTAAAATTGATGTAGAAAGTAAATTGGATAGAGGTACAACTTTTAGAGTGCAACTTAAACGATTTCCTTCAGCGGTTCTTAAAGAGCAACAAATACCCTCAGATAAAACTAAATTAGCTATCAAATAGCCCTCTATGTCTGCTCTTTATATTCATATTCCATTTTGTAAGCAAGCATGTCATTACTGCGATTTCCATTTCAGTACTAATACTAGTTTAAAATCAAAATTGGTGGATGCTATTGGTCAAGAAATTTTATTTCAGCAGGATTATCTAAAAGGAAAACACTTAAATTCAATTTATTTTGGAGGTGGCACACCTTCTTTGCTTTCTCAGAAAGAACTTGAGAAAACTTTTGAACAAATTAGTAAGATTTATACTTGGGACAGCCACACCGAAATTACATTAGAGGCGAATCCAGATGATTTAAACCTAGAGAATATACAAATATTTAAAAATTTGGGTATTAATCGTTTAAGCATTGGTATTCAGAGTTTTGAAGAAAACCATCTTCAGTTTTTGCATAGAGCTCATAACAGCCAAGAAGCTGAAAATTGTGTTCATTTGGCTCAAAATGAAGGGATTTCTAATATCAGTATAGATTTAATTTATGCGATTCCTGCAAGTAGTCATTTGATTTGGAAAAAAGATTTGGAAAAAGCCATTGCATTAGGCGTTTCGCATATTTCGGCTTATAGTTTGACCATTGAACCAAAAACTGTGTTTGGCAGTCGTTTACAGAAAGGATTCATGCCACCCATTGATGATGGTTTTGCTGCAGAGCAATTTCAAATACTGATGGATACACTTCAAAGTGCAAGTTTTGAACATTATGAAATTTCAAATTTTGCAAAAAATGGAGCATATTCCCGCCACAACAGCAATTATTGGAAAGATGGCGAATATTTAGGTATAGGTCCTTCTGCACATTCATACAATCATATTTCAAGACAGTATAATGTTAGTAATAATACAAAATACATTGAATCTATTGAAAAACAAGTTATTCCATTTGAAATAGAAGAGCTTTCGTGGCAAGATAGACTCAATGACTATCTACTTACAGGACTCAGGACGCAATGGGGGTGTACATGGGAAAGAGTTTTGCAAATTGCTCCTCATCAAATGTTTGAAACTAAGCAAAAAAATATTTTTGAGAAATATGTAAGTCAAGGCTTACTAGAAAATTCCCCTATTGGGTTTAAACTTACTTCCAAAGGTAAATTTTTTGCAGACCAAATAGCTTCTGATTTGTTTCTAGTTTAGAACACTGTTTTACAGCCACTTATATTCAAATTTCTACAACTAAACCTAAGTTATTTTGGTAGTTTTGTCTATCTTCTTTAAATTGACAAAACTTTTAAACACTTACTCTACTCAAAACGTTTTGAGGTATGAGACACTTATTTTGCAATCATTCAAAATAGAGATACGAATGGAACAGCCCACACTTCTGAAAGTTACGATAGATAATGTTACCATTGAGGTAGAGCCTGGTACTACCATTTTGCAAGCAGCCCGAAAAATTGGTGGAGAAGTTGTACCTCCAGCCATGTGCTATTATACAAAACTGAAAGGTTCAGGTGGTAAATGTCGTACTTGTATTGTAAAAGTTACACAAGGTTCTACCAAAGACCCACGCCCTATGCCTAAACTCGTTCCTTCGTGTATTACGACAGTCATGGATGGAATGGTTGTAGAAAACTCTGTCAATGAGGAAGTACAAAAAGCAAGAGATGGCGTAGTTGAATTCTTATTGATTAATCACCCTCTGGATTGCCCTATTTGCGACCAAGCAGGTGAATGTCATTTACAAGATTTGGGTTATCAGCATGGTAAACAAGCTACTCGTTATGAGTTTGAACGTAGAACTTTTGATAAAATAGACATTGGAGATAAAATCCAGCTCCACATGACTCGCTGTATTTTGTGTTATCGTTGTGTATTCACAGCAGACCAAATTACAAATGGTCGTGTACATGGAGTTTTGAACAGAGGTGATGCAGCTGAAATCAGTACTTATATTGCCGAAGCTATTGATAATGATTTTTCGGGCAATGTGATAGATGTTTGTCCTGTAGGTGCTTTAACTGATAAAACTTTCCGATTTAAGAGTCGTGTATGGTTTACAAAACCTGTATATGCACACAGAGATTGTGATAAATGTTCTGGAAAAGTAACACTTTGGTATCAGGGAAAAGAAGTTATAAGAGTTACAGGTAGAAAAGATCATTATGGGGAACTCGAAGAATTTATCTGTAATACCTGCCGTTTCGATAAAAAACAAACTTCTGACTGGACAATTGAGGGTATTGCAGATCAAGGTAGACACTCTGTAATGATGCAAAACAAGCGTGTAAAAACGGTTATCCCTGATTTTGGCTTTAAGCAAGCAGCCAAAGAATACAAAAAAATCAATGATGCCAGAGAAGATTCCAGTTTAACTTATGAAGAATCTCGCTTGAAAAATAAACTCACAACAAGTAAATTTTTATTAAACGATAAAGATAAAAAATAACCAAAAGCCCTGAATTCAGGGCTTTTATATTTAAAACTTTTAACACTTCGTATTCTTTTATTTATTTTGTGTAATAACATCTTGAATAAACTTCATTATTGGCATTGTAGCTCTGTCATAATTAGATAAAACAACAACTGTATATCCTAGATCTGGATAAATCTCCATTGCTGCATCTACACCAGGTGCTCCACCTGTATGTCCAATAATTCTAATATTATTTTTGTACGACTCTCCAAAACCGTAACCATATTTTATTTCTGGTAAATTTCTTTCTTTCATTCCAGGAAATAATATTACCTTCCCTGTTGTAACTATTCCTAAAGTTTTTGATGTTATTAATTTATTAGCTAATAAAGCTTGTGAAAATTTATGAAAGTCAACTGCTGTAGAATATCCTCCACCCGCCGAATTCCCTTTTAATTCTAGTATTTTTGTATTATTTTCTCTATTATTTAGTTTAGGTGTTTCATTGGGCATTTGTGGTGGATTGGCATAACCAATAGCAAAATTTTCATGTATTTTATTTCTTTCATAACTATCAGTATTTTTCATATTGGCTATTACAAAAATGTTTTGACGTACATAGTCATAATAGCTCATTTTTGATACTGATTCAATAATAGCACCTAATAAAATATAACCATAATTGCTATAACTGACTTTTGTTCCTGGTTTAAATAAAAGTGGCTCTTCAAGACCAATATTTACATAGGTAGTGATTGTTTTCGCAGTATCTGCTATTTGCTCGAATCTTGGAAATCTAAAAAAATCGCCTGTACCAGAAGAATGTGTAAGTAATTGCTCTATTGTTATGTCACCAAATATTTTTTTTGGAAGATTTGGCAAATAGCTTGTTATTTTATCAGAATAGCGTAATTTATTTTTTTCTGCCAATTGAGCTATTGCAATACCTGTAAACATTTTATTCATAGAGCCTATATTAAATTTGGTTTCTATGTTATTTTTCATGTTTTGCTCTTTATTAGATAGACCCACAGCTTTTTGATAGATAATTTTATCACCTTTAGCAATGAGTACTGTCCCCGAAAATGCATCTTTATTAGACAAATCCTCAATGAGATTGTTAATATCCGCAATTTGTTTTTCGCTGACTTGATTTGTTTGTGCATTACTAGTCAAACTGATTGCCAGTAATGCAAGACTAAAGAATTTTGAAGCTTGCTTTTTCATTTTATTTTATAATTTTTATTCAAAAGTATCTATGTTTTTTTTCTCTTTTGAAACAGAGTTACCATTCCCCTATATGAAAGGATAAAACCCAAAAAGAAAGTGATTTTAATCTTTCTAAGCTTTTCATCACATCAAAAGGTGATTTGGTAACATCTTTTACATAGAAAAAAATAAGATTACTATTTTTACAACATGAAAAATCGTTTTATAGAAATCATTTTACATAGTATTTTTTGGTTAACTACTGGCTGGTTACTTACCAATAGTTTTTCTGTGCAGATGAAGTATATGAGAATTGTAGAAGGTGTAGAGAAAATCCATACTATTCGCAATAATGGGCTGATATTACAAATTTTAAGTTGCATAACTATTGGAGCCATTATCTTTTATACAACAGTATGGTTATTGCAACATCATGAACTCAAAAAAAAATCTGTATTCTTTGTTTTATTAATCTTTGGAACGGGGATTTTGTTTGCTTACTTCATAACTGTCTTTGATTTTGGCTTCAAACATCCACCATTACCATCAGCAATTGCTTTTGGAATAGTTACATTTTATTTTACCATTTCAGTTGCATACAGCATTACAAAGTTATTATATCGAAATCATGAACGACAACAACAACTAATCCTTGATAAAAAGCAAACAGAACTCACTTTACTTCGTAATCAATTACAACCTCATTTTTTATTTAATGCCTTAAACAATCTGCTCTCAATGGTAAAACCCCATGAAAATCTCAAGTTGGTAAATTCATTTGAGAGGCTTTCACAGTTGTTGCGTTATGTAATTGAAGAAACACAATCTGAAAAAGTGAGTATTCAAAAAGAGATTTCATTTCTAGAAAATTATATTGAACTACAAAAATTACGATTTACAGAAGATGAAATAGTTGTAAATTTGAATATAGAAGGGAAGTTTATTAACCAAAAGATAGAACCTGGTCTATATATCACTTTTGTTGAGAATGCATTTAAATATGGAACAGAACCTGAACAAACAAGTGTAATTGATATATATTTTGATTTGAGTGTAGAAAATAATATAAGTTTTGAGATTAGAAATAAAGTGATGATGCCAAACTTAATGGGTAACAATACAGGTATTGAATCAACTCGTAAACGATTAGAGTTAATTTACCCGAACAAACATCAACTACTTATTAAGCAAAACGAGAATTTTATTGTAACCTTAAACATTCAAACCCAATGAGAGCGATTATAGTAGATGATGAACCCAAGGCTATTGAATTATTGAAAGACTATTTGGAACATTTTGGCACTATTGAATTGGTTGCTACATTTAGAAATGGTTTGAAGGCTTTTGAATACATTTCTAAAGAGCCTGTAGATATTATTTTTCTTGACATCAATATGCCACATATTTCTGGAATTTCTTTATCTAAAATGATTCCCAAAAACATGAAAATAATTTTTACAACAGCTTATTCTGAGTATGCTGTTGAAAGCTATGAAGTAGAGGCTGTTGATTACCTACTAAAACCCATCAGTTTGGATAGATTTACACAAGCGATTAGTAAGGTACTCCCTAAGAAAGTTCAAAAGAAGGATACTCATATAAGTTGGATTTCCGTAAAAAGCGGATTTGAAACATTTAGAATAACAACAGATAAAATAATGTATTTGGAAAAAGATGGCAATTATATGACTTATTATTGCGAAAATGAAAAAGTAATAGGAAGAGAAACGATACAACAAGCCATAGAAAAATTACCAGAAACATTTATTCAAACACATAAGTCTTTCATTGTGAATTTAGATAAAGTAAAACGTTATGACCGTAACATGATTTTTATTGATGAACATGAAATACCTATTAGTGACTCGTTTTCTCAAATAGTTTTTAAACAACTTGAGAAATGATCAAAAAAAATCTGTATTGATATATGAAGAGTCATATAAATTCACAACAAGTAAATTTTATTGAATAATAAAACACTTCTCATATCGTTTATAATTCTCACAAATAGTCTTAAAGTAGTATTTTCATGAAAAAAAATTCTAAATTTTTATCTTTTATTTTCTTATCCATTTTTATTTTCTGTGATAGTTATGGACAGTTGAAAGATGACTATTCTGCCAAAATTGATAGTTTAATACAAATAAAAAATCCAAGAAGTTTTAATGGCATTATTTGGATAACAAAAAAAGGGAAAACAAAGTATTTGAAAACATATGGTTATTCAAATTTTGAAGCTAAAACACCTTTTACATTAAAGGACAACTTCAGAATTCAGTCTAATAGCAAACAAATTACAGCTGTTATAATTTTAAGAGAGGTTGAAAAAGGGAAGATAGACCTTCATACCCCTATCAGGAAATACTTGCCTGATTTCAAACAAACTTGGGCAGATACAGTCACTGTTCATCATCTGCTTAACAACACTGCTGGAATTACAGATATTACCAAACCATTGTCTTTCAAACCTGGAACAGATTATTACTATAGCAACTCTGGTTATGGTTTGTTAAGACCAATTATTGAAAAAGTTACAGGTAAAACATTTATAGAAGTAGCCAATAGTCTTTTCAAGGAGTTGAAAATGAGCAATAGCTATTGTTATGAATTAGATAAACCTAATCTTGGACTTATTAATGGATATTGGGTTTCTAAAGATTCCGTTAGCTTATTTAATTTCAAAAGACTCAATTATACCATTGAATCTTGGGCAAACTTTATCCCTGCTGGAGGTATGATATCCAATGCCATTGACTTACATACTTGGGATAGTAAACTTCATAAGGGTAAAATACTAAAACCAGAAACTTATAAGTTAATGACCAATTACGAAATTACCAATCAACACGACTCTTTTGGTAATGAAAAAGTTGGCTATGGTTATGGACTTAGAATAAGTGATAAAACTCATGTTAGGTACTTAGGACACAGTGGCAAAGGACTTGGCTTTATATCATTTAAGTTTTATATTCCTTCTAAAGATGTAGATGTCATTATTCTTCAAAATTGTTATGATGTTGATAGTAAAGTACATTACTATTTTGAATCAAAAATAAGAGAAATAGTCATTAATAGTAACTTAGTAAAATAGTAACGCCAACATTAATTATTGTAATACTCAGATAAAAGTAGATTTTAATATTATTTTTTGACAAAAAGAGAGAGATTGGATATATTTATGAGGTAGCAGTCATTGTAGAGCAGGACAAAAAACAAAATAAAAAATATGGGACGACAAATTAAAATACCTAGATTTGGATTTTTAATGATTATTGCTTCAACACTATTGACTTCTTGTCAGTTGGGACGATTTGTTTTTTACAACTTTGCAGATATAAAAGACCATAAAAAATTTCAGTCAAGACCATTAAATGCCAACACTTCACCTTTCAATTTTCAAACTACTAATTCAGGGAAATTTCCAAAAGAATTAAACGGTGTTCCATTTGATAGATATCTTGATGATAACAAGACAGTAGCCTTTTTAATTATTAGAAACGATACAATCCAATATGAAAAATATTTTAAAGGGTATGACGAACAAAGTATTGTTCCATCATTCTCAATGGCAAAATCTGTTACATCAATTTTAATTGGTTGTGCTATAGACGAAGGTTTAATAAAGTCCGTTGACGAGCCAATCACTAACTATATTCCAGAATTAAAAAAAAATGGTTTTGATAAAGTAACTATTAAACACCTTTTACAAATGACCTCTGGTATTAAGTTTAATGAAAGCTATATAAATCCTTTTGGTGATGCAGCTTCATTTTATTATGGACTTAATCTTAGAAAAGAAATTAGAAAAATGAAGTTAAAAAGAGAACCCGGTAAACAGTTTGAATATGTAAGTGGCAATACGCAACTATTAGGTTTAGTTTTAGAGCGTTCATTAAAGGGTAAAACAATTACTTCATATTTACAAGAAAAGCTATGGACACCACTTGGAATGGAATATGATGCATCTTGGAGCATTGACAGAAAAAAGAATGGGTTAGAGAAAACTTTTTGCTGTTTAAATGCAAGAGCAAAAGACTTTGCCAAAATAGGACGGCTTTACCTAAATAATGGCAACTGGAACGACAAACAAATTATTTCTCAGAAATGGGTTGAAGAATCAACCGAAGTTGATACTACAAACGGTGGTGCAGTATTTTATAAATATCAATGGTGGTTACCTACAGCTCTATATAATTTCCGTAAAGAAAATTATAATTTAAAAAACCCAACAAAAGAAAAAATAAAGCTTAGCACAGACAAAGATTTTATGGCAGAAGGTATATTGGGACAGTTCATTTATGTTAATCCAACAAAAAAATTGATAATTGTTCGACTTGGAAAGAAAGAAGGAAGAGCAGACTGGTGGAATATTTTCACGTCATTAGCAAAAGCATATTGAAAATGAAAAAGAACCACTCGCTATAATTTAACACTAAAAAATAATATAATTGGGAAAAATCTTTTCTATAAATCCCTGAAATTTCAGGGATTTTTTGTTTGTATAATTTTAATTAGCACTTTCGTATTTTGTATGGTTTTTCATATAAAATATTGACAATTTGATATATCCATGAAGTTTGATATATTGTGTATATTTATGTGTTAGCAGTTATTTTATGAAACCACTGAGTTACATATTTATAATTATCTTTTTTATTTATGGATGTGAATCAAAAAATGATGATTATGAAATAATAAATCGAACTAAAATCATTTCAAAAAATAATTGCCAAATTAAAGTTTCATATCCTGAAATAGAGGGCTTGGCAGATATAGAAAAAATGTCTGGACTAAATAAAGTCTTGGAAGAATATCCTGAACATGAATATTATGCAAAGAATTGTGAACAAAAGAAGATAAAAAAGGATGAAGTTACAGGAGAATATCAAATTTTACTAAAAACGGATAGTATATTAAGCATTGAATTTCGCACTTTAATACCACGTGAAAATTTGAAAACCGATACTATTTATCAATCAGTTGTTATAAATCCAAAACAAAGTTACAAATCAAAAAATGGAATTGTAGGACTCAAACCAGAGCAAGTAATACCAAATTTTGACCGTAGGATGCTTTTTCCATATATTGAAAAGTATGGTATCAAAAATAAGAAACATATAAATTTATTAGCTTACAAAACTGGGAGCAATTATGTTATTACTTGGACAATATCTAAAAACGATTTTATTGTTTATGTTGGTGGTGAGGGAGAATGGTTTGGGGAAAATAAAATAATGATTCCTTTAAATAAAATAAAAAACAACTACTAACAGCAGCTTGGCAAAATGGCGGGTTTAGTGCTAAATTCATCAACAATTATTGGATTGAATATTTTGTACTTCGATTTCTACCACTTCGCCAAAAACTGCAAAACGTTGGAGCGAAATGACAACAGATATAATAGAAATTAACAATTTCATAGTATTAATTGAGCAATCAAACGCTGATAAAACAATTGTACAATCATGTGCCATTGATGGAGATGCTATAGGTTTTGCTTTCTATGGTTCTGGCAATGTAGAGCTTGAAATTAAACATCAAAATCAAACAAAAATAATAACCAACACAACAGGTATTGCTATTTCTTTTTTTGGCAACAATAAAGTAGAATTTTTTCACAAAATTGGTCCAAATAGACCATTACAATCTATAAGCATTTTTTCAAAACTTAATAAACTTCAAAATTTGCCCAAAGAAGAACAGGAAATTTTTACTGATTTTTTACCAGAATTGTTAAGCCCTAAGGCAGACTTTGTAGAAGGTCCAAGGTTTTACATGACACCTAACATGCAAAATGCTGTTTACAAAATATTAACCACTAATTACAAAGGCAACACAAGACGAATGTTCTTAAAAAGCCAAATAACAGAATTACTCTCTCATTTTTTCGCCTTTCTTGCTTCCGATAAAAAAGAAAGTGTGTCAAATAAAGATAAGGAAAAGCTTTTTAAGGCTAAAGAAATCATTGCAAATAACATCTCAAGTCCGCCTTCTTTAAGTGAACTATCTAAACTTATCGGACTTAATAACAACAAACTCAAAAGAAATTTCAAAGAACTTTTTGGTGTTCCTGTTTTTAAGTTTTTGCAGGAAGAACGTCTCAATAAAGCCTATGAAATGCTGAGTACTACCAACGAAACTGTACAAGAGGTGGCTTGGTTTGTTGGATATGAAAGTTTAAGTTCATTCTCTAATGCCTTTCAGAACAAATTTGGTGTCCGACCAAATGAAATCAGACAACAATTCTTTTCAAACAAATCATAATTCTTTTAAAACAATCGCTTAAGCCAGATTCTCTGCATTTTTGTTTCATTATTCATTCAAAAAAGAATTTATTATGAAACTACTCATTATCGGAGCGACAGGTGGTACTGGGCAATATGTTGTAAAACAAGCTCTTGCCCTTGGACATAATATAACGGCATTTGTTCGTAATCCCAACAATTTTAAAATTTCTCATGCAAATCTAAAAGTTATTCAAGGTGATGTCATGGTACTATCCTCTTTACAAACAGCAATGCAAAATCAAGAGGCAGTTATTTGTTGCCTTGGTGCACCAGCTCTCAAGGCTGGAAAGTTGCGGTCTGTTGGAACAGAAAATATTATCAAAGCTATGAATGAAAATGGTGTATCTCGTTTGATATGCCAATCATCATTAGGATTTGGAGATAGTGCTGTGATGTTGAACAATGCTTCATTTTTTACAAAATACTTTATCATTCCATTTATTTTAAGGAAAACCTTGAAAGAGCATCACGTACAAGAAAGTCTGATAAAAAAAAGTAATTTAAACTGGACAATTATTAGACCTGCCACTATGGATAATGGACCATTTACTGGCATTTATAAGCATGGTTTTCCATATACAGATACTAATTTAAAACTTAAAATTTCAAAGGCAGATGTAGCAGATTTCTTAGTTACTCAATTGACTTCTACCACTTATCAAGGTAAAATTACAGGTATTTCTTATTAATCAAAACTACTAAATAAAATGAAAAACTTTAGAGCAATTTTAACAGGAGCCTTAATATGGCTATTTATTTTTATCACATTCGTCGTTCTAGGTTATACCCCTACAATTAAAGATTCATTGAATCAACAGACACTCATTGTAGCGATATTCATCATACCATTTGCACTATTTGGGGCATCTATTTTCTACAAAAATGGCAACAAGGTTCATGGTCTTATTTCTGGAACAATTATGAGTGTTACGGCTATAATACTTGATGCTTTAATTACCGTTCCATTTGTAGAAATACCAAAGGGCGGTAGCTATGAAAGCTTTTTTACATTTCCACTATTTTGGTTACTAGTTACAATAAATACTGTAACAGTGTATTTTTATTGGTTTTTTAAAATTAAACGAAGCTGAACCGATAAACCAAAAAAGGAATAGAGAACAACAACCCACTAACATCATCTCTACACAAGCAGGTATTTTGTGCTTTGTAGGAAGTTCAGTGGGTAAAATCCCTTCCTTCATATAATTGATAACCAGTAGCAGAAAACTAAATTTTTTATCTATTTATCTAGTAATCTTCGGTGATAATTGATTTGACCTAAATGATATGATAAATGAGCTATCAAGTGAAACAAAAAATAATGTGTAGAAGTAGCTTTACCCAAAACAACCAAAGGATACTCTTCTTGTAGTTGATTTTCGGACACTTTTGATAAGGATTGCTCCACAACTTCTATGGTTTTCTCAATCTGTTCAGTCAGTTTGGTTCTAGGCACATTTTTTTCTGAGAATTCTAATTCTCTATTCCTTACATAATCTGTTTTTCCTAAAATAGTCCCAATAAAATGGTTCAAATTGCCTATTAAGTGCAAACATAAATTCCCTGCTGAGTTTGAAATATTTGGTTCTATGAGCCAGATAGTAGCCTCATTCTGATAAAGTTCTATTTCCGATTTAAGTTTTTCTAAATCTCTTCGAAATAAAGTTTGAAGTGTTTGAATATTCATAAGTTTTTAATTTTCAGTAAAATGTACAATAGCCTGCCTTTCTCGGTTTACAATGAGCTTTGTCACATCAGGACGTGAGTAATGCCCCACAGCATCAAAATTTTGTCTTTCTTCTAACACTTTATTAAAATCTAAGATTGCTGTAAAAACACCTTCCTGATTTACAACAGGCTCTAAGACCCATTCACCATCTGGCGAAGCTACACAAGAACCTCCATCAGTGAGTATATCAGGAGCATTTTCTAATATTTTTTCAATATGAGGTGTATCCAAAGGAAAATCTTCTTTTCTCATTAATGCTGAAACTGACACTACAAAAGAACGACCTTCTTTAGCTATAAATCTTGTGATATCGTGTGTATTGCGAATGCTCCCAGGCCATACAGCAATATGTAAATTTTCACCTAGACCATATAGAGCTGTTCGGGGTAAAGGCATCCAGTTTTCCCAACAGTTTAGCCCTCCTACTGTAAATTGTTTGAGTGGGTGTACCTGCAACCCATTTCCATCACCTTGAGACCATGTAAGACGCTCATCATAAGTGGGTTGCAATTTTCGATGTACAGATTTTATTTCACCAAACTCATTGATATATACCAAAGAGCAATACAAACTATGCCCTCCTCTATTATGAGCTCTTTCAATAATTCCTAAATAAATAGCGATTTTATGTTCTTTAGCAAGCTTACAAACATCTGAAAGTTCATTAGTTTCTATTTGGATGGCATTTCGGATATAATGGGCATGTATTTCTTTTTGTATGGAAGCATTCCATTCTGCTCCATTAGTGAGGGCAAGCCAAAAAGGATATCCAGGGAGTAAACCTTCACCAAAAACTACTAACTCACATTTTTTGTGAGCAGCTTCTATAATTGCTTCTTTTATTTTTTCTAAAGTTTTGAGTTTATTAAGCCAAACAGGAGCTATTTGAGCCAGCCCAACTTGCAATAAATTAGATTCATTCATAAAATAAATAGTTTATTCAAAAACTCTAAAAACACTTTTTTATTGTTTGAGTATTATGAAACTTGTAAAACCTTAATAGGAGATACAAAAACTCTCAAAATAGCTTGTAGCAACAATGGCATAAGAGCTACAAAAAGTGTTAGAATAAATGCAATAATAAATATAGGATATTCAATTGTAGCTGTATATGCGAAGTTTCTTAACCATATACTTATCAGGTGATAACCCACTGGAATGGCAATGATATTAGCAAAAAAGATAAGGTATACAAAATCTTTGGAGAGTAACCAAATCAATGACCATTTGCCAGCTCCCAACATTTTACGAATGGCGATCTCTTTAAGGCGAAGCTCCGAAACAAATAAAGAGAGTCCTAAAAGTCCTAAAGAAGCTACCAAGACCATTAGTAAAGAAAAATAGACCAAAAGCTTAGCCAATGTTTCTTCTGCTATATAATGTTTTTGATAATTTTCATTTAAGAAAAAATAATTAAATGGCTCATCAGGAAGCTCCTCTTGCCAAATTTTATGTAAATATTCAATTACTTCTTTTTTTTGTTTGGGAGCAATACTCAAAAACAAATTACCTATCCGATTACTTTGTACCAGAACCAAAGGGTTTATTTTGGAATGTAATGAGCTAAAATGGAAGTTCTTAATAACTCCAACTACTTGCCCAACAACCAAAGGGTTTCCTTCTTCATCTCTACTAATAATTAGCTTTTTACCAATAGGGTCTTTCCATTTTAGATACTGGACTGTCGCTTCATTGATGATTAGAGGCTGATATTCTTGCTCTTCCGCTTCTTCAAATTTATTACCCTCTACTATTTCGAGTCCCATAACATCAATAAAATCTGTACTGACTGACATTCTACCCATAACAGCCTCTTTATATTTACCTTGATGTTCTACCTCAAATCTGAACTGAGAAATCAAGTTTGTTCCCAACATTTCAGCAGCGTTAGCTACCTTAAAAATATCAGGACTTTCCATAAATTTACTTTTCAGAGAATCAAGTTTTTCTATAATTTCTTCATTTTTAGGCAGTCGTATCACCAATACACCTTTTTTATCAAAACCTAAATCTTTGCTTTTTAAGTACAACAACTGGCGTGTCACCATCAATGTTGTTGCCATAATTACTAAAGTTACAGCAAATTGAATAACCAGCAGAGTCTTTCTAAAAGATACTCTATAATATTTTTTCTCAACAATACCTTTAATTGCATTGAGAGCTGGTATTTTAGTTAAATAAAAGATAGGATAAACTCCTGAAACAACTGTAAGACTTACAAAAACAGCTATCCAAAAAATAACGAATTTATTTTCATAGAGTGTTTTGAAAGATAAATCTTGGTTTAATACTTCTTTAAATAATGGGAAAAAAAGTTCTGCAAATGATAAAGAAACCCAAAATGCCATAAATACAAGTATTGTTGTTTCTATAAACAATTGCATCAGAATTCCTAATTTATTCTCTCCCAGCATTTTACGAATACCAAACTCTTTGATACGTTGTACAGAACGAACAGTACTAATATTGATAAAATTAATACATGCAACTGTAATCATGAGTAAGGCTATTCCGAAAAATAGATATAAATAATTTTCATTTCCATTAGCAGATATTTCAGAGTCGAGTTGAGATTGCAGGTGTATGCTTTCAATGGGTTGAACAATAGGTTTTAGAGAAATTTCTTCATTGGGAAAATAACGTTTTAGGTAATTTTTGTAATAATCATCCCAATTTTTACGAACCTTCTTTACATCACCTTTAAATGTGAAATAAGTATAAGCCCATGAAGCTCCAACAAACTTATCTTCATGATTCCATGAGATAAGAGCTTTAAAATAAAAATGTGTTTTATATGGATTTTGAATGACCGCTTTTACAGTATAATCTCCATCATAACTAAAGGCATTGGTTGTACGGAGTTGTATTTTTTTTCCTATTGGGTTCTCCTGACCAAAAATTTCTTGAGCCAATTCACTTGTCAGTATGATTTCAGGGGTTTCTTTATTCTCAAAAACACCTTTAATCGAGCCGTTTAAAACTTGATAATTGAAAATATCAAAGAATGAGCTATCAGCAAAAAAAATATCATTGTAGTAGTTATTTTTTGTTTGATAAGCAACAATTGTCCCTTCTGTGGGCAAAATTCTTGTTATTTTTTGTACTTCTTTAAATGCTTTTGGGAATGTAGCAATAATGTTAGGCTCTGTTGCTGCAATTTTACGAGTTTCTTTACCTGTTTTATATTGAATAGCTAAACGAAATATGGGTTTTTCCCAAGTACTATCATAAGAAAACTCTTTTTCCAAATATAATAAAATGAGTAAGCTTACAGCCATTCCTATAGCCAAACCTAAAATATTGATCAGTGTATAGAATGGCTTTTTTAGTAAATTTCTCCAAGATATTTTCCAATAGTTTTTAAACATACAAAGGTTACTCAATATTCAAACGCATTTTGAATATAAAAACTTATATCATTTCTTCATAAAATATTACAAATAAAAAAAGGGTTAGTACTAACCCTTATGTATTAAAAGAACGAAGTTTTATTTCTGTGAGTTTACGTTTGGAGTCAAGAGGGAAATCTGCCTTTAGATACCAGTCATAATAATTGGGTTCTTGTTTGAGTACATCTGTTACAAGCTTTCCTTTATGTTTTCCGATATTAAACACCTCTATACCCTTCTCATTTAATACCATTGTACCTGCAAAATCTACTATCTTTTCTGCTGTAATTTGGTGCAATGCCTCCATATCATTTTTGATAGGAATATATTCTTTTCCAGTCTTATCTTTAAGCATTGTGCCTTCATAATGAAGAACTTGAGCTTGCAAAACCTCAAAAGTTGCTCGTGTATCTGCTTCAGCAGTATGGGCATCTTCAAGAGTTTTACCACAATAAAACTTATAAGCTGCACTTAGATTACGAGGCTCCATCAGATGAAAAATCTTTTGAGCATCTATTAATCTTCTATTATTAATTGAAAAGTCCACACTATTTCTCAAAAACTCCTCTACAAGCATAGGAACATCAAAACGAATAATATTGAAGCCTGCTAAATCTGCTCCTTCCAAAAATACAGCAAGTTCTTTTGCAACTTGTTTGAATGTTGGAGCATTTTTTATATCCTCATCATAAATCCCATGAATCAAACTTGTATAGATTGGGATAGGAATTTCTGGGTTTATTTTTTGAGTTTTTGTAGTTTGTGTACCATTAGGCATTACCTTCAAAAAAGAATATTCTACAATTCTATCTTTAGCAATGTTAGTACCTGTTGTCTCTAAATCAAAGAACACCAAAGGTTTTTTCAGATGTAAATTCATAGAATTATCCATTATTTTGGGTAAAATCATTGGCTAACTCTTGTAATGGCATATTTGCAAAATTGCCCGAACTCATCAATAAAAGATTGGTATTCTGATAATTTTGCTCTTTTAAAAACTTTTGTAACTCTTCAGCATTTTCAAAAACTTGCAAATTAGGATTATCAAAACCTTTTTTTATCTCATCAATACTGATGGGTGGCAATTTTTTATGTTCAATGGTATGTGGATTGAAATATACCACTGCTATATCAGCAGTATTAAGCGTATGTTTATAATGAGGTAAAAACTCCTTGTTTAGGCTACTAAATGTGTGTAACTCTAAACATGCTATCAGTTTTCTTTCTGGATATAGTTTTTTAACAGCTTTTGTAGTGGCTTTTACTTTGGAAGGTGCGTGGGCAAAATCTTTGTAAACTGCACAATTAGCATTTTTGGCTAAAAGTTCTAACCGATTGGCAGCTCCTTTAAAACTACTAATTGCTTCATAAAATTTTGTTTCACTGATATATAACTTTTCGCAAATAGCTTTTGCACCACTAATATTTTTCATATTATGTTCTCCAAAAACCATCACAGAAATTTGTTGCTTATCTTTGGTAACCAAATATGTTTGTCCATTAATTACTTTATGAGTATGAGCTTGATAAGGAACATTCGCTACATCTGCTCTTTCTTTTTCACACAAAAAATTAGCCATATAGTCATCACTATCATATAGCAAAGCTCCTCCTTTGGGAGTTGAATCAGCAAATTTTTCAAACTGTCTTACATAATCATTTTCAGAAGGATAGACATTGATATGGTCCCAAGCAACCCCGCTTACAAGTCCTATATGGTGTTTGTAATAGGAAAACTTTGGTTTAGGAGCTGTTGGAGCAGCAGGATATTCATCTCCCTCAATAATAATTAGTGGAGCATCTTCACTTAACTTCACCATTACATCAAAACCATCTATTTTAGCCCCTACCAAATAATCAAAGTTACGATTATGATATTTAAGAACATGCATTACCATAGCTGTAATGGTGGTTTTTCCGTGACTACCAGCTATTACAACTCTTTGCTTATCAACACTTTGCAAATAAACATATTCTGCGTATGAATACACAGGGATTTCGAGTTCTCTAGCCCTGACCAACTCTGGATTATCTTTTCGGGCATGCATACCCACAATGATGGATTCAATAGATTTATCTATTTTTTCAGGAAACCAGCCCATTGTACTAGGCAACAGTCCTGCTTTTTCGAGGCGAGAGCGTGAAGGTTCGAATATTTCATCATCAGAACCTGTAATTTGATAGCCTTGTGTCTGAAGAGCCAATGCCAAATTGTGCATGGCACTTCCTCCAATAGCGATAAAATGTATCTTTTTATTCATTGTTGTGTCTCAAAAGTGCAAAATACTCAAGCAATATTTATTTTGCTTTGTCATGCCTAAGTTAAGAATTTTTCAAGTATAAAGGGCAAATATAAGTTTTTTCGGATAGGGTGCAAATTTGAGAGCGAATGTTTTTTTACAAGGCTTTATATTGTTGTATGATTTTAAACAAAGCTTTTTGAACTTCTAAATCATCAAAAAAATCATATAAAAGAATATGTTGGTCATAATGCAATGCTAAGGCTATTTCTAAGCGATTGAAAGCTTCTTTGTAACTTCCCATACTCATCAAGTATGCAATTTGGCGATACAATAAACTTGGGTCATCAGGTAATTCTTCCAAACCTTCTTCAATTACATTGAGGGCTTTCTCACTATTACCTTGTTCATGATAAACAAAAGACCAGTTTAGCCAAATATTTGCATTGAATGGGTCCAATTCTGCTGCATTTTGATATGCATCAATTGCCGAAAAAAGATTTCCAAATTCGTATTCTGTATCTGCAAGGGCAAGCCAATAAGTAGGATTATCAGGATTGAGTTCAGTTGCTTTCTTGAATACACTCAAAGCCTCAAACCATTTTTCTTGTGCATACAAACACGAACCTACTCCATACCAAGCTTCATCCCATAAAGCATCCGAACGAATAGCTTTTCGATAATATTCGATAGCCTGGTGATAATTTCCCAATTTTTCATAAGTAGCTGCCAAATGGCAATATGTTTCAGGGTCTTCATCTTGGTCTATATCCAAAACTTTCTGAAAAACTTCTCTGGCTTTTAAATATTCTCCTAAATTCATATAGGCTGTTCCCATACCAAAATAAGCATCTGAAAAGTCATCTTTGATGAGTGTAGCATATTCGAACGCTTGGAGAGCTTCAGCCTGTTTGCTCATTCTATCATGGATTTCTCCTAAATAATACCATGCAAGATGGCTATAAGGCTCATTATCTATGATTTTTTCATAAAACTTAACACCTTCTGATAGTTTATTTAAGCTTTCTAAAGCATACGTAAGTTCAAAAGTAGCTGGTTCATGACTGATATTTCTAAGAATTGTTTCTTTGAAGCATTCAACAGCTTCTTCTAGTTTCCCCCAATTCTGATAGACTAAGCCTAAACTAAAATATATTTCATCAGCTGATTCTTGGTGAAATTCAAGCACTTTATCAAGTGTTTCAATAGCCTCATCAAATTTACCTAAAAAACATAAAGCATTGGATTTAAGCAAACAAGTATCTAAATCGTAAGGCTGTAAAACTTCCACAGATTCTATCATTTCAAGAGCTTGATCGTAGTTACCTATATATAAAAGTAGTTGAGCTTTTTCTAATTTAAAATCTGTAGAAAAAGGATATTGAGTGAGAGCTATATTACAAGCTTTTAAGGCTTCTTTAAACTTACCTTTTTCGGAATAAAAAGCAATAATATCTTCATAAGCATCCTCTGCAAAGTGTACAGTTTCTTTGTTACGAAGCATTCCTTCAAATTTCCTGATTAAATCGTTTCTTTCCGTATCTTTAAAAGCCATATCTTGCAGTTTTTGGCACTTTTCCTAACTATTCACACAAGAAAGATAAACATTTTAGGAATTAGTGCCAAGTAAAAATTAAGTTTTTTTAGTGGTTTATGAGTCAATATATTTATTTGCTTATCAAATCTCTGATTACAACAGAGGCACAGAAGCAACCAAATAACGAAGGCATGTAAGAAATTGTTCCCAAATAAGATCTTTTATGCCTTGCTCCTTCAACATGTTGAACTTTTGTTTTATCAGGAAGCTCTGTAGAAAATACCGTCTTAAAATTGCCTTTAATCTTCCATTTACGAAGAGTTTTTCGTACTTGTTGAGCCAAAGTACAGTTAAAAGTATCATAAATATTGGCAACTTTTACTTTTTCAGGGTCTAATTTTCCTCCTGCACCCATAGCACTCACAATAGGTATTTTTCGTTTTAAGCAATTTTTTATCAATGATACTTTTGGACTGATGGTATCAATGGCATCTATTACATAATCGTATTTTGTAGTATCCAGAATCTCAGTAATTTTCTCCTCTACAATATAAGTTTCATGAACATATAATTTCAAGTCTGCATTAATATCTAAAAGTCTCTGAGCCATCAATTTGGCTTTGCTTTGCCCTTCTGAGCTAATCAGAGCTGGTAATTGTCTATTTCTATTAGTAGCCTCTACTACATCTCCATCAATAATGGTCATTGTACCTATTCCTGCTCTTGCAATATATTCAGCAGCAAAAGAGCCTATTCCTCCAAGTCCTGCTATAAGAACATGTTTATTTTTAAATTTTTCTATAGTTTCTGCTCCAACAAGGGCTTCACTTCGTTGTAACCAATTCATCATAAATATTTTAACTCAAATTCAATAGCATTAAAACCAAGTTGCAGAGGGGCATTATTACCTCCCTGATAAATTTTTCGTGAAATAATAAGGGCATGGGTAGAATAAGCCAAAAACAAACCCACAAACGTGATAAAATTGGCTGTTCTATTAGCTTTTTTATCCATAAAATTTTACTCTCCAAGTACATCAGTATTCCATGAATCAGAAAATATAGCAAAGGTAAGCCATAACCAGCACTTACAGGAAAAGATATGGCTATTTCATGTAAAATTCCAGACATTAAGAAAGATACAAACATAGCTATATTGATCCCCATTTTAGCTTTCAGAGGTTTGTATGCAATAAGAGCTGTCATTTCGGAGAATGCCATGTTCCAACGTTTTCCCCAAAACTCTTTCAATGATTTTGATTGATAAGGAGCTATAAATAATTCTTTTACATCTACACCCATTTTTCGCCATGCTCCTGTACTGATATTCAATATCCCAAAATGCAATATAAAGCTCAAACCTATAAGTCGAAGTAAATTTGCAAATATTTCTAATGAAATAAAATTTGCTGTAAAAATCAAACTTACACCTACCAAAATTCTAGAAAATCCTTTCAGAAAAAAATATGTTGTATTGTTTAACGATTCACCTCTGAATTTTTCAAAAAGTATAGGTCTCATGCCAAACCAGCCCAAAGCAAAGACAGACCACTGAATAAAATTAAGTTTCGGTTTTTGTGGATAACTTTCTACTAAAACAATTGGTTTCATAGCCACTAATTGTAGAGAAACTATCACTAACATTCGATAAAGAGGCTTTAATTCTGTACTCAACACAATAGAACCAACAGTTGTAAGAATAGCCAAAAGCCATGTAATTTTCCTTTTTATATTTTTGTTAGATAACAAACCTATACTATACCCTGCTACCCAAATAAAAATGCCCCAAAGAATTAGAATTAATAAATTTATATCCATGAGCAATTGTATAAAAATGCAAGTGCATAAACAACTGTAAATATTACAAAAAGTCCTACCAAACCTATTTCGCCCAATGTAAAGAACCAGCCTTTTGGAGCATTTGTTTTATCAAAGTATAAAAATTGAATTAATACTCTTGCAAGCCAATATATTGCAATAAAAAATGTCACACATTTCGCTAAAAAAGAAGTGTTTAGTAATTCTACTGCTCCAAAAACAGAAACCAAGCCGAAGCAAAAATTAATAACCAAAATATAGCCTGCATAAGTCCAAAACATTTGTCTAAGCAATTTTTGCAAAGGGGCTAATTCTTCTTTCCACTTTAAAAACTTAGGAATAGCAAGACTGGCGAGACTTAATACAATATGCCCTATTCCGCTCCAATAAATCAGGAATTCTAAAACATTTTTATTCATAAAAAAATGATTACGAAACCATTAAGTGTTTTCTATCATTGTGTTTTATAATTCTGAACATAGAACCTGTGTATTGTAAATGATACAAAGACGTATTATAATGCTCAAAATAATCCATTTGAGATAAAGGATAACCCAACCACCAAGAAAACAGTATTCGCATGGCACGCCCATGTGAACAAATCAGAATATTTTGTTCAGGCGATTCTAAAATAATTTTTGTGATTTCTTTTTGACGAGTTACAACTTGTTCAGGTGTTTCAGCATTTTCTATAGCAACATGTGTATTTCCCAAACGCCACTGATTGGTATAATAAAGATATTCTTGATGTGTTGCTTCACTAAAAGGCTTACCTTCATGAATACCCCAACTAATTTCATCAAGCCCTTCGTGTCTTTCGTAGGGGATGCCCACATTCAAAAAGTGCTTAACGGTTTGTTCTGTTCGTTTGAGAGTTGATAAATAGATTTTTTCAATAGGAAGATGCTGATAATACTCAAAAAAAGATTTAGCTTGTTTTTCACCAGTTTCGTTTAATTCAGAATCTACACCCCTACCTTGTGCCATCCCCAACCGATTAAACTCAGTTTCTCCATGTCTAACAATATACAAATTCTTGAGCATATCCATATTTTTTTAACACAAAAACCCGTCAGATTTTATCTGACAGGCTCTTTGAAATAACTAAATTTTTTAAGAAAATTACTTAGCTTTTTTTTCAGCAAACTCCTTCTTAATTGCCTCTATATCAACCATTTTCAAAGAAGGCTTAGTAATCAAGCGACTCACGTCTTTTACATAAGCTTTTGCACGAGCTATGTTTTTGCGATGCTTACGCTGTAATCTGGTAACTGCCATATCTGTACGATTTTAATTTCAAAAATTGAGGTTGCAAAATTAGAAAATAAAAAATTACAAGTCAAGATTATTTGCTTTTCTTTTTAACTTTTTTAGCTTTATTCCCTTTTTTGACCTAAAATAAAGAGCAGACTATGGTAGTCTGCTCTTATCAGAATTTATTTTTTATTAGAACGTATAGAATTTACGGACTAAACCTTTCTATTTGTTCTTTAAGACAAGGGTTTTGGAATTTTAATTATTTGTTTTCGCGTATGCTATCTGCTTCTTCTTCAATATTTTTCTTAATTTCTTTAGAAGCATCTTTGAACTCACGAATACCTTTACCCAAACCTTTTGCTAATTCTGGTATCTTTTTTGCACCAAAAAGTAACAGAACAATAAACAAAATCATTAATATTTCAGTAGCCCCAAGGTTACCCAAAAATAAAAAAGCTGAATACATAAATTTCTTTTTTAAACGATTCAACTGCAAAGATAATAGTTTTTTTGGTGTTTTTCAACAAAAACTTAATTTTTAAAGTAGGCGTCATTTTCAGCAAATGCTGTGCCATTTTGAAAGTCAAAAAAAATTAACTTCTAAGTATATACAGAATAACAAAAAATACTTAGATTTAGACTCAAGATACAACTAAATAAGTTTCAAAAAGCAATAAATATCTGATTATCAGAATAAAATTCATGAATCTTATTTCTAAATTAAAGAACATTTATTATGATACACCTTAACAAAGAAAAATTACTGGCTGATAGAGAAAGGCTTATTAATATTCTAAAAAGCAAGGACTTAGACGAAAATACGCATCGGCTTGTACGTGAAGATTTGCGAAGTGTAGAAAAAGAATTGGAGGAAATAGAGCCAAACATCCTAAATCATGAAGATAGTAAGCACGAATAAAAGATTTTGAACAATATAACAAGGAGAATAAAAAAATTCTCCTTTATTTTTCATCTTTTTTTTGGGATAAAAAAATAAATTGCTAATTTTGCAATCCTTTGAAAAAGAACTCAAAAACCAAAATAAATACCCCAATGGCAAATCATAAGTCTGCATTAAAAAGAATCAGAGCTAACGAGGCAAAAAGACTGAGAAATCGCTTTTACTTAAAGACAACTCGTACTTTTGAAAAGAAACTTCGTAAAACCACTAACAAAACTGAAGCAACAGAATTGCTTTCTAAAGTGAGTGCAATGTTGGATAAACTTGCAAAGAAAAACATTATCCACAGAAACAAAGCATCTAATCATAAGTCGAAATTGGCTAAATTTGTAAACGCCTTAGCTTAAGCCACAAACCTACACCTCTAAAGTGTAGGTTTTTTTTTGGCTTTTTTAGAAAAACAAATTATCTTGTTTCTCGTTTTAAACCAATAAAAAGCCTATGCTTCGAGTCCTTTCCTTTCTATTTTTTTACATGGCATTTTTTCAAAGCTATGCACAATTTTCATCTGCTCAAAAAGATTCTGTACTCAATGTCTTAGGATATGGCAGTAGCTCTTATACACTCACTGTGGGCTTTGTTCCAAACAATTACAAAGCTGATGAGAAGCCCGGTCCCTACGAAAAACTCTCTGAAAAAGAAGCTCTTGCCAAAGTAACCAATACTTATAAAGATGCTGCTATTTATAAATACTTGTGTTTAGACTTTTACTATGTAAAAAGAGATATGACACAAGCTGAAAAATATTTTAATCAAGCTCTTACAAGTTATGATGAATGGTTAGAAAAAGAGCCTACTAATGTAGAACCTTTTTTAGATGTCTTAGGACTTTTGTATGGTACAAAAAGCTATGGCATGCTTACCAAAGTTTTAGAAGAATCTCTTAATAGATTTCCAAAAGACAAAGATGTTTTAGGCTGGGCTATTTTACTTCATCTCGATTTATTCAAAGATTTTAACAAAACTCAAAAATACATCAACGACTTATTAGCCTTAGAACCTTATAATCTTACGGCTTGTACTTATCAAGTGATGTTGTATCAGTATCAATACATTATTGCCCTCAATCAAAATCAGATACCTCCTAAAGTAGATATTAGTATTGCAGAAAAAGCCTTACAAGCAAAACCCAAAGAAATTGGTTATCAGCATCTTTATCATTTTTCAAAAGTTTTAAGAGCTTATATGATAGCTATGAACAACTTCATGAAACAAGCAAATGGTGATATTACAGATTACCAGAAGCTTTTCTCTTCTCTTAATAATGACCAAATAAAAGAATACAAAGAAGCTGAGAAGTTTTTCAAAAGTCAATATAAAAAACAAAAAAAGGCTCGTAACAATATGCTGAATTCTTTGGGTTTTGTAACTATGTTTCTGAATAAACCTAAAGACGCTAAAAAATATTATCAAATGCTTTATGATGAAACCAAAGAAATAGGAGCTCTGGAAAGTCTTATTTTAATTAATTTTATCGAAAAAAATTGGAAAGAAACTGAAAGATTGTTGGAGTTCAATATTAAAGAACATAATGATATAAGAGGTTATACCTCTTTGGTTTCTTTGTATGACAAATATGATAAAAATGATACTAAAAAATTAGAAACTTTGAAAAGATTGGAGCAGACTTCCACTTCAGACGAAAACAAAGTTACAACACTCTCTACGTGGTATCTCAAAGAAAAAAACATTGAAAAAGCGACTTTATACTGTGATTTGCTCAACCCTGAAACCTCAGAAGCAAGTTGGCGAAAATTAGCTCTTGCTGTACTTAAAGATGATATAGAAAATGCTAAGGCAAATTTGTATAGAATCTTACTCAATGCTCCCAACGATAAAGATGCTCTAAATATAAAAACTATACTAAATCTGTAAAAAGAGTTTGCCCTGAAAGTATAAATTTTCAGGGCTTTTTTTATAACTTCTGATTTGTTGATATGGCATTTTTCCTGTAATTTTGTATCACTTTTTATCCATCAAATATTTTATCCTTTGTTTTATGAACTCCACTGCTTCTCACTCTCATAAAGACAGCACAATTTTTAATCTTATTGAAAAAGAACATAAACGACAATTGCATGGTATTGAGCTAATTGCATCAGAAAACTTTGTTTCAGAACAAACCATGCATGCAATGGGTACTGTACTTACCAACAAGTATGCTGAAGGTCTACCCAACAAACGTTATTATGGAGGTTGTGAAGTTGTAGATGAAATTGAACAAATAGCTATTGACAGAGCCAAAGAACTCTTTGGAGCTACTTGGGCAAACGTACAGCCTCACTCTGGTGCTCAGGCGAATGCTGCTGTAATGCTTGCAGTATTACAAGCTGGGGATAAAATTTTAGGGTTCGATCTTTCTCATGGCGGACACCTAACACATGGTTCTCCTGTAAACTTCTCTGGAAAACTGTATCAACCAAGCTTTTATGGCGTAGAAAAAGAAACAGGATTGATTAATTGGGATAAAGTAGAAGAAACGGCTCTCAAAGAACGCCCTAAACTCATTATTTGTGGGGCTTCTGCATATTCGAGAGATTGGGACTATGCTCGCCTGAGAGCTATTGCAGATAAAGTTGGTGCTTTATTATTGGCTGATATTTCTCATCCTGCTGGCTTAATTGCCAAAAAGTTATTGAACGATCCTCTTGAACATTGCCATATTATTACAACTACCACTCACAAAACTCTTCGTGGACCTCGTGGTGGCTTGATTATGCTTCGTAATGATTTTGAAAACCCTTTTGGAGTGAAAAACCCTAAAGGTAATTTGAGATTAATGTCTGAATTATTGGATTCTGCTGTGTTCCCTGGTACACAAGGAGGTCCTTTGGAGCATGTAATTGCTGCAAAAGCTGTTGCTTTTGGTGAGGCTCTTAGCCCTTCATTTGGCGAATATGCTCAACAAGTTTGTAAAAATGCCCAAATCATGGCAAATGAGTTTGTAAAGAAAGGTTATCAAATTATTTCTGGTGGAACAGATAACCACTTGATGCTCATAGATTTACGTTCTAAAGGTTTGACAGGCAAATTGGCTCAGGAAACATTGATTAAAGCTGATATTACCATCAATAAAAATGCTGTTCCTTTTGATGACAAATCTCCATTTGTTACTTCTGGTATGCGTATTGGTACAGCTGCTATTACTACAAGAGGTATGAAAGAACAAGAAATGTCGTTGATTGTAGAATTCATTGACGAAGTTTTACAAAACCATGATAACGATACCAAACTAGTTCAAATTCGTGGAAAAGTAAATGAATTGATGCAAAAATATCCATTGTTTGCATATTAACACATAAACGCAAACGCCCTCAATTGAGGGCGTTTTTTTGAATGAGTAAATATCTATAATATGTTGAATATTCAGTTTGTAGAAATGGGCAATGATTCCTATGTTACTATAAATGGAATTGAAGATAAAAATGCAGATGTGATAGGTCAAAGCCATTATTGCAAACTTTATAGAAAAGAGGCAATTGATATTATCAAAACATACACCCTCAATGATATCCAAAAGTATTTTGAAGTTTGGGTTCATGATATTTTTATTGATGATTGGCAAAGCGGGCATATATCTGCTCTATTTGATGATAGTGCAGAGATTGAAATACAAATTTCCGTTGAGAATTGGAGTAATTTGTATAGCATTACTGATTTCATAAAAGAGTTTGAAAAAATAGCTAAAACACATAATAATATTGATTTTTTTTTGTATCAAAATGCTGATAATGCTATACCCTCATTTGGTTTTCATAATTTAAAAGTATCAAAAACATCTTCCATAGGAAACATTGAAAATGGTATTATTGCCATAATCAAAGAATTTATTGAATTAGCAACAATATCTTTATTGAGTAAGATTGACAAAAATAAAATTTCCCTATTTTTCAATTTTCCAGAACACATTAAAGTTTCCTGTAAACAATATTTAGTTTATTTTGCACAGTTTTTAATGGATTTAGGTATTGATGCTGATACAGAAATAAAAGAAGATGCAGGTAAAACCCTTTTTAGAGTGATTCCAAAAGATGGAATAGATGCTTTAGAAAAAATTAGAGAAGCTTTACAGATTTATTTAAACCCTCCTACTGAAATAATTTTATCTCCAGTCTCTCTAAATGAGGATATTGCTATAATGCAATGGAAAGCAAATATTATGCACTTACAATCTCAATTAACATTGGCAAACTCTATTATACAAGCAAAAGATGCTACAATACAAAGTTTGCAATTATCAAATTATCAATTTCAAGAAATTCTAAAAACAAAAGAACCACAAAATAATGATACTGAAGATGTAATTAAAGATTTGGTAAGTGTCAAGAAATATGATGGTAGTGCTTTTTCGATTAATTTACCAGAGTTTTTAAGAAGACTCAAAAGATTATTTAAATAATTATTTATGTCATCTCATAAGTTCATTCGTAAATCGCATCGTTATTTAGGTATTTTTATTGGAATACAGTTTATATTCTGGACTGTAAGTGGCTTGTATTTCAGTTGGACAAACATAGACGAAATTCATGGAGATCATTTTAAAGCAAAACCTAAAAAAACGACTTTTAATAATCTAAAACCCATCCATGAAGTTTATAAAAATGATGTTTCGAGTATAGAATTAAGAGATATTCAGGCTATACCTCATTATTGGATTAATAATGAAAAGTTGATCAATGCTCATACAGGTGAAGAAAAACAAGGAATTACAAAGGAAGAAGCCATTGCTATAGCTAGTAATCATATCCGAAACGATTTAAAAGTAAAAAATGTTACTCTTTTAAAAGAAATCACCAAAGACCACGAATACAGAGAGAAAAAACTTCCTGCCTATGTAATTGAGTATGAACATAGAGATATAATCAAGGTGTATGTTTCGCAAGCTGATGGGAAATTCCAAACCATCAGGCATCAATCATGGCGTTGGTTTGATTTTTTGTGGATGACACACACTATGGACTTTGAAGGCAGGGACAACATCAATAACACTCTTTTACGTATATTTTCGTTATTAGGCTTGATTACTGTCTTGAGTGGCTTTGTACTGTGGTTTGTAAGTTCACCTACACTTAGAAAATTGAAAAGAAAATCTATCCCTATCAACTCTTAAATATTTAACAGTATGGATGGTATTAAATTTACTGAGAAAATACTGATTCGTTGTAAGCAAGAAACAGCCTTCGATTTTACACAAGATTATAACAATCGTCTTCGTTGGGATACTTTTCTAAAGAAAGCCGAACTGATGGATGCAGTAGAAGCAGATAAAGGTGTAAAAGCCTATTGTGTTGCTAAAAATGGCTTAGGAATGATTACTGAATATGTTTCGTTCAATAGACCCAAAGTAACAGCCATCAAAATGACTCAAGGACCTTTTATGTTCAAAAGTTTTTTAGGTTCTTGGAATTTTAAAGAAATAGAAGACAATACAACAGAAGTAACATTTTTATATTCTTTTATACTTCGGTTTCCTTTTAGTCTGCTCACAGGTTTTATCAAAAAAAATCTTCAAAATAATGTAAAGCAACGTTTGAGAGATTTAAAAAATAATTTAGAGAGGTAATATTCTTATATCATTCATCATCTATTAAAAGCAGTTTAGTCTTATTTACTAAACTGCTTTTAAATTTTATATTTCTATAATTTTCTAGAAAAGAATATATTGTGTGATATATTTCACCTTTTATTTTATGAGTTTTATTCCCTTTCAAACTATTTCTTGGGAAAACATTCCCAAAATTGAACATATAGGAGAGTTTGGTACATCTTTTTGGCAAACAATACAATATGATGGATTCAGGATACGTATTGTAGAATATTCAATGGGTTATTTAGCTGACCATTGGTGTCAAAAAGGGCATATAGTCCATTGTTTAGAAGGAGAGTTTATAAGTGAATTAGACAATGGTGAATCTTTTCTTTTAAAAAAAGGAATGAGTTATATTGTATCAGACAATCTAAGCTCACACCGTTCGTTCTCAGAAAATGGTGTAAAATTATTAATTATTGATGGAGATTTTTTAAAATAATATTTATGATACAACCTATAAATGCCTATACAGGAGACTTTTGCATTTCAACAGATAAATCTAAATTAGATTTACAAGCTGTGCATCATTTTTTATCAAAAGAATCTTATTGGAGTCAGAATATACCTTTTGAGACTGTGAAAACAGCCTCCGAAAATTCTCTAACATTTGGAGTTTACCACCATAACCAACAAATTGGTTATGCCAGAATTGTTTCTGATTATGCTACTGTTGCGTATTTAGGAGATGTATATATTTTGCCTGAGTTTAGAGGGCAAGGTCTCTCCAAATGGCTGATGGCAACGATTATGAACCATCCAAATTTACAGGGATTACGCCGATGGATTCTGCTTACAGCAGATGCTCATGGGTTGTATAAACAATATGGCTGGACTGAAATTACCAAACCCGATAGATGGATGGAGTTACACAATCCAGATGTTTATAAAATATATTAGGTCAGAGTGAATAAATATTATGAATATAGAATTAGTCTCTTGGCATTTGGGCTTTTTGGATGAATTGGTAGAACAAGCTAATAATTTTAATATTGCACGTTTTGTGAGAGATATTTTTCCACATCCTTACACTCACGAAAGTGGAAGGTTTTTTATAGAAAATGTGGCTCAACCCAATCCCAAACAAATTTTTGCTATTGTTATAGATGGAAAGCTTGCAGGTGGAACAGGTATTTTTCCACAATCTGATGTATATAGAAAAAATGCAGAAGTTGGTTACTGGCTTGGTGAAAGGTTTTGGGGAAAAGGCATAGCTACAGAAGTTCTCAAAAGAATAGTCAATTACGGTTTTGAAACTTTTGATATAACTCGTATTTATGCAGGAGTATTTGAGGGTAACATTGCCTCTATGAGAGTTTTAGAAAAAGCAGGCTTTCAGCTAGAAAAAGTTTCTTATAAAACTGTTTTCAAGAATGAGCAGTTTTTGGATGAATATCTGTATGGTATTAGAAAAGAAAAGCTATGAAAACAAGAATTATGTACATAGAAGAGAAAAGTGGAGAAAACAATCTTATTGGAATTGCCAGAATTGGGCGTGTAAAATTCTCTAAGACTGGTAAATCTATTCATTATCAAGGTAAAAATTTTGCCAGATTTTCAGGTTTCAAAGCAAATTATTTTGATACAGAAACTGGTGATGTATACTGGATTTCAGGTTGTAAAAAAGATGGATCAGATAGATTATATGGTGAAAGATTGCCTATTCTGATTGATGAAGATGCAAAAGAAGAATATTGGGTAAATATTAGAAATAAGCCTGAAAATAAAAATTTGGACATTATAAATGGCTAACTATGCATTTACGTCTGTTTATATATTTTTGTATTACTTATTTCATTTTGGTTGCATGTTCTCCAAAAAAAGAAGAAATAAAATACCCTATTCAATATACTGATTTATATAACCCTACACTTATAGACTCTCTTGTTGAAATGAGAAAGTTTATTCCAAGAGATTCTATTTTAGCATATATAAAAAACACCCAACAAATAATTTTAAAGAATTTAAGGGACATCCTTTTGATAGTATTCAGTTTAACAAAGTAATAGCTTATGAATTTGATTGGATGGAAGATAGATATCGTTATATTGTTGATGAAAACCATCAACTTGTACCAAGTATTTCACAACAAGTGGCTTTAAAACCAGATGATGTATATTTTGTGACAAGACTTTTCAGCAATAAAAACACTTATAATTGGATTGTTATGGCTTGTTTTATGCCACATTTGGGTTTGGTTTTTTATCAAGATAACAACATAGTAATGCACATTAGTATCTGTTATTCGTGCAATCGTTTAGAATCTTCTATACCTATTCCCGCAGAAACAACTATCAGTAATACATATGTAGGTTTTAATAAAAACGCCAGAGGGGAACTAAGGAAATTTTTAGATAAACATCATTTCACTTATAGCAAACATAAATCTATTCTTGATGAATAATCATTTAATTATTGACTATGACCTTGAGGTACGAATTCGTAGCATTCAGCAGAAATATACTTATGAAGGTCTTTTAGAAGGATTACCCACCAAAGAAATGAATAAAAACCGTATTCAGCGTTTTAAACAAGAAGCAGAAAGGTTTTGTGGCATGAGCCATATTCATTTAATTGAACCTATAGAAACTCCCATTCATTATAATGGCACATATCCTTTTGGAGAACCCGCACAACTACCAAGTATTATTTGTATTATGGAAGTTGGTTATTATAAGGCTTTTCGTGATATGGAGAAAGATTATTCCCGTTTAGGTATTATTTTCTTTCAAAACGATTTTGCTTTTCCAATAGATTCTGAGATTCTTGAAAAAATAAAACAAATTCCTTATAGGCAAATATGTGGTGAGTTCGAATATTAATTTTTTTATATGACTATAGAATCTTTTATTCCTAAGAATAGCCTTCTGAGAAGTCTTATTAGATGTATATATATTATAGAAAATCCTATCCAAGAAAAGAGATTCAGTTTTTTGATTTTTCCAAGTGTTAGTACCTATCTTTCAGTTTCTTTAGGAACTACATTCTCTATAAAAGAAAATACCATTACTACTCATTTCTCTGATAATCAATGTTTAGATTCATCTGTTCAGTTGTCTTTATCAAAATCGTATATTTATGAATATCAGGGATATACAAAAGAAATATGTATTTTATTCAAACCATTGGGAGTTTATTCATTTTTTGATGAACGATATCTTTGGAATAACTTAAACTCTTTTACTCCTTCTCATACTTTTCAGGATTTTTTTACAGAAATATTAATGTTAAAAGATTATGAGAATATGATAACAAGAATAGAAGATTATTTTTTAAGTATCTATACTCCTTTTTCTCATAAATATCTTCAAGAAATTGTCTCTATTTTAGAAGGTATCGACGATTATCAGAAAATAAATCTTACAGGAATTGCTCATAAATACCAAATTACCAGACAAACACTTCATAATCAGTTCAAGAAATATCTTGGTTTATCTCCTTCCCAATTCAAGCAAATATGGAAATTTCGAAAGTTTATAGATTCTAAACTTGCAGATAACTCCCATGCTAAACTAACAGATATAGTGTATGACATAGGATTTTTTGACCAATCCCATTTAATCAAATATTTCAAAAAATTTTCGTCCCTTACTCCTCTCGATTTTTTCAAGAAAATTCAAACCTCTGAAAACAAAACTATTTTGCTCGTTTGGCAGTAAATTTTACATTCTTACAATTTTATCTTTTTATGGTTTATTATTTTTGTTCAATCAAAAACTCAAAACCATGAAATATCATCTTATTTTTTCTCTGTTATTTTTCAGTTTCTTTGCAAATGCTCAAGAAGTTATAACATCAGATATTGATAACTTTTGGAAAGCTTATGACCAAATCAAACAGGTCAGTGACACCAATCAACATGCAAAAATTCTGAAAGAACTATTTTTTGATAAAGGTACTGAAGGTTTACGTCTGATTATGGAACGAAGACAGTACACTCCTGAAGAGTATCTTTCTGCAATTCGTCAATATCCTAAATTTTGGAATTCTATTAGAAAAAACACTCTGAAATCTAAAAATTTAGCTTTAGAGTTAAGTAAAGGGATTCAAAAATTGAAAAAATTGTACCCGAATTTAAAACCAGCGAATGTGTATTTTACAATAGGTGTTTTTAGAACAAATGGTACTATTTCTGGAAATAATATTTTAATTGGTAGTGAACTGGCAATGGCTGACGAAAATACCATCACAGAGGAGTTTCCTGAACGGATGAAACATTTAAAAACTTTCTTTTCAACAAACCCCATCAAGTCTGTTGTGTTGCTCAATGTTCATGAGTTTGTTCATACTCAGCAAAAAAGCATGAGACAATCTCTTCTTTATCAATGTGTTTATGAAGGTGTCGCAGAGTTTGTTTCAGTGAAGGCTATGGGGCAACCCTCTTCTACACCTGCTATTGATTTTGGAAAGAAAAACTATGCAAAAATTCGAGATAAATTTGAAAAAGAAATGTTTATGAATAATAAAACTAATTTTTGGCTATGGAGTTCTCAGAAAAATGAATTTAATATGAGAGACTTAGGTTATTATATCGGTTATGAAATAGCAGAAAAGTATTATGAAAAAACAAAAGATAAAAAAGAGGCTATCAAAACACTCATAGAACTAGATTATAACAATACAAAATTAATACATGATTTAATTGATGGTACACAGTTTTTTTCAAGTCCGCTAGGGTCACTTATACAAAATTTTGAGAAAACAAGACCACAAATTACAAAAATTACGCCTTTCGAAAACCTATCAAGAAATGTTGCAACTGGTCGTATGCAACTTACTATTTGCTTTTCTCAGCCTATGGATACTAATTTTAGAGGCTTCGATTATGGTCCTTTGGGAGAATCAAATGTATTAAGCATACAAAGAGTAGTAGGTTTTTCAGAGGATAAAAAGTCTATTGTTGTAGAGGTAGATTTAAACCCCAACAAACAATATCAACTCTTAATTACAGAACGGTTTCAAAATTTAGATGGTGTACCCTTAAAGCCTTATCTGATTGATATTACAACTATATCTAAATAAAAAAAGCCCCAATTTATTTTGGGGCTTTTTCGTTATCTACTCAAATACAAATTCCTTTCTTCATATAATTTTTGGAATGTTTCGTCTTGTAAGTTTTCCACAAACAAAATAGCTTCCCCAGTCGATTTCATTTCGGGTCCTAACTCCTTGTTTACATTTGGGAATTTATCAAAAGAGAACACAGGCAATTTAATTGCATAACCAGAACGTTGAGGTGTAAAAGTAAAGTCTTTAATTTTCTTTTCACCAAGCATTACCTTTACAGCATAATTCACATAAGGCTCTTTGTATGCCTTACAAATAAACGGTACTGTTCGGCTGGCTCTTGGGTTCGCTTCAATTACATAAACTATATTATTTTTTACAGCATATTGAACATTTATCAAACCTACAGTATTGAGAGCCAAAGCAATTTTCTTAGTAATCATTTCAATTTGTTCCACAATCATAGGTGAAAGAGAGAATGGTGGAAGCATTGCGTTGCTATCACCAGAATGGATGCCAGCAGGCTCAATATGCTCCATAATACCTATGACATAAGCTTCTTCTCCATCACAAATAGCATCAGCTTCTGCTTCAATAGCTCCTTCTAAGAAATGATCAAGTAGTATTTGATTATCAGGGATGTCATGTAAAATTTTCACAACATGCTCTTCCAATTCTTTTTCATTAATAACAATTTTCATGCTTTGTCCACCTAATACATAGCTAGGGCGTACCAAAAGAGGAAAACCTAACTCTTTAGAAAGTAGCACTGCTTCATCTGCATTGGTTACTACTCCAAAGTTAGGATATGGAATTCCTAAATCTTTTAATAGATTAGAGAATTTTCCTCTATCCTCTGCTATATCCAAAGACTCATAACTTGTACCAATAATCTTTATTCCATAACGACTAAGTTTCTCTGCCAATTTAAGAGCTGTTTGTCCTCCAAGTTGTACAATAATGCCTTCAGGTTGTTCCTTTTGAATAATATCGTAGATATGTTCCCAAAAAACAGGCTCAAAATATAAAGTATCTGCTGTATCAAAATCAGTGGAAACTGTTTCTGGGTTACAATTAATCATGATTGTTTCATAACCACATTCTTTTGCTGCCAAAATTCCATGTACACAAGAATAGTCAAACTCTATACCTTGTCCAATACGGTTTGGACCAGAACCCAAAACTACTATTTTCTTCTTGGTTGAAGTAGTTTTTGGCTCGTTTGGTAAAGAACTCTCTTTAGAGAAAGATGAATAATAATAAGGTGTAACAGCCTCAAATTCAGCAGCACAAGTATCTACCATATTATAGACTCTTTGTATACCAAGTTCTTGACGCTTTTTATAGACTTCACTCTCCAAACAACGAACCAAATGAGCTATTTGCCTATCTGCATAACCTTTTTGTTTCGCTTCAAGAAGTAGTTCTTTTGATAAATCAGTAATATTGTATTTTTGAATTTCTCTTTCAAGTAATACTATTTCTTCAATTTGGTGTAAAAACCAAGCATCTATTTGGGTAAGTTTTTGAATAGTTTTAAAAGAAATACCCATTTTAAAAGCGTCATAAATATGAAAAAGACGATTCCCTGATGGGTTTTCTAAACTTTTCAGAATAAATTGTTGATCTGTAATTTCTTTACCATCAGCACCTAAACCATTTCTCTTAATTTCTAAACTCTGACATGCTTTTTGTAGAGCTTCTTGGAAATTACGACCAATACCCATTACTTCACCCACAGATTTCATCTGCAAACCAAGTTTATCATCAGCACCTCTGAATTTATCAAAGTTCCAACGAGGAATTTTCACAATTACATAATCTAAGGCTGGTTCAAAATAAGCAGAAGTAGTTTTTGTAATTTGATTTTTGAGCTCATCCAAATTATAACCTATTGCTAATTTTGAAGCTATTTTTGCAATAGGATAACCAGTTGCTTTGCTTGCTAATGCAGAAGAACGTGATACACGAGGGTTCACCTCTATCACAATAATATCATCTTCATCTTTAGGATTTACGGAAAATTGAATATTACATCCTCCTGCAAAATTCCCAATACCATTCATCACTTTGATTGCTAAATCACGCATTTTTTGGTATGTGGTATCAGAAAGTGTCATGGCTGGAGCAACTGTAATGCTATCTCCAGTATGAATACCCATTGGGTCAAAATTCTCAATAGAGCATATAATAATCACATTCCCTACACTATCTCTAAGCAATTCTAATTCAAACTCTTTCCAGCCAAAAATAGATTGTTCTACCAGTACTTCGTGTGTTGGTGAAGCTTGTAAACCTTTTCTTAAAGCTTCATCAAAATCTTTTTCGTCATTTACAAACCCACCACCTGTACCACCAAGTGTAAAAGATGGTCTGATAACAAGTGGAAATCCTATTGCTTGGGCTATTTCTTTTCCTCTTAAAAATGATGTAGCTGTTTCTCCTTTACAAACTCCAGCATTAAGCTCAATCATTCTCAATCTAAATTTTTCTCTGTCTTCGGTAGTTTCAATAGCATCTACATCCACACCTATCATTTGAACACCATATTTTTCCCAAATGCCTGCTTTATGGCATTTGATAGCTAAATTTAATGCCGTCTGACCTCCCATAGTAGGCAAAACGGCATCAATTTTATGGCGTTGTAAAATGTATTCAATGGACTTTCGCTCTAATGGCAACAAATATACATGGTCAGCGGTAACGGGGTCAGTCATGATAGTAGCTGGATTTGAGTTAATCAGTACTACTTCGATTCCCTCTTCTCGTAATGACCGAGCTGCTTGTGAGCCAGAGTAATCAAATTCGCAGGCTTGCCCAATAACAATAGGACCAGAGCCAATAATCAGAACAGATTTGATAGCAGGTTTTTTAGGCATCTTTGCAAAAAATTTTCGGCAAAGATAACAAAGTATCTAAGAGAAAATAAAAAAATTTAGTATCTAATTTTTTTAATCTAATGGAAAGTCTTTTTTTAGCCTATCATCTAAGAAATCGGCTGTATTACTAATTTCTGTCATGATGGCTACCACCTCATCTGAACTCAAGCCATCCAAGTAACGTGAGGCTGTAACATAGACTTCATTATCAAATATTTCAAACCTTTCATTAACAAAAGAGCTATTCATTTCCAAAAGTCTTCTGAAAAAATCTTTTTGTAGTTTTCTTGGAATAGGCATAATGTATGCCATCATGGAAAGTGTTCTTTGGTCTCCTTCAGAACTTGGTGAAGAATTGAGCATTACACGAATGGTCGCCGAACCTCTTTTGAAAATCCAAGCTCCTTGAATAGGAGATTGAGCATCTTTAGGGTTCATCCCTAACTTTTTAAAAGCTTCTTCTACTGTTCTGATATAATCAAGATGCGACATAACTTAATTTTTTAATACAAATTGCTTTTCAAAGTTAATCTTTTGAAAATGTTATACAAATTTTTTAGCATTTTTTAGAATGACTTAGGAATTATCAGAGAAAATACGCTTCTTGCAGAAGTTTTGTTCATTAAAAAAATTAACGAGTATGAAATTTATGAAATTCTCACAATTAGCATTCTTGGCTTTAGTTGTGCTTATGATGGCTTGTAAAGGTAATCCTAAAGAAACTCTTACGAAAAAATGGAAAGTGGATGCTACTGCATTTAAAACCATTATGAAAGAAGAAATGGATAAAATGAAAAAAGAAAAACCTGAACAAGCTAAACAACTGGAAGCTATGTTACCTATGATGGAGGGCATGCTTACTAATATCACATTAGAGTTTAAAGCTGATGGCTCTGCTGAAATGGTTGCAATGGGAAAAACACAAACAGGCAAGTGGTCTTTAAGTGATGATGGCAAAAAGATTACGGTAGATGATAATGGTAAAAAAGAAGAAATGGATGTAGTTGAATTAAGTGCAAGTAAATTGGTTATAAAAATGGGTAAAACTGATAAAGATAAATTAAAATTACCTTTTATTCCTGCAAACTAATTTTTTCCAAAAAATATATTTCTTAGCTCTCTGTAAAATATGTATTTTGCAGAGAGTTTTTATTTTATGATAGTTAGCATCAATACAGGATTAAATAAGTTTAAAACATTCTTACAAATAGGATTGGCTATTATTGGCTTGTTGTTTGTAACATGGGTGTTTTCCGATATATTTACTTATCTACTTATATCATTAGTTATTGTTACAGTTCTAAGACCTTTGGTAGATTATATTTCTGAGATTTACATATTTAGAATTAAAATCCCTCGAGTTTTCGCAGTTTTTCTTTCCTTAACAGCTTTTGTTTTATTTATTACTTTATTTGTTCGTTTATTTCTTCCTTTATTATCAGATCAACTACGCTTGATTCGCTCCATAGAACCAGAAGTGTTAAGTTCTCAAGTTATAGAACCCATAGAGCAGTTAGAGTTTTTCTTGATAGAACAACTCAAAATGAATGAGAAACCTGGATTTATTTTAAAAGAAATCAATCTCATTCTAAAAAGTTTTTTAGAAAAAATAGATATAGGCAATATTATCAATAATTTGGCAGGAATAGCAGGTTCTTTGTTTGTATATTTATTAGCCATTAGCTTTATGACATTTTTTTTACTTTATGAAAAAGGGCTATTTCGTAAAATTGTCATTTCATCCATTCCCAATCGCTATTTCGAAGTTTTAATTACAGCTTTTTATAAAATAGAACACCTTCTTTCTAATTATTTGAGAGGAATTTTGATTGAAACCATCATTGTTTTTACTTTTTACTCTGCATTAGGCTCCCTTTTTGGTATTCCTTATGCCTTTACTATTGCAGCTTTTGCAGCTTCTATCAATTTTATCCCTTATTTGGGTCCATTTACAGGTTATGGCTTTGGGTTATTGGTTATTATTTCGAGTAGTTTCAACGATCCCTCTTTTCCTTTATCACTTACATTAATTAAATACACATCTGTATTTTTTGCTGTTCGCCTTATGGATGATATTTTCTTACAGCCTTTTATTTTCTCCAAAAGTGTAAAAGCCCATCCGTTAGAGATTTTCGTGATTATTTTTGCAGGAGCAACTTTGGCTGGAGCTTTAGGAATGATTGTAGCCATACCTTCTTACACTATTGTAAAAGTTACTTTCAAAGAGCTACAAAAAGGATTTCGACAATATCGAAGTTTTAGGGGATAGTATTTTTTACTTTTTAAACCTTTCCCATTTAATGAGCATGAATTTATCCCCTATTTCAGTAATAATCATACCTGTTCCTTTCAAATTTGAGCTATTCTGCATAAATTCTGCCAGTTCCTGATGATTAAAAATTTTATAAGTGGGATGGTAATCGTAGTTTTCAGGTGGATGAATTTTGTACTTTCGTACCCAATTCATTACTGAAACATGGCTAATTCCTAAAATTCGTTCTATTTCACGGTAGCTTATACCTTCTAGATACAACTGTAAAGCCTTCACCACATAATAGTTATCTATTTGTTTGCCTGGTTTTTGTACTGTAAAAAAATAAGAGCAGTCTTTACATTTATACCTTTGCCTTTCAGCAATTACTCCACTCTTAATAATTTTCAAGGAATTACATTTTGGGCATTGAGGCTTCATAGTATATGATTATTACCAACTTACACGAATAACCTCCAAATGCAGAAGTTCATTTTCCAACACCTCAAAAAGTCCGTTTGTACTTTCAGCTTCATCTAACGCTGCTTGTAAAACTTCTCTTACCAATTCGGGAGTATCAAAATAGTATCCAAGAGTTGGAATAATCTGATGATTTAAAATTCTTATAAAATCTAAACTTTTGGACGATTGTAATAAATAACCATGCCCAAACATAAAATCACTTCCTTTATAATAACTAATTTTTTTATTGAGAGCTTTTAAAAAATCCCCATAACTCAAATTGAGCAAGTCGTAACGAGGATATATGGGTATCATTTCAAAATGTTGCAAAAAGCTACTATCCGTATTATAATCTATTTCAGCAACATTGATAGTGCCTACAATATACAAATTGGGTGGCAAACTGAATAATTCACCAGAATTGGCTAAGGTAATTGCTATTTCATTTTCCTCTCCTATACGTTTATCTGCTCCTAATACACTGATAGTCTCTCCAAAGATTTCTGCAGGTTCAGCTCTATGCATTTCGTCTATAATCAGGATATAGTTTTGAGGTTTTTCAGGATTTTGTTCATAACTTTTTGTTGCTCTTTGAGCCATTTTCTTTAAAATACCCTCTCTGATATGTCCTTTAGAATCTGTATATTCTACAAAATGCTCATAATGGTAATTAGGATGTAAAGATATGATTTCCAATCTTTTACCTTGTTCTGCTTTCAATGCTTTTTTACTATCTTTTATTTTTTGTTTATCTAAACCTAATATCTTAATTGCTATATCCATCGCTTGAGAAGTTTTTCCTGTAGCTGGTGGTCCATAAAGCAAAATATTTTTACTAAAACTCTCTGTTTGTTCTCTTTTTTTACGAGAAGCTATTACCTTAGGAACAAATGTATTTGCTTCTTTTTCTTGTGTTTTAGATGCTTTTTTACGAAGAATACGGCTAATTTCTTTAATCAGTTCTTCTTCATTGATTTGCATTTTTTTAGCTTTCTCTGTAAGAGACCAGCCTTTTTTTCCGTAAGGGTTTGACTTAGTTGTATGAATAATCCCAGCCTCCACCAAATGCAAAGAAGCTTGTCTGATACGATTTTTTAGTTTTAAGCGAACCATTCCCCAAAATTCAGATTCTCTTTCTAAAGGCAAACCAGCTATTATCTTTTGTGCTACTTCCGAAGCTTTTAGAGGCTTTTTATGTTCTTTGAGTAATGTAACAACAGGGTAAAAAAAATCTTTGGCTTTGAAGGCTATATTCATGGTTATTCAGATTTGTATAATTCTAATGCTCAATTTTAGAAAAAAAAAATGATTTTTACTGCATTTTAGGATTTTATTTCTATTTTCAGTTGTGAAAATAAACTTATCATGACCAACAACGAAAAATTTGAACTTCTGCTTAAAAAACATAATTTAAGTATAACTCATTATATTCGCTATGTCTATTTGTTAGAAAATGAACAAAATGAGATTCTTTTCATTCACAAAACACAAAAGTCCAATGAGACAACCCTTTATTTAGGTTGGCAGATTTTTTCAGAAACATACTGGGGTTGTGACTGGGATGATGAAGATATTTTGGATTTGGCAAAAGGTGTTATTCAGCAATTCACAGAACTTTCTTTGAATGTATCAGACATAAAGTTAGTACATCTTGATAAAGACACAAACCCGCATGAAATACTTCATATCGTGTATTATGTCAAGTTTACAGATACTTCTAATTTTGAATTTTGGTATGAATTTGATAAAGAAGCTGTATGGCTCAAAAAGGATAATGCTTTAGAGTTATTAGATTTTTCAATAGATAAGGCTATCATAAATTTAAACCATATTAGCTTGCAAAATTTATTATGATGATATCATAAGCATTTATTCATAAACAAGTAAACTTATTTCTATACAACTCGTATAATTTAAAAAAGGCTCTCTTTTTTTGCTTTTTTGATAAAATATTAGTATATTGCCAACTATTGTAAGTTTACGGAAATGAGTATGAAGAAATTGTACTGTATAACGGCTTTAATATTTGCCTTTTTTGCTTCTTTTGCTCAAAAAGACTATGAAGAAGCTTTAAAGAAAAGCAACTATAATACTAGATTACTCGAAGAAAAAATTCGATTATTGGAAGGTAATTATCAATTTCAATTGCAAAACTTACAATCACAGCTTCTGTTACTATCAGCAAAAGACACCACAAATCAGAAGCAACTTTTATCTACATTACAACTTTATTTGCAGCAAGCCGATAAAAAGTATGCTCAAGAGCTTGCAGACTTAAAAAATTTAAAAAATGAACGTAAATCAGAAGTTAGTACCATAGTGCAAAGCCATGTTGGTACTCTTCAAGAACAAATAAACCAACAAGCGTCTATGTTATTGTACGGTGGATTAGGCATTATTGCATTATGCATTATGTTGTTTTTGGTTGCTCTCAAGTATATCAAAGACCAACAGGAACGTTATCTGAATGAGTTTGCCAATAACCAACATGCTCATTTGAAGAATATTATTAAAGATACCTTGCAGGAAAATCTGGGTAAGGAAATGCAACAATATTTTGCTAAAAATGCTGTGACAAGCTCTTCACAAAGTCAAGTCAATGAATTGACAAACTTTATGCAGACCAAATTAGCAGATTTAGAAGCAAAAATAGCTAACGATGTTCTCAAAAAAACAGACATTTCTGAAACTCTAATAGAGGAAACTATTGCTGAAACACCTCAAGAAGAACAGATTATTACTATTTCTGAAACCCCTAAGAATCCTAATCAAATAACAAACCCTATTCAAGAAACCTTAGAGCAAGAAACAATCATCAATCTCAACACAACTGACAAGCAAGAAGAAATTGAAATTACACAAGTAGAAGAGATAGAAGTAGAAGATACAAAAGAGGAAATAATACAAGAACATAGCTTAATCAATAATAGAGAGTGGGTTGAGCAAATTGAACAAAAAATTAATGAATCTTTACAAGCATCAACCATTGAAGAAGAAGTAGAAGAACAAGTTATTTATAACAATACGAATAAAGAACTTTTTGAAGCCAATATTTATAGTCCTGAGTATGATACTCTTCTAAAAGAGGCAATGGTCTATTATGAACAAAAAAAATATGAAGAAGCCATTGAAACTTTCACTAAAGCATTACAAGCAACTCCTGACTATAATGCTTATACTAGAAGGGCAAATTGTTATCATATTTTAAAGAAATACGACCAAGCAGCAGAAGATTACGAAAAAGCTATCAGACTGAAAAAAGATTTTATTCCTGCTTATAACAATGCCATTGAAATCTATATCCTAACTGATAATTTCTTCCAAGCTCTTACTCTTCTTGAAAGACTTTCTCAAATAGAAAAAGCTTATGCATACAAAGCTGTAGAGTTATATTTAAAACTTATTGCTCAAAAAGGTTTGATGCAGAATACTGAAAAAACTGAAAAGGAAATGGATGCTTTGCTGAGAGAGAATTTTACATTTAGTTTTTCTGTTCGTGAAATTGAAGACTGGCTTATTACAGCAGATATAGATACCACAGATAAAAAGATGATTCGAGTTAAAACTGAATTATTAAAAATGAAAAAAGAATATGCTGGGGTAGCTTAAAATCTATAAAACTTTACATCAAAAATCAGGAAAAAGGTCTATATTGCCTCTGTTTCCTGATTTTTGATTTTATAAGCATGATAAAAACAATTTCTCCAAAAGATGTTAGTGTTGCTGAATTCCATAGTTATTTTCTTTCAGCAGTTGCTCCTCGCCCTATTGCATTTGCAAGCACGATAGATAAAGATGGTCATATCAATTTAAGCCCTTTTAGCTTTTTTAATGCTTTTGGGGCAAACCCACCCATTCTTATTTTCTCCCCTGCCAGAAGAGTTCGAGATAATACAACGAAACATACCCTTGAAAATGTGAAAGAAGTAGGTGAGGTGGTTATTAATATTGTCAATTATGCAATGGTAGAACAAACTTCTCTTGCAAGTACTGAATATGATAAAGGGATAAACGAGTTTGTAAAAGCTGGTTTTACACAAATGCCTTCTACATTGGTAAAGCCTCCTCGTGTGGGCGAATCGCCTGTGGCATTTGAATGTAAAGTTTTGCAAATTATAGAAACAGGTACAGGTGGTGGAGCAGGGAATTTAATTATTTGTGAAGTAGTTTTGGCTCACATCAAAGAGGAAATTTTAGATGAAAAAGGTAAAATAAACACCAAAAAAATTGATTTGGTGGGCAGAATGGGTGGAGAATGGTACTGTAGAGCTAATGGGGATGCTCTTTTCGAAATTCCCAAACCCTTACTTACAAAAGGAATAGGCATAGACCAACTTCCTTCTTTCATCAAAAATAGTTCTGTGCTTACAGGAAATAATTTGGGTAGACTTGCCAATGTAGAACAATTACCTTCAGAAGAAGAAATTAAAAATTTTGAAGATGTAGAGGTAAAAAAACTTTTAGGTACACATTCAAATGTAGAACTGCAAAATGCTTTACACCAATATGCTCAAAAGTTATTGGAACAAGGTAAAATCCAAGAAGCATGGCTCACTTTAATGCAACAAAAGAACTAAGCTTACTTAGTTCTTTTGTTTTTGAAGAATTTTCAGGAATTCCATTGCCGATTTGTAACCTATTTCTTTACGAACCACATTACCAGTTTTATCAATAAAGTAGATACTTGGATAACTGTCTATTTCATACTTTTCTGCCAATTTAATGCCCTCACCCTTTTCACAATCTACTTTATATGGAATAAAATAAGCATTGGCAAAATCACCCACATTGGTATCTGCAAATGTGGTTTTGGTCATCAGTTTACAAGGGGCACACCAAGTAGTGTAAAAATCAACAACAAGTATTTTATTTTGTTTTTGGGCTTCTGTAAGTGCCTCCGACCATGTACCCTGAAAAAATCTGACTTGAGCATTGCTTACCTGTACACAAAAAAACAACAGGCAAGAAATGAATAATGATTTCATATTTTTTTAATTGTTTGAGATTAGATTTTGTTATATTGTTATACGATTTGAAGACTCATTATGTTACACAAAACTCAAGGTATCTGTATTCATTTTATTAAATATAAAGAAACCTCTATCATTGTTAAAGTTTATACCAAAAACTTTGGAGTACAAAGTTATCTTATAAATGGAGTAAGAAAAGAACGTTCAACTTTTAAAATTGCTCTTTTCCAGCCTCTTACGCAGCTTGATATGGTGGTCTATCATAAGGAGGGGAAAGATATGTTGCAAAGGATATCAGAAATTAGATGTCCACAACCCTATCAAAGCCTGCCCTTTGATGGTTTGAAGATGAATATTGCTTTTTTCTTGTCAGAAGTACTTTCCAAAACCTTACAAGGAGAAGAAGAACACCAAGAACTTTACGATTTTTTAGCAACAGAACTCAATGCTCTAGATGCTTCGCAAAATCCAGAAAATTTTCCGATTTACTTTTTAGTTCACTTGATTGAAAAACTGGGTTTTTTGGGCAAAGATGCTTCTGTTATTTTTGAACAACTATATCAGGTTCAGGCTATTAAACAAAAGCCTACTTATTTTGAACCTGAAATTCAATGGTTAGAGAAGTTACAACAAACCCAAAACTTTGAATCTTTAGAGATTCCGACAAGCATTCGCAAACAACTACTCAATTACCTTTTGGCTTATTATCGATTTCATTTTGAGTATTTTGGAGAGATAAAATCTCTTAATATTCTTAGAAGTTTATAAAAAACAAAATCCACTTTTCAAAAAGTGGATTTTTAAGAATGTATCATAGTTATAGTAGAACGGAAATATTAAAACAATTATCTTGCCAAAATAAGTTTTCTACTATAAAATTTTTTAAGGTTTTTTCTCTTCAATAGCAGCGTTCATTTCTTTGAATCGCTCCATCAGTTTAGAATCTGGGTATTTCTTAAAAAATGCTTCCATTTCTTCTTCAAACTTTTTACGCTCTTCTGTTTTTCCTATACATATTACTCTCAGAGCATCTATTTTATCAGGAATAGTATTGTTAGGGTATTTCTTTGATAGTTCGCCCAATGCTAATATTGTTTCTTTAAATTTCTTTTGTTCATACATTTGTGCATAGATAATCGCATATTCTTTTTGAGCAGCCTCATCTCTTGTCTGATTCTCTAAAAGATAATTTGGGTTTTCTATGAGTTTTGCATACAACGAATTAGGATATTTTTCTAATAAATTAGTTCTCATATCTTGAGCCTTTGAGCTATTTTTTTGTTGATTATAGAGCAGATACAATAAATAATAAACTTCTGCTTCATACTGACTCTTAGACATTCTTTTCACAATATCCAAATATGTATTTTCTGCATCAGGCAATTCTTCTAACTGAAAATGATAGATTTTAGCTAAATTAAAAGAAGCTCCTTCCCAAGCAAGAAGGGATTTTTCTATTTGTTCAGGAGTTTTAGGCAACAATACTTTTATCCCTTGCTTTCTATTAGCTACTTCTTTTTGTATATATTCTTGTTCAGCAATAGCTTGCTCTTTGGGGTTCCCTAAATCTTTGGGTGTATTTTCATCAATTTCATTGGAAATTCTAGAGAGGTTTCGCCAATTATCAGCCAAAGGTCTATTTCCCCATCTAGTTCTAAATTCTCTTTTACCTTCTTCAACTTGCGTAAGGTTATCAAAATACCATTCACTATTTTGTTTATCCCGTTCTTGTTGAAGTGTTCCTTTATTGGGTTGTAGATTATTTGATTCTGCTTGTTTTTTAGCTTTATCTAATGCTTTTTTTCTTTCTACTTCAGCTTTTACTTGTTTGGCAATATTTGAGTCTAAATAATCATCTAACTGACTTTCAGACATTTTTGCCATTCGTTGAAGGCTATCTTCCAATTGAGCTACACGCAAATATTTAATAAATTCATCAAGTACTTCGTGGCGTTTTGCTACTTTTTCGTAACCATCTTCATCTTTAGGTAACACTTTGATTGTACTATCATAATAAAGTTTTGCTGTTTCATATTTTCGCATTTTATCAAAATGAATCTCAGCAAGACGTAAATATGTATAAGGCTTTTGTCCTCCTGAACCTTTTGATTGAGAAGATTTTTGAAATAGTTCAATTGATTTACTCAAGTTCTTTCTTCTTAGCTCTATGACTGCCAAATCGTAATAGATTTCATCCAAAAAATCCTGATTTTTAAAATCTTTTAACATTTTTTGGAGTTTTCTTTCAGTTTTATCAGAAAAAACAACACTAGAATCTCCTGTCAGAAGCATTGCTAATTGTGTTTGCAGTTCTATTTCGTAAGTAGGCTTATTTTTCAAAACAGCCCGATAACTTTCAAAAGCCTTTTCGTTTTGTTTCTGTCTTTGGTAAATTTGCCCCTGCAAGAATAATAATCTAGCTTTTTGCTCTCCTTTTTTCATTTCAGGAATAGCCAATTCCAAACTTTTGCCAGCACGATCATAATCTTTACGTGTTCTATAAAAATGAGCTTGTATTTGATAGTAAGAAGCTAAATTAGTTTTTTCTACTTCCATTTTACGAAGATAGTTTTTTACCATATCAGCATCATTAAACTCTTTTTGTTCGATATAAGTCCTCATTAGTTCTATGAGAGCCTTTTGTTGTGTGATTTTATCTTTAGAAGTACCATTTACATATTTGAATGTATTGATAGCATCCTGATATTCTCTGTTATAAAACCTTGATTTCCCAACTAATATGTAACCGTCATCAGTCCAGTCGCTTTGTTCATGACGTTCTATGGCAAAAGCAGCCTTTTTGATACAATCATCGAATTCAGCTTTTAAGCCTTTTAGCTGATTGGTGTCTAAAGGAGGATAAACAAAAAGTATTCTGTTAAAATTATCTTTTCTTTCATTGAATAGCTTTTTTTCTATTTCTAGCATTTTCTGATTTGCTAAGAAATAACCATTATAATGTGCTGCAACATTATGATAATGCTTACAAGAAGAAATAGCAAGGATAGCTCCAAAGCTCAAGATAACACCCCAAATTCTCATTTAAATCATTGATTTTGAAAAGCAAATATAAATTAAAATAAAGTTTTATCAAAAATTACACCAATTTGTAAAACTCAATACAATAAAAAAATAGTTGAGTTCAATGAAAACCCAACTATTTTTATTTGTTAATTTCTTTATAGTTCAATTATATATTTTTCTGACTACTCACAGATTCCTCTGTCTTTTGAATTTCTATATCTTCAGTTTGCTCATGTGCAAAAAATCTTCTTTGGAAAAGTAGAATAAGCACAACTCCAACAAATATAGACGAGTCTGCTATATTAAAGATGGGAAAAGCAAAATATTCCCCTCCCCAAATAGGTATCCAATTGGGTAAAATACCTTGCCAGAAGTCAGTGAAAATCATATCTATTACTTTTCCATGAAACCAAGGTGTTGGAGAATCCACTATCACATTGTTTTTCAGGAAAACACCATAAAATGTACCATCTATTACATTTCCTAAAGCTCCTGCCATAATGAAAGTAAGACTTACCAGCAAACCCCAATGAGCCTGTTTTGTAATAAGCCCTCGCAAATAGAATCCAATAGCTGTAACAGCAACAAGTCTAAATAGAGAGAGTATTATCTTTCCATAAGGGGCAGGTAGTTTGATTCCAAATGCCATTCCTTCGTTAAGGGTATAATGGATTTTGAGCCATGAAATTCCCAAAAATGGGAATTCTTCACCTAAGTGCATATTGTTATACACCCACATTTTAGAGCCTTGGTCTAATAACAAAACCAAAATGGCTATGCCTACATATTTTAAGTATTTCATTGTATTTTTTAAAATGGTCGCAATTTAGTACATTTTTATAATAGAAACGTTATTTTTTCTAATATTCTGTTTCTTTGGAAAGATTTTTGTGCAAAAAAGTTAAAAATAGATTTTATGAAACCTATTGGAATAACTGTCTTAGTTATCATATTGTTAAGTCTTGGTTTGTGGGCATTTAGAAAAAAACCTGCACCCAAAGATCGAGTAAAAACAGCTTATAAAGAGAAAAAAGAAATTATTGAGAAAAAACTTGCAGAAAAAGGTTTAAAGCTAGAAGATATCCACATTCTCTTTGTGACATACAAAGCTGAAAAGCAGCTTGATATTTATGTAAAAAATAAAAAAGGGAGTCAATACAGCAAGCTAATAAGTTATGATATTTGTGCCAGTTCAGGAGATTTGGGTCCTAAAAGAAAAAGTGGCGATTATCAAGTTCCTGAAGGTTTTTATCATATAGATAGATTTAATCCTGCTAGCAGTTATTATCTTTCGTTAGGAGTAAATTATCCAAATCAGTCAGATAAAATTAAAAGTACAGCAAAGGATTTAGGTGGAGATATTTTTATTCATGGGTCTTGTGTAACCATTGGTTGCATGCCCATGACAGACAATAAAATCAAAGAAATTTACATTTATGCCCTTGAAGCTAAAAATAATGGGCAAAACAAAATACCCGTTTATATTTTTCCGTTTAAAATGACCTCTGAAAACATAAAAAAATATAAAAGCAATTATGCTCATCACACTTTATTTTGGGAGAATCTAAAATTGGGTTATGATAAATTTCACCAAAACTATAAAGAGCTAAGTTTCAGCATTAATAAAAATGGTGATTATCAGTTTAAATAATTATAATTTATTCATTTTGGCATACATTTGGGCTACTTGCTCCCACATAAAGTTGAATTGATGTTTTATGTCAGATGAAAATATTTGTTCTACATTTTTAGATTTTAACTCATAACGTTTTTTATTTGAAACTACTTCAATATTTGATTTGGGAACATATATTTTCTCATGAAAACCCATTTTTATCATATAAATTATCTTACTCTTATACTTTTCTTTTCGTTTATAACGTCTTCCACTTCTACTTCGCTTAACTATAATCGTTTGTTTGATATAAAAACCTAAAGAAAGACTAATAGAGGTTTTATCTAAAAATATCGTTTTTAGAGTAAAATTATCTCCTTTATAAATATTCAAAGGTCCTTCTCCTCCATTTTTCTTAATTTGAGTTGAAGAGATTCTATTATTGTAGCTAATTGGTGGATATAATTTATAAGTAATTTTGATTTTTGTATTTTCTGCCACTTCTTTACTTATAACATTTATAATAGATTTAAGCCCTGGTATTTTTTTAGGTAACTCCTTTATAGGCACAATAAAATAAAGCCAACTATCATTCATTTTTCTTTGAAAAAACCAAATTAACGAAGGTATAATACATAACAATAACCACCAAGAAAATAAAAAACTAACTATTACACTTATAATACAAGAAAGTATTAAAAGCCATTTGGATAGCTTATTTTTAAGTCTTTCATTTTTTTGCCACACAAGATGGTGTGTATAATTTTCTAAAAGATTGTCAATAATATCTAACCATTCTTGAGCTGTTTTTTCTCCTTGAATAACTTGCTTTTTGATAAAATCTCTTTGTTCTGATGTAAGCATTATTCTATGTTTTGATGAAAAATACTATTTTTTCATCCATTTTTCTATAAAACCTATCAATTCTTTTTCGTTATTAGCTGTAATATTGAGCAAATAATAAGGTTTTCCTGTTTTGAGCCATTGCCAACGCCAATCCCATAAATGTATAGACTGTTTTTCTCCATTATCCATCCACCAAGCTGTGTATAGTTGGGAATTATCCTTTCTAAGAACACCCAGCCAAATTTCTGTATTATTTATTTTACTTTTTTTGACTTGCTCAAAGGTGTAACCACTTCCTTTCCAACATATAAGAGGGCTATGTTCTATACTATAAAAGTTTTTTAGGAGTTTCTGGTAAACTAAAATCTTATCATTATTAAATTGAATAATATCATTAGGGAGTTCTTTTTTTTGTAATAAAGGAATTTGTAAAACAATATTTTGATGCTTTATCAAAATGTTCTCATGCCTCTTTAATAAAAAAGACATGAGAAGTACTATAAGAAAAACACCTCCAAACACAACATATTGCTTCCTTGAAGTTGCAGAAAATTTATTAATAAACTCCTGATATACAAGTTTTTCTTTTCTAAAAAACCATTTTATAAAGATTCCAATAGGCAATATGATGTAAACGAGTACAGAGGCTATTCCTATCCATTCATGTAAAGAGTTTTCTGGAGGAATCTGAAAGAACACTAACAACAATATTCTAACAAAATTGGCAAAAATATTTAAGAAGAATACTCCTATAAAAATACTAGATAAGAACACCCATGATAGCTCTTTTTGTAGTTTTTTTTCAATAAGAGCAAGTAATATCCAACTAAAGAGATAAGCAAGTGAAAAAAGCTTTAAACCCATACAAGCATCATCTACTGTAAAATGTTTTCCTCTCAAAATGACTACATTACCTTCTGCAAATGCTTTTAAACCTAAATTATTAAAAGCTATGGCTGTAACTTCTGAAATCCCTATTTTTAAAGGAAAACTCCAAACCGAAAATAAGTAGTCGAAGACTGGAGAAGCTATAAAAGGCAATAGAAACCATAGTTTACTAGTTTTTCCTAAAAATGTTTCTATCCACAAAATGCCAGTAAATACCCATGCAAAATAAAAGAATGTACGAACCTGAAGAATTACACCTAATATGGCAAAAAATATAACGATGGGGGCATATCGGTATGAAGTTTTAGTTTGAGTAGTAAGCCCTAAAGGAGCTATACACAAAACAACAATAGATATGTTAGATACTAAAAGAATTTGATTGAAATAGGCATATATGCCCAATATTCCCCAAAGCAATAAAAATATCCATTGGATTTTATATTTTGGGGAAAGGGAAAGATTCAATGTGTTCAAGTATTTAATTGGTTACAGTTTAAACCCTTTTCTATAGAAAAACCAAACACTCAACACCAAAATAATTATCAAAGCCCATTCATGAGGTTCTGGTACAGCACCAGCATTTTTGAGGCTCGCATTTTCTAAACTATTCTTACTTTTCTGAATATCAAAACGTTTGTAGTCTTCTTGTGTTTCTAAAACTATCAAACTAGAAAGTGGAGATACAATATAGGCTGTCTGAGCTTGTTTTAACAAATCTTCTTTAATATGTTTTTCAATAAAAAAATCCTTACCAATTTTTCGCATCAAATCATTGTAGGCAAAAAGTCGGAGTAGATGATCAGGGGCATCGGAAACTACTTTTTGTGTCGTATCTGCATTTTTTTCTGTGATTTTCATTTGAGCATTTTCCAAAACTACAGTTTGTTCATTTTCCTGATATTGAGCCACTTCTTCATTTTTCAACTGTTTAATAAACCCATTTAAATCATTTTGTTCTATAACCAAAACACGTAATTCTTTTAGTGTTTTGAGGTATGGGGTCAGTTCAGTATCTAAATTCCAATAACGAATAGGTTGTTTCAAGTCTCCTAAAAACTCTTTTAGATTTTTACCAAATTCATCTTTTTTTACATCATTGATGTTAGGTGATATAACTCCCGATTTGCCAATCACTAAAACGTTTTCTGTATGAGGCAACTTATGAAAAGCAAACATGCTAAATTTATCTTTTTGAAGGCTCTCAAATATACTTTCAGCATTTTGGGAAGTTATTTGTATAGGATTAGGATTTAATACGAAAACTCTTTTTCCCTTCGTTCCTTCAAGAATAGCTTCATACTCTTTTTCTGTCCATAAAGCATTGATATCTAAGTATACATCAGTAATGGTCTGTTTTACAAATTGTGTTTGATAGGGACTTAATTCATAGCTTTTTCCATTAAACACAAATTGTGTTGCTTTAAGGGGTTTTTCAGGGATTTCTAATTCCCAAAAACCTTTAAAATCTCCTTCGTATTCTAAATTTTGTCCCTCAGATTTCAAGAAAGATGCATTTTGAACAAAATTTTTACCATTGATAATTCTAATAAATTCTTGTGTATCATTTAATTTTGTTCCTTTAAAATAAAGACTTTGATAGACCAAACCTTTATCTGTTTTTTTAAGAGGTGCTGTAACACCTATCTTAAATTGTCTTTTTTGCTCAGGTGTACAAGGGAAAACACGCACAGTAACGCTATTTCCTTCTTGCCAATGCACCAAAGCAGGGTCTCTGACCTCTACTCCTACAATAGCTTTGTAAGCTGAGTCGGCTTTGCTTTTAGAGGTTAAATATCCTTTTTCTTCTTTTCCATTAATCCACAAAGAAAGAGATGTAACTACGCCACCTTCAGGTAAATAAAATGTATAGAGAGCTTCTTCTGTCGATGAGCGAAAGTTATCTTCGAGTCTATTTTCTATTTGAAATGTTTTTTCTGTGTAAGCAAGTCTATATTCTGGATAAAGCTCTACTTGTGTTACAATTTGATTAGTATATAGATTTTCTCCTGTCCAAAGACGTTGTTCTGTATGATGTCTTTTATCATGAATAGCTTCTAAAATTTTACGGCTTTCATGTTCATCTAAGGCATGTTTGGTAGTTATAAGGTCTAAAATAACCAAAATAGGGTTGTGTTTTCTTTCAAAACCATCAGAAAAGTCTAAAGAAAATCCTCTGCCCCAATCTTGTCTTACAAAAAAGAAATCTTTTTTGAGAGCTTGTTCTGTAAACCAGTCATTATTTAGTCTCTGAGCAATTTTTATCCAAATAGGTTTATCATCTTTGGGCTCTAAGGTATTTTTTACAAATTGTTGATTACTAATTTTAGCAATCTGACTATATTTCATAGCAAACATACTTACAAAAACTATAAATACCACAAAAGGCAATACAAAGCCTCCAGCCATTGTATAGGCAAGCCCTTTTTGATTGTTTTTATAGGCTTTGTATCCGACCAAAAATACTTGCAAAGAAAGTCCCAATGGTACGAAAGTATGCAAAGAAAGTCCCATTACCCAAAAACCAGCCAAAGACATTGGATAAAAGGGTAATAAATAAAATGCAAAATAAAAGAACATAAGTGAACCTGCACCCATACAAGCATACAAGATATATTGAATAGATTTTGGCAACAATGACCGAAAAGCATATAAAATACAACTCACAACAGCTCCAAATGTATAATAGCCCGCCCAATCTTCCAATTCTTCAAAAACTCTAATATCTATATTAAGAGCGAAACAACTGATAGTGGCAATAGAAGCCCACAGAAAAATATATTCTTGGGGAATTCTTCCTAAACGAAATTTGTATTTAGAAACTAATGCAATGCCATATCCAACCATTGTTACATAAATCCCTAAAATGTAATTGGACATGACTGGTCGAAAAATATTTCGGTCATTGGAACGTTCTGGAATAAGCAACGCAGCAGCACATAATAGAAGAAGCCCTAAACCTACCAAGAATAATGTATCTTTATAGTAAATAGGGCTTTCTTTTTTAATTTTTAAATCAGTTGGAGAGGTCATAGTTATGATAAATAAGATAATTTATAACAACAAAAAAAATACCAAACAATCATAATCTTTCATAAAAAGTATAGAATGGTTTTAAAAGGTTTTCAGATTTTCTAAAATAAATATTTCAATTTGTGGGTTAGAATTTGTTATTTTACGTCCACGTTCAAACTCTCTCAAATCATGAAATTTGGTGTAATTGTATTCCCTGGTTCTAATTGTGATGAAGACATGGTTTATACCCTCAAAGACCTCATGGGGCAAAAAGTGGTAAAACTATGGCATAAACAGACTTCTTTAGATGGTTGCGATTTTATAGTATTACCTGGTGGTTTTTCATATGGTGATTACCTACGTACAGGTGCTGTAGCTCGTTTCTCACCTATTATGAATGAAGTGGTACGTCATGCTGAAAAAGGAGGATACGTCATGGGTATTTGCAATGGTTTTCAGATTTTAGCAGAAGCTGGTTTAGTGGATGGCGTTTTGTTACGCAATACAAATCAGAAATATGTTTGTAAAAATATTTACTTAAGACCACAAACAAAAGATTCAATTATTACCAAAGATTTATCTCCTAAAAAAGCTTATAAAATCCCTATTGCTCATGGAGAAGGCAGATATTATGCACCTAAAGATGTAATTAAACGCATCAATGATAATGGGCAAGTATTATTCCGTTATTGTGATGAGAACGGTAATATTTCTGATGAATCCAACCCCAATGGTTCTTTAGAAAACATTGCTGGTATTTGTAATGCAACAAAAAACGTTTTTGGAATGATGCCTCACCCTGAAAGAGCAGCCAATACTCTTTTAGGAAATACAGATGGAAGAGCATTTTTTGAATCTGTTTTAGCTCATATTTAACAATTAAATGAAACAAACATTCTTTAGAACTCTGATAGCTACTGCATTAGTCAGTAGCTTTTCTGTTGCATTATTTCTTACATTGATAATGCTATTTTACAAAAACCCTCTCAATAGTGTACCCAAAGGCTTTGACTGGCTTTTTTTCTTAGGATTTCCTGTATGGGCTATGCTGTACTACAAACTCAAGGTCAATAACAAAACGCTTATTTTTCAGGAAGGTATGGTACTTGGAGCACTGGTAAGTTTTACGATGCTTTTATCACTTAATTTGGTGGTGCTAATTACTTATGGTATCAATCATAATATTTTGGATATTTATATACAAGACTGGATTACAGAGCTCATTACCAATAAAAAACTTTGGATAGCTAGACTTAAAACAGAAAAAGATTATGAAAGCCTCATGAATTCATATAAAAGTCTGACTATTGGGCAATATTTGTTCAAAGAATCCGCTGCTAAAATGATGCTTTTGTTCTTAGTTTCGGTTGTAGGTGCTACTGCTTTTAGGGGTGAGCCTAAGCCTATAACCACAAAGAAAGCAAAAAAATAAGTATTCATTTTGCAAGTTTTCTCATGAAGTCTAATAAATTTTATAAATTTGCTGTCTTAAAACACAAAGAGTATGTCGAATATTGTAGCCATTGTTGGACGCCCAAACGTAGGGAAATCCACACTTTTTAACAGACTGACTGAATCCAAAGATGCTATTACTGATGACCAAGCAGGTGTAACTCGTGATAGACACTATGGACTCGCAGAATGGCTCGGTAAAAATTTTACAGTAATAGATACAGGCGGATATGTAGTCGGCTCTGATGATTTATTTGAAGATGCCATCAGAAAACAAGTAACCATTGCCATTGAAGAAGCAAATGTAATTCTATTTGTAGTAGATACTATGGAGGGTTTACACCCTTTGGATAAAGAATTTGCTAAAATTCTACGCCGTTCTAAAAAACCTGTATATGTAGTTGCCAACAAAGCTGAAACTTTTGATAGAAATAATCAAGCTCACGAGTTTTATGAGTTAGGATTAGATAATATTTTTCCGATTGCTGCTGAAAGTGGCAGTGGTACAGGGGATTTATTGGATGCCGTCATTACTCACTTTGAAGAAGATGCTCCTGAAAATCCGTTTGAAGGTTTGCCTCGTTTTGCTATACTTGGACGCCCCAATGTTGGTAAATCTTCGTTCTTAAATGCTTTAGTTGGTGAAAATAGAAGTATCGTAACAGATGTTGCAGGCACTACTCGTGACTCCATAGACACACATTACAACCTTTTTGAAAAAGAGTTTATTCTTACAGATACAGCTGGCTTACGCAAAAAGACAAAAGTAAGGGATAGCATTGAGTTTTATTCTGTGATGCGTTCTTTGAGAAGTCTTGAACAGTGTGATGTGTGTATCATGCTTATTGATGCTACACAAGGACTTGAGTCTCAGGATGTAAACATTTTAAGACTTGCCGAAAAATCTAAAAAAGGAATGATTTTGATGGTAAATAAATGGGATTTAGTTCAGAAAGATACCAAAACAGCCAAATTATTTGAGGATGCTATTCGTAAGAAATTAGCTCCTATGGACTATATTCCTATTATTTTTACGTCTGTATTAGAGAAAAAGCGAATTTTCCAAGCTGTAGAAAGAGCTGTAGAAGTATATGAAAATCGTAAAAAACGTATTTCTACTTCGCAACTCAACGAAGTTATGTTGGAAGTGATTGAAAAATATCCACCACCATTTATCAAAGGCAAATATGTGAAAATAAAATATGTAACTCAATTACCTACACATACACCTACTTTTGCATTTTTTTGTAATTTACCTCAGTATGTACAAGAGGCTTATCAAAGATATTTAGAAAACCAACTTCGTAAACACTTTGATTTTGAAGGTGTTCCTTTGCAGTTGTTTTTTAGAAAGAAATAAAAAAAGCTCTCAGAAGAGAGCTTTTTTTATACAACTTATTTACAAGTTGCATAAAATAATGTTTGCTTTGTAATATTAATTTGTTTTTTAACTTTCTCAATACAAGGTAATTCTAAGTATTTATACAAAAAGGTATCTCTATTATAGTCTTTTTCTCCATTTTCTTCATTTTGCTTATAATTCAATTTATCATAGTAAGCATTTTTATTCTTATCGAATATATATCGTTTATCAATTTCTATATCATATTTATCAAAAAAATTGTATAGATGGTTGCTGTATAAATAATTTCGGCCAGCTTCAAAAGATTGTTGTATTTCTGTAATGTACTTTTTTTCTTCTTCCTCTATAGTTTTTAAAGACATTTTTTTCATTAATTTACCTCGATTAGAAGTTAAGCCTTTTGGTGTTACTTCAAAAATAAATGGGCGGTAAGTGTCTTTATTAGAATGGTATATTGCTACAAAATCATTATAATTATCATGTACTTGAAATTTATACTCTTCTTTCATAGAATCTTGGTAAGATAAGTTCATAGCTAATGCAATAGATTCAATTTTTTTAGAAAAATTGGCTACACTTGGATAAGAAACACAATTTGCATCTTCATTGAAAACAGGCATAAACTCCTCTTTACCATTTATTTGTATAAAAGTATTTCCTGTCTCAAAATTTTGAAACATTATTTTCGCTTCTTCTTTTATATTAGGGTTATATCTACCATAGATTTTAAATGAAGGGGTTATATTAGGATATAATGTTAGTGTATGATTGTCTTTCACTTCCCATTTTCCATAAATAACAGTTGCATAGGCTAGAATAATAAAATTATTATTTTCTAAAATATAATAATTTACCCCTCCTCCACCATCTCCAGCTATACCAGCTTCATGATAAACACCAACTATATCCGTTTTTTTTTGTGAAAAAGATTCTAAATAACTGATAAAAGTGAGTATTCCTATAAGATATTTCATAATTATATCATTTATTATTTTGAGCGAGTATTTGAAAGAAATACATTAGAAAAAAAATTGAAAGATACTCTTAATGAAGTAGGATTAGTCACTTTAGAGAGTGGCAAATCCAGTATATCAGCAATATTTTTGCCTAATAGGAAACGCATTTGGTCTATGAGATAATTAGAAATCCAACTGATTGTGTTTTGTTTTTTATATACATTAATAAGAGCTTTCGTAAGCTCTTTTCCTTCAAGACTTGGCCTAAACTCTTTTTCAACAATCATTTTATCTAACCAATATGCTTCTTGCATGGTGTTGGGTAAGAGTTTTTCATCTACACCTAGTAAAGCCCCAATTACATTCCAAAGATGCAAAAAACTTTCAGCTTCAGTTTGTGTGAATTCTATACCTAATTTTCTCATTCCCCTCAAGACTACATACGAAAAACTAAGATTGGTACCAGCCATATCTTCTTGATTGATAGGCATTCCCCAATCAGAATTCCATAACTGTTTATCTTGAACATAATAACGAGCTATAGCATGTAAAACTCTGATTTTCAAAATATTTTCTTTCCATTCAGTTATATTTTTTTCATCAAACTGGCTCACTTTTATAACAAATTCTCCCGTTTCTTGTAAACGTTTGAAAGTATCATTCTTGAGTCTTTGAGATAAATACAAAACTTGTACACCCTTTTGAGCAGCATAACAGTATGGAAGAGATAGTGTTCCTAGTAGAAACAAAACAACTTTTTCATGTTTTTTATAGAAAGATGAGCCATTTTTTATTTTTGAGAAATCAGCCCACAAAGGTATTGTTGTTTCACTAAAAAAAGAGATAAGACTATCATCTATCTCTTTCAATATAGGTTGTTTATCAGTAGAACCGTTCAACCATTGCATTAGTAAGTGAATTTCTTGGCGTGAATACTTTTTCAAGAGCTCTATCACCAACATATCTGCTTTTTTATCAGCAATGTAGCGGGATTTTTCTAAGATTTGTTTATCAAATGTTTTCATTTCTATCCTTGATTCATATATACAAAACCTAACCAACCTGCCAGCACGATAAATAAAACCAAAATAATACCCATAGAAAGATACAAGGCAAGTCTAATACCTTTTGCCTCTGATAATGAGTCTTCTCTCAGCTCCTGTCCTATTTTAAGTTGGATATTTGTCATTTTATGAATAGGTTCTATCATATTTCTAAACTCTTCAGACGATTCTCTAGAAAACAACATTTTCGCTCCTTCTACATCTGTTTTAGAAAGCATTATAATTTCTTTTTCTAGATGTCTGTATTTAGAAATTTCTGTTCTATAAATCAGTAAATTTTTATTTTCATCATCAACCAAATGACTTTCTGCATATTTTGAGATAAGGGAATCTATTTTTTTATTGTTTTTAGTAATACCCATAATAAGTTCTTGTTGGGTTTCTAACTCTTCTGTGTTCAGGTTTTCTTCAAGAAAAAGTCTATTTTCATAGAGTTTTTCTGTAATTTGAGCCATCTCAACAGCAGGATAAAGCCTATCATAATACAAAGCATTTACATCTTCAGCCATACGGTTTATCCCTGTAATCCCGACCAAAGAAACGATCATAATGATAATGACAACCCCTGTAAATACACCAAATACTTGTTTACGAATATTAGTTTGTTTATACCAAGCCATTTTATAAAAAATATTAATAGTTTTTTTAAAAATTTAATTGCTTCATTGTGTCTTTCACATTAAAAGTAGGTAATTGACACGTTTTATCAAAACAAACATACAATGTAGTTTTTCCATTGATAGCTGTTCTATGCTCCAAAATAGGCAATGCAGAGCTTTCATTTTTAGAACCTACTAAAATTTTATTGGGATAGAAATACTGTTCTAATTCTTTTCTAAATAATTCTAAATCTTCCCCGACAATTACGATTTCAGTTGTAGGAATAAGACTATGTGCATATAACCAAGCCCAATTAGTTGCATATTCTACCTGAATAGACAATACTCTTTTAAGTCGAGAAAGCATTTGGTTGGCTATATGTTTGTATTGTTCGTTGTCAAATAATATTCCTGCAAAATATAAATTTTGAGCCATAATAGAGTTTGAACTAGAAATTACATTATCAAAAATCTCTTTCTTTCTGGCTATTAACCCTTCGCTATTTTCATCAGTAAAGAAAAACATTTCTTCTTTTTCATCATAAAAATTTTTGATGGTATATTCTATCAAATCTCGAGCAAATTCATAATATTTTGATTTAAAAGAAACCTGATACAAAGCTAACAACCCTTCTATAACACTTGCATAATCTTCTAAATAAGCTTGTATTTTGGCAGTACCATTTTTATAAGTTCGCCATAAGAATCCTTGTGAGGATGTCATGTTACTCATTAAAAAACTTACATTTTCTTCTGCTAAATCTAAAAACTCTTTTTCTCCAAATACTTTATAAGCATCTACTATTCCTTTGAGCATCAAACCATTCCATCCTGTAAGAATTTTATCATCTAATCCTGGATGTACTCGTTTTTCTCTATAAGAAAGCAATGTATTTTTCCAAGCATGTACCTTTTCCTTCAAAATATTTATACTTATATTATTTTCTTGTGCAAAATTTTCATCCGTTTGGTTTTTATACAAGATATTGTTTCCAAATTCCCAATTTCCAGTATTTGTTATGTTATAATATTTACAAAACAATTCGGTATCCTCTCCTAAAATTTCTTCTAAATGACGTTTTTTCCAAATATAAAACTTTCCTTCTTCTCCTTCACTGTCTGCATCCAAAGCAGAGTAAAAGCCTCCTTCAGAGCTTTTTAACTCTCTCTTTACAAATTCAATAATTTCATAAGCAACCTCTTTATAAATAGGATTTTTAGTGAAACTATATGCCTCAGAGTAAAGAGTGAGTAACTGTGCATTGTCATAAAGCATTTTTTCAAAATGTGGGCAAAACCACTCTCCATCCACAGAGTATCTGGCAAAACCTCCACCTATTTGATCATAAATACCTCCAAATGCTATTTTTTGAAGAGTTATTTCCAAATGTTCTTTTGCCTCCTGATTTTTGGCAATATAAGCGTATTGTAACAAAAAACGCCAAATACTTGGCATAGGGAATTTTGGTGCTTTTGCCATCCCTCCATGTATTTTATCAAAATCTTTAGAAAGGTTCTGATACATTGTATGAAGCTCTTCTAAAGTATTAGTAGCTTGATTAGGTAATAAACCATATTTTTGAATTTCGCTAATTGAAATATTTTGAGCAAATTCATTTGCAGAGTTAGACAGTTCTTCGTAATGACTGGTAAAAGCTTGTCCAATATTTTCTAAAAGTTGTTTCCATTGTAAAATAGGGAAGTATGTTCCTCCATAAAATGGGCGTTGATCAGGCATTAAAAAGACATTGAGAGGCCAACCACCTCTTAAGCCCATTGCTTGTAAGGCATCCATGTAAATCGCATCTACATCTGGGCGTTCCTCTCTATCTACTTTAATACACACGAAATATTCGTTCATCAAGTCTGCCACTTCTGTATTTTCAAAACTTTCTCGCTCCATCACATGGCACCAATGACAAGCAGAGTAGCCAATACTTACAATAATTGGTTTGTGTTCTTTTTGAGCTTTTTCAAGAGCTTCTTTGCCCCATGGATACCATTGAACTGGATTATGGGCGTGTTGCAATAAATATGGACTGGTTTCATTGGCTAATGCATTCATGATATTAGTAAAAGGTTTCCTATAACAAAACGCTTCTTTTGTAAAATAGTTTGCTTATTTAATAAACTCATCTTCTAATAATGGTAAAAATTATATTTTCTTGCAACGATTAAACTCATTTTCTTATGAAAATAACATACCTATTTGGACTTATTTGTACACTTTCTGCTTGTGAAGGCAATATTAGCATGCAGTCAGAAAATAGTAGCCGTACAGAAAATCGGACAACGATAAAGAGTCAGACCATTCATAATGGAGACACAACTCTTAGTGATTATGAGAAAAACGACCAAAGTTTTTCAGAAAGTCAGGATAGTAAAAATATTGATTTCAATGTAAAAGATAAAACAGGTATTACAGACGAATATCGTAAAAAACTGAAAAGAGAAAATGACTCTTCAGGTATAAAAGATACTGATACTCCACAAAACACAAAAAAAAATGAAAAGAATGAGAAAAATGCTCAACCCAAACAAGAGTTAAAAGCTAATATTCAATGTGTTGCTTCTATTTCTGCTGATGAGCTTGTCAATTTAAAAAGCGAGTTAGAAGATCAAAAAATGGATATGGCTAAACTCAAAAAAACGAAAGAGCTTTTCAATAAACGTTGTATCACAAGTAAACAAGCAAGAGATATTATAAGCATTTTTAGAATGGAAAGTAATCGATTAGAATGTGCAAAGTTTTTGTATGGCAGAACACTTGACCCCAATAATTTCATGCAGGTTGCCGAAGAATTTAATTTTTCAGATACCAAAGCCAAATTAAAAAGTTATATTCAATAATTTACGAACAGTCTGATGGTTTAATCAGGCTGTTTTTTTTGTTTTTTATCTGATAGGTTATCAATATTCCAAAGTATTTCTTTTATTTTGCATCCATTGGATTTGGATAATATATATAAAGAATGAAAGATACTCCCGTAGTCGATTTATTTATCCCTTGTTTTATAGACCAACTTCGCCCTGAAATTGGTTGGGCTACTATTAAAGTATTAGAAAAAGCAGGTTGTAGGGTACGTTATAAAGCTAAACAAACTTGTTGTGGACAACCTGCTTATAATGCTGGTTATTGGAAAGAAGCGTGCAGTGTTGCTGAAAAGTTTTTAGTAGACTTTTATGATGAGCATGCTTATGTAGTTTCGCCTTCAGCATCGTGTATAGGCATGATTCGTAATAGTTATGATGAACTTATTAAAACAGATAAACACAAAAATAGTTATTATAATTTGCAGTCAAGAGCTTTTGAGCTTACAGAGTTTTTGGTCGATGTATTGGGTATTGATAAAATAGAAACGGCAAGTTTTCCTCATACAGTTGTATATCACGACTCGTGTAGTGCTTTACGTGAATGTATGATTACAGATGCTCCACGAAGACTCTTAAAAAATACAAAAGACCTTGAACTGATGGAGCTTGCTGGTAGTGAAACTTGTTGTGGTTTTGGTGGAACATTTGCAGTAAAATTCCCCGCTATTTCTACAGCAATGGCAGAGCAAAAATTAAATAGTGCTCATCAAACACAAGCAGAATATATTACATCTACCGATTTTTCTTGTTTGATGCATTTAGAGGCTTTCGCTAAAAAAAATAACATTACAACGAAATTCTTACATATATCAGAAATTTTAGCAAATGAGTAGAAAAAAATTTGTTTTTTTCCTTAAATTTCCAAATATTTCAGAATGATTTAATCTGCACAAGGATATGTCAGCAATTGACCGATACTACCAATTAATCCAAAATGAAAAAATTTTGCTAACCTATAAAGGCTCTATGGATGGTGAAACCATAAGCTTTTTGGTAAAGTTGGTAGAAAAGAGCATTACTGAAGCTGGAGAAAAATTAGCTATTAGAAAAAAAATAGTTAATATCCTTGTAGAATCACTCCAAAATATTCTAAATTACTTCGCAGAAGAATCTCTTGATAAATCTCTTGAAAATGAATCGTTTGTGGTTGTTACATGTACCAAGCAAGAATATGAGATTACAGTAGGAAATTACTTATCTGCTCAAAGGATGAAAACATTGAAGAAAAGGATAGACAATGTTAATATCATGTCTCAAGAAGATTTACAGAAAGTGTATTTGGACATACTTGAGAATCCTAAGGTATCTATGAGTAGAGGGGCTGGTTTAGGTCTAATTGATATGGCAAGAAGAACACAAAATAAAATTAATTATAGCTTTAGCCCATACGACAATGATTATGTATTATTTATGATGGGCATGGTCATTAATAGGGTAAAAGATACAGTTATTATTTAAAGTTAAACACATCAGTTATAAAATTATCACTTTATTTATATGGAAAGCCTCATCATTGAAAATACTAATAAAACGCCTAAGGTCTTTTTCAATGCTCTTAACGGAAAAATGGAATTGACAGGAAGGTCAATCCCTGAAAACTCTTTCCAATTTTATGAGCCCCTATTGCAGTGGATTGATGAATACAGTAAAACACCACAAGAGCAAACTCAATTTGCTTTTAGGTTAGACTATTTCAATACGAGCTCCTCTATGTATATTTTAGGTATTTTAAAAAAATTAGAACGCCTTCATTTAGATGGAAAAGTTGTAAAAGTATTTTGGCATTATGACTCTGAAGATGAAGATATGCTTCAGACAGGAGAAGATTTAAAACAAATTGTCAAGATACCTATAGAAATGACAGAAGCTGAAGCATAAATATTTTTATTTTATACAAAAGAATAGGGCTATGGTTATCTAACTATAGCTTTGTTTATTTTCTGAAATATATGGCAATAGCTATACAACGAAAAAGCAAGAATTTGGGTAGTTACCCTTATGCAAGTGTTATTTTGAGCATTACCATTGCACTCATGGCTTTGGGAATACTTTGTATGCTCATTATTGCTATTCTAAATTTTAGTAAAGCAGTCAAAGAAAATGTGGAAGTTCAAATCATGCTAGATAGTGGTTTGACCAATGAAGAAATTACTAGAGTTAAACAAGTATTGGAAGAGAAAAAGTATATCAGGCAACAATTTTCGGGCAAACCAGATGTTGTTTTTAAACATAAAGATGAAGCAGCCAAAGAGCTTACCAAAAATCTTCAAGAAGACTTTGTTACATTGCTTGGAGAAAATCCTCTACGTCATAGCTTCTTAATCCACATTAAATCAGAGTTTTACTCAAAAGAGAATTTAATACAAATAAAAAAGGAATTAGAAATTACTTCTGGAATTTTTGAGGTTGTATATGCTCAAGAGTTTTCTGATCAAGTCAATACCAATGTAGCAACCATTAGCTTTGTACTCTCAGGTTTTGCTCTATTCATGATGATTATTGTTATTATTTTAATTCATAATACTATTAAATTAGCTTTATTTTCTCAACGTTTTATTATTAGAACCATGCAATTGGTGGGAGCTACTGCTAACTTCATTAGAAAGCCCTTTATCAAAACAGCATTCATACAAGGACTTATGAGTAGTCTAATAGCTTTTACATTGCTTTACACAATAATCCCTTATCTAAATATTGGTTTTATCAAGGTAGAAAGACTTTATACACCTTTACAATTAGTTTTTGTAGGAATTGTTCTAGTCACACTGGGTGTTTTATTGAGTATTTTTAGTTCTTATAGAGCTGTTAATCGCTATTTAGACATGAATTTAGATGATTTATATTGAGCTTTCACAAAACGGTTTTTTCCATAAAAATCTTTGATAAGTTCAATATTTATAAAATACATTTTTTCTAACTCAGCAACTGTTTCTTGCCCTAATGCCTCATTAATTTCAAAATACAGAAAACCATTATCATTCAAAGACTTTTGAGCTATTTGAGCTATGGCTTTATAAAATACAAGAGGGCTATTATTTTCTACAAAAAGTGCTAGATGTGGCTCATAATCAAGTACATTTTTTCTCATACTATTTTTTTCGTCTTCTTTGATATAAGGTGGATTGCTAACAATAATGTCCCACATATCTTCAGGCTGCCACTTTAACACATCCGTTCTAATAAAATCAACTCTAGCCTTTAAATTATGAGCATTTTTTTGAGCTGTTTCAAGAGCCTTTTCTGAAATATCTATAGCAGTAACATTGGCACTTGGAAAATTCAGTGCTAAGGAAATAGCTATACATCCACTTCCTGTACCAACATCTAAAATTTTTTGAGGAGTATTATCTTGATGCTGTTCATAAATATAATTTACAAGTTCTTCTGTTTCGGGGCGTGGAATAAGTACAGATGCATTAACCTCAAACTTTCGATTACAAAAATAACATTCTCCTAATACATACTGTATGGGCTCATAATACTTTAATTTTTCTAAATACTCATTTTTTTGCTTTATTAAGTTCTCACTTTCAGCCACTTTTTTGTTCATTAAAATATCAGTTTGAGAAACCTGATAAAGTTTTTCTAATAGCCAAAATGTCATTGTTTCTGCCTCAGAGCTTTGGTAATATTGTTTCAAAAAACTTATAACTTCTTGTTGAATGCTTTTTATATGAGTCATATTTATTTGTGTAAATAGCTAAAATACTGTAAATTACCTAAAAAAATTAAATCTCCCATGAAAGCATTTATTTTTATTCTATCTCTGTTATGCACCCAAGTTGTTGCCCAAAACAATGAAAAACGAAATCAAGCAGTGAGGTGCCTTAATTTGTACATCCATTATTGTAATGAAACCATCCATGGCATGTGGAGTATTTTCAGGAGCTTGGAAGATTTCAATGGCGATTTACTATACAAATATGGAAAAAAAATAGAGCCTAATAGCTATTTTTCAACTTTCAGAAACGATTCTGTTTTTAAACAGATATTTAACTACAAAGATTACAAAATACCCCAACTTGTTTACGAAGAGTGTATTGCTAAAAGCTCAATTTTAGAACCACAAGATCAAAAAAATCTGAACGAAAAGTTAACAAAATTGAAAGTGATTGTAGATAAATTTATCAAAAATGGAGTATACCTTGAAGATTATTGTAAAAACAAGACTTTTCTTACAGACAATAATTTCGTTGAAGCTTTTAAAAAACTTGATGAGTATGAGGCTCTTTTTCAGGAATATGATGACGTAAAAGACAACTTATTTTCCGAAATACAAACTATTTACAAAAAAAAATACCCTCCTACTAATCAACAAAAAGCTCTTGTAAGTATCGTTGCACAAATGGAAGAGCCCATGGCTATTTATCAAAGTATGATGAATGATTTGAGTAAATGTGATACAACACAATTTGTAACAAGAAAGGAAAAAGTAAAGCCTTTGATAGATAGTTTAGAGGCTCAAATGGAGATAAAAATAAAAAACCTATATCGTTTTGGAAAAAATAATGGTTTGGACGTGGGCTGGCGTTATGAAAATGTAGTTGGTGGATTGAAAAATATGTATAAAAATCAAGAAACTTTTTTGAAAACAAATTGGGATAAAAAATCGAAGCAAGTGAGTCGTTATGAAAGAGTGAGCAAATGTATGTACTTTTATAATACAAGTTTTACAAACCGATACAATCGTTTTGGGATGGGTGTTATCTCCAGATACAATAGTTTTGTAGATTTGGCTGATGGCAAACAGATTCAGAAAGAAGCTGAAATTCCTGATTATTATATTCAAAATAAATCTATTAAATTAGATGTCTCTACAAATGTTTTGCTTTATTGGGTAGAACAACCTCATTTATACAAAGTTGTACGCCCTGAAAAAGAAACACCTCAACAAAATAACACCAATACAGCCATCACAACAACTACTAATACAACCAATACTCAAGAAAACACCTCTATCGACTTTAACAATGTAGAAGTGGGCAAGACTATTAATCTGAAAAATATTATTTTCAGAATCAGTGAAGATATTTTATTGCCTTCTTCTTATACAGAGTTGAATAGTCTTTTGAAATTCATGCAAGATAATCCGAAAGCTAAAATTTTGTTAGAAGGGCATACAGATTACTTTGGCAATCCTGAAGGCAATATGAAACTCTCTAAGAAAAGAGTGAATGTGGTAAAAAATTATTTAGTAAATAAAGGTATAGCTGGTAAACGTATTGAACTTAAATGGTATGGAGGAACTCGACCTCTTATAAAAGGTGAAACAGAAGAAGAAAGAAAAACCAATAGAAGAGTAGAATGTGTTATTTTGGAGAAATAGAATCTTAAATAGCAAATAGTTGCTCTATAAACCCTTTTTCTATTTCAAAATTTGATAATTTAATTTTATCCATTGGAAATAATACAATGTCTATTTCTAAAGATGTGTCATATTTCCAATGGATGATTTGATGAGATATTTCTTCTATCTCAGGATAAATAAGCATAAGTTTTTTTACTTCGTATTTTTTTGCATAAGCAAACATCTGATACAAATCGGCTTGTACAATCCCTAAGTCTTGGCGTGTAAAATCCAATTTTTTCCATTTGGCATCAGCAATATAAATTGCTTCATTCTCTTGATACACAACTATATCGGGAATCAGTTTAAACTGCTTTGGTGTTTCTAATAAAAAATGCTTTTTATCTTGCAATACAACATCATAGCTATTGGGAATATATTTATAAAACATTTTCCCTATGTAGCTTTCAAATACTTTTTCCATAGGAAATAAAATAGCCCAATTAACATGATTTCCTGAAAAACTTGTAAAACTTTGATGTTGAAGAAATATTTGACACCATTCTAAAACAAGCATATAATGGCTAAAAAAGCGATTCAAGTTTTTACATACTTCTAAATCTTGTTTAAGATGTTTACAGGCAGGAATTTCTGATAAAATACTGTGATATTTTTTAATTTCTTGTTTGTTTTTTAGATTTCTTGTAGCTTTTTCTAAAAATAAAAGTGTAGTTTTTATAACCCGATTGGGTATAATATCTGCTTTATATTCATCATAAACCACAAAAAATCGTTCTTGATGGAGTATATTTTTTTGAAATTGCTCTTTAAACTTAATTTTTCCCTTCAAAAAAATCTGATTTTCTTCTACTTCTATATAATCAGATTTGATACCTTTCTGAAATAGTGTTTGCAGCTCTTCTAAAAAAGATGTTATAAAAATCTCAAAAATACTGATGTTTTGAATACTTATATTAGCTTTTTGGCTGTATTTAAAGGGTATGTAATCAGCATTTTGAAGCATTTTTAAAAGTACCCTTTGAGTAGTTAAAATATGTATCTCTTCTGTTATTTTTGGTAAAATCTCTATTTGTGTTCCATCTTGCAGTTCTATTATACCTACAAAATTCTTGACCTTGAAAAAAGTTTTACCATTTTTTCTACCAAAACTCATGATACTGTCTCGTTCGCTCTCCAAAATCCAGTTTTCGAGTAACTCAAAACTATGAATAGGTAAAAATATTTGGTCAATGGTAGAATTACCTTCACCACGCCAGATATAACCATATTCTCGTATCGTATAATTTTTAGGCATAAATACTAGTATATAACTCTGTATTCTGAAGTTGTTTTATATTCAAAACAGAGTATGCTACTTTATCATCCATACTATCTACTTCTTGATTTCCAAACAACTGTCTTTTAGAGAGCTGTCTTTTTTCTAAAAACCCACAATTACCATTTTTATCAGAAAGAACGAGCCAAATTTTTTCCCAATCATCATAAAAATACTCTTGCAATAAAGGAATAACTTTAAACACAAAAATTTGTGCCAAATCACTGATAGATTGTATATTACAAAAATAAGCATGCCCAATTTGGTGTTCTTTGTCATACAAATATTCTATCCTCTGATTAATTCTGGTAAGTAATAATCTTAAATTTACACCTTCGCAGTTTTCAGAAAGTAATTCTGTATTTGGTAAAATTTCCAAAAACTCAAATCTACGTCTCAAAGCTATATCTAAATTGGCAATAGAACGGTCTGAGGTATTCATGGTTCCTATTACATACAAATTGGGGGAAATTCCAAAGTTTTCTTTGGAGTAAGGCAGTTTAGAAGTCTGTTGGTCAGATTCGCCCAAACGTTTACTTTTTTCTATCAAGGTTATCAATTCTCCAAATACTTTCGAAATATTTGCCCTGTTTACTTCATCAATTATCAGAACATAATTAGGAATATTTGATGAAGTGTTGATTTTAAAATCTCCATTTAAAAATTTCTCTAAATAACTCAAATACAATTCTTTATTAGAAATTATATCAGGCTTAAATTCTTTTTGAGAAGTAAACTGGGGACTTTGGCTTTCATAGTCATCAGTGTTGGAAGTGAGTTGATAATGAATAAATTCATGATAAAATTTATAAAAATCATTGTAAACAGCCCAATCTTCCGAGTTGTAGGCTGCTGTACCTGTAATTTTACGAATTTCCTCACGCATATTTCCCTTCTGAAAATCCTCAGGTGTTTTATTTGTTTGGTAAATAAGCTCTAAATGCTTTCTAGAAACGGTATAAGATGTACTTTTTCCCTCATAACGAACCACCAAATTCCCCCAATCAGTAATTCTTTCAATAAAAAGTGTTTTTTTAGTGATGGTAGTTATTTTTTTGGGGATTTGAGCGTTCAATCCTTCTAAATAATTCTGATAAACTTCTAAAAACGAGATAATTCCATCTTGAAAACTATCATATTCTTCTACATCTGTTTCTAAGGCTTTAAACCAGTTCAAACCTGCATCAATAGCTATTTTCTTAAAGATTCCATCTTCAATTTGATACGAAATTTGTCCACTTTCAGTTTTTGCTCTAATTCCTTCTATAAACTCTTCATAACCAAATGATTGGTGAAAAGTGACAAATTCTATTCTGCCTTCATTTTTAAGTAAATTAAATTCTTGCATATTTTCTTCTACTGAACCAAGAGGTTTTCCTAGAATTTCTAATGCTTTTTCTACTACTAAATATGTTTTGCCCGTACCTGAGGGTCCGTATAGTATTTGATTAAGAGGCATAAAAAATAGTTTTGTGAGATATTACCAAAAATGCCAGTTACTTTTTGTAAACTGATATAATATTTTATTGGAGACAATTTCTAAAGACAACTCTTCATTTTGTTGTTTTTCCAATACAACCATACTCCCATCTCCCAAGATACCAGTACCAGAAAACTCTAATTCTTTAATTTTTATGCTTTTAGTAAGTCCATTGTCTGCAAGTTCTTCTTTATAATCTTCTCCAGTATGCCCATAAAAGTGATAATTGGGGATTAAATGTTCTAAAGCCTCCGATATTTCCTCCATACCATATCCTCTTATGGATAAATCATCTTTATCATGGGTAATCAGGAGTTCTATATTTTCTTTGGTTTTCAAAAGTTTGCGAACCTGAGCTCTTTCATAATCCTGAATAAATTGCTTGTTTTCTCTACCTTTCCTATCACCTATACGCCCTATTCCTGCCCAAGTAAGTTTTATGCCATCTTTTTCAAAATATTGAATGTAACCTGTTTTACAAACATATACTCTTTTGTACACATCTATGGGAAACATTGTGGCATCCATATATTGCTTTTCCAAATTGTCTAAGTAATCATGATCTTCATGGTTACCACGAACACAAATCATATCAAGATTCAATTCATCAAGAAAACGCTTGATTTCAGGTTTTTCTTTGGTAAAGTCATCATGAAAACCCAATTCATCTCTATCATATTTTGCATGTCTAAGGGTAGCTCTATCCAAATTATTCATATCAGGAAAAGCCCCTATATCACCACATTGTACAATAAAGTCTATTTTGTTTCCAGTTTCTTGTTGGTAATAATCTACCATTTTAAAGGGCAATAATATTTTGCCATGTATATCAGCAAATATGGCAATTTTCATAGTTTTTTATTTTATTAAATACTCATACCATTTTTGAGACAACTTTATAAGTTTATCTCTACCTTCCACATTTTCAAGCATATAGTTTGGCAATGATTCTATGCCATACAAACCCGCCAAAATACCAGTAACCACAGATGCCACAGAATCTACATCTCCGCCCAGCCATATAGCTTGCTTTAATCCTTCAAATGCAGTATCAGCATGTTTGACAAAATAATATATACTCAAAGCTGTTTGCATAGCATCAGAAGGCAATCCCTTAATTCCTTCAGGGTACCAAGGTTTTATAATAGGCTGTTTACCACAAAGAATCTCATAATCAGGTTCTTGAAGCATATTTGGAGAAGGTAATTGTTCTACCAATTCAAATTTTTTTAGAAACTCTTGGTCTATGTTTTTCAAATGCTCTTTACAATAATCATAAGCATCAGTTTTTTTCCTTTTTTTTATAATTAAAAACTCTGTCAATCTTGCAACTAAAATACTGGAAGCTACTGCTTTGGGATGTGGATGTGTAGCCATAGCATTGATAGTAGCATACTCATTGATTTGCTCAGAAGGCAAAAGTCCAAATGGGATAGCCCTCATCGTTGGAGCATTGCCAGGGTTAGGTCTATTTCTCTGAAAATCTTTGATTTCTTCTATACTTTTTTCACTATTATAAACCCAACGCATAGAACCATGCCCATGTCTGCCAATTCCTTTTTCTATTTTATCTTGCTCATATTCAAGAGTCCAGTATTTCATTAATGTTTCTTCGCTAATACCCTCCCCAGAAATAATTGTTTTAACACAACCAATCGTCATTTCTGTATCATCTGTATAATCCCATTCGTTATAATTATCAACTTCTATTCCTTTGTTATTCAGCACTTTTATAACATCATTTCGTCTCATTACGAACTTAGAAAAATCTATATTTGCTTTGAGCCAGTCTCTATCTTCAAATTCTATACCTGCTCCATAGGCATCTCCGATGGCTATTCCCAGTAGTATATCTTGTAGTTGTTTTTTTGTTGTCATAGTTAGTATCTTGATTTTGCAATTTACAAAAAAACACCTCAAAAAATATATTTTTGAGGTGTTTAGATTAAACTTAATACCTAAATTTCTATTCTATTTTCATTGTACCATTTTCATCCCAAGAAAAGCGATAAGTTTCTTTTTTCTCTTCTTGGTTACTATATAGCCAATAACTATCCATCATTGCTGTATTTGGGCTTACTATTTTAAAGATAAAACTACCTCCAAACACCATTTTTCGATTGCTTCCTAATTCTTCTAATAATTGTTTTCTTCTAGAAAGATTAACTCTTGCATATTGAGCATTATTACCAGCATTTGTACTTGTTTTTTGGTTTTGATTAACATCCCAAACATCTGTATTTAAAACATAATCATAGTCTTTTTGTGTATGATTAGCCCCTGAAATTGCAGAGAAATACATCACAAAATACAGTCCTTCTTTTAGTTTAAACTTACCAACAGGCATAATATCCCATTTACTAATATCATTTGCATTACTATAAATGAGTGTTTTATAGTCTATTTGAGCAATCATTTCTTTTGGGATACGTGTTTCGAGTGCTTTTTTACACTCCATTTCCCCTATTGAATTACCTACCTCTAAAGTCGGAAAACAGGATAAGAACTTTTCAACATTATTTTGTCCGCAAACTTTCGTGGTTAGAATAAATAGGAAACTGAATAAAAATATTTTTTGCATAGTATTTTTTGTTTATCTGCTTGTAAAAATGGTTGCTTTCCCTTTTGAATCTATCAGTTTGATTCGAGTACGTATATCATTTTCTTTGTAGCTCATTAGGACTAGTTTATACTTTCCTACTTTTTTGGGAATACTAACAGTGTAGTATACCTCTCCAGAGGGTAAAGTTTGAGAATTATTAATTTGTTCTTGAGGAACATTTATGGATGTAATAAGTCCTTTTTCATTAAGAGCATAATAAAAAGGGAAGAATATAGGTCCACCTGATGTAATAATCATTTCTCCATTGGGAGCAAAACAATAAACTTCTCTGCCAAATTCTTTTGTTTCACCATTAGCAAGTATCATTGAGCCACCCATCATCCAAGAGTCTGTAAATGTAAGTATCTGTTTATTATCAGGGCGTTGTGTAATCATTCTCATATTTTCAGTATCCCTTTTTATAATATTAAGCTTGACAGGTGATTTATCCAACTTACCTTGATAACTTATATTTATAACAGCTTGTTTATCATCTGTTTCTACTACTACTTTTTCTACACTTGTAGCTGTACGATACACATAAGTTTCTATAAATGTTTGTGTTTGCCCTTGAGCATTTAAAACAAGATTGATAAATATGATAGATAACCAAAGTATTTGCTTTTTCATAAAATTTTATTTTTTATTAAATGTAAATTTTCCTGTATTTTTATTAAAAATAAGCTCGCCAAATTGCATCTTCCAGACAGGTAAACCTTTATTTTTTTTCAATTCAGAATTCAATACTACATAAAGTTTAATGGTCGTCCCTTTTCGTGGCATTTCTGCATAAAAGCATTCCGTTCCTTCTGCTCCTTTTGCTTGAATATTAGCTAAAGCATCTTGATAAGCTTTTTTTACGGCTTCTTCATCATAAATTTTTATAAAGTTCTCTTGTTTTAAATCCAAGAAATTGAGATTCAAACCACCTAAATCTGCCACTATCTCACCATATTGCCCAATTTTAGTCTCAAATATTCCAATAATATTTTTTCCTGCATTTGTTTTCCAAAGTCCATATTGTTGATAGTATTCTGTTTTTATGGTGGTATTAGTTGCTCTATCATCAAAAACAGCTATTAAATATTGCATCACATAGCCATTGGCTTCGTCTACTGTCATAGGCATAGCCTTGTATACAACAGGAGACATCCCATTACCACTTTCAGCTCTCTCTTTTGCATATTTTGCTAAAGATATTTTTTGGGCTTGTATACTATAACTATATAAAATAATAGCTACAGAGAGAAGGATTATTTTTTTCATAAGTGTTTTATTTTTATACAAAAAGAATCAAAAAAAGTGAATTTTTTATGAACGCTTTATGAACAAAAGCTTTTACTTCATGAAGCTTCATTATAAGTTTAGGAATAAAAAATACCCCTCAAAATTTGACTTTTGAGGGGTATATATTTGATATAGATTTTTTTTATACTTCCAAAAGCATTCTTTCAGGTTCTTCAAGAAGTTGTTTTACTCGTACCAAGAAGCTTACAGAGTCTTTTCCATCAATAATTCTATGGTCGTAAGAAAGTGCCAAATACATCATTGGCAATATTTTTACTTCTCCATTTACAGCCATAGGACGTTCTACAATGTTATGCATGCCTAAAATAGCCGACTGAGGAGCATTGATAATTGGCGTACTCATCATGGAGCCAAAAACACCACCATTGGTAATGGTAAATGTACCTCCTGTCATTTCAGGAATGGTCAGTTTACCATCTCTTGCTTTTACTGCAAGTGCCGCAATAGCCTTTTCAATATCAGCAAAACTCATTTGGTCTACACCACGAACAACGGGAACAACCAAACCTTTTTCTGTCGAAACAGCTACCGAAATATCCACAAATTCATTATAAACAACAAAATCACCTTCTATCTGGGCGTTTACCACAGGGAACTCTAATAGAGCAATGGCACAAGCTTTTGAGAATATAGACATAAATCCTAAGCCAATACCATGTTTTTCTTTGAATTTATCCTTGTATTTGCCTCTCAAATCCATAATAGGCTTCATGTTTACTTCATTGAAAGTCGTAAGCATGGCTGTTTCATTTTTCACAGCTACCAAGCGTTTTGCGATAGTTTTACGTAAAGAAGTCATTTTTTCTTTACGTTGATTACGTTCTCCTGTTACTTTCACAGTTTCAGTTGTTTTGTTTTCTTGTTTTGTTGTTGGGGTTTGTTCTACTTTTTTCTCAGCTTTTAAAGCATCTTCTTTTGTTATTCTGCCACCTACACCCGTACCTTGTACATCTTTAGATTCAATTCCCTTTTCTGTTAAAATTTTAGAAGCTGAAAGAGATGGATGTCCTTTTGCATAAGTTTCAGTATCTGTAGCTGTTTTACTTTCTGTTGTAGTTTGAGGAGTATTGGTTTGTGGAGTAGAAACTGTAGCTCCTCCAGCCATTACCTCTATTTTACACATCAAGTCACCTACTTTGAGTGTAGAGCCAGCCTGAGCTACGATTCTGAGTACACCTGCACCTTCTGCTGTTAGCTCGAAAGTTGCTTTATCAGATTCTATTTCTGCAACAATTTCATCCATCTTCACAAAATCACCCTCATTTTTTGTCCAACTGCCTAAAACTACCTCCGTAATGGACTCTCCTAAAGGCTTCACTCTCATCTCTATCACTTGTCCTGTTGCTTTTGCAGGTTCGGATTTAGTTTCTGTTTGAGGGGTACTTACTTTTGCTTCGGTTTTTACCTCAGTTTTAGCCCCTGCCTCAGTGTTGATTTTACATAATACTCCTCCAATGGGTACGGTTGCTCCTGCTTCTGCAACAATCTCCAATATTCCTTCTTTTTCTGCTGTAATATCAAAACTTGCTTTATCGGACTCTAAAACGCCTATTACTTCATCTAATTTGACGCTATCACCTGTATTTTTATTCCAAGAGCCTACAGTAACTTCTGAAATAGACTCGCCCAAAGTAGGGACTTTTTGTTCTATAATAGCCATAACGGATTGGTTTTCTGTATATTTAATTATCTTTTGAATATTTTGTCTAAAATTGGAGAATCTATTATTATTACAACATCAATATACCCTTGCTCATCATTTGTATCACGTATAATCAAGAGATATTTATTGTATCCTTTATAAATATCTATAACCCAATTGATATTTATTTTTTTTCCAATTTCTTGTAGTTTTGTTCCATCAGAAACAAAATAAGCAATGTAGTCTGAAAATATTGGCTCCTGATTATGTATATTAATTTGTTGTATTATCTTATCAGCTGTAACAATAATTGTATTATCCCCTTGCTCTTGTACTTGATAAATAGTGTTTTTTTCAGCTTCTATTTGCCAACTGTATCGCTCAACTGACTCAAAATGCTTATACTTTTGTACATTATTCTTTCTTAGAAAATCTATAATATCTGTTTTACCTAAGTATTCAATTTGAACATCTTCACTATCTTTCTCTTTTTTAGTAATCTCTCTTAATATAAGATTTCCATTAAAGTCTTTCACAACAAATTCTGTTGTATATTTAACGAGTTCCCATCCATTTGTTTTCAAGCAAGTATTTCTCATATAGCAATACTTATTACCACCAAAAAAACCCAGAAATTCCACTTCAGAGGACATATAAGGTTCGGGTGTGTTATTTCCCAAAAGGATTGAAAAAATCAATATTTTTAACCCTGAAAGCATTGTTTTTGTCTAAACTCTTTTGCTCCAAATATATATTTTTTTCTTGATTAAGTGAATGTTTTATTTTAACAATATAGACTTACTATTTTATTCATAATTTTATTTTTTCTTCTAGTTCAATAATAAGTTCTGCTTGCATAAAAATATAGATATCTCTTATATTTAAAATAATTATTTTCTCTTGATATTTTTGATTTGTATACTTATTTATAATTTCCTGATGATGTTTTTCCATTACAAAAGCTTTATCAGCCCATATCAATAATTCTTCTGTAAGAAGTTTGCTATTGTTTTTCAGGCATTCTTTATGGTTCGTCCCTGCTGATTGGAATTGATATTGAGGACATTTGCCTTGAAAATACACCTCAGCCGTTTTAGACCTATTTTGGTTTGCAGAACAAACAAAAAGTATATTCATACTTACGCCAAGAATATCAAGCAGGTGGCAAAAAACAAGATATTGATAAACATTACTGTGATGACCCATGCCCAACTTGGTTTGGAGAGCATAGGTATGGGTACTTTTTCAGCAGCTTTTTCAGCTACATAATTTTTGAGGTTATCCAAGCTCAGGTTTCCACCTAACTCATTTTGAGCAGAAGAAAACAAGCCCAATAAATCTATATTTCCTGTAAATTTTTTAAAAACCCTTTTGAGTGTTCCATTCATATTTTCAAGCCTTCCCAAATACTCTGGCACTGTAGTATTAAAAAAATCATCTGTTTTATCATTTTCTAATTGAGCCTTGATAGTAGGTTTTTTGTAAGCATAATCAAATAACTTATCAATGAAATACTCAAAAATGCCTTTTTTGAAGTGATTACCTATATAGTAAATAACAGATTGCAAGGCATGTTTGTGTGCTACAAAAAAGTATAAAGCAGGAAAAACGACAAATAAACAAACTATTGCACCTATGGCAAACAAGCTACCTATTCCTGCCTGATTGAGCTGATGGTCTATTTTATTTTGTAGAAATATAAAAAATATAATATTGACTATTATTCCTAACATAAATACTAAAAAAAGACGACTCACATACTTCCATGCTGTACCAGTAGTAATTTTAAGAATATTTGCTGAGCCTCCTAATTTATCTTTCCAATTAGATGGAGCAAATTTGGATACTTGTTTTTCTTCTTCAGCCATAATTTTATTTTTTGGTTCAAAGCTATTTACTATGCAATTTATCAATTTATCAGAATAAGCCAAATGGTTTAGTCAAAAGGCTCTTAGAGCTTTTTTATATTGTACTTCATTTTATTTTGAAATATATTGCTTCAACTTTATTAATTGAAAGGATGTTAAACATTGTTGGAATATTTTTGGCTATTTTTTTATCTTTTATTCTATTTACTAAGAAAAACAAACTGAAAGCAGATAAAATTCTATCCATATGGTTTTTCATAGTAGGTTTACATTTATTTCTATTTTACCTATCAAGTATTATTAATCAATATTATCAACCTTATCTTTTGTTAGGAGCATCTTTTCCATTATTACATGGCCCTATGCTTTATTTCTATACAAATGCTCTCACCAGTCAAAATAAAATTTCGTTTAAAGAATATTTTCTTCATAGTTTACCTATTGTTATTTTCTATATTACCTTAACCACCTTTATTTTTTTACCACATCAAGAAAAATTATTGGTATTCACTCAAAAAGGTTTGGGTTATGAAACTGAAAAGCTCATTCGAAAAATCCTCATTTATGCTTCAGGTATTTTTTATGTTATATTGTCTCTAAATTTATTATACAAACATTCTAAAAATATTCAAAATAATTTTTCTGATACAGAAAAGATTAACCTTGTTTGGCTACGCTATTTAATTTGCTCTATGGCTATCATTTGGTTGGCTGTATTTACTGGGAACAAAGCTTTTATATTTTCTTTGGTAGCTATTTTTGTAATACTTCTTGGATATTTTGGAATCAAGCAAGTTGGTATTTTTACTCAAACCCTATCAAACTCACCATCTATAGAAAATAATCAATCAATTAGTCAAATACCTGATACACAAATCACTTCTTTAAAATTTGAAGAAAACGAATTTAATACAAAAATATTAAAAAATTCATTATCAAGCTCTTATTTATCGGAAGTTCATCAAAAACTAATTGAATTGGTAGATAAAGAAAAACCTTTTCTCAACCCAGAACTTACCATAGCTCAACTAGCTAGTAAGATTTCAGTACACCCTAATTATTTATCTCAGGCAATTAATTTGCTTGAAGAGAAGACTTTTTATGATTATATTAATGAAAAAAGAATAGATGAATTTAAAAAAATCATCTTTAAGCCTGAAAACCAGAAATATACAATTTTAGCACTTGCTTACAATTGTGGATTTAACTCAAAAACTGCTTTTTATAGAAATTTTAAGAACGTAACTGGACTATCCCCTACTCAATATCTCAAACAACAAAATATACAACTCGAAGATAATTAAGTATCTAAAAACTATTTCGATTTAATAAAAAACTAATAATCAATTATTTTTCGAAGATGCTCTAAAAAATACACTTAGTACATGGTTTCATATTTTTTTGCAAAAACAAGAAAAAAGCTGTAAGTTTGCATGTTTTTAGCCGTTTCAGTTCGCAAGCACTAACCTGTACGGCTGCTCATTAAAACTTGCGTCTTATGGTATATGTTTGCAGAAAAGAGCACTTCAATGCTGCTCACAGACTCTACAACCCTGCGTGGAGTAAAGAAAAGAATGAAGAAGTATTTGGTATTTGTTCCAATGAGTATTTTCATGGTCATAACTTTGAACTCATTGTTACAGTAAAAGGAATACCTCAATCTGATACAGGTTGTGTGATTGATTTAAAAAAGCTTTCTAAGCTTATTAGAGAGGAAGTTGTTGATAAATTAGACCACAAAAACATCAATATAGAGGTCGATTTTATGCAAGGCAAAATTCCGAGTTGTGAGATTCTTATCATGGAAATTTGGAATATTTTAGCCCCTAAAATTAGTGGAGTTGCATACGACAAACAAGCTCAACTACATTGCATCAAACTTTTTGAAACTAAAAATAACTTTGTGGAGTATTATGGCTAATACTCCACTTTTTTATGTATTTGCTTACTTTACTAAAACTTATAAAGATTATGCTGAAAAAGTCACTTCTGCTACTTTTCTTATTCTTAGGGCTAAATTATTATCTGAATGCCCAAATAGCTCCTGAAAAATTAGATGAACTTGTCAAAAACACTTTAAAAACCTTTGATGTACCTGGTATCTCAGTAGGTATCTTAAAAGATGGGAAACTTATCTATGCCAAAGGGCATGGTGTTCGTTCGCTTAAAACCAAACAACCCATGAATGAAAACACCCTTGTTGGAATAGCCTCAAACAGCAAAGGATTTACTTGTATGGCACTTTCTATGCTGGTAGATGAAGGTAAAATTACATGGGATGATAAGGTTATCAAGCATTTACCTGATTTTAAAATGTATGATGAAGCTGTTACAAAAGAAATTACCATCAAAGATTTAGTAACTCACAGAGCTGGTTTAGGTCTTGGACAAGGCGATTTGATGTTTTTTCCTGAAGGTGGGACTCTTACTACTGAAAATATTGTGTATAATGTTCGTTATCTCAAACCTTATTATTCTTTTAGAAACACAATGGATTACAATAATATTATGTTTATTGTAGCTGGAGAAATTATCAGAAAAGTAAGTGGGCTTTTTTGGGCAGAATTTATTGAAACAAGGATTCTAAAGCCTGTCGGTATGGTTTCTAGTGTAGGTTCGTACAATCGTATAAAAAGCAATACCAATATCATTGATGCTCATGCTCCTGTAAATGGAAAAGCTATTGCCATTCCTCACGATTGGAATGAGACAGCCAATGCAGCAGGTGGAATAATGAGTAATATTACAGATATGGCAGTATGGGCAGAGTTTTTGATGAATGGAGGTGTAACTAAAGACGGAAAAAGACTTGTGAGTGAAAAACAAATGAACTATTTGTGGCAAATTCAAACTCCTTTGACTGCCAATAATATACCACCTTATAACTCACAATTTTATGGATATGCATTGGGGTGGTTTGTCAGTGATGTGAAAGGACTCAAACAAATTCAGCATACAGGTGGGTTATTGGGAACTGTTACACAATTTACACTGATTCCTGATATGAAATTGGCAATTATTGTGCTGACCAATCAACAAGTTGGAGCAGCTTTCAGTACCATTACCAACACTATCAAAGATAGCTACTTAGGTATTGAAGATAGAAATTTACTTAAAATATATTCTGAGAGAGTGAATAAATCTTGGGAAGAGGCAAACAAAGTCACTCAAGAAGTTTACAAAAAAGTAGAAGAAGCCAAAACAAAAAAAATCTCTTATATATCTGAAAATATTGTAGGTATTTATAAAGATAATTGGTTTGGAGAAGTAGAAATTTTATCAAAAAATAATCAGTATAGAATATTTTGCAAAACTTCTCCAAGACTTAAAGGAGACTTATTACCTTACTCAGAAAACACCTTTGTAGCCAAATGGGATGATAGAAGTTATGATGCTGATGCGTTTGTTATTATCTCATTTGATAAAAATGGCAAGGCCGAAAGCTTCAAAATGAAAGCTTTTTCACCTATGACAGATTTCAGTTTTGATTTTCAAAATTTAGATTTAAAAAGGGTAAAATAATTAATCAAACGCCTCATTAGTCAGATGGTCTTCTATTTGTAATGTCTTTAATTTGCTGAACATTTAAATATTCACCTATGTCTTTGAGGCGTTTTCTCCAACCTATTTTCTTTGCTAAAGCATCCAAATATTCACTGTTTTGTAAATATTTTTGGATTTTCTTCTCCATAGGTATTAATGAAACTGCCAAAAGGATATTTACAACTAATTTAAAAACAAATACCCCACCAGAAAAATTATCAATTAATGGTTCTATAAGTAAGAACAACAATTCAAACACTGTAATAATTGCCACCAAAGTAATAACAGAAGCCACACGTGATTCTGCTCCTTTCCTGTTATAAATTACTGCTGTCAGTAACAAGCCAAATAAAACTCCTATTTGCATAAGGTAAAACCACCATGTTTGCCAAAATGGAGATTCTATTTCAAAAACAAATGTTTGAGTTGGACTAAGTTCTCCTAAAGCATTTTTAGAACGATATTTTAAAACATATTCTCCACTTGGTAAATACGGAAATTCTATCAAAGCTTGACTTCTCCAAGGAGACCAATCTGAATCATCTAAACCTTTTAAATAATACTGGAACTGTGTATTTTCTTCTGCAATAAAAAATGGAGAAGCTATCTGAATTTGAAAATTTTGGATACTACCATTACTTTCTATTGTTGCTTTTCCCAATTGTTGTAATACTCCATTTCCACTCTGAACTTGTTTTATGAATAAGTCAGGGGCATAAGATTTGTTTTCTTGTGGATAAATTCGATAAATACCATTTGAATTGACTACCCATAAGTTTTTTTGAGCATCATAATAAATATCCTCAATATTAGGAATAATAGCTAAAAATTGAGATGAAAGAACAGGTTTCCCACTTAATTCTTTATACTCTATTCCTTCTGTTGCCCAAATATAAGCATCTTGATTTGTATAAAACTTACTGCCTTTTAAATTGTAGTGTTGCAATTTGACATCTGGGATAAAAATATCTCCTACAATCCATTGTTGTTTTAGCACACCAAAATTAGTAAAGAAAAGCACCTCTTTTTCAATAACCCTTACAAACGTTTTTAGATTTTTATTTTCTAATGTATATGAAATTGTTTTTTCAGGGAAGCCTTGTAAATTAAGTTTTATTTTCCATATTCTGCCCTCACCAGCTACCCACAAATTATTTTCATATTGTGTTAAATTAAATACTGTATCCTGTATATCTGCAACAGGAGTACTTTGCCAACCAATAGCAGTTTTTTGAAGAATGATAACTCCCTTTTCAGTAGCTACATACAATAGATTAGAATTAGTTTTAGAAACTTCAGCATACAATAAATTTCTATCTTCAAAGATTTGAGTAGCTATTCCAAATTGCACTTCATATAAACCCGTATTAGTAAGAGCAACAACTTTTTCCTGAAATTGGATAAGTTGTTTACATTTTCCATCTACTCCACTTATTTTTCTAAAGTTATAAGGTGTTTTCTCCAACAAATAATTACTATAATTGTAGTTATACACATTCGATTCTACAACTACTGTTACTACTTTAGGTGTCTTATCTTCTGTTTTTTTAAGAGAATTTAGTTTTTGGAGTAAGGTTTTTTTCCGGTTTTGGGCTCTTTGCCAAGCTATTTGCTGGAGTTGTCTTTGTTTTTCAGCTGCTACTTGTCCAGAAACATCATCTTTGTTGCTATAACTCAAATAAAACAATCCTGAGTTTGTTCCTACATATAATAAGTCTTTTATTTTTGTAATTGTAGATGGTTTGCCCTCAATGCCAGGGTAATGTCCATAATTATATACAGGTAGATTTAATGCTACTCTTGAAACTCCTTCTGTATGGCATAACCATAATCCTTGTTGTTTATCTACCAATACAGCACTAATTTCATTATCCGCTAAACCTGTTTCATAGCTAATAATCTGTCTGATACTCCCATCTTTTTTATTAACAATAATAGACCCTCCTGCAAGTGTAGAAATGACAAACTCTTGAGGTGATAAGTCTGTCATTTTCTCCAGAAAATGATTTTGCAGATATTCTGTAGCATAAGTAGGAAAAGGATAGATATTTTTACCATCGCAAAGCCATAATGTATTATCGTCTGTTGCTATTAATATACTTTGGTTATCAAAAGGAATAAAACTTAATATTGTTTTTTCTACAAAATCAGTTCTTATTGATGTTACATTGCCATTAGAAAGTTTACAAAATCCTTTTTCTGGCAAGTTTAAGAATATATCTTCTTTCAATACAGCCCAGCCTGCCAATTCTTCTTTCTGAAATTTATAAAGAGTTTTTATTTGACTATTGGCATAACTAAAAACGCCTTTTGAGCTATAAAATAGAACTTGAGATTCCAAAACTGCAATATCAATAATATCTCCAATTTGTTTTTGCTCATACGAAAGGTTAAAATATTCTAATTTTCCTATTTGGTTAGGCTCTATCTTTCCAAAGAACTCTTTCCCACCTACATATATAATATCCTTATTATCAATGGCTAAACTATGGGCGTTTACTTCTAAATTAATGTCATCCCATCTAAAACCATCATAACTCAGTATCCCACCTGAATGGGCAAAATATAAAATCCCTTTACTATTTTGAACAATATCTGTCACTTGTGGAACGGATGGCAGTTTATAGTTTTTTACCAATAAATTACCCCTTTGAGCAAAAACAGAAATATTTAGAAAGAAAAAAAAGAAAAGAAAACGTAGCATAATGTTTTGTGGTGTAATAGTAAATCTATGAAAGTTATTGCTAATAAACAATAATATTTTGTGAAGGTTTTGTTATCTTTATTTATGCCTGATACAATGCTGGTTCTACCATCACTACAGTTTCTTTTTCTACAATGACCTGCCCAAAATCAAGGTCTTTAGTTTTTCGTACAAATTTTTTAGGTGTTACAATCACAGGACAGAGTGTTTCGTTTCGGCGTTTAGAAAAATAGGCAGCCAATTGAGCCGCTTTTTCAATTACACTCTTAGGAAATACTTTCCCTGATTGATATTTGATAACTACATGCGAACCACTTACATCCTTGGCATGTAACCACAAATCTTCTTTATAAGCATATTTTTGTGTGAGCAAATCGTTGTTTTGAGCATTTCTTCCAACTAAAACCGTAAAACCTTCTATTTGATAGCTCTTAAAAGGGTTTTCATTGGCTTGCTTATCATCTTGAAAGTCCAAAGCATTTTCTTTCAAATAGTTTCTTAAATCTCTAATATTTTCAATGGCTTCTATTTGTTGCAGATGGTTTTGGAGCATTGTTAAATGCAATTCTCTTGCTTGCAAGTTTTCTTCGAGTTTGGCTATTTCTATTTTCTGATTCTTCGATTTTTTATAATACCATTCTGCATTTTTTTGAGGATTGTATTCCGTTTTGAGTTTAATGGTAATATCTTTTTGAGTATAAAAGTTATGTAACACGACTTTTTCGGCTTTTTCTGGAATTTGGTGTAGGTTTGCCATCAAGATATGCCCTATTTTCTCTAAATCGTGGCTATCTGAGAGGTCTTCCATTTTCAGGTAGGTTTTTTCTACATAGTTTTCTGTTTTATCTATTGCTTTCTGAAGGCTTTTGATAGCTTGGTTTTGTTCTTTTTCAAGATGGGAAAGACGTGCATAAGCGTAATAATATGCATTGAGAGCTTCTAATGCAGATATATACTCTTTAGCTTCTTCAATGGTATCAGGTAAAAAGTGTAATGCTGGTAAACCATTATACACTCCCACATAAAAATAATGATTAGTTATTTTTTGAATAAGATTTTCTGTTTGTTGCCATCTTTTATCTAAATTCTCTTCCGTGATTTGAGCCAAAAGTGTTTTATCCAGAGTAGGATATATTTTTTTTACATTACCTTCTTCTTTGATAAAATTTTCTTTGGTCTGCTCTATATTTTTGGGGATTTCGGACAAATGCAACTCCCAATCATTTTGAAGTTTTTTATGAAATAAATCTATTACATCATTTCCTTCAAATACAATTACATTCGACCTATTCCCATACATTTTAAACAAAATTGTAAAATTATCTTCTAATAAAATCACTAATGAACGGTCATTAGCCAATGCTTCAATTTTTAAGACTTTTTTACCAATTATAATGTCAAATAAATCCAATGTATTTTTTTTTGCTCTTTGAAACTCAGAAAGAGTATTGATACAAGCAAAATCAGATTGCAAAACAACTCTAATATAAAAATCTTGATTAGGTTTACAAAAACCTAATATCATTTCATCTCTGTTTTGTGTAAAACAAGTAGCCAACTCCATTCCTTGCATTTCTTTATGCAATTCTTCTCCCAATGGCTTTAAAAAGTAATAGTTTTGATGCAACATAGTTCTAAAAATTTGACAAAGATAGCTAAAAAATGGCTATTTTTCAGCATTGAGCTTAAAACTGCTAAATAGTCCGTTAGTTTTTATTCAAAGAAATAAAATATCCGACTTTTTGACACCTAAAATTTATAAATAAAAACAAAAAAATGCCATTGTGTCTATATTTTAGCTTTGGCTTAGATATTGTTCTTCAAGTATTAAAATATTTTAAAATTAGGGATTAGCAATTTACCACTATGAACTTCAATCGTTATACAATCAAAAGTCAAGAACTGATTCAACAAGCAAGTCAAATAGCTTTAGGAAATCAACAACCCATTATCGAAACAGGGCATTTACTCAAAGCTCTTTTGGGTGCTGATGAAAATACTATCAATTTTTTATTCAATAAAACAGGTTCAAACAAGAATTTGGTTGCAACCAAATTAGAAGAACTTATACCTACTTATCCAAAATCTTCTGGAGAAAGTCCATATCTTTCCAATGAGGCTGCAGCTGCCTTGCAAAAAGCAGAACGCTACTTATCTGAATTTAAAGATGAATTTGTTGCTATTGAACATATTCTTTTGGGTTTACTCTCAGGCAAAGACAAAACAGCACAAATATTAAAAGATTCGGGTTTCTCAGAAAAGCCTCTTATACAAGCTATTAAAGATTTAAGAGGGAATACTCGTGTAACAGACCAGAATGCTGAAGCAAAATATAAATCTTTAGAACGTTATTCTAAAAACTTAAACGACCTTGCTCGTAAAGGCAAAATAGACCCCGTAATTGGTAGAGATGAGGAAATCAGAAGAGTTTTACAAATTCTTTCGAGAAGAACCAAAAATAACCCCATTCTTTTGGGCGAACCAGGGGTTGGTAAAACTGCTATTGTAGAAGGTCTTGCCCAACGTATTGTAAATGGAGATGTTCCTGAAAATCTTAAATCTAAAACTATTGTAGCCTTAGATATGGGTCTTTTGGTGGCAGGAGCTAAATACAAAGGAGAATTTGAAGAACGCTTAAAATCTGTAATTAAAGAAGTTACAGATTCTGAAGGAGAAATTGTTTTATTTATAGATGAAATTCATACACTTATTGGAGCAGGTGCAGGAGGAGATTCGGCAATGGATGCCGCCAATTTGCTCAAACCAGCTCTGGCTCGTGGTGAGTTGCATGCTATTGGAGCAACAACTCTCAATGAATATCAAAAATATATAGAAAAAGACAAAGCCCTTGAACGCCGTTTCCAAGCTGTTACAGTAGATGAGCCCAACATACAAGATGCAATTTCAATTTTAAGAGGTATCAAAGAAAAATACGAATTACATCATGGTGTTCGTATTAAAGATGATGCCATTATTGCTGCTGTAGAACTTTCAAGTCGTTATATTGCTGATAGATTTTTACCTGATAAAGCTATTGACCTGATGGATGAAGCTGCTGCTAAACTCCGTTTGGAAATAGACTCTATGCCAGAAGAATTGGACGAAGTCAATCGTAGAATTATGCAATTAGAGATTGAAAGAGAGGCTATTAGAAGAGAAAAAGACATAGAAAAAGAAAATATCCTTTCAAAAGAAATTGCAGAGTTTTCTACCAAACGTGATAGCCTGATGGCAAAATGGAAAACTGAAAAAGATATTGTTGATAAAATACGTGCAGAAAAAGAAAATATAGAAAATTATAAATTTGAGGCTGAACAAGCTGAACGTAGTGGTGATTATGGAAAAGTTGCTGAATTGCGTTATGGTAAAATTTTGGAAAGTGAGAATTTTTTAAAAGCATATCAGCAACAACTCAAAGAAATGCAAGGAGAAAACTCCATGCTCAAAGAAGAAGTAACAGCTGAAAATATTGCTGAAATAGTAGGAAAATGGACAGGAATCCCTGTTCAGAAAATGTTACAGTCTGAAAGAGAAAAATTATTATACCTTGAAGATGAACTTTCTAAACGTGTGGCAGGACAAAGCCAAGCTATTCAGGCAATCGCAGATGCTGTAAGACGTAGTAGAGCAGGCTTACACGACCCCAAACGTCCTATTGGTTCGTTTTTGTTCTTGGGTACAACAGGGGTTGGTAAAACGGAACTTGCCAAAACACTTGCTGAGTATCTGTTCAATGACGAAAATAATATGGTCAGAATAGATATGAGTGAGTACCAAGAAAGTCATGCTGTAAGCCGTCTGATAGGAGCTCCTCCAGGTTATGTGGGTTATGATGAGGGTGGACAACTCACAGAAGCTGTTCGTAGAAAACCTTATAGTGTTATTCTTTTAGATGAAATAGAAAAAGCTCATTCTGATGTGTTTAATATTTTATTACAAGTATTAGACGAGGGAAGATTAACAGACAATAAAGGCAGAACGGCAAATTTCAAGAATACGATTATCATTATGACTTCAAATATGGGTTCGCAGATTATTCAAGGGAATTTTGCAAAAATTACAGAAGCCAATGAGTTTGATGTGATAGAAGATACCAAAGAACAAGTGGTTAATTTGTTGAAGAAACAAATCCGACCAGAGTTCTTGAACCGTATTGATGAAATAGTAATGTTTAGACCACTCAACAAAAAAGATATTGTCAAAATCATTGATATTCAATTAAATGGAATAAAAGTATTGCTCAAGGAGAATGATATAGAGATTGAATTTGAACCCAAAGTAAAAGAGTTACTTGCAGATGTAGGATTTGATGCTGAATTTGGAGCAAGACCACTCAAAAGGGCTATCCAAAAACGAATACTCAATGAACTTAGTAAAGATATTTTGGCAGGTAAAATTCAAAAAGATGCTATTATACTTGTTACTACTGACGAATTTGATAGGATTGTATTTGAAAATGTAGTAAAACAAGAGCAATTATAAAACAAAAAAGCCCAAATTGGGCTTTTTTGTTAAGTGCTTTTGCTAAATTTACAAAAAAATGTCTTTTATGAATCTGAAGTTTATTCCTTTGATTGTAGCCATTACAGCATGTGTTCCTGATATGAAAGAACGAGGTTATGACACTAAAAAATTAGCCCAAGAAATTAAAGATAGAAAAATCAAGAAACTTTCCCCTACTCAAATCAGTACTTGGGTATATGATAAAGGAAATTTAATTACGCAAAATCTTAATAACGCTTATAGTAAAACTGATTTTAGCAATAAAGAAATAGCCTTGCTCAACAGCTACAAATCCCTTTCAGCAATAGATTCTTTAGAAAAAGCTTATAGTGTAGATATTGAACCTCTCGAATTAAGTAATGAACAATCTTGGCAGAATTATTCCAAAAAAACAAAAGAGGTCTTAGATGCATGTTTGTATCAAACCCAAAATAATCAACCTATTCAGCCCAATCTTCAGAAATTAGAGGATGATAAGTTTCTTTTTACAAGTGCTACCAATTCTAATAAAATTATTTGGTTGGTTTTTTTTACCAAAAAAGAAGTGATTCGTAAAATAGACCAAAAAGAGTTTAATCCTTAAACCAAATCTTGATTAGGGTTTCCAACCTCATAATCATCTCTATTAAACCTATCTGGAGAAACAAGTTCTTCACTTACAACAGGTTTTTGAGGTGACAAGAAGTTTTTGAGCATATTCTCAAATGGAGCAATGACTGTTGCCAAAATCACATTCGCCAGTACTTTGTAAATAGGAATATTACCAGTATAGCTTTCTATAAAATTTTCAATATAAACATTGACAAACTCAAAAAGCATCAAAAGGGTTGTAAATGCCAAAACCAAAGTATATCTGGAGCTACGGCGTGTGAATCCTAAATATAAAGAGATGAGTATAAGAGCCAAGAAAAATGATATTTCAGAAAGGTAAAACCACCATTTTTCCCAATAAGGCAAGTCTATTTGAAATTTGAAAGATAAAGGTTGTGGGTTACCTATATCATCACTATTATAAGCTCTTACCAAAAAATTGTACTTGCCTGGTGGTAAATTGGTATAAGTTGCAATATTAGTAACATCTTTATCTGACCAATCTTTATCAAAACCTTCTAATTTATACTGATAGCGTATTCTTTCGGGAACTGTAAAATGAACCCCCACAAATTCAAAAGTGATGCTATTCTCATTATAAGGCATTTTTACAGCTATCTCACTTGATACCTTACTGAGAGGTATCCCAAAATCTGGGTCAAGTAGCTCAGAATAGTTTTTCCAGTCTGTTTTTTTATTAAATAAACGAACGTCTATTAAGTGAATAGTTGGAGGATTTGGATTTGGAATATCTTCATAAGGAAAATACTTCACCAATCCACCAAAAGTTCCTATCCAAATATTGCCTCTTCTGTCTTTATTAAGTGCATTTGGATAAGTTTGTATCAAAGAAAAACCATCAATATATCCATAGTTTTTAATTTTTTTATTGGAAGGATTGAACTTATCTATTCCATTACGATGCCCTATCCATAGATTTCCTTCACCATCTTCAATAATTCCCCATAAGTTTTGGGAAGCTAATCCATGTTGTTTAGTGTAATTAATAAAAGCATCTGCTTGTTTATAATCAACATTGGGCTTCATTTGACAAAGCCCATTTTCTGTTGCAAGCCAAATTGTTCCTTTAGAGTCTTGAGTTATTGACAGAACAATATTGTTAGCTAAACCATTTTTTGTTGTAAAATTCTGAAAAACACCATCTTGAAATCTGCTCAAACCTCTATAAGTTCCAAACCACATAATTCCATTGTTATCTTTCAGCATACATCTGACATAGTTATCAGCTAAACCCTGATTTTCGGAAAAAGTTATTATTTTTCCATTTGTTTCAATACGGCTAAGACCTTTATCTGTTCCTAACCAAATTCGTCCTTGGTCATCTTCAGCAATGCAATAAATAGTATTATCTCGGAGCCCCTCTTTTGTTGTATAATTTTTATACTTCCCTTCTTTAATTTGCAACACTCCATCTCCTATTGTCCCTATCCATAAACTATTTTTAGAGTCTAGAAATAAACTCCTTACACTTGTCTCAGCTTTTTCGATGGTTATTTTTTTGTTTTCATAGGATAATAAATGGTTACTTGTACCTATCCAAACTTTCCCCTTTTTATCTTCTATAGTGGCTGTAACAGGAACATTTTTGAGTAAATCGTTCCCAGCATCTAAAATCATAAAACGTCTATTGGTAATTTTGGAAACTCCTAAATTTCCCCCAAACCAAATATTTTCATTATTATCTTGTAAAATACAATTGATAAAATCTCCAGACAAGCCATTTTTAGGGGATATCTTTTCTTTTAGAATACTGTCTTGTAAAACATATACTCCCTCATCAGAAGTAAGCCAAATCTGATTGAGTTTATCTTTTAGTCCAGCATTAATAGACCCTGTAATTCCTTGTTTTTCAGAGAAATCTTCAAATTTTCCATCTAAATTATTTAAGCGACAGGCTCCTTTAGGTGTTCCAAACCATAAATTAAGTTTTGCATCTTGAAAAATACAATTAATCGTATTATCAAGAAGACCATCTTCAGTTGTAAATGTTTCAAAGGTTTTTCCATCAAATCGACAAACACCTTTATCTGTACCTACCCAAATTAAGTTTCTATGGTCTTGCCATAAAGAGAATATTTGGTTACTTGGTAATCCTTGAAATGTGGTATAGTTAACAAATCTTTTTCCATCAAATTTACTCAAACCTCCATTAGTAGCGACCCAAATGTTTCCATTTTTATCTTCTAAAATATAATTGGCATCATCATCTACAAGTCCCTGTTTTTCCGTAAACACCTCAAATTTATCACCAACCAATCGAGCAATACCCTGCCTTGTTGCAGCCCAAATATGATAGTTTTTGTCTTCTATCACATGGTGCACAACATTATTTAAAAGTCCTTGTGTTGTTGAAAAATTAATGAAACTTCTACCATCAAATTTACATACCCCACCTTGTGTAGCTATCCAAATGAAGGAATTATGGTCTTCTGTGATGGCATTTACATTAGACTCAGGTAAACCTTCTTTTAAACCATAATGGCGGAAAGGGTAAATTTGAGGATATGCTGTATAAAATAATACAAAGAATAAGAAGGCTAAAAAATACCTCATAGTTTCATACAAATGCCTTAATAAGCATTTTTAGGCTTTTTTTTGTTATTGTCTTTACCATTGGTTTTGGTAGAACCCTGATTCTTTTCAAGATAAGCAATTTTGGATTCTAAATCTTTTATTTTTTGTTCTAAAGAATGGATTTTTTCGTCTTTATCTTTACCTGAAGACTTAGAAGAAGTTAGTTTTCGTAAATCTTGTGTAAGAGCTTTTTTCTCTTCTTGGCTTTCTTCCAGTTGCTTATTCAATGTAAATATTGTAGCTTTTGCCTCTGTAAGGGCTACATCTTTTTCATCTACTTGGCTTTTCAGAGCATTATATTTTTTTGTAGAAACACAAGAACATGTTATCAATAAAATGAATGCGTATTTTTTCATAAAGTTATGGCATGATTTATAGTAAGCACAAAAGACAAAGATGCCGAAAATATTTATTAAAAAAAAGTATTATTTTGCTCATAAACAAACAAGTTGTTAAATTTGTTTAAAACTAATTTTAAAGTTTATATTACCACATACAATTATTCAGGATTCTATTAATATATGCTACCTTACGAAAATTCTTTGTCATTTGCCCAAAAACTTGATAGTCAAGATACTTTAAAAAGTTTTCGTGATTACTTTTTTATTCCTCAATACCAAAATAAAGATGTAGTTTATCTCTGTGGCAATTCTTTGGGCCTACAACCAAAAAACACCCTAAAAGCTCTTGAAAAAGAGCTAACCAAATGGGAAAAATTTGGTGTAGAGGGGCATTTTGAAGGAGACCAAGCATGGTGGCAATTTAGAAAACCCATAAAACCCTTGGTTGCAAGTTTATTGGGAGTTGATGGCTCAGAAGTAACCATCATGAATAATTTAACAACAAACTTACATCTCATGTTGGTCAGTTTTTACCAACCACAAGGTAAAAGAACAAAAATCTTGATGGAAGCAGGGGCTTTCCCTTCTGATCAATATGCTTTAGAAACACATCTGATTAGTAGGGGCATCAATCCGCAAGAAAATATTGTAGAAATAGCTCCCAGAAGTGGAGAACATACTCTTAAAACAACAGATATTCTTCAGACAATCGAAAATATTGGTGATGAATTAGCTCTTATTATGTTTGGAGGTGTAAATTATTATACTGGTCAAGCATTTGAAATGGATAAGATTACTCAAAAAGGGCATGAAGTTGGTGCTATGGTAGGCTTTGATTTAGCTCATGCCATTGGAAATTTACCCTTAAATTTGAGTGATTGGGGCGTAGATTTTGCCGTTTGGTGTTCTTACAAATACCTCAATTCGAGCCCTGGTGGCGTATCAGGAGTATTTATTCATAAAAAACATCATCAAAGTAATTTGCCACGTTTCGGGGGTTGGTGGGGGCAAATAGAAGAAGAACGTTTTTTAATGAAAAAAGGCTTTAAACCCATTCCAGAAGCGGATGGATGGCAATTATCAAATGAGCCTATCTTACCAATGGCTGTACACCAAGTTTCTTTAGAAATTTTTAAAGAAGCTGGTTTTGATAATTTAGTTGCAAAAAGTAAGCTTCTAACAGGTTATTTGTACTATTTGCTTACAAATTATGCTCAAGAATATATAGACGTGATTACACCATCAGAATTACCTCATAGAGGTTGTCAGCTATCTTTATTTGCTAAAAAAGATGGAAAAAAGTTGCATCAATATCTCATGCAACAGGGCATTATTACTGATTGGCGAGAGCCAAATGTCATTCGAATGGCTCCAGTTCCTTTATACAATACTTTTGAAGATGTTTATAAAGCAGTCAATAGTGTTGTTAATTTTTATCAATCTTAAAACTCCATAAAATTGTATGTCAGATATTACTATTATTTCTATTTTTGTTATTGCAGGAATAGCCCTTGTTATTGTAGAAGTTCTTTTTATACCAGGGACTACATTTGTTGGGTTGTTAGGTTTTTTAATGATAGCTTTTGGAGTTTGGTATTGTTTCGACATTTATGGAAAATTGGCTGGTATGTCATTGGCTGGAGGTTCTCTCGTGGTCATGTCATTGGCTTTTTATGCAGGTTATAAGAAAGGTGTTTGGAAAAAATTTGCTCTCAATACAGAAAACGATTCCAAACTTTCTCAAAAATCCATCAATGATTTACATGTAGGACAACAAGGGGTTGCTGTATCTGTATTACGTCCTACTGGAACTGCCGATTTTGATGGAAAAAGAGTAGAAGTTCAATCTTTGGGGGAAATGATTGATGTAGGACGAAAAATAGTCATTGTAGAAATAAAAGGAAATGAGATATTTGTAACTTTAAACGCTTCATAAAAAATTGTATCTTAATAATCGCCTCTTTCTTATACTTTTAGGCAATGTGCTATTTTTGATAGCTGCATTTCCAATGCCTTTTTTGTTACCCCCTGCAAAAGTTAGTGTATTAGTCACCATCGGACTAATAGGGCTTGATGCTTTATTGCTCTATGCAGGCAATGGTAAAGTTATGGGTAAAAGAAAAACAGGTGAGAAACTCTCTAATGGAGATGAAAATATCATTCATATTGAGTTAAAAAGCTCTTATCTTACTCCTATGTACGTCAAGATTATTGATGAGCTTCCTGAACAACTACAAAAACGTGATTTCAAATTATTAGATACACTTTATCCCAAAGAAATCAAAAAAATCACTTATACCATACGCCCAACCAAAAGAGGTGAATATGAATTTGGAAGATTAAATGTTTTTGTATCTTCATTGTTGGGCTTAGTAGCTCGTAAATTTATTTTTTCTGAAAATGTTTCTGTTCCTGTTTATCCTGCCTTTTTACAACTCAGGAAATATGAATTACTCGCTATATCAAACAGATTAAGTGAACTGGGCATCAAAAAAATAAGAAGAATTGGCAACAATAGGGAATTTGAACAAATCAAAGAGTATGTACAAGGTGATGATATGAGAACTATCAACTGGAAGGCTACAGCAAGACGTAATAACCTCATGGTCAATCATTATCAAGATGAACGTTCACAGCATATTTATAGCATTATTGATAAAGGTAGAACTATGAAGATGCCTTTTGAGAGTTTAAGTTTACTAGATTATGCTATCAATTCGGCTTTGGTTATTTCTAAAATTGCCCTACTAAAAGATGATAAGGCAGGTTTAATTACATTTGGACATAAAATAGATAGCTTTGTAAGCCCTAATAAAGATTTTATGCAGATGAATAAAATCTTGGAAGCATTATATAAACAAAAGACAGCTTATAAAGAGGCAAATTTTGAGAAACTTTATATTACTATTAAACACCAAATAAAGCAAAGAAGTCTTATTTTGCTTTATACCAACTTCGAATCCTTATCTTCTATGGAAAGGCAACTTTCTTTTTTGAGAAAAATTGCAGCACATCATGTTTTGGTTGTTATATTTTTTCATAATACAGAGTTAGATAGCCTTATCAATTCACAAGTAGAAAATACTGAAGAAATATATCATCAAACTATCGCAGAAAAACTCGCTTTTGAAAAAAAATTAATTGTAAAGGAACTTCAAAAACATGGTATTCAAGTAGTACTTACAAAACCTCAAAATCTAACTGTTAATACCATTAATAAATACTTAGAAATAAAAGCAAAAGCAATGATATAATTCCAAAGAAAATTTTGCATTTTCAAAAAATAGAAAAAAAAAGTTTTTTTAGGTAAAAAAGAATATTTTATTAATATTGCAAATAAGTTTATGTAGATATTTTACAAAAAATAACCCTTATGAGAAAAATAACTTTACTATTTTTTGGTATTTTCGCTTGCTGGCATGCTTCCATGGCTCAAAGTTCTGATTGGACTTTGGGAGTAGGTGGTACAGCATTTGATTTTGCAGTACCTGCCAAACGTTCTCTTAGTGTAAGTGACTGGAATTGGGGGGTTTACTTGACAGCTACTAAAAGAGTTCATCCAATGATTCAAATAGCTCCTTCGTTTGCTGCCGTAGAAATTAGCAATTTTAGTGATTTATTTCCTGATCAACTACAGACAACAGGTAGAAGCACTGCCGTCTTACAAGGTAGCATTGCAGGGCAATTTCACCCTTTAACAGACAAAAAATTTGACCCTTATATTACTTTAGGTGGTGGCGGTAATTATATACGTAGAAATCTTTATGGGTTAGCAGAAGGTGGTGTAGGTATAAATTATTGGATTGATGAGGCTGTTGCTTTAAATGTACAAGCAGGTTATAATTATGTATTTGATTTTGAAGATTATATGCACTATCGTGCAGGTTTCCGTTTTGGTTTAGCTAAACCTGTTGATACTGATGGTGATGGTATTCCTGACAAAAAAGATAAATGCCCCAATGATAAAGGTTTAAAGCAGTTTGCTGGTTGTCCTGATACAGATAATGATGGTATCATTGATGGTGATGATGCATGTCCTCAAGATGCAGGAAGTAAAGAATTAAAAGGTTGCCCTGATAAAGATGGTGATAAAGTAATTGACAAAGATGATGCGTGTCCTGATACACCTGGTTTAGCTGCTCTACAAGGTTGTCCTGACAAAGATGGTGATGGTATCGCTGATAAAGATGATGCGTGTCCTGATGCTGCTGGTTTAGCCACACTACAAGGTTGCCCTGATAAAGATGGTGATGGTATCGCTGACAAAGATGATGCTTGTCCTGATGCTGCTGGTAAAAAAGAATTGAACGGTTGTCCTGATAAAGATGGTGATAGTGTCGCTGACAAAGATGACAAGTGTCCAGATGTTCCAGGTATTGTTGAAGAGCAAGGTTGTCCTCGTAAAGCTCCTAAAGAAGAAGAATTAGCAGTAATTGCTAAGAAAATCAACTTTGCAACTGGTAAAGCAACTATCTTGAAAACATCTTTCCCTCAATTAGATGAATTAGCTACATTATTACAAAAATACCCTGAAGCTAAGATTTCTATTGAAGGACATACAGATAATGTAGGTAATGCTACTGCTAACAAGAAACTTTCTCAGCAAAGAGCTGATGCTATCAAGAAATACTTGGTGAGCAAGAAAGTGGGTGCTGATCGTATTTCTGCTATTGGTTATGGTTCAGAAAGACCTGCTGATGGAAGCACAGACGTAAAAGCTGCTAACAAAACTAAAGAGCAACAAGCTTCTAACCGTCGTGTTGAAATTCATTCTAAAAAATAATTAAATTTTATAACTTAAAACCTCACTAAATTATAACTTAGTGAGGTTTTTTTATGTTAAACTTTTTTGCTATGCTATCTCTCCAACATCTTGCCACTGATTTCGAATTACAAAATGCTATTCACTTAGCTGAACTCTCTGATATAGTTTATCATGATGGGAGTTATATTCGGTCCAAAATTGAACATCTATATAGCAATTTTACTTTTATTGATATTCATCCCATGTCTGGATTTGACACTGAATTATTTGTAGCTGGCAATGATAAAACTATTGTTGTTGCTTTTAGAGGAACAGAAGCTGACAGTTTAGAAGACTGGGTAAATAATTTAGATAATCGACCTTTTACTTACTCATCTGGAAATGTACATAGAGGTTTTTGGGAAGCATTAGATCAAGTATGGAATCTCACATTGGAAACAATACAGTCTTTCCGAAATAATAATCAAACTATTTGGCTTACAGGCCATAGCCAGGGTGGGGCATTAGCTATGCTTGCAGGAAGAAGACTCTTAGACATTGGAGTATCTGTGCAAAGTATTTATACATACGGACAACCAAAATCAGGTGATATGTTGTTTGTTTCTAATTATAATTCCTTTCTGAAGAACAAGACTTTCAGAATTTACAATGAAGGGGACTCTGTCATTGAAAGCCCTCCCAAACTATATCATGCAGGTGTTGGAGTAAAATTGAAGCAAGAAGGTGGCTTTGAAATACAGTATAATGCTACTATATTTGAGCAAAGTGGTGGCGACTTTTTATCGTTGTTAGATTCTATATTTGATTATGCAACTGATGGACTACAAGTACATAAGATGCAAGAATACATCAGAAGATTACAAAAAAGCTATTAAAAATATGAAAGTATGTATCATTGGTGGAGGCTTAGCAGGCTCTTTACTATCTATTTATATGGCTCGCCGTGGCTATGATGTTGAAGTTTTTGAGAAACGTACAGACAGCAGAATAAAGGGTTATGAAGGTGGTCGTTCTATTAATTTGGCTCTCTCTCACAGAGGTATTAGAGCATTGAAAGAATTGGGGGTTACTGAACAGATTTTGCCCCTTGCTATTCCTATGCATGGAAGAATGGTTCACGATTTACAAGGAAATCAAGCATTTTTTCCCTATGGAAAAGATAACTCTGAGTACATCAACTCTATTTCTCGTGGTGGATTGAATGAAGCTCTTATCAGTATTGCTGAGAAGTATAAACATGTAAAATTTCACTTTGAGACTCCCTGTCAAGACATTGATTTTGAAACAAATACAGTATATTTCAAGAATTCAAAAACTCAAGCAGATTTAATTATTGCAACTGATGGAGCTGGTTCTATCATTCGTCATAAAATGATTGATACTGAAAAAATTAGTGAAAATATTGATTTTCTTGATCATGGTTATAAAGAGTTGGAAATCCCTGCTGGCCAAAATGAAAGCTTTCTAATAGACAAACACTCTCTACATATTTGGGGACGAGATTCCTTTTTATTGATTGCATTGCCCAATCTCAATGGAAGTTTTACAGTTACATTGTTTTTACAAAATAAAGGAGACGAAAGCTTTGAAACGCTTGATACACATGAAAAAGCAAAGGCATTTTTCAAGAAATATTTTCCTGATGCATTAGCTCTGATGCCAGATTTTGAGGAAGATTTCTTCAAAAATCCTGTTGGAGTACTCGCTACCCTCAAAGCATATCCTTGGGTGATAAATAGAACTTTAATTTTAGGAGATGCGGCTCATGCTGTTGTACCATTTTACGGACAAGGGATGAATGCTTCTTTTGAAGATTGCATTATTTTCAATGATTTGATTGATGAATACAAAGAAGATTGGGATAAAATTCTTTCTATTTATCAGGAAAGGCGTAAAAAGGATACAGATGCTATTGCAGACCTTGCTGTTGAAAATTTTTATGAAATGAGAGATAAGGTTAATGACGAGGAGTTCCAACGAATGAGAAAATTGGAGCATATTTTAGAAAATACTTATCCTGAGTATCATTCCAAATATTCAATGGTAACATTTCATCCAGAATTTCCTTATTCTTTTGCAAAAGCAAAAGGGAATAAGCAAAATGAATATCTTTTGAATCTCTGTAAAAACATTACAGATATACAGAAAATTAATATTCAAGATGTTTATGAAAAACTAAAAAATCTTTCATAACGTTGATTCAAAAAATATAGTTATGAAAAAATTCTTTATTCAATTTAGTTGGATTACCATTATTGCTGTTTATTTACTCATTTTAGTAGGCGGGATAGTCAGAAGTACAGGTTCGGGCATGGGTTGCCCCGATTGGCCCAAATGCTTTGGGCAATATATCCCACCAACAGAGATTGGCCAATTACCCACAAATTATAAAGATATTTACGCTCAAAAACGTAAAGAAAAAAACTTACGTTTAGTAGGCTTCTTGAAAGCCATAGGGATGAAAGAAGCTGCTGAAAGAGTACAAAATGATGATACGATTTATATTGAAGAAGATTTCAGTGTACGCAAAACATGGATAGAGTATCTAAATAGGCTTTTAGGTGTTCTAATTGGTTTATTTATTATCGTTACTCTAGTTAGTTCTTTGAGTTATTACAAAACTAAACCCATAATTCCACTTTTATCATTCCTATCTTTAGTTTTAGTCGGTTTTCAAGGTTGGATAGGCTCTATTGTGGTGTCTACCAATCTTTTACAAGGTATGATTACTCTGCACATGTTTTTGGCAGTAGTACAAGTTCTATTGATGGCTTACACTGTGAATTTAGCAAATTCAGATGCTTTTCAATCTCGTAAAATTAGTTGGGGACTCTCTGTTTTACTTTGGGTAAATATTTCATTTTCATTTGTACAAGTGTTATTAGGAACACAAGTTCGTGAAAGTGTGGATGTTGTAGCTCATCAAATAGGGAATAGCCAACGTAGTCTATGGATTGAAAACTTAGATTGGCGTTTTTATATTCACAGAACATACTCTTTAGCCCTTATTGCCTTCAATATCTTTTTATTGTACAAATTAAGAAAGGAAAGTTTCTTTGCTTCTATTAAAAAATTCTATTGGGGTCTTATGGCTGTATTAGTATTTGCTACGCTTACAGGAGTTATCATGGCTTATTTTGCAATTCCTGCATTTGCACAACCTTTACACTTGCTTTTAGCTACCCTTATGATGGGCTTGGAATGGGAAATTTGGCTTAGAATAAGAAAAGAACCTCTTTTATAGACAAAAAGCAAGAAATGTGGATAAATTGAAATTTTCATAAATATTTATTTTTTTTATATGCTTACTCTTCAAGAAATTAGTCAAAAATCATCTGAACATCTGAATAGTTATCTTGATAAACTTTCAGAGTTTTCTCAAGAGCAGTTTTCTCATAAATCTGATGAAGAAACATGGTCTTTGGGGCAATTATACGAGCATTTAGTAACTTCAAGCACCTATTTTCTAAGGCAAGCAGAAGGTTGCTTAAGAGAAGATAAAGGTAGCTTTGAAGGAGAAAAAACAGAGCAAGGCAAACAAATATTTGCTTTTGGAGGTTTCCCTCCTGTCAAAATTAAGGTTCCAGAAAAATATAAGCCTACTTCAGAAATCGTTTCTCAAGGTGTTGAGCATTATCAGATAACTTTTAAAGATTTATTAGAATATCTACCCAAAGTAGAAACTGCCATAGAAGCAAATTCTACTACATACAAAAGGCAACATGCTATTTTTGGGATGATTACTGCAACTGAATGGGTTTGGTGTTTAGAAACACATTTAAGACACCATCTTAAGCAACTAAAAGAATTGGAAGACAAAGCGTTGCAAATTGATAAATAATCTTATATATTTACTCAAAGCATTTAATGTATTTTTTTGATTTATGAATCAACTTTCTGAAGAACAAGTAGAAGCCCTTTCACCTGATACTCCTTCCTTAAAAGCTGGCAGGGACTTAGCCAATGCAAAAAAATGGGTTAATTTGTTTTATAATGACCGAGTATTATGGGGGGAAATTCAGGGTAGTGGAAGAGATACTTACAAAACTCAAATTGACCTCAATAACACAGCTTTTAAATGTACTTGCCCAAGTCGAAAATTTCCTTGTAAGCATGGATTAGGAGCTTATTTATTATTTGCCAAAGATTCAAGCATTGTTACAAAAAGTGAGGAAGAGCCTGCTTGGGTAAAAGATTGGATGGATAAAAGAGTACAAAAAGAAGAAAAGAAAGCTACTGCTGAAGCTGAGCCTATAAGTCCTGAAAAGGCTGCCAAACAAAACAAAGCCAAAGAAAAAACCCAAAATGAACGTTTAGATAAAATACAAGCAGGTATTGCAGAGTTAGATTTATGGCTCAAAGATATGCTTAGAGCAGGCTTTTTAGCTGTTCCCGAAAAAGATTATCAGTATTGGACAAGAACTTCTACTCGCCTCATTGATGCACAAGCTAAAGGGCTTTCTGCAATGGTAAAAGAAATAAGTCAAATTAATTTCTTTCAAGCACCTGTTCAATGGCAAACTGAACTTATAGAAAAAACCTCTCATTTATACTTACTTTTAGAGGCTTTTAAAAATATAGAAGCTTTACCTGATTTACTCCAAGAAGATATCAAAGGGCTTATTGGTATTAGTAAGACACAAAAAGAAGTTTTAGACTCTACTCCTGAAAGTTTCAAAGATTCTTGGCTTGTTTTAGCTAAACAACGTTTTAATGTAGAAGAAGATAATTTAGTTGGACAAAGACAGTGGTTGTATGGCTTTAAAACCAAAAAAATGGCATTGTTATTAGATTTTGCATTTGCCAATGCTCCTATCAAAAATTCTCTTGTACCTAGTACTGTTTTAAATGCTGAATTGGTATTTTATCCCAGTAATTATCCCTTAAGAGCCATTATCAAGAGTCAAGGAAGTAGCTCCACAGATATTCCTGCAATCCCACATATGCTACAGTCGTGGCAAGAATGGCAAGAGTCTTATACAGATGCTCTTATCAAAATGCCTTGGATAGACATAGTACCCGCTCACATAGCTAACTTATCTCTTATTCAATATCAAGGACAATGGCTTTTAATGGATAGTAAAGGTCATTCGAAAACGCTCTATCTTTCTGAAGAAAAAGTTTATGAACTTTTAGCACTTCTAGGAGGTAAAAAAGCTGATTTTTCTATTGTAAGTACACTTAAAAGTATAGAGCCTGTTGGTGTTTGGTTAGAAGGCAAATATATTTTTCTATGAAAAAACCTTCTAAAATAGACCTTTATAAAAAAGAAACCTCAAACAGAAAGGGTTTGAAAATCGTTTTATTGTCTATTTTATTAACTGGTCTCATTATACCATTTTCTTTTTGGATGCATGAGTTTTCTGCAAAACGCTATATTTCCAATGTTTTACTGAAAGATAGCCAAATATATATCATTCAGACGAGTCTTTATCCTAGCGAAGATGGCGACTATACCAAAAGCAAACTTATTCTTTTAGATAAAGATTTTAAGCAATTCAAAAGCGTAGATTTGATTACAGATATAAAAAAAGTATTTGTTTTGGATAATGGCTTTGCTTTTTTGAGTTTTGACACTTGGAAAAGATTTGAAGGGATTGTAAAAGTAAATTCTATAACACTTCAATCTGAACTCATAGATAAGGGTTTTTTGACCAAAAATTATTTTCCACAAGGTATAGAGTCAATTGATTATCAAGAAATTAGTGGTTTATTAAAAGTTACAGATAAAAAAGGCTTTGTGTCATTTATAGATTTTGAGACTTTTAAAAACTACGGAAAAATTGAAAACGAATATACTTTCCGAGATAAAAATCAGAAACTAGAGCAAATACAAGAAGCTATAAACGACCATAATGTAATGTATAATCATTATGAGCAATTTAGGATGGATTATTCGCAACGTAGAAGAAAAATATATAAAACGCCCACAAATCAAAAAATAGAAGTAAGCATAAAAAATGAACAACAGCTTAAAGCAGAACAAACACAAAAAGAAGCAAATAGCTCTTCTATGGATTTTTTGGATGGGAAATTTTTAGGTGCTTCGCTCAAACATAAAAGGCTAATTGTATTGAGTTTTGAAGATACTGAACACACAAAATTTTATATTCATGGGCTTCATACAAATTTACAACAGTTGTGGCAAAAAAGTTCATTTGAACTAAATATTCCTATTAAAAATCTTATTCATACATCTTTTGCTATTGATGACAACAAAATATATTTATCATTTAATAATGAACTCATTGCCTTAGATTCTCAAACAGGTACTCTAATAAAAAGAGTAAAAATTTAATCTTATGACAATACCTAAAACTCCCAAGCCTAAGGCATCTGCCAAACAAGGCTGTATTTCTCTCATTCTAACAATTGCCCTTTTAGTAACTGGATGGCAATTAGCCCGAAAATTTCTGTTTCAGCATAGTATTCCTGATTATTATTATGCAGGACAGTTTAATATCAATCCCTATTCTGTACAAGTAAATACATTAAAGGTAGGCTTTAAAAATGATAAACCTTATATATGGATTTTTACTTACAACAAGAAATTTAACAGAGGTTATGACTACAGAATTGACATTATTGACCCTATTGAAAAAAAGCTGATAAAGTCTATTCCTTGTGAACAGACAACCTCTATAACAGCAGGCTCTCAAATGAGTGACTTTAACTGGTATAATGATTTTTTCTTTGCAGGGAATGAACTTTTAGGCTTAGAGTCAAGAAATGTGGATAATGGAGATATTAAAGAAAACAATGAAACTCTTTCCAAAAAATTTCCACAGTTGGCAAGTGGTATTGGAAAGGTTGAAAAGTCCTCTAACTGTAATCAATGTGTACAAATTACAACCAAAGATGGTTTACAATTTTTATATTTCTTTGAAAGAAATATTTTAATGGCGGAAAATGAATATAAGCAAAAAGAAGAAGCTCTTTCAAAGTTTAATGCCCCCATAGATACAACGAGTAAAGACTTTGAGTTAAAACATTTCTGGGGACTTACCCGAAAAGAGCAAAATATCAGACAACAATTATATCTCACTAAGCAACATATATATATATTAGCTCGTAATTTATCTGCTTCTGAAATTTCTAGATTGGAGGAAATGAGTAAAAGTGTTGCCAATATAGATTCCGATGAAAAACGAAATGAGTCTATTAGAAATGAAAAACTAGTCGTTTTAGTTCCCAACAAAGTGTTTTTGGAAGCTAACATAATTGCCTCAAATGCTCAATATTGTGTAGTACTACATAATCAGTCTATCGAAAAAGATGCTAAAAAGGTCATTACCTGTGTAAATAATCAAGGGAGAATTTTATGGGAACTTGTTTCGCCTAATTTTGAATCTTTTGAGAAACTTGATGGACAATATCCACAACTTTCAGGCAAAATTGGTAAAAATCAAGTTATTTTAATCAATAACACTTATCAAAATAGAGCTGTTTGTGGATTGGATATCCAAACTGGCAAGCTTATTTGGGAATTTATAGCTTATTAGTTTTTATGAATCAAGAAAATAAAATAGATATAGAACAAGTCCATAATTACTGTTTAGAAAACTTCCCTATTCTAATGAAAGAATATGGCTATGGAAAAGAAAATTTTCAGGAAGATAATGTTTTTTATTCTTTTGATAGATTTGCAGAATTTTTGATAGAAGAAGGTTTTATCAAAAATGATAACCTTCTGATTGATAAAGTTAAGGCTTATATTTTGACTTTATTGGAGTGTGGAGAAGATAAAGTCAGGAATGCTGTATATGTGAGTTTTATTGAAGGGCTTGTAGATAAAGGATACAAGTACCCTCATTTAAAAGGTTTTATAACAGATATGCCCGAAGATGTTAAAACTTTTATCAAAAGCTTTTTTATTGATGAGGTTTTGGTTAGTTTAGATGTATGATGTATGTGTTCAAAAATATATTTGAATGGTTTTACAAATCGAAATTATATGCGTTCATTCTAATTTTTTATGCATATCTGTGTTGGCTAATGCTTGAAATCACTCTACAATACATTCCAATCAAATTAGATGTAGCCTTTTTAGCCATCAAACAAGATTATATACATTTTTTACATTATCGGATAGCATTTTTTATTCATGTTTTTAGCTCTGTTTTTGTACTTTTAGCTGGTTTCACTCAATTCTCTAAATATCTCCGAAAAAAACATCCTTCTATTCATAGGAAAGCGGGTTGGCTATATATTGTTTGTATTTTATTTTTTTCTGCTCCTTCAGGTTTTATTATTGGTATATATGCTAATGGAGGTTCTTTCTCACAGTTAGCTTTTTGTATATTGGCTGTTTTATGGTTTTTATATACATATAAAGCTACTACAAGTATTATCAAACATCAAATTATCTCACACGAAATATGGATGATACGGAGTTTTTCATTAACTTTATCTGCTCTCACACTAAGAGCATGGAAGTACATTATTGTTGCGATGTTCCAACCACGCCCAATGGATGTATATCAAATAGTTGCTTGGTTAGGCTGGGTTTTAAATCTTGTTATTGCTGAAATTATAATTTTGAAGAAATATGAAAAGAAACATTTTATATAGCTTACTCATTAGCTCAACTCTATTTGCTTGTAATAGCTCTCCTTCTCAGAAAAGTGATGAAAATAAAAAGCAGGATACAGCGGTATCTCAAAACTCTGAAAAAGCAAAAGACAATATTAATTCAGAGAATCAAGAGTTTTATGGGTCTTATGTGGGTTCTTTCAACGCTATTGAAATTGAAGAAAAGGAAAAACTAAAATATACTAATAAAATAAATCTATCCATAGACCGTATAGAAAAAGACTCTATTTGGGGACATTCTGTGGTAGCAGGAAATGACAGAAAATTTAAAGGTACATTTATCAAAAAAGATACTCTTTGGTCTGTTGTAGCCAAAGAAGCAGGCAATGATCCTTATGATGGAGTTTTTACATTTGATTTATATCTTTCTAAAAAAGCAATAGAGGGTATTTGGAAGCCTTATGACAAGAAGTTAAGTAAAGAAGGCAGGAAACTTAATTTAGAGAAAAAAACTTTCAAATATGACCCAAAACTCAATATTACTGCTGATATGATTCCTGTTTATAACTCTTATAACGAAAAATCTGGTGAAAGCGAGTTAATAACTCCTGACGCCAGCAAATTTAATGCATCAACACACCAACTAACATCTAAAGATGTAGAAAATATGTATAAAAGAGATTTAGAGATTCTTAGAAATACCATTTATGCAAGACATGGCTATGCATTTAAGAATCGTAAAATGAGAGACTTTTTTGATATTTATGTGGATTGGTATATTCCCGTTTCTACAGATGTATCAAAAGAACTAACAGATTTGGAAATTAAAAATATTGAACTCATTAAGCGTTACGAAAAACATGCAACAGCTTACTATGATAGTTTTGGCAGGTAAAACATTGATTCTATGAAAACATTGATTCTTTTTATACTATTATCCACCAATATATTTGCTCAAACATCTAAATTTCAGATAATTGAGAAGACTATTTACTTAACTCAGGAACGAAAGTTTGAAGATAAAAAAACATGGTTTAATGAAGCTATTTCTATTTCTACTACTCAACCCATCAAATCCATTTCATATTGGATAGGCGTTGGAGATGAGTCTTTACAAGAGTTAAAGAAAGCTGAAAAGAAATTAAAACTCAAAAAAAATACCTTTTTAGAAGCCCTGCATACCAAAAAAATTTCCTCTCAAGATACCCAAAAACAATCAGGAGAGTTAGAAATCAGGCTTTTACACAATTATACAGATAAAAGTATCTATGATTGTGAAAAAAAATATTTAGAAGGTGGCTTCCTAATTTATCGTATCTACTCTGATTGTTATTGGTATGGAAGAAAAGCTGATAGTGGCACTTATGAACAAGCTATTGGCTGGGAATCCCCAAAAGGAAATAATGATATATCTCTCACTTCAGCCTCTTTTATTGTTCGTTCAGATAAAAAAGTTGACAAACCTATCCATATTAAAATTTTAGTAGAAACTTTATAGGCTATTTTATTTTTGTTTCTCTAATTTTCAAATCATAAACTGTATAACAATCTTTTGATAGAATTGTACGCTGGTCTTTTCCTATACAGTCTCTTGTATCTCCAGAAGCTAATATTTGTAGTTTAAGCAGATTATCACTACTCCAGTCACAATTCCAAATAAACCTTGTATCAAATGAATAGAATTTTTCTATTTTTTTGCCTTTTACATACCAAATATTTAAGCTACTATCATTAAAATAACCTCCTGCGTCATAAGAAGTTGTAGCTATCATTTTTTTATTTGGTGATATTTGAGGTATTCCATTTATCATAAATTCTTCTCCTGTAGTATCATTAATTAGTAAATAATGTGCTCCTTCATACAATGCTACAAAACATATAAAGAAGCCTATATCCTGTAAATATTCTCGATAATAATAATGTACATAGGCTTCTCCAGATCTATTATTATCCTTTAAAATTTTTAATTTCCCATTTTTAAGGCTAAATATTAAATCTAAACTATCTCTTTTTACCAAAAGTGAATCTTTCTTAATACTATACTTTTCTATATACTTTGCTCTTTCACTAACTGGATAATGGGTATATTGAATGGTATCACAGAATTTTAGAAATTCTTTTCTATCTACTAGAAAAATCCAATCTTGAAATTCCGCCTGTTCTACATCCAATCTTGTACCTTTTATATCAACAGACATTTTAAAGAAAGGATGTATTCTTTCTACTTTTTTTTCTTTTAAAAGAATATTCTCGTTTTTAGTTTTTGTTGTGTCTTGTTTACTCTTTTCCGATTTCTTTTCTTGTTGCTGACAACTTATCAAAATCAGAATTATTGGAATAAAAAGGAAAGGTTTCATACCTACATCATTTTTTATCAATATACAAAATATTCATTATCAAATCAATAAAAAATATTTTTTAATAATTAGGTAAAAATTTCACCAAGTACCTTGTATAACAAAGTACCTTTTTATATATTTGTATCAGTTATAACATACTACCTTATAACACATAGTCTATGAACTTAGAAAACACACAAGTCCAGATGCGGAAAGGGATATTAGAATTCTGCATTTTGGGAATTATAGCAAGGGGAGAAATTTATTCTTCAGATATTTTGGAGGAACTGACAAGTGCTAAAATTATGGTTGTGGATGGTACACTCTATCCCCTACTGACAAGACTCAAAAATGCTGGATTGGTTGAGTATCGGTGGGTAGAATCTGATTCTGGTCCTCCAAGAAAGTATTTTACCATTACAGAAACAGGTAAGTCATTTTTAGACCAGTTACAATTCACTTGGGATGAGCTTGTTAGCTCCACACAACAAATTATTCAAAAATCAAAATTAACTGCTTAACTATATGAAAAAGAACCTAAGTATCAATATCAGAGGCATTTTATTATATATCGAGGAAGATGGTTATGAAGTGCTTCAAGAATATTTGAGTAAGATAAATTCTTATTTTGCTAACTACGAAGGCAACAAAGAAATTGTTGAAGATATAGAAAGCAGAATTGCTGAAATATTTTTAGGCAAACTTGATTCCTACAAGCAGGTCATCACTTTAGAAGATGTACAAGCTCTTATTACACAAATGGGAGATATTACTGATTTTGAGGTAATTGAAAACATAAAAGAGCAAGTTTACAACAACACTATTCTTGAAAAAGAGCCTTCTACTAAAAAATTATTCAGAGATGAAGATAATAAAGTAATTGCTGGAGTAGCCAGTGGTTTAGCAGCCTACTTTGGAGGAGGTGAACTCATTTTTCGCTTATTATTTATTGTTCTCGCTCTTATGGGTGGTATTGGGATTTTAATATATCTAACATGGTGGTTTGCTGTACCTGTTGCCAAAACAATTACTGATAAAGTTGCCATGAAAGGTGAGCCTATTACACTCAACAATATCGAAAACAATTTAAAAATTGCATTGGAAGATAAAAAGGATGACAACAAAATCGTCAAACTTATCATGACTCCTTTTTATCTCTTAGCTCGTGTATTAGAATATTTACAACCCAAAGTAAATACAATTTTCAAACAAACGAGTCTGTTTTTGGGTAAAACGTTAGGCATTTTTTTAAGTGGTTTTGCTGTATTGAGTTTGGTAGTTGCTACACTGATTGCTCTGATAGCCTTTCGCTGGATAGATGGGGATGCTTATTGGGGACAAGATATTCCTCTCAATGTAATACTTAATAGCATCGAAAATTTAAGCTTTATTACCTTAATTAGTTATTTGGGAATATTATGTTTAGCCATACTTATGTTTTTAATAGGTTTAGGTTTAATTTTCAGAAAACGTTTTATCAATAATTCATTGGTTTGGGGCTTATCTGCCACTTCATTTGCTTGTACTGTTTTATTTTTTGTGCTAATACCTCAAACAGCTATTCATTTCAGAAAAGATTATTCTATTGAAAAAGAAGAGGTTTTTGTTTTAGATAAAAATAAAGTCCTCACACTTACTATCAATACCATAGAAGGACATGATTTTTATTATGAAGATTTTATCGATGTAAAAGGTTATGAAGGCAATACTATTAAAGTTATCAAAGTTTGGGAATCAGCAGGGAAAAATAAAGAAGAAGCCTTAAAACACATAGAAATGGTGGATTACCAAATATCCAAAAAAGATTCCTCCTTATTTTTTGACAATAATATCACATTCAAAAAAGATGCAAAATTTAGAGATCAAAATCTTTCTTTAAAAGTACTGATACCTTATAATCAGAAATTTACATTCTCTAAAGGTTTTCAAAGAAAAACCAGTTTGTATTCGAGTGTATCTTATGACAGTGAAAATGTAAAGAAAATCTGGTTTTTTACCTCTAATGGCTTGGAATGTGAGGGCTGCGATAATAGTACAATTGTAACTACAGAAAATTACGATGAACTAAAAAAGTTTACCTTAGAGAAATTTCAAGATATTGAGATTTCAGGACATATAGAAGTTCAATTTAAACCTTCCAATATATTTGAAGTACACATTTCTTCTAATTTGGCTAAAGTAGATTCAAAAAATGGAGTTTTAAGTATAGTTTCACATACAAGAGACAATATTCAAGTGATTATTCATGCTCCAATTCTAAATAAAATTAAATTATCTAATTATGCTGAAGGCGTGTTCGATTTACCTTTCACAGAGCAATTACAAGTAAATCTTGAAAATCATGCTTCTTTACATTTAAGTGGAAAAAGTAATATTCTTAAAGCAAATTTAGATTCGTTTTCTAATCTAAATGCTTGGGATTGGATAGCACAAGAAGCTATTATTGATTTAAATCGTAATAGTGAAGCCAATATTCATGTAGAAAAGAAATTGATGGTTACAGCTAAACAAAACAGTGAACTAAACTATCATGGTAACCCTACAGTTTCTACATCTATTTCACAAGACAGTCATATTCAACCACAATAATATCTATCAAATCAAAAACTTATAATTTTATGAAAAGCTATTTTTTATTAATCTTCATTTTTCAGACGGTTTTTACTTTTTTATTGTAGTAGAAACAGAACATCTATCTATTCATGCAAAAAGCCTTGCTAATCAGCAAGGCTTTTTTTAGTCAAATAATCGAGCTTGTTTTACTATCTCTTCTGTAACTTTATAAAACTCTTCATGAATATTGAAAGCCTTTTCTCCATTTTTAGGTTCGATTTTAATATAGGAACCATCTTCTTGTAAAGCATAAGAGTTTACATTATCCTTAAAATTATAAACCAGCATATTTTTGCATTGCATTCTCAAGAATTTATCTGTTATGAGGAATAAAGACTCTAAACGTCTATCAAAACTACGAACCATCATATCTGCACTACCACCATAGATTCTTGGATTGCCCTCATTATGAAAATAATATATACGTGTATGCTCTAAATAATCACCTACTATTGAATGCACTTCAATATTTTCGCTTAAGCCTTTTCTATTAGGTCTTAAACAGCATATTCCTCTGATGATAAGCTTAATAGATACCCCTGCTTGAGAAGCTTTATAAAGCTCATCTATAATTTCTTTGTCTTCTAGTGAATTTACTTTGATAGCTATTCCAGATGCTAAACCTTTTTTCGCATTTTCAGCTTCATTTCTTATTAAACTCACCAAATGTCCACGCATTTCTCGGGGAGCTGTTATGAGACTCTTATAATAATCTGGTACAGAATGCCCCGTAATTACATTAAAGAACTCCGAAACATCCTCTGCATAATCCTCATCTGTTGTAAGTAAACCCATATCTGTATAAATACGAGCTGTTTCCTCATTATAATTCCCACTCGATAAGTGAACATAACGAACAATTTGATCTTCTTCTTTACGAACAATTAAACAGAGTTTTGTATGTGTCTTATACCCTCCTACTCCATATACTACATAACAACCTGCTTTTTGTAGCCTTTCTGCCTCTCTGATATTATTTTCTTCATCAAAACGAGCCTTCAATTCAAAAAGTACAGAAACGTGCTTTCCATTTTCAGCAGCTTTAAGGAGAGCATTGGTAATTCGAGAGCTTTTAGCTAGTCTGTAAATAGTCATCTTAATAGCCAAAGTATTTGGGTCTTCAGCAGCTTGCTCCAAAAGCTCTAAGAGAGGTTCAAAAGAATTGTATGGATGGTGTAAAAGGACATCTCTTTCTTTGAGTAATTCAAATAAATCTACTTCTTGCTGAAAGCCACGCATACGCAAAGGAGGTACTTGCTCTGTTAATGGAGGCAATTCATCTACAAATTCAGGATGTTTTACAATTTGCCATAAACAAGTCAAATCCAAAAGTTTATCAACAATAAAAATATTGTCATCATCAATTTGCCAACGTTCTTTCAGAATACGCATGAGCCATTCCGAATATTTTGAAAGTACCTCAATTCTTACCACCCTACCTGTTCTACGAGTTTTAATTTTACTTCTGATTTCATTGATAAAGTTTGCTTCTAAATCATCACTTTCATCTAAAGTAAAATCTCCATTTCTCGTAATTCTGATTAAATCTACAGATAAGATTTTTACATTTTTATAAAGTTTACCAATTTGCCAACGAATAATGGTCTCTATAGGTACAAATAAAACTTCTTCATCTTCTTTTCTTCTTATTTCAAAAAAACGAGGTAAATTTTGAGGAATTTGAACAAATGATGCTTTTCTGATAGCTTTTCCATTCTCTTCAAATTGAGTTACAACTCCAAAAACCAAAACTTGTGCTCTTAGAATAGGGAAAGCATGATGACTGTCATACACCATAGGTGTAAGCATTGGGAAAATAGTTTTACGAAAATAGCTTTCTACCTGCTCTTTTTCTGTATCTCGCAAATCTCGAATAGTAGCCAATCTGAATCCATTTTCTTCAAAATGCTCTACCAAATCATGTAAGACCTCATATTGGTCTGCTACAAATTGATGAGCTTCATCCAAAAGAATTTTTCTAAAAGGTCTCCCTTTTAAACCCGAATAATCTAAACGTTCTTTTCCGTAATCCAAGTAATTATACAAACTACCAGCTCTAATTGTGAAAAATTCATCCAAATTGGACGTTGTAATAGCTAAAAACTTTAGTTTTTCAAAAATATTTCTACGTTGAGCTTTCGCTTGGTCTAAAACTCTCCAATTAAATTTGAGCCAACTCAAATCACGACTAATATAATCACTTTGGTCTATGGTATGATTTACTTTTTCTTTTACAAGCATAGATTTCACATATATTTTTACCAAATTTATTTGAAAAACCTGAAAAAACAAGTAGCTTAACAAAATAGTAACATGAACTATAAGATGTCTCAATGATTTTCTCTAATATTGAGCAAAAGTTTTAATCTAATTTTTTTCCAATGAAATACGCACCCATTCCTAAAGAACTTTTTATTGAAAATAGAAGAACTGTAGCAAATGCCCTTTTTCCTGAATCTGTTGCAGTTTTCCATTCTAATGATATTATGCCAACCAGTGCTGATGGAACAATGCCATTTAAACAAAGTAGCGATTTGTTCTATTTGACAGGTGCAGACCAAGAAGAAACCATTTTAATTATCTGCCCAGATGCTCGTGATAAAAAAATGCGTGAAATTTTATTTATCAAAGAGACCAATGAGCATATTGCTACTTGGGAAGGACATAAACTTACCAAACAAGAAGCTCACGAAGTTTCAGGCATCCAGACAATTTATTGGCTTTCAGAGTTTGAAAAAGTATTTGCTTTGCTTGCCTTTGAATCTGAAAATATTTACCTGAATACTAATGAACATACCAGAGCTGTTGTAGAAGTAGAAACTCGTGATGCAAGATTTATTAAATATTGTAAAGAAAAATTCCCTTTACACAATTACAAGCGTTTAGCTCCTATTATGCATCGCTTGAGAGCTGTAAAATCTACTTGGGAGATTTTTCTAATGAAAAAAGCCTGCCAAATTACTGAAAAAGGTTTTAGAAGGCTTTTAAATTTTATCAAACCCAACGTTTGGGAGTATGAGATTGAAGCTGAGTTATCTCATGAGTTTTTACGCAATCGTTCAAGAGGCTTTGCGTATACACCTATTATTGCCTCTGGTAAAAATGCTTGCGTTTTACATTATATTGAAAACAATCAGCAATGTAAAGAGGGTGATGTAATTTTGTTAGATGTGGCTGCTGAATATGCTAATTATGCTTCTGACCTTACTCGTTGTGTCCCAGTTAGTGGACGTTTTACCCAACGTCAAAAAGATGTATATAATGCTGTTTTGAGAGTTATGAAAGCAGCTAAAATTATGCTTGTAAAAGGTAATAATTGGGACAAATATCACAAAGAAGTTGGTAAAATGATGGAGAGTGAACTCATTGGACTTGGTTTATTGCATAAACATGAGGTAGAAAAGCAAAATCCTGATTATCCTCTATACAAAAAATATTTTATGCATGGAACATCTCATTTTTTAGGTTTAGATGTACATGATGTGGGTAGCAAATATCATACTTTTGAAGCAGGTATGGTTTTCACTTGCGAACCAGGCATTTATATTCCTGAAGAAGGTTTGGGTATTCGTTTAGAAAATGATATTTTGATTACAGAAGATGGAAACATTGACCTTATGGAAAATATCCCCATTGAAGCTGATGAAATAGAAACTTTAATGAATAGTAAATAACATGAAGCCCTTTTATAGGGCTTTTTTTATTTTAAAAATATCTTTAAAATAAAAAAAAATAGAAATATTTTTTAATTTAAGAGTTCAACTCTCAATACTATGCTACCACGTCTATTTATCTTTATTTTTTGCATTTCTTGGAATTTGCATGCTCAAAAAACTAATATTCAGGATATTGAAAGTAAACTTAATAATAAACCTAAGCCTGACTCGAATTATGTAAACCTACTTAATCAGGCTGGAGATTACTATTATGATGAGCAAAATCATTCAAAAGCTTTGGAGTATTATAAACAAGCTCTTCAAAATGCCCAGAAACTGAATTTCAAAAATGGTATTGTTCGTAGTTATAGCAATCTGGCAAGTGCTTATCGCTTTATGGGAGAGTATAATTCTTCTATTGAAAATCATAAAAAAGCTATTGAAATAAGTAATACTCGAAATGACGAAACTCAACTTGCCAAAAGTTATATCAACCTTGGAAATGTTTATAGAAACACCGCAGATTTTACAGAAGCCATCAATTGTTATCTAAAAGCTTTAGAATATTCTACCAAAATCAAACATATACGCTATCAATCTGCTTGTCTCAATAATTTAGGAGAAATCTATCGCCAACAAAACAATCTTGATGAAGCACTCAAATATTACCAACAAGCTTTAGACATCAACACCAAAATCAATGATGAACGCCAGATTGCTACAAATTTAAATAATATAGGCATTATTCATTTCAGAAAAGAAGAATACCAAAAGGCTTTGGAAGTAATTGATAAATCTGAGGCTCTTAGCGAGAAAGCTAATAACAAAAGGTTATTACAGTTAAATTATATCAACAAAGGCAATATTTATTTCAATACTAAAAAAATTACTTTAGCCAAAACCTATTTTGAAAAAGCTTTGGTATTGATTAGAGAAGCCAAAGATTTGTACAATGAAGCTCTTGTAAAGCAAAATTTAAGTCGAATTGCCTCAGCAGAAAAAGACTATAAACAGGCAGAAAAGCTCTTAATTGAGAGTTTAAGTCTTGCTGAAAAGACAGGCTCAAAAGCTATTTTAGCAGAAACTTATTACGATTATATGCTTTTAGGAGCTTACATGAATAAACCTGCAGATTCTGTTTCTTATTATGCAAACTTGTACACCAAACTGAAAAACGAACTTTATAGCCAACAAAATGCAGAAGAAATTGCTAAACTTCAAAATCGTTTTGAGTATAATCAAAAAATACAAGAAAACACTTTGTTAAAAAAAGATAATCGTTTGAAAGAGTTAGAAGCTATTGGAATGAGGCTTTTAAGTTCTAAACAAGCTCAAGAAAACGAAATACTCCAAAGAGATGCAGAGGTAAATGAACTGAAAATAAAAGAACAAGAAGCGGAGCAAAAAATACAGGAACAACAACTCAAAACAGAAAAAGAAACATCTCAAAAAGAAAAAGCTCTCAGACAATTAGAACAACAAAAAAGAGAGATTGAACAACGCCAAAGAGATAAAGAAAGAGAAACGCAAGCTATTATCAATATTTTATTAATAACCATTATTGGATTGGCTGTTATGGGGCTTGGTTATATGTTTTATTCTCTTTCAAAAATCAGAAAACAAAAACAAGCTATTGAGAAGCAAGCTATTGCTATTAGAGAACAAGCAGATGAGATTTTTGAACAATCCAATCAAATTACTGCTCAAAATGAAGAACTTAGACAAAGTTCAGAAGAAATTTTAGCCCAAAGAGATTTATTACATGAACAAAATAATCTTTTAGAAAATGAAAGAAAAAATACTTTGGATAGTATTAGATATGCAAAGAATATTCAACAAGCTCTTCTACCTTTTCCAAAGCGTTTAAACGAATATTTTTCCCATTTTTTTGCATTGTATCAACCCAAAGATATCGTTAGTGGTGATTTTTATTATTTCATTGAAAAAGAGGGAAAAGGTTTTTTGGCTCTTGCAGATTGTACAGGGCATGGTGTACCTGGTGCATTTATGAGTAGTTTGGGCATTGCGACTCTCGAAAATATTATTATGGCTAAAAATATTTATACCCCTTCTGAAATTTTACAAGAATTAGATAAAACTATTCAAGAATCTTTACACCAACAAGATACTGGAAATCAAGATGGTATGGATATTTCAATCTGTGTAATTGATAAGCATCATAAAACTATTGAATTTGCTGGTGCTCATAATGGGGCTTACATCTTGATAGATAATGAATTTAAAGAGTTAGAAGCCAATAAACATGGTATTGGAGGATATGAAATCACAAAAAATAAATCTTTTCAAAACCAAACATTATCTTTTGAGCAATCTTGTCAAATATTCTTGTTTTCAGACGGTTTCCAAGATCAATTTGGAGGAGATAAAAATAAAAAATATTCTAGGAAGAGGTTTAAGGAATTAATAGAGCAGACATCTCTGCTTTCTACTGATATTCAAGAACAATATTTAATCAATGAGTTAAATGAATGGAAAAGAGATTATGAACAAATTGATGATATCTCAGTCATAAGAGCTAAAATATAGATAACATAAAAAAGCCCCTGCATTAGCAAGGGCTTTTATTTGATTTATTATTTTTAGTTGATAATTAGTTTTTTTGTTGCTTTACCTTGTGCAGACTCCACTTGAAGCACATACATACCTCTTGCGAAACCTTCTGTACTCACTTCTACATTAGCACCTTTAACAGTTTCTTTTCTTACAACTTTACCAGAAAGATCTATAATTTGAATTGATCCTTCCATCTCTTGAGAGAATTGTAAGTTAATTTTAGCTCCTGTTGTACTAGGGTTAGGGTAGATAACTACATCCAATTCTCCTTCTAAACCATCAGTAGTTGCAAGTGTACGAGCTCCTGAACTAGTAACATTGATTGTATAGTCTTCAACTTCACCATAAGTAAATGTTGTACAAGAACTTTGACTTGCATCACTCATAGACACTCTCATACGAGTTTGCCCTAAAGTTGCTGTACTTGGTACAGTAAATGTTGAACTTAGCGTAGCACTGCTATTTGATGTTCTGTTTACAACAGTTTCACCAGCATCTAAGAAGTCTCCATCAGCATTCCAGTCTATATATACTTTCCAGTATTCTGTGTAAGCAGTTGAAGAGAATCCAGCACTATAAGAAACGGTTTGAGAAGAACCTCTTACTAAATTTGTAGAGACTCCTGTATTCAAATAACCATTGGTTTCTCTTGAAGATGTACGGTTGATACTTCCCAATTGTACCAAATCAATCCACTCATAAGTATTGTTTGTACCTCTTGAAGCACACCAAGAAGGTGTTGTAGTGGCAGTAGTTGTTGTAAATGTTGTACTTGAAGAATATGCACTTGAAGAACCTGAACAATTTGTTCTGATTTGCCACTCATAACCTGTATTTGCAGTTAAGCCTGTTACAGCCAAAGAAGTACCTGTTCTTCCTAAGAAGTCTGTCCAAGTAGTTGCACCAGTAGCTCTTACTCTTACATCATAAGAAGCTGCACCAGAAACAGTACCCCAATTCAATGTTGCACCTGAAGAAGTAATTGAAGAAGTTGTTAAGCTACTAGGGACAGCACAAACTGGAGGAGGTGTACTAGAGCCAATTCCTGTAACGATTAAAGAATATGCTTGAGCAGATGCTAATGTACCTTTGTGAGATACTGTAATTGTATAAGTTGCACCAGCTACAGGGCTATCAATAATGATTTTTTCTACGTTATCTCTAAAATTATCTCCTTTTGTTGCAGCATTTGCAGGAGCAGCAGGATCTAATCTCCAAGGTAAAGTAGTTGTTCCGTTATAAGTAACTCTGATGTCTAAGTCGTTTACAAGTCTTACAGAAGTAGAGTTAGATGTTCCATCTGCTAAAGGAGTTCCTTTAGGGTCGTTCCATGCAATTGTAACTTCTAAAGGAGCAGAACCATTTGCTACAGCATTGGTAGAATAAGTTGTTGCATTGCTTAAACTCCTTTCATCAATAATAGAAGATGTTCCTCTGTTTGTAATTACGTTTGCAGCTTTTTCAGCATTTAATAATCCCCATCCAAAACGATAGTCAGGACCAGCAGCAGAACCAGCCTCATCAGCAGTATGAATAGCCAAGCCTCTTAGTGTAGCAGAACGCATGAAACTTCCACTATTCAAGTTTTTATAATGTTGTTGAATCAGTGTAAGTGTACCTGTTACGTTAGGGCTAGCCATAGAAGTACCAGATAGTGTAGAATAAGCTGTATTGCTTGTACTTGTTGTTGAATACACACCAACACCCATCCCTGAAATATCTGGCTTGATACGACCATCGTCAGTAGGTCCCCAAGAGCTAAATGATGACATGGTTACACTTGATGGACCTGTATAGTTTGTTACAGCAGATACAGCAGCAACAACCAATACATTTTTAGCTGTAGCTGAACCACTCAATAAATTATATCCTGTTGTGCCAAATACACCACCAGGGTTATAACCTGCACCTCTATCGTTACCAGCAGCTTTCACAATAGTGTAGAAAGGAGCATTGAACGCTATTTCGTCCCATGCAGCAGCCTCACTATCGTAAAATCCAAACATCCATGTAGGTAACAAATCAGCTCTATAACCATAAGAGTGATTAGATAAAAGTAAGCCTTGAGATGCTTGTGTTGGCATTTCAGCAGTATCATTATTCCATTCATTAGCCCATAGAGTAGCCTGATGAGCCATTCCTTTTGCATTGGCAGTTACCCCTGAAGCTATCATAGTACCACCTACGTGAGTAGCATGTTGATTATTTCCATCAGATGTTGTAAAAGTAACTCCATCTTTTTGTACTACTCTTGTTCCAAACTCTTGGTGAGTTCCACGAACTGGACCACCATCCCACTCTCCCACAATCATGCCTTGTCCGTTTAGGTTTAATCCCATTGAGCCACCAGTCCAAAGTCTATTGGCTCTTGTAGTTGCAGCTGCATTCAAATTGCTTTGAGTGATGTAGTAAACTGGATTCCCGAGATTATCTACTCTTTGTAATTCAGCAAAATTACCATCTGGCATGTTTACAAAAATCTGCCATCCTTTTTTGTGTGCTAATTCAATAGCCTTTTTCTTTTCTTCAAGACGTTTGGTAGCAAACTCTTTACTAATGTTTTGTAGTTTGGAAACATTTGTTCCTGAAACAATTTTTTGGCGTTCTGACTCATTCTGAGCGAACAAACCTGTTGCGAGTAACGAAAACGCACAAGCAAGAAGTGTGTTTTTTTTCATGGGTTTAAGTTGTTTAATAGAGCATAAAAATTACGTATGCAATACTAAATAATAAAAAAATATAATGCAACAAAATTGCACAATAAAATTTCACAAAAACTACTTATTTCAGAACAAAAGAATATTTTAAAACAATTACTCAAAACAAAATCTAATAAAACACAATAAAAACTTATTTTTATTGTAAAAATATTACATAAGAAAACTTTGATAAACAACTTTATCAAAAAATTAAAAAATGTGTATCTTTGAAGCCATTTTAACCTGATTTTTAGTAATTTTTAAATTCTGCTAAAATTATGAATACATTAGTACCCTCAGTTGGTAGAACCCTCGACCGTTTTATTAAACAAGATCAAGCCCAATTTCCAAATGCAACAGGCGATTTATCTCAATTATTGAGAGATATAGCTTGGGCAAGCAAGATTATCCACAGAGAAATTAACAGAGCAGGACTCATTGATATTACAGGCTCTTATGGTACTCAAAACATACAAGGAGAAGAACAACAAAAATTAGACGTCATTGCCAATATTCGCTTTATCAGAGCTTTAAAAAATGGTGGTGAAGTTTGTGCTGTTCTTTCAGAAGAGGAAGATGAGGCTATTGATACAGGAAATTTGAATGGAAAATATGTAGTCGCCATTGACCCACTTGATGGTTCATCTAATATTGACGTAAATGTTTCTATTGGGACTATTTTTTCTATTTACAGACGAATAAGCCCTGTAGGTACACCTCCAACCAAAGAAGATTTTTTACAAAAAGGTTCTGAACAAGTAGGAGCAGGTTATGTGTTGTATGGTTCATCAACAATGCTTGTTTATACCACAGGACATGGTGTAAATGCTTTTACTTACGAAGGTTCTTTAGGAGAATACATTTTGTCAAAATCAGAATTTCAAACTCCTGAAGATGGAAAAATTTATTCTGTAAATGAAGGTAATTATAATGATTTCTCTGATAGTGTAAAGAAATACATAGATTTCTGCAAAGAGAAAAAATACTCAGCTCGTTATATAGGATCATTAGTTGCTGATTTCCATAGAAACTTATTAAAAGGTGGTATTTATATGTATCCTGCAACTCATAAAGATAAAAATGGCAAACTACGCCTCATGCATGAATGTAACGCATTGGCTTTTATCATTGAGCAGGCTGGTGGTATGGCTACTGATGGCAAAAACAGAATTTTGGATTTAGAGCCTACTGACATTCATCAGAGATGCCCTTTGTACATTGGAACAAAATCAATGGTGGAAAAGGCTCAAAGTTTTTCTTAATCATTTCTCTTTATGAACCAACTAAAAAAATATCTCTATCACATTCTACTGATTTGTATTGCTTTAGTTTGGTTTGTGAATGGTTTGTATTGTAAAGTACTAAATTTTGTACCTCGCCATAAAGAAATTGTTGGCAAAATTTTGGGTACAAACTATGCTGATATTCTCACCAAAATGATTGGTTTTGGTGAGATTTTTCTTTTTGTATGGATTCTTAGTCGTTTATATAGCCGTTTGTGTACCATAATACAAATTGTATTAGTACTTACCATGAACGTCATTGAATTTATGCTAGCACCAGAACTACTTTTATTTGGTAAGCTCAATATTTTTATAGCCATTATTTTTGCAATAATTATTTATTGGCATGAGTTTGTTTTAAAGAAATCCCTAAAGAATGCTTAATTTTTTAAAAAATCACCCATTTGCAGTAGACGCTTTCTTTGAAAGCTCTTTAGTGCTTACCTATGCTGTTCCATTTCAAGAGGCTATTCCACTGATTCCTGAATGTCTAGAGCCTGATACATTTCAAGATAAATGGGCTTTTTTGGCTATTGCAATGGTGCAAACCAAAAATCTACGTCCTAAAGGCTTTCCAAAGTTTTTAGGAAACGACTTTTTCTTGATTGGTTATCGAATTTTTGTCCGCTACCATACCAATGCTGGTAAAAGACTAAGAGGCTTATATATTTTAAAGTCTGAAACCAACAAAAAGAAGATGGAGTTTTTTGGGAATATCTTTACACATTATAATTATACCACCACAGATATTAAGCATACAGAAAATCAGAATTTTATTCAAATTAATTCTCAAAAATCTGATTTTCATTTAAAAGTAAAATATGGGGATGAAAATATTGCTTTGCCTACCACTTCTCCTTTTAAAGATTGGAAAGAAGCAAGACGTTTTGCAGGTCCTTTGCCATTTACATTTACTTATAACAAACAAAAATCAGAAGTTTTAATTATTGAGGGTGTTCGAGAAGACTGGCATCCACAACCTGTACAAGTAGAAGAAGCTCATTTTAAGTTTTTAGAAAAATTTAACTTCTCCGAAATTCATTTAGCCAATGCCTTCATCATCAAAAATATTCCTTATTATTGGAAAAAAGGAAGAATTGAAACATGGAACAAACAAAAAGAACTGCTTTCCAAGGAGTAACCAACATTGTCAAATTTAATTGGCATTTTTTTGTAATAGCTTCTTTAGTTATGATGGTTAGTTTTATAGGTTCTACTTTTAGCTCTGATTATCAATTTTATTTTCTTCTTTTAGGTGTTCTAACAACTTTAGGCACATTTATTCCTTTATTGGTATCGTGGTATGTTTATGATTTATCAGGTTTGTATAATTTTTATTGGTTAGATATTAACATTCCAGAAAACAGCCAGATAGTCAATATTCATGCAGGTTTTGACGAAACAAGCACTTTATTAAATCATAAATTCCCTAAAAACTCATTACAAGTTTTTGATTTTTACAATCCTATTTTGCATACAGAAGTTTCTATCAAAAGAGCAAGAAGGGCTTATCCACCTTATCCCAACACTCAAAATATCAGCACTTCGCAAGTACCTCTTGAAAATAATTCTACTTCTCATATTTTTATTATTTTTTCGGCTCATGAAATCCGAAACCATCAAGAAAGAATCATCTTTTTCAATGAATTGAATAGAATTTTAGCTCCTTCAGGAAAAATAATTGTAGTGGAACATTTAAGAGATTTTTGGAATTTTTTAGCCTATAACATTGGTTTTTTTCATTTTTTAGGCTTATACACATGGCTTGATACTTTCAGAAAATCTAATTTTATAATTTCTAAACAACATTCCATCACTCCATTTGTCAAACTTTTTATTTTAGAGAAACATGGACATTCATCTTAAAATTATAGGCATTATTATGGTTGTTTTGGGCATTATTCATGTAATTTTTCCACGTTATTTCAACTGGAAAGAAGATTTGAAAAGCATCAGCCTAATTAACCAACAACTTATGTATGTTCATACATTTTTTATTGGGTTTTTGGTTTTTTTATTGGGACTTTTGTCTTTGTTTTCGACGCAAGCAGATTTCAATACACCCATTGGAAGCAAAATAGCATTAGGAGTTTCTATTTTTTGGGGTGTGAGGTTGTTTTTTCAATTTTTTGTGTATTCAAGCAAACTTTGGAAAGGTAAACTTTTTGAAACCATTGTCCACGTTCTTTTTTCTTGTTTGTGGGTATATTTTACAGTTGTATTTTTTCTTTTATTCTACTCGTTTTAACTTATGATGACATAATGAAAAAATAGTATCTTTATCATTCAAGTCTAAAACTATGAAAATTTATATTTTACTCATTTGGTTATTTTTTAGCTTCTCTCAAAGTTCTTTTTGCCAAAATAAGCCTGATTTTAAAAATCAAGGAGAACAAGAATTATATTGGGCAAAAAAGTTTTTTGAAAAAAATTATAAGAAACAAAATCACAAAATTTTTGAAGGTAAAATTAAAAGAGTTGGCAATACCTTTGAATTTAGCAGTAGGAGTTTTACTTTAGATAATTCTAATGGACTTGAAATTCTATTAGAAAAAGGTGTATTTTATCCACAGATTATTTTTGGGGAATGGGTACAACCTTCGGATTCTACCCAAATATCATTTCAAGATATTATGGAACCAAAGAATGCTACTATTTCTAATTTTAAGGAGCTAAAAAATTTCACTAATAATTATAAAGTTAAAAGATTTTGGTTTTGGTTATTTAAACCATTACACATGAACCCAGATGTTTATTTAATGGAATTAACAAATGAATCCGCCACTGAATTCACCCCTTTGGAAAATTTCATGAAAGGTGCTAAGCTTACTTTTATTAAATATGCTTGGACTAATATATAAACCTACTTCACAAAAATAGCCTTCATATTTACAAATTCTCTGATGCTTGCAATAGAAAGCTTTTTGTTATAACCAGAATATTTGAAATGAATGATATTTTAGAAAAAGTAGAGGATATTAATCAGAAACTTCATATAAATGAGCATTTTTAATGTAAGAAGGTGGTTCTTTCCAACCCTCTTGTGAAATATTTGTTTGTATATAATCAGGCACTTCTGTACCTGAAAAGAGTATCATTATACCTCTTGGGTTATCTGGTAAAATTTTAATGTAATATAACTTACCAATCTCAGGGCAACAATTTTCGTGAATACTTCTTAGAATAGTTTTATTATTAAATTTATATTCTATTACAATATTAGCTGTACCATCATCAATTGTTACATCCACAATTTCAGCAATAGAATACACTCCTTTCTCGTCCAATAATTTTTTTTTGTCCTCAGCTTGTTTTATAAAATAAAGGATTAGAAAGAGAAATGAGAAAAAGCCTAATGTAACAATACAACCACTTTTTTGCCATTCAAACTCTTTTTTTTCTTTCATAAACCTACTTCACAAAAATAGCCTTCATATTTACAAATTCTCTGATGCCTGCAATAGAAAGCTCTCTGCCATAACCAGACCTTTTAATGCCTCCAAAAGGCAATAAAGGTGTAGATTTTACAATCGCATTCACAAAACAGCTTCCTGCTTCGAGTTGTTGGGCTACTTTTTCACCTTTTTCTAAGTCTTTTGTCCAAACAGATGCTCCCAAACCATATACTGAACGATTTGCCAGTTGAATGGCTTCATTTTCGTCTTGAACTACAATCACAGAAGCCACAGGACCAAATAGCTCTTCATTGAAAACCAACATGTGAGGTGTTATATTTGTTAGAATTGTTGGCTCAAAAAAGGCTTTGTTAGCTTTTGAGTTACCTAAAATCATATTGGCTCCTTGCTCTATACTTCTTTGCACCTGATTTTCTATATTTTTAGCCAAATCGGGACGTGCCAGACAAGCATAATCTGAACTTTCTTCTAAAGGATTACCAAATTGTAACTTTTTGAATGAATCTATGAACTTCTGTAAAAAGCTCTCATAGATGTCTTCTTCTACAATAAATCGTTTGGCTGCGATACAACTTTGCCCCATATTTATCATACGGCTTAGCCTTGCATTGGGAATTGTTATATCTAGATCTGCATCTGCAAGTACTACAAAGGCATCACTTCCACCAAGTTCTAAAACTGTTTTTTTCAGGTATTTTCCTGCTAAACTTGCTACTTGCGAACCTGCTCGTTCGCTACCTGTAAGTGTGACTGCCTGTACTATGTCTGAGGCGATAATACTTTCAACATCAGTTATTTCCAAAAATAAATTCTGAAAAACACCTTCTTCAAAACCTGCTTGCAGAAATATATTTTCAATTGCCAGAGCACATTGAGGAACATTAGGAGCATGTTTTAAGAATGCCACATTTCCTGCCATGAGTGAGGGTATAGCAAACCGAAAAGCCTGCCAAAAAGGGAAATTCCAAGGCATGACTGCAAAAACTGCCCCTAAAGGTTCAAAACGAATGTAGCTTTTTGTTCCTTCGGTGGCTACTATTTCATCTACCAAGTGTTTTTCTGCATTTTCAGCATAATAACGACAGAGCATTGCACATTTTTCTATTTCTGCCCTTGCCTCTCTGATTACTTTACCCATTTCTACAGTGATGAGTTGAGCATATTGCTCTTTGTTTTTTTCAAGAATTTCGGAAACTCTAAAAAACAAAGTAGATTTTTTATCAAATGGGATGTTTTTCCAAGAAGCGTATGCCTGCTTGGCTAACGTTAATTTTTGCTCAATTTGTGAGGTTTTTAGGCTTTCAAAACTGGTGATAAGCTCCTCTGTAAAAGGATTTCGACTTTCAAATGTCATTTATTTTTTCAGTTTGTCTTTAAATACTTTTTGAAGTTTTTCAATTTTGGGACGAATGACGAAGTAACAATAGCTTTGACTGCCGTTTTCATTATAATAGTTCTGATGATAATCCTCAGCCACATAAAACTTTTTAAATTCTGTAACTTCTGTTATGATAGGATTTGAGAAGACTTTTTCTTCATTGAGTGTTTTGATTACTTTCTCAGCAGTAGCTTTTTGTTCAGGTGTATGATAAAAAATAGCTGAACGGTATTGTGTACCCACATCATTACCTTGTCTGTTGCGTGTAGTGGGGTCATGTGTCCCAAAAAATACTTCCAAAATAGTTTCAACACTTACTTTGGTTTTGTCGTAAGTAAGTTGGCAAACCTCAGCATGTCCTGTTGTTTCGCTACATACTTCTTTATAAGTAGGATTATCTTTAAAACCACCTGAATACCCTGATTCTACTTTTGTTACTCCTTCTATACGTTGGAACACTGCTTCTACACACCAAAAGCACCCTGCCCCAAGTGTAATTGTTTCTAAATTTGCTGAGTTGGTTGTCATATTCTGATTTGATTGCGTTTTTTTCTGTTTTTGTCCACAAGCGGAGAGGGAAATCAATAAGAAGAATGAAAAAGCTAAAACTCTGGAAAAGATTTGCATAAACTTTGAGGTGTTTTATTCTTTCAACATTATAATGAGGCTTTTTGTTCAACAAAAAAGCCTTGATAATAAATTATCAAGGCTTTCATTTTTTATTTTACAGATTATTCTACTTTTATTTTCATACCTCTGATACCCATATCCACTACCTGCTCACCTAACAACGGTTCAAAAAAACCGTTTGGGGTGGTATCTCTCCATTCAAAACTTTTGTTGGTAGAAAGAGATGCTGTGATGATAATATCTTTGGTTTCTTTACCAGTAATCTGTAAAGGAGTATCAAATTTGGCTGTTACCACACATGAGCCTGCTGGAATGGGCGAAGTAGCTGCAATAGGGTTAGGCACAGTTGTACCTGGTGCCTGCCCTTGTGTGATTCCATTCACAGTTTCAAAAGCCCAAAATCCTTGTTTTTTATTTGCATTTATAGTAATAGAGTTGCCTTTTACTTGAGTATTCTTGATGTAAGAATTGTAGCCAATAAAAGAAGCGATTGTACCTGTCAAATCTGAGCCATTTGCTCTAAAACTAATATCATAGTTTTGGTATGCCAACGAAATTCTCAAATACTCATAACTTTGAGCCTTGATATCTTTGATAGGAATGCTCAAATATACCTCGTTTTCGCCTTTCAAAATACTTTTTTCAAAATCAATGGCTGTTTCACCTCCCAAAGCAGTTTCTGTTGCATGATACAATACACTTCCTTGCCCCAATTGAGTAAGAGCATTGGGAGATAACTCAAAATAATGAGCCGAAATTTTATTGAATGTGGGGTTTTGTCCTGCATTGCCTGCTGGCATTGTAGCAACATTTCCAAAACCATCCAAACGTTCTTGGGTAGAGTTGAATTTGAATTTAAAAATCACTTTTACTTCTGGGCTTGGGTCGTTTTTTTTACAAGAAACAGTCCCAAGACTTAAGATTCCTAAAAAAAGAATTGCTTTCTTCATATATTTTTAATTATTGAACTTGTACAGTTTTATGTTTAGGAACATAGCTTGTTTCCCAACGTCCACCTGCTCCTGTTACCTGAGAAGCTGTTCCAAAATTTTTACGGTTCAAAATCATGGATACACTACCATTGGGTAATTGTTGTAATTGATTAACTGGTAAAATCATTTGTGTTGCTCCTGCTCCTGTTTGCGAAAAAAGTCTTGCATCACCTTCTGCTTGCCCATTTACACCCAAATATACAGTTTCTCCTTGAACAAGAGCATTGCCTTGCCAAGTAAATGTAAAAGCACTATTTTTAGAAAGGTTTGTAAAGTTTGTGGGATATTCAATTGTATTTGCTATTGTTACAGTGTTTGTATATTCCTTCCCATTCACATCTTTCCAAACAAAGTTTCCAGTATTTTTTAGTCCAGCAAATTCACGTTCATAATAGGTAAGGTTTAATACATTTTTTTCAATCATAGCTCCTCCATCAAAAGTAACTTGACTATTGCCAGTAAGTTTTAGTTGTGTACCAAATTCGTTGCCAAATCTAAAATAAGCCTTAGCGAATGTTTTATCGAAATTTGCATCATAATAAAGTTCATAGATTACAAAAACTCTATTTTGATCAACACTGGCAGCATCTTCGGCAGGTGTACACGACCACAATAAAGAAGCCATTAAGAAAATAAAAAGAGAGACTTTTTTCATAAGAGTTACATTATTTTAAGTTAAAACTATGTATGCTCTAACAAATTCGTTGCCTAAAGGCTACCAAAAATTTAACCTATGTTAAATTCAGTTTTTTAAACCTCTTATTCTGCTTAAAGATGGCAAAGTAATGCCCAAATATGATGCTATTTGCTTGAGAGGAAGTTCTTGTAATATGGAAGGTCTTCTTTTTAATAAATCCTCATATCTTTCTTTGGCAGATAGTTTAATTAAGAAATCTGCTTGTTCTGCTACTCTTAAAACATAGTGTTCAGCAACCAGTCTTCCCAAACGCTCCCAAAGTGGGTTTTTTTGATAATACCCTAACAATACATCTTTATGTAATCTAAATCCCTCAACATCTGTACAAGCTGTATAATATTTTTTATTGGGGTTGTGTACATCACGAATAAATCCATAAATATCTGTAAGCAATTCATTCTCAAATGTTAACCACCCTATTCTTGGTTTGTTTTTAAACTTTTCTTCTTCTCTTACTATCCCTTGACTGATAAAATACAGGTGTTTGCATACCTGTTGACCTCCATGTATAATTTGCTCTTTCTGATAAGAAACAGGTTGAAAATTAGATAGAAATGCTATCAACTCACTTTCTTCTACTGTAATAAAATTTCGAACAAAAAATGCTATGGGTAATAAATTGACAGGAATGTTCATATATTGTTATGATAAAATTTGGGGCTTATTGTGATAAGCCCCAAATCATTTTTAAGGTTTTATTTTAATAGGCAGATTATTCTTAATTCCATTTTTGATTTTATCATCAGCCAATTTTTTCAAACTATCAGCCTGACGTTTAAGTTTTTCATTTTTAATTTTTTCTAATTCTGCTTTCAATTTAGCTTCACCTTCTTTTTTCAATCTATCAGCTTCAGCTTTTGCTTTTTCTTCTGCTTCTTTTTTAAATTTATCAGCTTCGGCTTTTGCTTTTTCTTCTGCTTCTTTCTTTTTAGCATCTAATTCGTTTTGCAATTTATTTTTCAACTCGTCTTTTTTTGCATCTACTACATTCTTTACTTCGCCTTTCAGATTGTTTTTATCTACTGTTACTTTGATGATAGGTTTTGCATAAGTACCTCCCACTGAGATAATTAAAGGAACTTTATCGAAAGCTACACCTGCACCCAATTGGCTTGTAACCAAACTATTGAGTTGCTGCCCTGCTCCTTTAGCAGGTACATCCATTTTTAAAGTATACTCTAAAGAACCATCCATGATGCCATTACTACCCGAAACATTCATCATATATTTATCAACTTTCATGTTGTAAGGATCCACTACAAAACGTCCATTCTGAATTTTGGCAGTAGTCAGCACATCAGCAAATTTTGCCGATTTGAGTTCAGGCATCTTGATTTGGTCAGCAATTTTTTCCATTAAAGGTACATTTTGAATAGCACCTTCCAAAACTGTTACAAGTCCATCACCTGTAAGCGTATTATAGATGGGCATCATGTCTTGTCCTAGATCGCCTTTCATTTTAAACTTCGTAGAAAACTTCCCTGCTACATTTTGTGTAATAGGGGCTAATTGTTTGATCGTTACAAAAGATTTAGCAGCATCACCCATTTGTAAATCTTTAATACCCAAATCAAAATCAAATTTTGGTTTCTTTTCATCTTGAGTATCATAAGTTCCATTCATTACAAAATCGCCTCCTAATGTATTGAAAGCTCCATCTTGTAGGCTCACTTTACCATCTTTCACAATAATATTTCCTTTCATAGCTCTCAATATCAGGTTATCATACACCACCTCTCCAATAGAAGAATTTAATAGAAAATCTATATTTTTAGGAATAGGAATTACTGTAAGCGGAACATCTTGTTCAGGTGTTGGATTAGCTGGTGTTGGGCTATCAACCAACCATTCATTTACATCAAATTTTTTGGATGTAAAATTAAGTTTGCCTTTGATAGTTTCATCTTTAAAGATATATCCCAAGTAGTTTGAAATAGTTCCATTGGCTTGCATATCACTTCTACCCGCAGAACCCTCAAATTTTTCTAATACCATTTCTTTTGGATTAAACTGTAAATGAGCATTGTTGACTTTTACAATGGGCATGTCTTTGGTTTCATACACAAAACTTGTCATGGTTACATCACCACTATTCGTTATTTTTTCATATTGTCCCTTATCTATATACGACATTCTACCTGCTGAAGTGATATCTCCTTTTACCCTTCCTGCCAATTTCATCCCTTCTAAAGGATATATTTTTGTGATTTTTGTCAAATCTATGACTCCATTTGCTTTTACATTGAAGTCTATATCTTCAAAATTTCTGAATGTAGCTGTTGCATTAAATGGTTCATTTTGAAGCATCATAGAAAAATTTTGCACTGAAAACTCACTATTGGGTAGAGTTCCATCACTTTTTGCTGTTGCCTGCATATTGAGTTTTTCAAGAGGTTCAGGAAAAGCTGAAGATTTTACATAACCATTTTGCAGACTCATGGCTGCATTGACGGTTGGCATTTGCTTGCCATCATAAATACCTTTTGCTGTACCATCTAAACTAAACAAACCTGAAAGACTTAACCCTGACATTGGGAACATTTTTGTTACATCAGCCAGATTTAGTTTTGCTTTGGCATTGGCATCAATATTCATTTTGGTAAGTCCTTGTACCAAAGCTCTGGCATCTATAGGGTTTTGCCCTAAATCCATGTGGAATTTTTTCAAGTCAATTTTCATGTTGTCAATAACTCCATCGTCTGTCCCAAGATTCAAATCTACTTGAATATTATTAACAGGAGTAGGAACAGCAGGGTATTGGAAAGACCCATTATCTACTTTAAGCCCTAAATGAAATGCTGGCATTTGTACAGCATTGTAAGTTCCCTTTACATCTCCATTAAAAGCTATTTTACCACTAGCTTTAATATCTTTAAAATCTTTTGTATAGACACCTGGTACTAAAGATAGTAATGTTTTGAAATCAGTATCTGTGGTAGCATATTTGATATCCATAGTGATATTGGTATCAGGCATAGCCACAAAACCATCGAATTTTAAACCAAAATCGTTGAGTTGTACTTTATTTTCTTTGAAAGTGAATTTAAACCCTTTCAAATCCATGCCCATCGTTACCTCTGCTGTTACTTTTTTCTCTGTGAGATATTCTGTTCCATCAAAGCTAAAAGTAAACTTTTCAATATTAGTTTCTGAGTACAAATCAAAAACATCAGCATCTAAATTTCCTTTCCCTTCGTGGTTTATTTTATCAATTTTCACATACATGGGCATGGTTTTATCTTCATAAACAACCAAACCCTCTGTTACTTCCCATTTTTTGATGGCTAAACTAAATTTGGAGGTTGTATCTTGTGTCTTTTTGGCTGTTGTGTCTAAAGGTTGTGGGCGGACAATATCCCAGTTTGCTTTTCCTTCTTTATTGACTTTGGCGAAAACTCTTGGCTTATCCAAAGAAATTTTATTAATCTTCATTTTATCACCAAAAACACTCCATAAATCTACTGTGATGTTAAAAGACTTAATAGAAGCAAGTGTATCACCTTTGAATGGAGCATTGTTTACAACACTTAAATTATTGAGTGATGCAGTTACATCAGGGAAGCTTTTAAAAAGGCTCAAACTAAAATCATTCGCCTTAAAATTGACTTTTGCATCTACATACAAAGCAATTTGCTTGTCTATTTCTGCTTTTATTTTGTCTTTAAACAAAAAAGGAACAGCTATTGCAAAGCCCAAAATAGCGACTAAGAATATACCCAGCCCGATAAAGACTCGTTTCAATATTTTTTTCATAATTGAGTTTGGTTGAACTAATAGTTTTACGATATAGAGGGAAATTTAGTTGCTTTTTAAAAGAACAACAATAGTAATGCCGAAAAAATTATATATTTGTGGTAGTTTAAGGTTTTTTAGTGATTTTTCGTTGAATTAGAATGCTTACAATACACAACCTCTCTTTTTCTTTTGGTGGAAGAACCATGTATGAGGAGGCTTCATTGCAAATCAAGCCCAAAGACAAAATCGGTTTGATAGGTTTAAATGGTACAGGAAAATCTACATTATTGAGGCTCATTGTTGGTGAATATCAGCCTGATGCAGGTAATATTTCTAAAAGTAAAGAGTGTACCATAGGTTTTTTAAATCAAGATTTACTTTCATATCAATCAGAAGAATCTATTTTGCAAGTAGCTATGCAAGCCTTTGAAAGGCAAAATCAGATTCAATCAGAGATTAATGAAATTATCAAGAAGCTTGAAAAAGACTATTCTGATAGCTTAGTAGATAAACTAAGCCACTTACAAGAAGAATTTGGCATTTTGGATGGCTATAGCATGCAAGCTAAAGCTGAAGCTGTATTAGAAGGTTTAGGTTTCGCAACAGAAAACTTACAGAAGCCTTTAAGTACTTTTTCGGGTGGATGGCGTATGCGTGTGATGCTTGCCAAACTATTACTACAACACCCTGCTTTACTCATTTTGGATGAACCTACCAACCACTTGGATTTACCTTCTATTCAGTGGATAGAAGAATACTTGGCAGATTATGATGGGGCTGTTTTGGTAGTTTCTCACGATAGAGATTTTTTAGATAATATTGCTGATACTATTGTAGAAATTTCTCAAAAGAAACTCAATATTTATACAGGCAATTATACTGATTTCTTGGAGCAAAAAGCTGAAAGACAGGAAATTCAGAAAAATGCTTTCCAAAATCAACAAGCCTTGATTAAACAAACTGAGCGTTTTATTACTCGTTTTAAGGCAAAAGCCTCTAAAGCGAAACAAGTACAATCAAGGGTAAAGGCTTTAGAACGTCTGGACAAAATTGAGGATGTAATTGAGGAAAATGTAAAACTTCATTTCAGGTTTACTTTTTCACAAAATTCGGGTAAGCAAGTCATGGAATTGAAGAATATTTCTAAAAATTATGGAGATTTAAAAATTTTACAAAATAGTTCTATTAATATTGAGCGAGGCGATAAAATTGCCTTGGTTGGAGCAAATGGAAAAGGAAAGTCTACAGTTTTAAGAATTTTACTTGGGACAGAAAATTTTGAAGGTGAAAACAAGTTGGGACATAATGTAAGGATGACATATTATGCTCAACATCAGATAGAAGCCTTAAACTTGAATGTTGATTTGCTAACAGAACTGAACCAAACAGGTACAACCAGAACAGAAGTAGAACTTAGAACTATTTTGGGTTGCTTTTTATTTTCAGGAGAGGAAGTTTTCAAAAAAATAAAAGTATTATCAGGAGGAGAGAAATCGAGGGTTGCGTTGGCAAAAACATTGCTTTCTGATGCTAATTTTTTACTTTTAGATGAGCCTACCAACCACTTAGATATTATTTCAGTATCTATTCTTTCACAAGCATTACAAAGCTATGAAGGCTCTTTTATAGTAGTTTCCCATGATAGAAACTTTATTAGGAACATTGCCAATAAAATTTGGTATATTGAGAATCATCAGATTAAAGAGTTTTTAGGTACTTATGACGAATACGAAATTTGGCAAGAAGAAAGGCTTTTAACTCAAATTTCTGAAAAAGAAAAGGCACCAAAAGAAAAAATTAAAGAAACTACTCCCAATAAATCCAATACCACAAAAGATTCTAAAAAAATAGAAAAAGATATTGAGAGGATAGAACAAGAAATTACTAAATTGGAAGAAGAAAAACTATCTTTAGAACAAAAGCTTGCTGATTCAAGTTTATATAGCCAAAAAGATGTGCTTGAACAAACTCAACAACAATATTCTTTAGTAGAATCATTATTATTCCAAAAAATGCAAGATTGGGAGAATCTCTTAACTAATTAAACTTTTTGAATACACCACTGTCTTTTTTATTGATTAATTTATGGAAAAAGTTTACATCAAAGAGGTTAATGAACTTCATAGAGCTAAGAAAATAGAGGAAAATCTTGATTTACAAGAGACTGACTTAAAAGAAGAATATAGAAGACTTCTAGATAATTTTGAGGAAGCTATTGGGCAAATGAGACTGATTACGAATGTAAGCGATAAAATTCAAAAAAAACTAGATAGATTAAATGCTGCTTTAGATCAAAAAAATCAAGAGTTAGATGGTAAAAACCAGGAATTAGACATCAAAAACAAACAACTTCAGGAAACTATAGATCAACTTACACAAGCTCGTGCAGGCAAAATAGCAACCACCATCGTTTTAATATTAGCAATTATATTATTTTTGATTGAAGAAATTTTATTGGAGCCACTCATCGTAGATTTTGTGAGTGCCAATCAGTGGGTAAGTATAGGTATTAAATTATTCTTGGTACTTTCATTAAAACCCATAGAGTCAGTGTTAGAAAATGTAGTCTTAAACTATATTTATAAAAAGAAGTTAGAATCTAAAGGTTCTGAAAAAATATAGTTTTTCCATTTTCTTATTTTTTAGTATAATAAACCTGTTTTGTTTGGGTCTTTTAGGTTTATCCAAAAAATATTAATAGGTTCATCGTCATCTATTTGCCCATTTGCATTTTTATCCCATTTTGCAAAAACATACATAAAGTCATTTTCTAAATCATATTCAGATTTGAACACTGAATAATTTTCAGGAACAAGATGATTTAATTTATCCCCATTGCTATTAAACAGATAAAATCGTCTTAAATCTTTTTGATTAATAAATTTATCTTTGTTGGTATCATCATTATAAACTGACACTAAAAAATAATTTCTCTTAATAATTTTATTGTTTAATGTATCTTTTGAGAATGTTGGATAATAGAGTGTTTTTATCAGAACAGGTTTATCAAAAAAATCTTTTTTCTTATTGCTTAGAATGTCATAATGTGAAACATTTACTAAATTATAACCAAAAATGCCTTTCAATCCAGGAATATAATTTCCATTCCAATTGTTTCCTCGTTCCAATTCCATATCATTACTTAAATACTTGTTAGAACCAATAAATTTTATTCCATCATTTTTGTTGATATTAACTTTATAAATTGTTGTAAGCCTTATATTAGAAATTCCTGTAAGTAAAACGTTGCTTGGTCGTGTATCAATTTTTACAGAATCTTTGCTTATTGTATTTGTCTTTTCATCTTCACTATTGCTTGATGTTTGTGTATTATTTATGGGAAATCCTTTGTTATCAAGTTTTCTTTCAGAACATCCAAACAAAACATTAAATGATAGTACAATGAAAATTACAGTTTTATTTTTCATTTAATTTATTCTACTCTAAATTTTCAAATTATTCGAAATTATAGTAAAAGAAACTATATTTCTAAAGGTTTTGCAATTTTATTGATTTTGATGATATGACTTGTTGCAAGTTGCAATACATATTCTACTTGTTCATCAACAGTCATAAAGGTAGTATCAAGATAATGAGCATCTTCTGCTTTTTTCAGAGGGCTTTCAGAACGAGTAGTATCAATTCTATCTCTAGTTTTCAAGTTTTCAAGAATTTCATCTAAATCTACAATTTCATCCTTTTCGATAAGCTCTTTTTGTCTTCTAAAAGCTCTTGTATATACATCCGCTGTCATAAAAATTTTGACCTCTGCATCAGGAAATACAGTTGTTCCAATATCTCGTCCATCCATAACCACACCTCTTTTTTTACCTAATTTTTGTTGTTGGCGAACCATAGCCCTACGAACTTCAGGTATTGCACTAACAGGGCTTACCCTTTCAGAGATATACATTTTTCTGATTTCGTCTTCAACATTTAAGTTATTAAGATAAGTATCACTATGTTGAGTATTAGGGTTAAACCTAAAAGAGATATCTATTTTTTCTAATGCATCTAGAATTGCTTTTGGATTGGTTAGTTCTATATAATTTTCATAAAAGTATAGTGTAACAGCTCGATACATAGCTCCCGTATCAATATAGGTATAACCTAACTGAGAGGCTACAAGTTTGGCGGTAGAACTTTTACCACATGCTGAATAACCATCTAAAGCAATTACTATTTTTCGCATTTTTAGCAGTCTTTAATAGGACAAGGAATACGACCCGATTTAGGCATTTTGCCATTTCGTCTTCTTGGAGGATTTTGTGATTGACAAGATTCCAAAGTAAATACGATTAGAAAGCCTAAAAAAAATGGCAATAAATTGATTTTTTTAAAAAACTTAGTTTTCATGGTTTCGAGTTTTATCTACGGTTACCACGAGGATAACCACTATAAGTACGCAAGTTTATATCACGATGTTTACGTGGAGTCCATGTTTGGCTATCATACCCACCATGTTTTCTTCGATATGCACTGTTATCTACGCACGAGCTAAGCATAAAAGTAGACAATAAGTACACTGTAAATACAATCAGTAACTTTTTCATATTCCTTTTTATTTTAAAATCCCTATTCTTAAAGCTTCCAATTATCTTGCCTTTTTATTATAATAATAAGGGTAATGTTTTTTTGGAATCCAATTTTGAGAGTCATACCCACCATGTTTACGACGATATGACATGCTATTATTTCCGCAAGCTCCAAGTATCATCATTAAAGTAAATAAGCAAATTGAAGTCTTTAACCATTTCATAAGGCAAGAGTTTTTTACAAATATTAGTAATTTTTAGCTTAATACAAAAAAAGTATAAGAAAAACTCTGACATTTTATGTATTTTTGTATCACTACAAGTCGTCTTATCGCTTTATGAAAATAAAGAGGAAAGTCTGGGCAACACAGAGCAACTTGCTTCCTAACGGGAAGGCAGCTAAAAAACTGACAGCCAGTGCCACAGAAAACAAACCGCCTGAAAAGGTAAGGGTGAAAAGGTAGTGTAAGAGACTACCGCTTTGTTGGTGACAACAAAGGCAGGGTAAACCTCAAGTGTTGAAAGACCAAATAAGCCGATGTTTACTTTTTTGTAAAAAAGGTTGCTCGCCTGAGTCGGCGGGTAGGTCGATAAAGGCTTACTGTGAAGTAAGTCTTAGATAAATGATAAGAAGCACAATTTTTGTGTTACAGAACCCGGCTTACAGACTTGTAGTTTTTTAAACATTTTAGAAAGTATTCTGTTATATTCATAACAAGACATTTTTTATTTTGAGATTTTAAGATGAAGATACCATGAGCAACTACTCTATAAAAGATGTAGAAAGTCTTTCAGGAATTAAAGCACATACACTTCGTATTTGGGAGCAACGTTACAATATTCTAAAACCTAAACGCACTGATACTAATATTCGTTATTATGATGAATTAGATTTAAAACTCATTCTCAACATTTCTGTATTAAATAAACATGGGCACAAAATTTCTAAAATTGCCCAAATGTCCGAAGAGGAATTAAGAGAAGAAATGATTAGCCTTTCGGACAGAACCCAAGATGCTTCTGATAAAATACAAGCTTTGACTTTGTGTATGATGGATATGGATGAAGAAAAGTTTGAGTATCTCTTATCTCAAAGTATTAAGCAAGTTGGTTTTGAAAATACGATGCTCAAAGTTATTTTTCCTTTTCTTAATAGAATAGGTATTCTATGGCTTGCTGGTTCTGTAAACCCTGCCCAAGAGCATTTTATGACTCATCTTATCAGACAAAAGGTAATAGCAGCTATTGATAACTTAAAACCTAATTATACTGAAGGTAAAAGATATATGTTATTCTTGCCAGAAGGTGAATGGCATGAGCTGTCTTTATTATTTGCAAATTATTTATTGCGTAGCAGAAGACAAAGAACTTCTTATTTAGGACAAACATTACCCCTTGGAGATTTAAAAGAGGCTTATAGAGTTTGTAAACCAGATTTCTTATTTACAGTTATTACAAGTGTCCCTTCATTTCATCATGTACAAGGTTACATCAATGAACTTTCCTCTCTATTTCCTGATACCACAATTCTCTTGAGTGGTAGCCAAGTAGTAGGGCAAGGTTTAGACACACCTCATAACACTCAAATTTTCAGCAAGATAGAAGATATGTTTGAGTTTATTGAAGAGAATTTTTAAACAAAAAGCCCAAATAAATTGGGCTTTTTGTTTAAAAATGTTGCCAGCCTTGAGCTTGCAAAGGAATTACGTTTCCTGCTCTCATTGCTAAATTAATTTTTTTATCAGGCTCTGTAGTATAGCCAATAGTAGAAATATCTGGATGATTTTTAATTTTTTCGTAATCTTCTTGTTTAATAGTAAATAATAACTCATAATCTTCCCCACCATTCAAAGCACAAGTTACAGGCGAGATATTCAAATCGTTGATGGCTGTGTCATAGGTTTCTTGAGCAATCGGCAACTTATCTTCATAAATCATAGCCCCCAAATTGGATTGTGTACAAATGTGAAAAACTTCAGAAGCCAACCCATCCGAAATATCAATCATAGATGTAGGTACAATTCCTAACTCTTCTAATTCATAAATAACATCCATTCGAGCTTCAGGACGAAGCTGTCTTTTTACTACAAAATCTTTACCTTCTAACTGTGGTTGCATATCAGGATTTGTCAAAAACACTTGTTTTTCTCTTTCCAAAATTTGTAAACCAGCATAAGCTCCTCCCAAATCACCTGTTACACAAATAATATCGCCTTTTTGAGCAGTATTTCTATAAGCTATTTTATGTTTTTCTACTGTTCCTAAAACAGTAACAGATAAAACTAATCCACTTCTTGAAGAAGTAGTATCTCCACCTACCAAGTCAACTTTATAGTTTTGGCAAGCAATTTTCATTCCTTCATAAAGCTCTTGCAATGCTTCTACTGAAAAACGGTTACTCATAGCCAAAGAAACAAGTACTTGTTTGGGTTTGGCATTCATGGCTGCAATATCAGAAACATTAACAGCTATAGCTTTGTAACCCAAATGTTTAAGAGGATAATAACTCAAGTCGAAATGAATCCCCTCTACCAACATATCTGTGGAAGTAACCAAGTATTTATCTCCTAAATCCATAACAGCAGCATCATCCCCTACTCCTTTTATCGTTTCTGAATGAAATATGGTCGTGTTTTGCGTTAAAGCCTTGATAAGTCCAAACTCTCCTAAAGTACTGACTTCTGTTCGTTTCATATATTTTTAATTAATTCTAATTCAAAAAAATCTAACTCATTCATAATTTGATAATGAGCTTTTTGATAAAAGGGCTTTCTTTGTTTGTATAGTTCTTCTAATTGCTTTTGAACAGCTTCTTGTGTTTTCCCTTGAAATATAGGGCGTTGTGAAATATTTTGACAAATTCTATCTATTATAGTTGAGAGAGGAGTATCTAAAAAAATTGCTATTCCTTTTTCTATGATAAATTCCATATTATCATAAAAACATGGTGTTCCTCCCCCTGTGGATATGACCGTGTTTTTATTAAAAATTAGTTCTTTTAGGGATTGTGATTCTAATTTTCTAAAAAAGAACTCTCCTTCTTCTGCAAATATTTGAGGGATTGTCTTCTGATATTTTTTTTCTATTAAGTTATCTAAGTCAACAACAGTAAAGTTATATATTTCAGCTATTTTCTTAGCCAATGTACTTTTGCCTGAAGCAGGCATTCCTACCAAAAAAATTATCATTGCAAACGAATACGAGGATCTATTACTGCATACAATAAATCTACAACAATACTAATGATAATAAATATTACCCCTACAACCAATGCTGATGCCATAATAATGGGTAAATCTAAATTACTTACAGCAGAAATAGTTTCATAACCTAATCCCTGATAATTGAAGATCCACTCAATAAAGTAAGCTCCACCCATTAGAGATGCTAACCATCCTGAAACCGAGGTTACCACTGGGTTTAAGGCATTTTTAAGAGCATGTTTATAGATAAGTAGTTGTTTAGGAACACCTTTAGCTCTTGCTGTTCGGATATAATCTTGTGAGAGAACATCTAACATAGAGCTTCGTGTAAGTTGAGTAATAATAGACAAAGGTCTTATTCCCAATGTAATAGCTGGTAAAATCAAATTGCCTAACATTAGCCTTTCTTCTCCTTCATAATCTAATTCCCACAAAGAACCTATACCATTTAAGCCAGTGTATTCAGCCCAAACATATCCAAAATAACGAGAAATAAGAGCTGCTGCCACAAATGAAGGTACTGAAATCCCTATTGTAGAAATAACAATAAGAGTTTGATCGAGCCATTTACCTTGATTGAGAGCTGTTACAATACCTAAGAATACCCCGACAATAGTTGCAAATAGCATAGCTGTGATTGCAAGAATCAAAGTATTCCAAATTCGTTCATTGATAATTTCAGAGACTTTTTTCTGGGTTTGAAAAGATTTTCTTAGATAAGGAAATTTCAATACCAATACACTCTTTCCCACAGGAATAACACGAGCATATCCATATTTATCTTTTTCTTCAGGTGTATCTGAATGTACTGAAATAGGAGAAAGATCTCTTAAATAGTTATAAAGCTGATAGCCGATAGGTTTATCTAAACCTAAATCTTGCTGAATAGCCTTTCTTGTTGCTTCGTCAGAACGTTGCCCTGTAATCATAGAAACTGGGTCGCCAGGTAAAGCATGGAATAGTAAAAACACTACGATAATGACTCCCAAGAGAATCATGAAACCATAGCCCAAACGTTTGAGTACATATTGCAACATGAATTTTTCAAAAAATTAAAACACCTTTTCTATTTTGCTTACAGCCAAAAATAAAAACTTTTGAAACAGTAAACAAGTTTATATGATTTCATTTTATAATTTCGCCTTCAATTCATTTAGATTAGGTAGGCTGTTGTAATGCCATTTTCCTTTTACTATTCCATCTTTCAATAACAATATTCCAGGGTTAGAACGAATCATGGCCTTTAGAATTTTAGCATCCATAGAGTGATGTTCCATAGGCAATTGATATTCGTGGCATATGATTTCTAAGTTTACCTTATCAGAGCTCAATCCAATTGGCTCAATTCCTGAATCTTTTAAAGATTTGAGTACAGGACTTAAATTTTTATATTTTTTAGGGTCAATTTTTTTAAGGTCAGAGAAAACAAGTATTAATTTATTTCCTTTAAACATTTGTTTAGTTGTTGTGGTATCACCATCTATCCAAACAAAATCAGCACCTATTTTAGATTGAGCCTCAGGGTTTAAAAGTTCCTGTTTAAAGTCTTTGTATTTATATTTTGTACTATCAGCTAATTTTTTGTCCCATTGGGCTGTAAATTCTTTTTCGGTATATTCTTCATCTTGTTTTGTTTGCAGATTAGAATAAATATACTTATTCTGATAACGTAGAGGCTCTTTGGGTTTCATAAGAGCTGGTATATTGTTACCTACTTTGTAGGGCATAAAATCTATAAATGGCAAATAATTTACTGCATAAATACCTGAACCAAAAGCTATTATAGAAACAAGTATGTTGCTTCCCCATGCCCATTTTTTATCATTAGGTGCAATATTTCTACTTTGCCATAGTAAAAAGCCTATTAAAGTTGTCAGAACTATATCTTTCATAAAAGACTGGAAAGGTTGAAGTTTGATAGCATCTCCAAAACATCCACAATCTGTTACTTTGTTATAGTACCAAGAATAAAATGTTAATCCTGTAAAGAATAAAATTAGTAAAAATAAAGACCAGAGTGTAAGTTTTGGTCTAAAACGAATCAGTAAACTAAAACCCCAAATGACCTCCAAGGCACTCATCAGAATTGCAAAACTAAGTGAATAAGGCTTTAATGCTTCAAAAAAGTCGCTCATAGAAGTATTCTCTGAGCCTTTCAATTGTCCATTCACCATGATTTTATCTCTAAAATCATCAGCAAAAACGTCAAAATATTCTTCTAATTTTATTTCTGTACCAACAGGGTCGTTGAGTTTGATAAGACCCGAAAAAATAAATAATCCACCTACTAACCAAATAATTATATTAGTTGCTATTTTCATTTTCTAAGAAGTTTAATTGTATCAAACAAAAAACTGAATAATTTAAAATATCTTGATAATTTGCATCTATACCTTCTGAAGCCACTGTAACGCCCTGATTGTCTTCTATTTGCTTAATTCTTTTGATTTTCATTAAAATTAAGTCTGTCATAGAGCTTACTCGCATTTGTCGCCATGCCTCGCCATAATCGTGGTTTTTCTTCATCAGTAAATCCAAAGTATTTTGAGCATGGAAGTTGTAACTTTGTGTAACTTCTTCAAGACTTAAATCCAAGTTATCGTTTTTATTTTCTTTCAGTTCAATTTGTATCAGGGCAATAATTGCATAATTTATCATAGCTACAAACTCCAAACGAACATCATCAGCAATTTGTTGTGTACCCGCCTCTTGAATAGATCGAATACGATTGGCTTTGATAAAAATTTGATCTGTAAGAGATGGCAAACGTAAAATTCGCCATGAAGAACCATAATCTTGATGTTTTTTGATAAAAAGATTTTTGCAATAGTTGATAATTGCTTGATATTGTTGTGCTGTTTGCGACATTCAGTAGATGTATTTTATCTTTTTTTGATTTTTTCTTTAAAGATTTCACAAAGATAGAGAGTTTTTAGAGAAAAAAATTTCAAGAAAACACTAATTTTGGAAAAATTTTTGCTCAATTCCCTTGAAAACTAAAAAATAATGAAAATGAGAGTATTGATAAGCTGTTTTTGCATGTTGCTTTTAGGAGCAATGGCATTTAAACCTGACCCAACAACAGAAAAACTGGTTAGGAAATGGGAACTTGTAGGCGTACAAACAGCCAACATGAAAATCTCTGAGGAAGAAATCAGGTCTAAAAATAGTAATATAATGATGGAATTTTTGGGTAATGGATATTGTATTATCAGACCCATAAAAGCTGAAGCTGCTATCAAAAAAAACAAATGGACACTGAAAAAGGAAGAAAAGGAAACCTACATTATTATGGAAGCTGACAATGGTTTTGGAGAACCCTTTAAACAAAATATGATTATAGAGGAGCTTTCAACAAAAAAGTTAGTATTAAGTGTAGGGAAAGATAAAGACAAAGAAATTTATACTTACAAAGCCCTTAAGTAAAAGAGTGTTTTCTTTTACTTAAAATTAAAGAAAACAAAGTTATATGTTATACCCTAAAAATATTGAACAAAAATTAGGTTTTGATAAAATACGTGTAATCTTAGAAGAGTTGTGTTTGAGCACTTTAGGAGAAAGCTATTTAGAAAAAATGCGTTTCTCTGATGACTATGAACTGATTGCTAAATTAGCCAAACAAACACAAGAATTTAAAAATATACTTGAATTTGATGAGCCCTTTCCAGCACAAGGTTTTGTAGATGCAAAGCCTTCTTTACAAAAAGCCTCCATTGAAGGTGCTTTTTTAAACGAAGAAGATTTTTTCGAATTAAAGCTTTCATTATCAGCTATTCAAGCTTGTTATTTGTATTTACATGGTCGTGTAGAGCGATACACAAGTTTAGCAGAATTGCTCCGTTTGGTTGAGTTGGATAAAAATGTATTCAAACGTTTAGACCAAACCATTGATGAACGTGGTAAAATCAGAGATACTGCCTCTACCGAGTTACAACGCATCAGAAAAGAGATTTTATCAGAGCAAAATAGTTTAAGAAAAACAACTGATAAAATTTTAAAGCAAGCCAAACAAGCTGGATGGTCGAATGAAGATGCAAGTTTGACAATTAGAGGTGGTAGATTGGTCATTCCAATTGCTGCTGAACACAAACGTAAACTCAAAGGTTTTGTCCATGATGAATCTTCTACAGGGCAAACTGTTTACCTTGAACCTGCTGAAATTCTTGATTTAAACAATCAGATTAAAGAATTAGAATCTCAAGAAAGGAGAGAAATTATTCGCATTCTAACTGAACTTACGAATTATTTACGTCCTTTTTTACCAAATTTACAAAAGGCATATCAGTTTTTAGGTTTGGTAGATTTCATTAGAGCAAAGGCTCTTTTTGCTATTAAATTAAATGCCATAGAGCCGATTTTTAATCAGAAAACGATTTTGCGTTGGCGAAAAGCTGTGCATCCTTTGTTATTTTTGGCTCACCAAGAGCAGGGTAAAAGCGTTGTACCTTTAAATATAGAAATTACTGAAAATCAACATATTTTAGTGGTTTCTGGACCCAACGCAGGTGGAAAATCTGTTTCTCTTAAAACAGTCGGTTTGCTTCAATATATGTGGCAATGTGGTTTGCTTGTACCTGTGGCTGAAGGTTCTGAAATTGGTGTTTTCAAAAATATTTTCATTGATATTGGAGATGAGCAAAGCATTGAAAATGACTTGAGTACGTATAGTTCACATTTAACTGCCATGCGTCAGTTTGTCAATTTTGCTGATAAAAATTCTTTGTTTCTGATTGATGAATTTGGGACAGGAACAGAGCCTCGTTTGGGTGGAGCAATTGCCGAAGCTATTTTAGAGGATTTGTATGAAAAGAAGGCTTTTGGTGTTGTCAATACACATTATGGTAATCTCAAAACTTTTGCCCAAAATAAAAGTGGTATCAGCAATGGAGCTATGCGTTTTGATACTGAAAATTTAGAGCCTTTGTATCAGCTTGAAATCGGACAAGCAGGAAGCTCTTTTGCTTTTGAAATTGCTAAAAAAATTGGTTTACCAAAGAAAGTTTTAGCTAAAGCCAAAGAAAAATTGAGTGATAAAGAAGTAAACTACGATAAATTGCTCAAAGAACTTGAACAAGAAAAAAAGCAATTCAACGAGAAAAATGCTACACTTTCCAAGCAAGAGAAAGAATACAAAGAACTGTTGAAAAAATATCAGGAACAAACTGATTATCTGGAGAATGAACGTAAAAAAATCTTGAATCAAGCAAAAACTGATGCAAAAAAACTACTGGCTGAAACCAATCAGAAAATAGAAAATACCATCAGACAAATTAAAGAGCAAAAAGCTGAAAAAGAGACAACTAAAAAACTCAGATATGATTTAGAGAAACTCAACGATGATTTGATTATCGAAAGTGTACGTTCAGAGGATAATGAAGAAATAGAAGTTTTGAGTGGTGAAATTTTAGTAGGTGATTGGGTTCGTATTAAGGGGCAAACTGCTATGGGTGAAGTAGTCAATATCAAGGGAAAAGATGTGGATATTATTATCGGAGAACTCAGTTCCAATGTTAAACTCAACCGTTTGGAGAAAATCAGTCGAAAAGTAGTTAAAAATGCTCAAAAAGAATATTCTAAAAAGAGTATTGGCATTAATCTAACTGAAAAAATGGCTAATTTTAGCTACCAAGTGGATTTACGTGGAAAAAGTGCAGAAATGGCTCTTACTGAAGTTGATAAACTCATTGATGATGCTTTACTGGCTGGTTATCCAGAAGTACGTATTTTACATGGGAAAGGTGATGGTATTCTCCGTAAACTCATCAGAGAACATTTGAGGGCTTATCCACAAATAGCCTCTTTTGAAAGTGAACATGCCGATAGAGGTGGTGATGGAATTACCATTGTAAAAATGAAATAAAACAAAAGGCTGTGTAAAACACAGCCTTTTATCTTGATACCACTTGCTCCGAAAGCTTTTGTTTAGAAATCTGATATAGATTTTTAACCTTTTCAGATGGATAGAAATAGTATGCTTTATTACTCAATGAAAGACTTTCTAAATATTTTTGGTCTTGAAATGCCAAAACAGCCTCGTTATAAAATTGCATTCCTGCCAAATTCATCAGGCTTGCCGTTCCTGTAGGGCGTAATTTTGAGAGCTCTTCATCTATTTTCTTTTCATCATCTATCATCCCCTCTCCAAAAAATGCCGTTGATTCTACTAAGATTCTGTCTTTTTCAGAAAGAGATACAATCATAAAAACATGGTTATCAGACTCATAAATTTGATATTGATAACCTATTTTTTCTAAAAAATAAGCAAATAGAATATTTCCTGAGACACAATTATAATACCCTTTGGAAACTATATCATAGAAATTTGCTTCTTTTTGGTAAGTTTTAAGATAATGAGTATGTATGTAATTGAACGTATGTTGTAAAAATTGCTTTTCATTATGAATTCTTACTTTCTTGTTCTGCAATTTTTCAAGACTTCTAACAATTTTATCTTCAAATAGTTTCTTCTTATGAGCAGATACATCAGATTGTACAGCCCAAAAATAAGGCATCATATCTTGTCCAAAAGCCCAAGAAATGTGAAATAACAAAATAAATATGTAGATTACTTTTTTCAATGTTAAATTTATGTTAATTTTTATTAACATAAATTTAACATTAAATTTATAATTAAACAAATCTTTATTGCTGTTTTTATTACATCTCCAAATATTTCGTGATATAAAGTATAATTTTGTGTAGAGAAATTCGTTTTGTCTTTTTGTTAAAAAAATTGATTCTGTGAGGACATTTTGTATCTTTTTATTTTTCTTTTCATTTATTGAAATTTTCGCTCAAAAAAATATTTATCATTTACGGGCAAAAAAAGTGACTTCTAAAATTGTGTTAGATGGCTCTTTAAATGATTCTATTTGGAGCGAAGCAATGATTGCCAAAAATTTCTACTTGAATTTCCCCTACGATTCATCTTTTGCTAAGTATCAAACAGAAGTAAAAATCACCTTTGATAAGGATTTCGTTTATATAGGGGCAACTTGCTATCAACCTCAGTCCAGTTATGTTGTTACATCTCTCCGCCGAGATTTTGGCTCAGACGATAATGATTTTTTTGGAGTATATTTTGACACATTTCAAGATAAAACCAATGGTTTTGCATTTGCTGTAAACCCTTTGGGTATTCAGCAAGAAGGTTTACTCTCTGATGGAGGAAATGGAGGTTCTCAAACGGACTGGGATAATAAATGGTATTCTTCTGTTAGTCAATCGGCTGAGTTTTGGGTAGTAGAAATGGCTATCCCCTTAAAAACGCTTCGTTATAAAAGTAGTGCTACCGAATGGTCTATCAATTTTGGTCGTGCTAATCGAAAAGCCAATGAAGTTTCATCATGGGTGCCTGTTACCCGAAATTTTCGAGTTTGGAACTTAGGTTTTACAGGAAAAGTAGTTTTTGAAGAACCTCTTCCTAAACCAGGTGCAAATATTTCTTTAATTCCATATATTACAGCCAGCCATAGCGAAAACTATATTCGGAATGAAAATAAAACATCTGGTAATTTTGGAGGCGATGCAAAAATTGCTGTAACACCCTCTCTCAATCTCGATTTAACATTCAATCCCGACTTCTCACAGGTAGAAGTAGATAGGCAAGTTACCAATCTTGACCGTTTTGAAATTTTCTTCCCAGAAAGAAGGCAGTTTTTTCTTGAAAATGCTGACTTATTTGCTCGGTTTGGTTTTAGCAGAATCCGTCCTTTCTTTTCTCGCCGTATTGGAATAGGTTTTGACACCATTACCAAAACCATTGTTCAAAATCCGATTCTTTATGGTGCAAGACTGAGTGGCAAAGTGAATAAAGATTGGCGAGTGGGTTTACTCAATATTCAAACAGGTTCACAACGTGAAAAAGGAATTTTAGGAGATAATTATACTGTTGCAACTTTTCAAAGAACTGTTTTTAAGCGTTCTAATATTGGTGGTATTTTTGTGAATAGGCAAAAAACGGCTGATTCTTTACGAGATTTTACATTCAACACCAATGATTTCAATCGTTTGGTAGGTTTGGATTACAACTTATTTTCACAGGATAATAAATGGAATGGTAAAATTTTCTATCACCAACAAATTAGCCCTGACCCTAAAATAGACCAATTTGCTCATGCTGCTTATATTGGTTACAATACTCCTGAATGGAATATAGCTTGGAATCATGAATACATTGGTAAAAATTACCGTGTCAATGATATTGGTTTTGTACAACGAAATGGTTTATATCGCTTTGAACCTTTAGCTTTTAGAAATTTCTTCCCAAAAGGTGCTGCCAGCAAAAAAGTTGTTCGTTTTCAAGTTGGACAATACAATAATTTTTATTGGGACACTAACTTTAACTTAAATGACAGAAATACATCTCTAACATTTAATGTTGTTTTCCAAAATACTTCTTATTTTGAAGTTTTAGTAAGAAATACTTACACTCGTCTATTTTTTGATTTTGACCCAAGTGGCACAAATGGGCAAAAATTGCTTTCTGGTACAGATTACACTAATAGTTGGGCAGAAATGTTTTACCGTTCTGACCGTAGAAAATTATTTTCTTATGGAGGATTTTTAGGTTATGGTCAGTATTTTAATGGAAAACAGTTCAATCCTTATATGTTCCTTAATTACAGATTTCAGCCGTATGGCTCAGTAGGTGTAGAAGCAGATTATTATAGAATCAGACTTCCAGAAGGATTTAACAATTCTGATTTGTTACTTTTAAATACAAGATTAGATATTTCTTTTACAAAGAATTTATTTTTAACTACTTTCTTACAATATAACAACCAAACACAAAATGTAAACCTAAATGCTCGTATGCAATGGCGTTTCAGACCTGTTTCAGATGTGTTTTTGGTTTATACAGATAATTATACTTCTCAAGATTTTTCTGTAAAAAGCAGATTCATTGTACTCAAAGCCACTTACTGGCTTAATTTATAAAAGTAAAAGCCCTCTGATGAGGGCTTTTTTTATTTAAACGCAATACACGAAATCTCTACATTGGCATCTTTGGGCAAACGACTTACTTCTACTGTTTCTCTTGCTGGAGGGTTTGCTTCAAAATATGTTCCATATACTTCATTGATAGCCTGAAAGTTATTCAAATCCTTTACAAAAATGGTACATTTCACAATATTGTCAAATGTCATTTCAGCAGCTTCTAAAATAGCTTGAAGGTTTTTCATCACTTGGTGAGTCTCATTCTGGATGTTATCCTGAATCATTACCCCATTTTTAAGAGCTATTTGCCCTGATACAAATAATTCATTTCCGAATTGTATAGCTTGGCTATAAGGTCCAATAGGAGTTGGTGCTTTTTCCGAAAAAATAACTTTTTTCATTTATTTAAAATTTTGCTTTGAATGCCTGCAATATACCAATAAATTTATTTTATTTGCAATTGTTTTAGTTTACATCTAATCTCTATTATATGTCTATTCATAAAGAAGGCTTTAAAACTATTTTCTTGGTTTTGATAGTATTTACAGCCCTATATTTAGGTGTTTCTTGGTTATTAACTGACAATCCAGACGTTGCTAAAATTGTATCAAACATTATTTTAGCTATTGGTTTAGTTATCTTTGTGATTGTTTTGCAGTTTTTCCGTAATCCAACACGCAAAACTCCCAAAAATGTTAATCACATTATAGCTCCTGCTGATGGTAAAGTAGTTGTGATTGAAGAGGTTGATGAACCTGAATTTTTAAAAACGAGATGTAAACAAATTTCTATTTTTATGTCGCCTTTCAATGTACATGTCAATAGAAATCCTGTTTCTGGAGTAGTAGAATTTTGCAAATACCACGCTGGAAAATATTTGGTTGCTTGGCATCCAAAATCTAGCACTGAAAATGAAAGAACAAGCATTGCTATCAAAACTTCGGATGGAAAAAGAGTTTTATTCAGACAAATAGCTGGTGCATTGGCTCGTAGAATTGTTTGGTATGTAAAAGAAGGCACACCTGTAGAACAAGGTGAAGAATTTGGCTTTATAAAATTTGGTTCGAGAGTAGATATTTTTATACCTTTAGAGGCAAAAGTGTTAGTAAAAATAGGTGATAAGCCTGTAGGTGGTGAAACTGTTATTGCTGAATGGTAACAGCTTAAGTGAAGCTTTATTAAATCAACTTAATTATAATTGTATCTGTAAAAAAGGTTTGAGTTCTCAAACCTTTTTTAATTTATTCTCTTCTGTATATTCTAATTCTCCTACTTCTATAATTTTTTGCAAAGCTTCTATTAAAGCTTCTCTTGTTTTTGGATTAATTACATTTAATAATTCTTCAATTGTTAAAGATCTGAACTCTAAAGCGTTCAAGATTCTTTCTCTGTACAATTCATAGTAATTTTCACTGAGTCTATGTTCTTTCTTTTTTTGCAAACAGACATCACAAACCCCACAAGGTTCGTAACTAATTTCTCCAAAATATTCTAAAAGTAACTGCGTTCTACAACGATTCTGATGCTGTACATAATGCCCAACAGATTTTGCTTTTCTTAAATCTCTTTCTTTTCTACCCTTTATTTTTTCTAAATCTAATGGTAAATTATCTGCATGCTGACGAGGCATAATAAACGTAAGTTGTGGCTTATTTTTTTGTTTTTCATAAATCAGAACTCTTAGTTTCTCCAAGTGTTCTAAGGCTTTTACGATATTTTCTACACTTGTTTGAGCATTTTGGGCAATTGCATGCTCAGAAATTTTAGAAAAATTTGTGAGTGTTTCACCACCATACATTCGTAATATCAGTTGAATAACAGATTCTAAGTTCTGATTAGCTAGCTGGAAAGCATATAAATCGTTCTTATTCAACACAAATAAAATTTTAGATGGGCTAAAATAAGCTTCACTTAATTGTATCATCCCCTCATCACAAAGAATTTTTAACGAAAAATGTGTTTCTGTTGCATCTAAATTGAACGTCTTTACAAAATCATTGAAGTCAAAATCAAAACTAGCCATAAATCCACTCCCTACAGCCAATTGATAGTTATTAGCAAGCATCTGATATACATTCTTGATAACCCCAATATTAGGGTATGCTTTTAAGACATTGATTTGTAATTGTTCAATATCATTTTTATCATACATAGCCACAGCATAAGCTTTTTTTTCATCTCTGCCTGCTCTACCTGCCTCTTGATAATATGCTTCTAAAGAAGAGGGCAAATCCCAGTGAATAACAACCCTTACATCTGGCTTATCGATACCCATTCCAAAGGCATTTGTTGAGACAATGACCCTAGTGTTGTTTCTAATCCATGCATCTTGTTTTTTATCTCTTTGTTCATTGGTAAGTCCAGCATGATAAAAATCTACACTTATTTTATTTTGAGCCAATAGTTGTGCTATTTCTTGCACTTTTTTACGAGTATTGGCATAAATTACTGCCGAACCTTGTACATTTTTAAGTATTTGAAGCAATTTTTGACTTTTGTTTTCTTCATAAAAACAAGAATAAGAAAGGTTTGCCCTTGAAAAGCTTTTTTGAAATACTTTTCTATCTACTTTAAATAATAACCTGTCTTGTATATCTCCTTTTACTACTTCAGTAGCTGTTGCTGTAAGAGCCATACAAGGTACATTAGGGATTAATTTCCGAATTTCAGCAATTTGCAAATAAGCTGGTCTAAAATCATAACCCCATTGCGATATACAATGAGCTTCATCTATTACAAGCATACTCACTTTCATTTTCTTAATTCGTTCCTGAAAAATATCTGTTTGGACACGCTCAGGTGAAACATACAAGAACTTTACCTTGCCATATACACAATGATCTAACGTAATATCTATTTCTCTTCTACTCATACCTGAAAAAATGGCATAAGCACTAATATTTCGTTTCTTTAGATTTTCCACTTGGTCTTTCATAAGAGCAATCAGAGGCGAAATAACCACACATACTCCTTCTAAATATATGGCAGGTACTTGAAAGCAGATAGATTTTCCACCACCTGTAGGCAATAGTGCTAATGTATCATGTCCTTCTAAAATAGAAATCACTATATCTTCTTGCAATGGTCTAAATTGCCGATAACCCCAATATTTACTTAGTATTTCGTGTACCTTCTGCGAAAGTTCGGAATTCATAAAATTTATGATATTTAGACAAGAAAGTAAAGCCTTACAAACAACTCATTCGTTTTTAGCTTATTCTACAAAAATACGATTTTTTATAGATAAAAAATCAAAAATAAAGGCTCTTGAGATAGATTTTTTTGCTATTTTTGTCTCCCTAAAAATTTCATATACAATGTCAGAACGTTATTTCATAAAAATTGCTGCCGAACTTTCCATTGGCATCAAACAGGTAGAAGCAACATCTCAATTATTAAAAGAAGGAGGAACTGTTCCCTTTATTTCTCGTTATCGTAAAGAATTAACTGGCAGTTTAGATGAAGTACAAGTAGCAGCTGTTCGTGATAGATTAGAACAATTGGAAGAATTAGACAAACGCAGAGATAGTATTTTAAAATCCATCAAAGAACAAGGTAAACTTACTGATGAATTGGAGCAGAAAATTCTGAATGCTGAGACTATGAGTGTTTTGGAAGATATTTATCTGCCTTACAAACCTAAAAAACGTACAAAAGCAACTATTGCTAAAGAAAAAGGCTTAGAACCCTTAGCAATACTTATTTTAGAACAAAATGATATAAATTTAGAAGCAGAAGCTCAAAATTTTGTAGATGCGGAAAAACAAGTAAATAGTGTAGCTGAGGCCTTAGAAGGAGCAAGACATATCATTGCTGAATACATAAATGAAAATCAAGAGGCAAGAGCTAAAATGAGAGATTTATTCTTGAAAAAAGCTCTCATTGTTTCAAAGGTTATTCCTGACAAGGAGAAAACAGAAGAAGCTCAAAAGTTCAAAGATTATTTTGAATGGTCTGAATCTATTGCAACTGTTCCTTCCCACAGATTGCTTGCTATGCGTAGAGGTGAAAAAGAATTGTTTTTAACTTTAGACATTGCTCCTGAAGAACAAGATGCCATTGATATACTTGAAAATGAATTTATAAAAAGCCGTAATGAATGTGGTCAGCAGATTAAACTTTCCATTGCAGATTGCTACAAACGCCTTTTGAGACCTTCTATGGAGACAGAAATTCGTTTACTTTCTAAGAAAAAAGCTGATGAAGAAGCTATCAATGTGTTTGCAAGTAACATCAGAGAGTTGTTAATGTCTTCTCCATTAGGTGAAAAAACTATTTTGGCTCTTGACCCTGGTTTTAGAACAGGTTGTAAATTAGTTGTTTTAGATAAAAATGGTAAACTTTTACATAATGAAGCCATTTATCCAAATGAACCCCAAAGAGAATTTGCCAAATCCGCTTCTGTTGTCAAAAAGCTTTGTGCTGAATATCAGGTAGAAGCCATTGCAATTGGAAATGGAACTGCAAGTCGTGAAACTGAAGCATTTGCAAGAAGTTTAGAAATCCCAGATACTCATATTATTGTAGTCAATGAAAGTGGAGCATCTATCTACTCTGCTTCAGATGTAGCAAGAGAAGAGTTTCCAGATAAAGATATAACTGTTCGTGGAGCTGTTTCTATTGGTAGAAGGTTACAAGATCCTCTTGCCGAATTAGTAAAAATAGACCCAAAATCTATTGGTGTTGGGCAGTACCAACATGATGTAGATCAAAACGCTCTCAAAAAGAGTTTGGATGATGTGGTGGTTAGCTCTGTAAACCGAGTAGGTGTAGAATTGAATACAGCCAGTAAACAACTCCTTACATATGTTTCAGGTTTAGGCGAAAGTTTAGCTCAAAATATCATCAATTATAGAAATGAGAAAGGTGCTTTCAAAACAAGAGATGAACTCAAAAAAGTACCTCGTTTGGGAGATAAAGCATTTGAGCAGTGTGCTGGTTTCTTGAGAATTAGAGAAGCTCAAAATCCTTTGGATAGTAGTGCAGTTCACCCTGAAGCCTATGCTATTGTGGAACAAATGGCTAAAGATTTGAACTGTACAGTAAAAGATTTAATGCAAAAAGATGATTTGCGTAAACAAATAGATCCTAAGAAATATGTAACTGATAAATTTGGTTTGCCAACATTACAAGATATTATCCAAGAATTGGCAAAACCTGGTAGAGATCCAAGAGCTCAATTTGAAATTTTTGAATTTGCAGAAGGCGTCCACGAAATTTCAGATTTACGAACAGGCATGAAACTCCCTGGCATTATTACTAATGTTACAAAATTTGGAGCTTTTGTGGATATTGGTGTTCACCAAGATGGCTTGGTACATATCAGTGAAGTTGCAGATAAATATGTTTCTGACCCTTCGGAAGTAGTAAAAGTAGGGCAAAAAGTACAAGTAACAGTATTAGAAATAGATACTGATAGAAGGCGTATCGCTCTTTCTTTGCGTGGAGAAGCGAAACCAGAAATGAAAAAATCTGAGAAAAAAGACCTCAAAGACCGTAAAAGTCAAGGAAAAGAAGAAAGTTATGAAGATAAATTAGCAGCTCTGAAAGCTAAATTTGGATAATAAAAAAGCCCTAGAAATAGGGCTTTTTATTTTATAATTGTATTTGTTACTGTTTTACTCTTTAACCAAGTAAATCCCATCTTCTTTTATTTCGATAAGTTTTTGTTTGTAAAGCGTCCCAATTGCTTTTTTGAATGTCTTTTTACTCATTTTGAGTATTGTTTTGATGTCTTCGGGATCTGAATCATCGTTCAGTTTTAAAAATCCACGACTAGCTTTTAGTTTGTCTAAAATAGCTTGACCTGAAATATCCACACGTTCCATTCCAAAAGGCTGGTGAGAAACATCTATTTTACCATCAGGTCGTATATTTTTAATATATCCAACAATTTTATCACCAGTACGCAGGTCTTCAAATACTTCATTTTTATACAAAAGTCCTTGATGCTTTTCATTGATGATAACATTAATCCCCAATTCGGTAATATGAGAAACTATCAAATCGACTTTTTCTCCGTTTTCAACCGTAATATTTTCGTTATCTAAAAACTGATTGATTTTACTAGAACCTACTAAACGATCCGTCATTTCATCCATATACATATAGATTAAATAAAGATGTCCTTGTTCCATGGGACGGGCTTGCTCTTTGAAAGGAACAAACAAATCTTTTTCCATACCCCAATCCATAAAAGCTCCAAATTTATTAATGTAATTTACTCTAAGTAAAGCAAATTCATTCAATAGAATGTAAGGTTTTAAAGTAGTTGCCACTGGTCTTTCTTCATGATCAAGATATACAAAAACAGTAATATCATTACCAATTACAAAATGCTCTGGAACATATTTATTGGGTAGTAATATATCTTCACTGGGGTCTGTATTTTCATCAGGTAAACCTAAATATAAACCCACTTTGGTTTCACGTAGTATAGTAAGTGTGTTGTATTTTCCTATTTCAATCATTTGGAGTATAATAGTTCAAAGCAGTAAAGATACAAAGATAAAAGGCAATTAAAAAACTTCGCTGGTACAAGCTACAACTCGCACCAGCAGAAAGTCTTAACAGTTTGTAATATCTATTGACTACTTATCTCTAGCCATTTATGGTTATCTTCTCTTATTTTTTTACATAGTTCTCCATTTTCTATCAATGATTCTTTGTAACTCGGTATCATCTCTTTTAATTTGGTTTGCCACTCATGACTTTGTATTTTTGTTGGGAAGCATTTTTCTAATAATTCTAACATAATAGAAACACAAGTAGAAGCCCCTGGCGAAGCTCCAAGCAATGCAGCTACCGTTCCATCTTTAGAGTGAACTACCTCCGTTCCAAACTCTAAAACGCCTATTTCTTCCTTATCTCTCTTAATAACTTGAACTCTTTGTCCTGCTTCTCTAAGTTCCCAATCTTCAATATTTGCTTCAGGCATAAATTTTTTCAAAGAAACTAATCTTTCCTCAGGACTTTGGGTAACTTGTCCAATCAGATATTTTGTAAGGGGGATATTTTGTATGCCTGCTGCTATCATAGGAATAAGATTATCAAACTCCAGAGAGCCTACTAAATCCATATAAGAACCTTTTTTCAAGAATTTAGTAGAAAATCCAGCATAAGGACCAAAAAGAAGAGCTTTTTCTCCATTAATCATTCGAGTATCTAAGTGAGGCACAGACATTGGTGGAGCTCCTATTTCTGCTTTTCCATAAACTTTGGCATGGTGGCGTTCTATAATTTCTTTCTTTTTACAAACTAACCATTGCCCGCTTACAGGGAAACCTCCAAAACCTTCTGCTTCATCAATATCTGTTTTTTGTAAAAGTGGTAAAGCTCCTCCTCCTGCACCAATAAACACAAATTTTGTGTCAATATATCTTTTTTCTCCTGTTGTTAAATTTTTGATTTTCATTTGCCAAATTCCTTCCTCCTCTTCTACTTTATCAATATCTTTTACATCATGATTCAAAAACAATGTAACTCCCTCTTGTTCACATAGATATTTCATAATAGCTCTTGTCAATGCTCCAAAATCTACATCTACACCTATATCAATTTTCGTAGCAGCTATCAAATCTTCTTCTTTTCTACCCTCAAACATCAAAGGCATCCATTTTTTTAGTTCTTCTTTGTTTTCCGAATAAATCATTCCTTCAAACAAAGAGCTGTTTTTTAGAAGTTCATAGCGTTTTTTTAGAAAATCAATATCTTTTTCTCCAAATACAGCACTGATATGTGGTATTTGATTCATAAAGCTTTTAGGATTAGAAATATATTGCTTTTTGAGCATATAAGCCCAAAGTTGCTTCGATATTTCAAATTGTTCAGCAATTTTAAATGCTTTTTTGACATTTACAGAACCGTCCTCATTTTGAGGTGTATAGTTTAATTCACAAAAGCCTGCATGTCCTGTTCCTGCATTGTTCCATGCATCAGAACTTTCTCCTGCCACCACATCCAATCTTTCATAAATTTCTATGGTTAAAGATGGATCTAATTCTTTCAAGAGAATTCCAAGAGTAGCACTCATAATACCAGCCCCCACCAAAACTACATCTGGACGGGCTGTGGTGTGATAACGTGGGTCAAAAATATTGGACATAATGAAGTTGTTTGAGATAAATGTAATTATTCTTTTTGTTTCAATAAATCATAGCCAAGATTATTTTTTTATGGATATAATTAATATTTTTGCACGAAAAAAAAAATCATTTCCAATGAAACATTCAGTAGAAGAGCTCAAAAAAATAGCTTCTCAGGTACGTAGAGATATTGTTCGTATGGTTCATGCCTGCCAATCAGGACACCCTGGTGGCTCTTTGGGCTGTGCCGATTTGCTTGTAGCATTGTATTTTGAAGAAATGGAGCATAATCCCAAACCTTTTGATATGAAAGGTGATAACCAAGATATGTTTTTTCTTTCAAACGGGCATATTTCACCTGTATTTTATAGTGTTTTGGCTCGTAGTGGCTATTTTGAAGTTTCCGAACTGAGTACATTCCGTAGAATTAATTCTCGTTTACAAGGACACCCAACCACTCACGAAGGTTTAGAGGGAGTTCGTATTGCATCTGGCTCTTTAGGTCAAGGGCTTTCAGTGGCTATTGGTGTCGCTCAAGGTAAAAAACTAAAGAAAGATGATAAGTTGGTTTATGTATTGATGGGAGATGGAGAACAACAAGAAGGTCAGATTTGGGAAGCAGCCATGTATGCAGCTCATCATCAGGTAGATAATCTTATTGCAGTGATAGATTACAACGGTCAGCAGATAGATGGTCCTGTGGATGCTGTCATGTCTTTAAAGAACTTAAAAGCAAAATGGGAAGCTTTTGGATGGCAAACATTAGAAATGGATGGCAACAATATGGAAGATGTTTTGAAAACATTGGATGAAGCCAAAAAATTAACTAAACAAGGTAAACCAACGCTTATTTTGATGAAATCTGAAATGGGATTTGGTGTAGATTACATGATGCACTCTCATAAATGGCATGGTGTAGCTCCCAATGATGCAGAATTGGAAAAAGCATTGGCTCAATTAGAAGAAACTTTAGGAGATTATTAATTTATGGAGAAAATATTGATTACTGGTGGTGCAGGCTTTATAGGCTCTCATGTTATTCGTTTATTTGTGAATAAATATCCTAATTATCAAATTTTTAATTTGGATAATCTTACCTATGCTGGCAACCTTGCAAACCTAACAGACATAGAAAAAGCTCCTAATTACGTTTTTGTAAAAGGCGATATTACAGATGCAAATTTCTTAAATCAGCTTTTTGCTGAACATGATTTTAAAGGAGTTATCCATTTAGCTGCTGAATCTCATGTAGATAGGTCTATTTTAAACCCTTTGGAGTTTGTAATGACCAATGTCATTGGAACCGTTAATTTACTTAACTCTGCTAAAAATGCGTGGAAGAATGATTTAGAAAATCATTTATTTTATCATGTTTCTACAGATGAAGTATATGGCTCTCTACACAACCCTGAAGAGTTTTTCTTAGAAAGTACACCTTATGACCCTCAGTCGCCTTACTCAGCCTCCAAAGCAAGCTCAGATCATTTTGTAAGAGCATATTACAATACCTACAAATTACGTGTAGTGGTTTCCAATTGTTCTAATAATTATGGACCCAATCAATTTCCCGAAAAATTGATTCCTTTGTTTATCCATAACATTCAAAAAAATAAGCCTTTACCTGTTTATGGGAAAGGAGAAAATGTAAGAGATTGGTTGTATGTAATAGACCATGCCAGAGCTATTGATATGGTTTTTCATGGGGGGAGAAATGGAGAAACTTACAACATTGGAGGTTTTAATGAGTGGAAAAATTTGGATTTAGTATTATTGTTATGCAAAATTATGGATAAGAAATTAGGCAGAGCTGAAGGAGAATCTGCAAAATTAATTACTTATGTAACAGATAGAGCAGGACACGACTTACGTTATGCTATTGATGCCTCTAAAATTATGAATGAATTAGGTTGGAAACCAAGTTTGCAATTTGAGGAAGGTTTAGAAAAAACAATTGATTGGTATTTGGCAAATACAGCTTGGCTCGATAATGTCACTTCTGGTGATTACCAGAAATATTATGATACTCAGTATGCTCAAAGATAAACGAAAAAGCCACTTTATAAGTGGCTTTTTTATTCTTCAGTATTTTCTTCCTCTTCTTCGTTCTTTTTCTTTTTTGCTTTTACTTTTTTCTGAGATTTATTCTTTGCTTTTTGAGCTTTCTTGGCTTTTGCCTCAGCTTTCGCTTTCGCTTTCTTTTGAGCATCAGTCAAATCAGAATCACTCGTAACAGTCTTATCTTTAGGCAACTCTCTTTTAGGTGCATAACTCATAGCACACCTAAAGCCTACTGTTGGAAGGCTCTTATCCATTTCTAAAAATCTTCTTGTACCAGGAGCAAGCCAGTAGGCTACATCTTTCCAAGAACCTCCTTTATATACTTTGAAGTTTTGCATTTTCTCTTTTGGAAGAGGTGTAGCTGGTAGTCCCAATAAGTTTTTACCTAAAGCACTCGGAAAGTTCATCAGATTCTCTTTGGCTATATCAATGGTATCTTTGTACTGTCTTTCTAAATTTTGTTTTTTACTCTTCATGGTTGTATCAGACCTTCCATAAAGAAGTATATCCATTGTCATTTTAGTTTGATAGGTAGAATCTGTATAAGTGATAGCCCTTTTGGCTTGTCTCAAATCACCATAATCTTCCCAACCATCAATCACATAAGTATCTTCAACCCATTCATTTACATTACCTGCCATATTATATAAACCAAAATCATTAGGAGGATAAGCATATATATGAGCTGTAACCATTGATCCATCATTTTGTCTTCCTGCAATGCCTGCATAATCTCCTCTACCACGCTTAAAGTTTGCCATAAACAAACCCGTATTGGGTTTATATGGATTTCTTACATAGCGTCCATCCCAAGGATACAATCTTTGCTTGGAGTTTCGTATATCGTCATACTGTGTGGAGAACATTGCTTTGGCTGCATACTCCCATTCTGCTTCTGTGGGAAGGCGATAATCAGGATATTGAATAAGATTGGATGTATCTGTTTTTATTCCCCCTTTTTGAAATTGTCCAACTGTTAATTTCCCATCTCTTTTGACACCTGTATAATACTGGCTTTCTTGTACATATTGGTTAACCATTTTAGTTCTCCATTTACAAAATTCTTGAGCTTGAATCCAAGAAATACCTACTACAGGATATAATCTAAAACCAGGATGTCTTAAATAATTAGAAACATAGGCATCATTAGCAGAAGCTTCTGAGGCCCAAACAGTTGTATCAGGTAAAAGTATTTCTTCACTAAATTCTTCAAAGGTAAGACCCGCAGGAATGGAATCTCTATTTCTATAAAAGAAATTCATGAACTCAATCCAATGAATATTGGCAATTTCAGTTCTATCCATATAAAATGATGGAATAGTAACCTTAGTAACTCTATTTCTAGAGAGATTAATCACGTCTTCTTCCGTAATACCCATTACAAATGTGCCTCCTTCAATAAACACCATGTTAGGGGCATTGGGCATCTCTATATATTTTGCCACTGACATACTATTGTCAATAGTAGAATCGCTATAGGGAATACCTGTAACTTGGCTTACTTGTCCATTCAAATCTGTTTCTTCAAATGATTGTTTATCACTTTTATCCTTCTTTTTGAATAGAGAACAAGCTGAAAACGTAATTACTAAGACGCTCAACACCAATCCAAGACGCTTAGAAATCTTTTTCATAAGGTAAATTTTTGAGTATTAGCTCAAAATACAAGTTTATAATTGAGAAATTTAAGCTACAAATACAAAAAGGCTTTGAGCATCAAAGCCTTTTTGAAAAAGATTGCAAATGCCTTTATTATCTATATTGATTACCTACTTTCTTATTTTTACGACGACTCTCTCCTTGCATTTCACCAGCCATAATCATCGCACAACGGAAACCGATATAATCAGTAGATTTATTTTTATCTAAATATCTTCTCGTACCTGGAGATAAGAAGTAAGCAACATCTCTCCAAGAACCTCCTTTATATACACGAGCATTATCTGTTACTAATGAGAATGGGCTACCTGCACCTGCAGTATTAGGTTTTCCTTTGATAGTGATTACATACAAACCGGCAGAATCTCCAAACACAGATTTTCTAGGATCAGCTTTTAATTTTGTAGAATCTAACTGAATACGTCTTACAGGGTTTAAATCAGACACATCTTCATAAGATAATGGACGATATACATCTTCAACCCATTCTGCTACATTACCACCCATGTTATACAATCCAAAGTCATTAGGAGGATATTGATAAATCCATTCTGTAATTAAAGCTGCATCATTTTGTTTTCCAGCAATACCAGCGTAGTCACCTCTACCTCTCTTAAAGTTCGCTAGGAAGAAACCCATTTGTTTTCCATAAGGGTTACGAGTAGCATGACCATCCCAAGGATAGATACGACCATTAGACTGGTTTTCATCTTCATATTGAGTACCTATCATGCCTTTGGCTGCATATTCCCATTCAGCCTCAGTAGGAAGACGATAGTCAGGGAATTTCAAACCACTTTCTAAAGGTATATTTTTTACATCCTTACCTTTGTATTCGGCAAGTTTGCCATCTTTATCTTTTAATACTTGCTTCGCTAAGAAATATTCATTGGCTGATCTTGTACGCCATTTACAGAACTCTTGTGCTTGCACCCAAGAAATACCTACCACAGGGAAGAATCTAAAACCAGGGTAACGTAAGTAGTTTTGTACATAAGAATCATTAAATGCTGTTTCTCTTGCCCAAACGGTTGTATCAGGCAATAAAATTTTTCTTCTGAAACTTTCAAGTAAGGGAGCTGCAATCTTGTCCTTAGGGTCAGCTATCATCGGAGCTTTAGCATTAGGATCAGGGATCTGTGCTTGATAGTTAGGATCAGGGATCTTTCTTTTTCTAGATTCAGGGACATTTCGTGTATCGTTAGGATCAACGATTTGCTTCTGTGGCACAGGATTGGCAATCATTGGTGCAACAAAGGCAGGATCAGGAATTTGTCTTGCACTAGGGTTAGGAATAGAATCCTGATAGATTGGGTCTATTTGATTTTGATTCTCAGGTTTCGAATAATGATTCATAAATTCGAGCCAGTGAATATTTGCAATTTCAGTTTGATCCATATAGAATGACTGAACACTTACTGTTCTCTCTCTATTGTCACGTGTATAAAGAATATCTTCCTCACCTGAACCCATTACAAAGCGTCCACCTTCAATAAATATCAAGTTGGGAGCGTCTTTTTGTCCAAAATACTCTTTAACTGCTAAAGAAGTATAAGACCCTGAGTCCTGACTATTGTAGTCTATACCTGTGACTTGGCTTATCATTCCTTTTTTATGAACAGTATTACTATACTGAGTCTGGAAATTAAACCCTTCTTGTTTGTCTTTCTTTTTAAACAGACTGCAAGAACTGATACTTCCTGCTACAACACCTGCATAAAGCAAAGCCTTAACACTTTGATTCATAATCATATACGTTTAAACACCATTTCTGAATATACCAAAACTACAACACTAATTGTACCAAAGTTTGCATTTTTTTTTCAGTCTGCAAAAAAAATTAAACTTTTTTTTAATTAGTTTGGTTTAATGTTGTCAAAAAATCCGACATTTTGTCATATTTTTGCAACCATTTTATTATTTTTGAGGTTGTAAAGGTAAATATTTTTTTGATGAAAAACAACTTAGATATACAAACTGTCAAGCAAAGATTTGGCATCATTGGTAACTCTCCTCTTCTTAACCAAGCTCTTGAAAGAGCTATCCAAGTAGCTGCTACAGATATCAATGTTTTGATTACAGGAGAGAGTGGTGTTGGGAAAGAATCTTTTTCTAAAGTAATACATCAGCTTAGTGCTCGAAAACATAATAATTTTACAGCTGTAAATTGTGGTGCTATTCCTGAAGGAACAATAGACTCTGAACTTTTTGGACATGAAAAAGGCTCATTTACAGGAGCTATCGAAGCAAGAAAAGGTTTTTTTGAAGTCAATAATGGTGGTACTATTTTTTTAGATGAGATTGGAGAAATGCCCTTAAGTACACAAGCAAGACTTTTAAGAGTACTTGAAAATGGGGAGTTTATAAAAGTAGGATCATCCAAAGTTCAAAAAACAGATGTCAGGATTGTAGCTGCTACCAATGTAAATTTAGAAGAGGCTATCCGAAAAGTGAAATTTAGAGAAGATTTATATTATAGATTGAGTACTGTTCCTATTTATGTACCAAGTTTACGAGAGAGAGGTCAAGATATGTTGCTCTTATTCAGGAAGTTTGCAACCGATTTTGCTGAAAAATATAAAACTAAACCCATAGAACTTACAGATGAAGCCAAAAATATAATTTTAGATTACAGATTCCCTGGAAATATTCGTCAGTTAAAAAATCTGATTTATGACATGGCTATTACATCTAATAATCTTATCATTTCTAAAGAAGTTTTGCAAAAATATTTACCTAAAGCTACTCAAAACAATTTACCTGTATTGTTAGAGCATCATCAAGAAGGAACTAACCAGAATTTTTCTGATCGAGAACTTTTATACAAAGTACTTTTTGATATGAGAAAAGATGTAACAGAGCTAAAAAAGCTTGTTTTTCAACTGCTTACATCTAATGTAGCTGGAGCAGATGTATTACAACAACATCAAGATTTGTTTCAAGATATACAGACGATGAAACCTACAATTGTAGATAATAATAGACAAACTGCTATTGTACCTATCAACGATAATATCATTCAAATACCGAATGAACATGAAACAATAGAGGATATTAGTCACGAAACAGAAGAAGAATCTTTATCTTTAGAAAGAAAAGAAAAAGAAATGATTGTAAAGGCTCTCAAACAACATAATGGTAAACGCAAATATGCTGCTGAAGATTTGGGTATTTCTGAACGAACTTTATACAGAAAAATTAAACGCTATAATCTAGAATCTGTATAAGTATGCTTAGTTTTCCTCATGCCAAAATCAATATTGGTTTATATATTACTGAAAAACGCAATGATGGTTTCCATAATTTGGAGTCTTGCTTTTATCCTGTTGGCTGGAGTGATGTTTTAGAAGTACTTCCATCTGAAAACAACTATTTGAAAATTAGCGGATTACAAGTAGATGGAGATACTTCTGAAAATTTGTGTATGAAAGCCCTAAATTTATTATCTAGAGATCATTTCATTCCTGCTACATCCATGTTTTTACACAAAGTAATTCCAATGGGTGCAGGTTTAGGTGGTGGCTCTGCTGATGCAGCTTTTACCATCAAACTTATCAATCAGCTTTATAATCTTGGCCTTGAAACCTCTCAAATGCAAGAATATGCTCGTTTATTGGGTAGTGATTGTGCTTTTTTTATAGAAAGTAAACCTCTATACTGTTATGAAAAAGGGGATAAATTCAAAGATATAAAGTTAGATTTGAAAGGAAAATATTTAGTTTTAGTATATCCGAATATTCATATTTCTACAAAAGAAGCTTATTCAGGTGTTAAACCACAACCTTTAAGTTTTGATTTAAAAAACTTTTTAGAAACAAATCCTTTGAACAAATGGAAAAATATCATCAAAAATGATTTCGAGACTCATTTGTTTGAAAAATATCCTAAACTAAGTGAAATAAAAGAATACTTATACAAGCAAGGAGCTATATATGCTTCTATGTCTGGATCAGGTTCAACAATTTATGGAATATTTGAAGAAAAGCCTTCCAGTCTTAAATTTGAAGAAAACTATACGATTTGGCAAGAAACTCTCAAATAGAGAGTTTCTTTTTTATGATTCTTGAAAGTTTAAATCTTTTCCAAAAGTTTCTTCTAGTTGTGTTACAGCCCATATAGCCAATATAAATACAACTGCTCCTACCCACATCGCACTTTCAATTTTCCCTAAAGGTTCTTTTAATAGATTATAACAAATATCTACGAGTACAAATGAGCCTCTTACAAAATTAGGTACTGTTGTAGTAACAGTAGCTCTTAAATTTGTACCAAAATGCTCAGAAACAGAGGTAATAGAAATTACCCAATAACCTGAAAACATTCCTAAGACAAAACACAATCCATAAAATACTTCTAAACTTAAATGAGAGCTTGTTAAATAAATTATACTCATTATAGCTCCCAAAGAAATAAAACCATATTGTACTTTTTTACGTGAGCGTGTCCATTGGCTAATAATACCACTTGCCATATCTCCTACACTCAAACCTGCATAAGCAAACAAAATAGCAACAGCAGGTTTAGGAATTTCAGGCATTTGGAGAGCCTGTCCAAACTCTTTACAAAATGTAACCAAGAGCCCTATCACATACCAGACAGGAATTGTACATAATATAGAGCATAAATAGGTTTTTAAGCGTTTGGAATTTGTAAGAATCATTGAAAAATTACCAAGTTTTACACCTTCTTGTTTAGCCTTTCCAAACAATCCTGATTCTGCTACTCCCACACGAAGCAGTAGCAGAGCTACTCCCATTCCTCCTCCTATCCAATAAGCTGGCCTCCATCCAAATTCTTGACTCAATACAGATGCAAAAACAGCTCCCAAAAGCCCCACAGAAGCAACAATGGTTACACCATAACCACGTTTTTCTTTACTCATAATTTCATTGACAAGTGTAATACCAGCTCCCAATTCTCCTGCTAAACCTATTCCAGCTATAAATCTCAAGACAACATACTGTTCAATATTTTGAACAAAGCCATTGGCAATATTGGCTAATGAATAAGTAATGATAGAGCCAAATAAAACTGACAAACGCCCTTTTTTATCACCCAATGTTCCCCACAAAAGTCCACCCAATAAAAGCCCTATCATTTGGGTATTAATGAGTAAATGTCCATAGTTTTCTATGTCTTTGTCAGAAGTATAACCTAAACTTTTTAAACTATCTATTCGGATAATACTAAATAATAACAAATCATAAATATCTACAAAGTAGCCTAAAGCAGCTACCATAACAGTAATCCAGATTTTCTTAGAAGAAGGTTGTGATGTTGATAATGATTGCATGTTTATATTTTTATTGAACTATTAATTGATCCCCTAATTTAATTTTACCCAATCCATGATGGATGATATTCTGCCCAAAAAGTATTTTATTATTTTGTTTTCTGTATTGATTTAGAGTTACTAAAGGCTCTTTACCTTTTTCACCTGTTTCTTGATTGATAGTGGTAACAACACATCTTGCACAAGGTTTTGCACAAGTAAAAAGAATATTAGTAATTGAAAAGTCTTTCCAAGTATCTTCGATAAAAGCTTCTCCTCCAGTAAATACTATGTTAGGTCTGAAACGATTCATAGGAATAGATTCACTTGTTTTCTTATTCAAATCATTCAATGAACTCTGCCCAATCAATAAAAATGGGTATCCATCTGAAAAGCTCGTTAATTCACCTTCTTTAGCATATTTGGTATCTATCAGTCTATGAGAGTTATCAGCCATATATACTAGTTTCACTTCTTGTTTGAGCAAATCAGAGAAAAAGGTATTGATATTTTCTGAAACTGTATTTGCCTGACAGGTATCATCCCAAATTACTACATCCTGATTTTCAGAGTTATATTCAAAAGGTATAAAAATCTTTTGAGAAGGATATTTTTTATGATACACTTCCAAACCATTTGACTTTATAACAGGTTGAAAAAAACAAAGTTCTACATATTCTCTTTGGCTCAAAAATCGCCCATTGTTATCTATGAGCATCCATCTTCTATCATATTGAAATCCTCTATCTGTAATTTCAGCCTCTTGGATTTCAATTCCTGCAAAAGATTTGATAGGATAAATATATAATTCACTAATATGGTATTCTCCTTTCATATATAAAATTAAGACTTTCGTAAAAATAAGAAGCGTTTTGATAAAATGACAAAACTACAATCAAAATCTTTCTTATACTTTTGAAACATAAAACAATAATAAAAAACTTTACATGCTTTTTAAAACATTATCCATATTGCTTTTTACAATAGCCATAACACTGAAGGCTTCAGAGCAATGGAGATGTATATCTCAAGAAGAGACAAAAATTGATTTTACTTTAAAAAATGATTTAGCTGTGAGGGTTGTGGTAGCAACAGAAAAATCTACAACAGCTTTAGAAAGTAGTGCTGTATATAGATTTGAGAAAAATGTTGGAGAAAAAATTTTTTTAATCAGAAAGAATGAACCCCAAAAGCTTCTCATCATTGTTCAGAAGAATCACAAAGGAAAAAATTTCAATATTTCGCAGTTACTTTAAATTTCTAGTTAAATAAAAATTGAACATTTAAAATCTTTTTAAACAAAAATTGAACATTTAAAATCTTAAAAAATCATGAAAAAATTAATTCTTGGCTCAGCATTAGTATTTGGTATTGTGGCAATGAGTGCCTTTAAGTCTAAACAAGCAGATGCAACAATAACTGTAACCAAAAAACCAAATGGTGAAGTTTGTTTCAAAGTGAAAAATGATACAGGAGGTTCTATAACGTTACATACTGGTTCAGGTACTGCACCTATGAATAGTGGTGTTCAAAAAGAATTCTGTATTCAAGAAGGTAAAAAATTAACAGTTGCAGAAAAAGGGCAGCCAGGCAAATTATTGGTTAAAGTAGATGGTAGCATAGCTGGTAAAACTTTCAAATTATCAGAACTTATGTAGTTTTAAGTTAAATAGGTAGTTTTTATAAAAGGTTTGATACTTATCAAACCTTTTATTTTTTTATTACTCTTTCTTTTTGCAAAATATTATTCAGTTTTTTAAGTGAGTTACAAACTAACATTTGCCATACAATATTTTTCCACTTATATTTAACGCAAGTTTTACAGCCTAAAACACTTAAGCTATATTTTTATATGAGTGAAAAAGTATTAAGAGCCATCATTCAATTGCTTGCTGCATCTGCTCAAGTAGATGGTGTAAATGAAAATGAACGTTTGCTTATTCAAAAATTCTTAGAAGATAATTTTGGGGAAGAATATATAGAAAAATATTTAGAATTATTTGACAAATATGCTTCTCAAAACGTAGACGTAGTTAATATCTGTAAAAATCTAAACGAAGAACTCACACGAACTCAGAAGGTTATTGTTATCACAAATATCTTAGAAATGAACATTTCTGATGGTATTGCTTCTGAAAAAGAACAAACTTTAGTAAAGAAAATTGCAGAAATTTTCCACTTAGATCCTGTTGAGTATGAAACAATCCGAAAATTTGTCTTAGAAAGCTTTTCTGAAGATAATATTCATCAAAATATAGTTTGGATTGATGGCATCCCTAAAACAGATATTGATTATAAGCATGTTTATAGAGATAAATTAGATGGAGCTATAGGCATTTTGCGTATTCCAAGTATGGAAATGTACTTATTGAGGTATGCAGGAAGTAGCAATATTTATCTGAATAGTGTAGGTATCAAAGACCGTCATGTTTATACATTTCCAGTTGGTAGTAGTATCCGTTCCGATAAATTTGACCCTGTATATTATAGTGATGTAGTTGGCTTATTTTTAAATGAAAATAGGAATCAAGTCATTTCCTTTGAGGCATTAGATATTTGGTATTATTTTCCCAATCATAAAGTAGGGCTTAGAAATGTAAATATTGCTGAAGAATCGGGCAAATTAATAGGTTTGATGGGAGCAAGTGGTTCAGGAAAATCTACTTTACTCAATGTTTTAAATGGAAATCTAAAACCTACCAAAGGACAAGTTCTCATTAATGGGATAGATATTCATAAAGATAATGAAAGTATTTCAGGGGTTATTGGCTATGTACCTCAAGATGACCTACTTATAGATGAATTAACCGTTTACCAAAACCTTTATTATGCTGCCAAGCTTAGTTTTAGCAAGGCTTCTGAAGATGAAATTGATGCTTTGGTTCAAAAAACATTACACAGTTTAGGGATTCATGAAATTCAAGATTTAAAAGTTGGCAACCCTCTTCAGAAAACGATTAGTGGCGGACAACGAAAAAGAGTAAATATTGGATTAGAACTTCTTCGAGAGCCTTATGTACTATTTGTAGATGAACCTACTTCTGGACTTTCTTCAAGGGATTCTGAAAATATCATGGATTTACTTAAAGAGCTTTCTTTAAAGGGAAAACTTATTTTTGTAGTAATTCATCAACCTTCTTCAGATATTTTTAAGATGTTTGATAAATTACTTATTTTAGATGTAGGTGGTTATCCTATTTATTATGGAAACCCTATTGAAGCCATTACCTATTTCAAAAGTATTGCAGGTTTTGTAGATAAAGACCAGAATGTTTGTGTGGAGTGTGGAAATGTTAATCCTGAACAGATTTTTAATATTATTGAAACTAAAATGGTAAACGAATATGGAACATTTACCAATCAAAGAAAAATAACACCACGAAAGTGGAACGAATATTTTGAAAAACTTATCAATCCTCCTCAAACAAACACACATCAAGAACAACCTGTTACTCATCTGAAAATTCCACCTAGAATCAAACAGGTTGGTATTTTCTTGACAAGAGATATTCTTTCAAAATTGAGTAACACTCAATACATGACTATCAATCTATTAGAAGCACCTCTTTTAGCAATTATCTTGGCTTATATTGTTCGCTTTTACCAAAGTAGTGATGGTGGTTATGTTTTTGCCAAAAACAACAATTTACCTGCATACATTTTTATGTCTGTAATAGTTTCTTTGTTTATTGGCTTGTCTGTCAGTGCAGAAGAAATTATCAAAGATGCTAAAATGCTTAAAAGAGAAGCATTTTTACATTTGAGTAGAGGCAGTTATTTACTTGCAAAAGTTATTTTGTTGTTTGCTTTTTCTGCAGTACAAACCTTGAGTTTTGTTTTAATTGGTAATTGGATTTTGGGCGTAGAGGGCATGAATACATCTTATTGGCTTGTATTATTTGCTACTACTTGTTTTGCCAATATGTTGGGCTTAAATATTTCTGCAACATTCAATTCTGTTGTTACCATTTACATTCTTATTCCTTTGCTTTTAATACCTCAATTACTTTTAGGTGGTATTGTAGTTCGATTCAACGAAATTAATCCAAATCTTTCTTCGGACAAAAAAGTACCTTTGTTAGCGGAAAGTATGGCTGCTCGTTGGGCTTTCGAAGCATTAATGGTAGCACAATTCAAATACAATGAATATCAAAAGCATTTTTATGATTATGACCAAAAAATGTCTCAGGCAGAGTTTCATAAATCTTTGTATATTCCTGAATTAGAAACAAAATTGGATGATTGTTTAAATAGCCACAAAATAGATTCTCTTAGAGAACAAGTAAAACAAGATTTGCTTATTTTGAAAAACGAACTTGTACTTCAAAATGAAATTACACCTTATCAGTTTACACAATTTGATAAGTTTGTACATAATCAGTTTAATTTAGATTTGTATAATAATCTGAAGAAACATCTTCAAGTTTTAAAGAAGCATTATATTAAAATTTATAATGAAAATAGCCAAGCAAAAGACCAAGTAATAGGAAGTCTTACAAAAACATCAGTAGAAAGAAAAGAGTTTTTAGATTTAAAAAATAGGTACCACAATGAAGCCATTGAACGTCTTGTAACAGCAACAGAAACTCCTGAGCGTATCGTTGAAACAAGCTCAAATCTTATTCAGAAAGTATACCCTATTTTTAAAAATCCAGAGAAAAGTACTGCTTTAGATTTCAGAACTCATTTTTTTGCCCCCAAAAAGCGTTTAGGAGGAATGCTTTATGATACTTTAGGCTTCAATATTCTTATAATTTGGTTGATGAGTGCTTTTTTATATGTTACATTATATTTTAATGCTCTTAGAAGACTCATTGAAGGGATTGGAAACCTATATGTTAGAATATTTCATTCTAAGAAAAATTTAGTCAATTAGTATTCATATGCTTCATATAATTTAAGCGTATGAAGCATATTTTTCTTCATTGTAAACTTCTTGGAGGTATGCCGATTCAAATATATGAAAACCTTCTCTCTTTTCTTTTGTAAGTTCATACATAGCAATAGCTACCACTTTAGCCTCTATGGGTTTATATTTTTTTAATCCACCTACCATCATAAATTCTAAACCTTTGGCTACAGCCTTACCTATTTCTTCGCCCAAACGAAATTCTTGACGTTCCCCAAGCAACAATGAAGGGCGTATAATATTACAACATTTAAATTGAAGATGTTCAATTGTTTCTTCTACTTCACCTTTTACTCTATTATAGTAAAAAGTAGAATTTTTACATGCACCCATTGCTGTAACAATGGTAAATGAAGATGCTCCATTAAATTTTGCAATTTTTGCAATCTCGGTGGGATATATATAATCTACTAAGTAGAATTTCTCTTTACTTTTTGCCTTTTTTATAGTCGTACCTAAACAACAATAAATATCTGTGGCTTTGATAAGGTGGGCATATGCATCAAGATTATCAAAATCTATAATGTGTTGTGTTAGTTTGGGGTGTATAACATTTACTTTTTGTCTCGAAACTACAATAACTTCTTCATAGTAGTCATCATTAATCATCTGAAAAAGCAATTCGGAACCTACCAAACCAGTAGAGCCTATCAACAAAGCTGTTTTTTTACAATAGGGATTATTCATTAACACTTGTTCAATTTTTCAAAAAACACAGCAAATCTACAATCTTTCTTATATATAACCTATATTTTATTTTTAAAACATTTACTTTTACGCCTAGATGGCAAATAAACCACTGTTTATCAAGCAAATAATTATTTTCTTTAGATTTTTCATAAAATTTTACTTACTTTGGCATCATTCCTGATTATATTTGTTTAAACTAAATTTATATTTTTATGAAGAAGTCATTTATCTATTTATTAGCTGTTACATTTTTAGCTACTGCTACAATTTCTTGTAAAAAGAAAGACAAAGTAAAATTGCCTGAAGGCGAAAAAGAAGTAGTTGTACCATGCTCTGGCCCTGAGTTTTTCACTGATAAAAAAACTTTCCGTGCTAATGCAATGGGAGAAAGTCAAGACCAAATGGTTGCGAAGCGTAAAGCATTGAGCAATACTCGTGATGAACTTGCTCGTAGCATTAATACCAAAGTGAAGGCTGTTACTGATAACTATGTAAACTCTCGTGAGTTTAACAACAAAGAAGAAGTTGAAGAGCGTTATGAAAACTTAACTCGTGAAGTAGTTGACCAAGAGCTTGCTGGAACTAAAACAATTTGTGAGAAATTAGTAAAAACTCAACAAGGTACTTATAAGTATTACATTGCATTAGAATTGACAACTGACGATTTGTTGGAGTCTTATAACAAAAGAATGCAGAAGTTAACTAATGATGAACGTATCAAAATTGATTATGATTATGAGAAGTTCAAAAAGACTTTCGAAGCTGAAATGGATAAACTAAGCAACGGAGGAAGATAATCTGTATGAGTAGTTTCTAAAATTAAAGCCTTTTCAAAATTTATTTGAAAAGGCTTTAATTTTTTTATTGGATTTTCTATATATTTGAGTTTTACTCCGCAAGACAGAGTATATGTTACAGAGATACAGCAAGTTAATAAAAATAAGTTACTCTATTGGTGATTTAATCGCACTCAATTTAGCATTTTTAATAGCCTATTGGTTACGTTTTAAAACTTTTTCTGGTATAGACCAAGTTCCCTATTGGTATGTAGGAATATATTATAACGCTATTTGGATAGTTATTTCTGTCTTATCTAAAACTTATCAGATATCTCGTTTAGATGATTATTTGACAACTGCTCGTAAAAATTTACGAGCAGTTGCTTGGCATTTTGCTTTGGTAACTATCTTTTTAGTTCTACTCCAAGTCCAAGATTACTCTCGATTCCATTTACTTGCTTCTTATGGATCTTTTAGTTTGCTTGTCTTAGCATGGAGAGTCCTTATTATTTGGATGTTAAGGATTTACAGGCGTTCAGGCTATAATCAAATTAAGATTGTAATAGTAGGTTATGGAAAAGCTGGATTAGATTTATATAATTTTGTAATGAAAAACCCTGACAGAGGGTACCAATTCATGGGTTTTTTTGATGATAAGTTCAGTGATAACTCTCTTATTAAAGGAGCTTTGCCAGATTTAGAAAGGTATGTTTTAGAAAATGAAGTTGGTGAAATTTTTTGCTCTTTAGATAGAGTAAATAGGGAGCAACTTAAAAAAATCACTACAATAGCAGATAATCATTTGAAAAGAATTAAGTTATTACCTAATTTAAAAGATTTTACTGCAGCTGAAGTTGCTGTCGAACAGTATGGCTCTATTCCTGTTGTTCTTTCAAGAACAGAACCTCTTAATGATGCAATCAATCAAATTCTAAAACGAAGTTTTGACATATTTTTTTCAATTTCAGTAATTTTATTGGTTTTTACATGGCTTTTTCCTATCTTAGCTTTGATTATAAAGCTGACCTCAAGAGGTCCTATATTTTTTAAGCAGAAACGAGCAGGAAAAGATAACAAAGTATTTTGGGTTTATAAATTCCGAACCATGACCTATAAAAAGAATGCAGGATTTATACAAGCTACCCAAAACGATAATAGAATAACTAAGTTTGGACGATTTTTGAGAAAAACGAGTATTGATGAGTTACCACAATTTTTCAATGTTTTGTTAGGAGACATGACTGTAGTGGGTCCAAGACCTCATCCTCTTGAACTCAATGAAACCTTCAAACATATTGTAGAAAAGTATACTGTAAGGCATTTAGTAAAACCTGGAGTAACAGGCTTAGCACAAGTGAAAGGCTATCGAGGAGAAACAAAAGATGTTCGCTCTATGATTAATCGTGTAAAAATGGATGTTTTTTATATAGAAAATTGGTCTTTTTGGTTAGATATCAAAATTGTGTTTTGGACTGTCCAGAGTATGCTGAAAGGTGATAAGAATGCATTTTAATATTATGAAAAACAGGTAAGCAAAAGCTTATCGTAAAAGGTGTTATGATGATTTATATTTTGGTTGCCACATTTCTGGTTGCTCTGATAATTGCATGGATAAGCATTCCTGTCATTATTAAAGTTGCCGAACAAAAACATCTTTATGATGAACCTGATGAGGCAAGAAAGTCCCATTTAAGTAAAATCCCCACTCTAGGAGGAATAGCTATTTATGCAGGCACTGTTATCTCTGCAAGTTTTTTTGCACATCAAAGCAGACATTTAGATTTAGGAGCTTTTCTTTCTGCAATGACTATCCTATTTTTTACAGGCATCAAAGATGATATCATTCCTCTTCCTCCCTATAAAAAATTTTTAGCACAGCTTTTAGCTACTTCCATTATTGTTTTTTGGGGTGAAGTTCAACTTAGTAGTTATTATGGTTTTCTCTCTATCTATGAAACCTCGCCCATTTGGCTTAATTTAGCTACTATATTTACTGTCATCGTAATTATCAACGCCTTCAATTTGATAGATGGCGTAAACGGCTTGGCTGGAGGAATCGGATTTATTGTTTTAGCAACTTTTGGGGTATGGTTTTATATGCATCAGGAAGAAAGTTTGGCTATTTGGGCATTTGCTACATGTGGTGCTGTACTTGGTTTTTTAAGATACAATCTACTTGTCAATGCTAAAATTTTTATGGGGGATACTGGTTCTCTGATACTTGGCTTTATTTCTGCTGTATTTGCTATTCAGTTTATAGAAATGAATAAAACAGAATTAAGTTTTTCTGGAGGAAAGGCTCCTATATTTGCTATTGCTGTATTGATAATTCCTTTATTTGATACTATTAGAGTTTTTACTATTAGATTAGCAAATAAACGCTCTCCTTTCTCTGGTGATAGAAACCATCTACACCATCTATTATTAGATGTAGGCTTTAATCACATTCAAACATCATTTATTTTATATGGAATGTGTATAGGATCTATTTTGATAGGTTATTACTTACGTTTTTTACCTGCTTATGGTTACTTAGGAGTTATTATCACTTTTGTACTTGTGTTTACTCAAATAATAATTTTGTTCAAGAAAAAACGGCAAAAAAAAAAGTTATCCAATAATATTGGAGAACTTCAATATAAATTTAGTTCCAATTCCTGATAAAACTCATTAGAATAATATTATTACTTTTATGAAAAAACTTAGTACTTTAATAATCCTATTGTTTTTTACTTTTTCTTGTAGAACTATTAGAGAAGTAAAAAACTTTGCTCAATGTGAATTTAGCACAACTACTATTGATAATATGCGTTTAGCTAATATCAATGTGCAAAATGTATCTGAAATATCTGATATTAACCCCTTAGAGATAGCAGGAATTCTTAAGTCTGTATCACAAAAAACTTTACCTCTCTCTTTTGTCGTAAATATTAATATCAGCAATCCAAATGATAAATTAGCCGCTTTAAATTATTTAGAATGGATTGCAGAAATAGATAATGTTGAAATTGCTAAAGGTATTGTAAAACAAAGATATGAGATACCTTCAGGGACAAGTATCGTAATGCCATTAAATGTAGCTTCTGATTTATATAAATTTTTTTCTCAAAAAGAGAGTAGAGATCTGATTAGCAAGAGCTTAGGTGTTAAAGATGACCAGAACAAACCGAAAAATTTAAAACTTAAGGTAAAACCTTCTATTTCTATTGGAAAAGGCTACGTAAAATACCCAGGGTATATTACTGTCAAACAGAAAATATAAAAAAGAAGGGGAATTTAATTCCCCTTCTTTTTTATACCAATATTAATTTAAATACATAAAATAATAACATTGATAACCCAATAGACACAGGCAATGTTAATAACCAAGCTAATGCAATGCTTTTAACTGTCGATTTCTGAAGATTTTTGACACCATTAGCAGCTATCATACTCCCTGCTACACCAGAAGATAAAATATGGGTTGTACTTACAGGCAAGTGATAAACAAAAGATGAAAATCCAATCGTAATCGTAGCTATTAACTCTGCTGATGCTCCTTGTGCATAAGTCAAGTGTTGTTTACCTATTTTTTCACCTATTGTTACTACTATTCTTTTCCAACCAATCATTGTTCCTAAACCTAAACTTAAAGCTATTGCGATTTTCACCCATAATGGGGCATGCTCTGTAGTTTCTCCTTTAAATTTACTTAAAGTGTCTTTCACTTTAGATTCAACTGATGGCTCTTTTTTATAAATACTTTTAAACTCTTTATCTATTTTTAATATATTTTTTCGTACTTCTTTTAACTCGTCTTTGTTCAATTTTTCTTTTTGAAATATTGTTTTTATGGCAGTTACTTCATCTTTTATTTCTCCAAAAGTATTTGCTGGATAATCACGAGCTATTATTTGTACTTTTTCATCAAATTGATTGATTGCATTTCTATAATCTGTAATGTTTTTCTCAGAATTTAATGTATAATAAGTTGGGAGTGTCATAATAAGAACTAACATCAACAACCCAACACCTTTCTGTCCATCATTAGACCCATGAGCAAAACTTACACCAGAACAAGTGAAAATAAGAATTGCTCGAATCCATGTTGGAGGAGGTGTATCACCATCAGGAGCTTCAAATATTTTTTTATTTTTAACAGAAATTTTCAAAACCCATAATAAAATAGCAGCTAAACTAAGTCCAATTAAGGGTGATAATAACAATGACAACCCAACTTCAGCAGCTTTTCCCCAATTTACCCCACTAATTCCTTTTCCCATATCCAAAGAATAGGCAATTCCCACACCTAAAATAGCTCCAATCAATGTGTGTGAACTCGAAGAAGGTATTCCCAGATACCATGTTCCAAAGTTCCAAATAATTGCAGAAAGAAGTAAAGCCAAAATCATGGACATTCCTAACCAAACATCTCCTAATAAGAGAGCATCAGTTGGAAGCAAGTTAATAATACCCATTGCAACTCCTATTCCTCCAAAGAAAACACCTGCAAAGTTAAATATCCCAGAAAGCACTACAGCCGATTGTGGTTTTAACGATTTTGTATAGATAACTGTTGCAACAGCGTTGGCAGTATCATGAAAACCATTGATGAATTCAAACCCCAAAACAAAAATAACACTAACAAATAACAGAATGATAACAGAAATTTCTAAACCTTCTAACATAGAATCATATTTCGTAAAAACCACGCAAATTTAAAAAAATTAGGACGTGATTTTAGCCATACATAATTTTTTAACAAAAAATTAATATTATAAAGCTAATTCATCGTTAGGATTCCAGAAATGTTTTTGAAAATCTTGGATTTCATCATCTACAATTTTTAGTCCTTCTGCTTCCAAAAGACTTTGCATGGTTTCAGGTGTTTCAAAAAAATGTTTACCTGTTAGTTGTCCATTTCTATTTACAACTCGATGAGCTGGCACATCTTTTTCGGTATGAGCAGCATTCATAGCCCAACCTACCATACGAGCTCCGCCTTTTGTTCCAAGATATTGAGCTATTGCACCATAAGAAGTCACTCGCCCTTCAGGTATGAGTTTTACAACCTCATATACTTCAGCAAAAAAGTTTTTTTCCATTATGTTTTCAGTTTTAGCATAAAAAAAGGTCAGTAAATTTACTGACCTTTTTATTTTTTATAAAGAGAAAAATTACTGGTTTTTATTTAGGTTGTATTGTAGGATTTGCTGAACCACCTTGTTCTTTTGCTACTACTGTACCTTGTAACATTAAAACCACTGGCTCTCCAGCATTAGATGTTACTGTAATACTCTTGTTGAATTGACCTGCTCCTGCTGCATTGTAAGTAGCTGTAATTGTTCCTGTTTTGCCAGGAGCAATAGGCTCTTTTGTATAAGAAGGTGTTGTACAACCACAAGAAGCTTGTACATTTGAAAGAACTAAAGGAGCTTTTCCTGCATTTTTAAATATAAATGTAGTAGTTACTGGTGTACCTTGAGGTATATTACCAAAGTCATGGGTAGTCTTTTCAAACTTAATTTGAGGAGCTGGGGCTACAGAAGCTACTTTTTGAGCCATAGCCGTTCCACTTAGAGCAAAAAGAACTATTAAAAAAATACCAAAAGGGTTTCCAAAAGGAGTACGATTTTTCATTTTATTACAAATTTTAATTTTAACTTTTTTCTTTTATACTGAAAGTTAGCAAAAGGTGTTCCAAATTTCTAAAAATTTCTTTTCTTTTTCCAACGTTTATGAGACCAAAGCCAATTGGCTGGTGTTTTTTGTATTTGAGCCTCTAAAGCTCTAACGTAATTTTCTGTAATTTTGTTATCTGATTTTTCTTGAGGATGATAAATTTCTTCAAAATATAATTCATAATGCCCTCTTTTGAGCCTAGTTGCACCTCCAAACACTACAGGTAATTGAAGTTTTGTCGCTATTTTCTCTGCTCCAGCAAAAAAGGCAGTATCTTGATTTAGAAAATCTGTCCAATGGTCTTTTTCATTTCCTGCTGGACTTTGGTCAGCCAACAAAGCTACAATTCTGGCTTGATTATGATTTTGCAAAACATCTTTTAAAATATTTTGCATCTTAAGAGGCTGACCTCCAAAATGAGTCCTAATTTTGAGCATCAAGTTATCAAAAAACTTACTACTAAGTTCTTGATAAACAAAATGTACTGAGTAAGGTTGTTTTAGACTTGTAATGAGTGAAAGCCATTCCCAATTAAATAAATGAGCTGTAAGCACCAAAACAGTTTTTCCTTCATCCAATCTTTCTTTGAGTATTTCAATATTTCTGACAACAAATCGTTTTTCTAATTCTTTTTTTGAGATACTCAATATTTTTAAAGTTTCAATGAAAACTTCTGCAAGGTGTTTGTAAAAATCTTTTTGAATTATCTTTAACTCTTTGTCTGTTTTATTTGGAAAAGCATTTTTAAGATTTTGCCAAACAACCTCTTTACGATACCCAATCACATAAAAAGCTAAGAAGTACAAAAAATCTGCCATCAGATACAGTATAGACAATGGCAAAATTGATAAAAACTTAAAAATCAACATTTTAATCTTCAGGATAAGGCAAAAACACAAAATTCATAAAATCTTTGTCTACCACAAAAAGGCAACAAAATTCATCTGGATCTTTATAGGCATTTTTGAAGCCTTCCAAATCAGTTATCAATTGTCTTTGTTCAAACTCCCCAGCAAACGAAACAAAACAATGCCAATCTAACTGCACAGCAGTTTTATCTATTAATAAATTACCAATAGCAATATGCTCCTTACAAATTGGAAATATGGGAAATTCGAAACCTCGTGTACGTAACTGATAAGATACTTCTTTAAGTGTATCGGCTACTACTACAAAGTCTTTGGTAAATGTGCCCAAATATTTAGCTTGTTGTTGTAATTCGGGGTCGTTATGCATAATTTATTCGTGAAATTTTTCACTGCAAATATACTTGATTTCCTTTATTTTTCATTAAATTTACTTACATTAATTGCTATCATGGAGTCTGATTTGGTACTTATTAAAAACTCTATTCATTCGTATTGGGATGATGCCTTGCCTGAAGAAAACTTTTCTTGGGAAGATTTAGAAGGAAACTTGAAAAAATTTATAGCTCATTTACTACAAAAATCTCCTGAAAGATTGTTGCAAGCTGCTTATCGTTTAGATTTACCCGAAAAAGATTTCGAAGAAGCTTTTTACAACCAGAATACAAATAGAATTACAGAATTAGTTTTAGAAAGAGAGAAAAAAAGACTTTATTTTAGGAAAAAGTATTCAGACTCTCAGTAATTTTATCAGCATCTAAGTAAATTGGAAATTTTGTTCTAAAATCTTCTAAAGGAGCTTTTTCCAAAACAACACTTGCTATTTTCTCTTCTCCATTTTCTATTTTCACTATTTTATTTCCTTTAAAATCATAAATAGCAGAGTTTCCATCATATTCATTTCCTTTTGCATCTTTACCTACTCTATTTACACCCACACTATATGCCTGATTTTCAATGGCTCTCGCTTGCAACAAAATATCCCAAGCATTGAGACGAGGGTTAGGCCAATTGGCTACATACAAAATCAAATCGTAAGCTAAATTTACATTTCTTGCCCAAACAGGAAAGCGTAAATCGTAGCAAATTAGGGGAAAGATTTTCCAACCTTTTATTTCTTTGATAACTCGTTTGTTTCCTTGAGAATAAACCTCATGCTCCCCTGCCATTCTAAACAAGTGTTTTTTATCATAAAAATCAACTTTTCCGTCAGGCTCTACCCACAAAAGTCTGTTAAAATATTGTTCTTTTTCTTTGATTATACAGCTACCCACCACAACAGCATTTTTCTTTTTGGCTTGTTGTTGAAGCCATTTATAAGTGGTTAAGTTCATAGGCTCCGCCAGAGCAGAGGCATTCATCGTAAAGCCTGTTGTAAACATTTCAGGTAATACAATAAGGTCTGTTGATTGGCTGATTTCTTCTATTTTTTCTTCTAACATTGCCAGATTTGCAGTTGGACTTTCCCAATGCAAATCTGTTTGTATGATAGTTATATGTAAATTATCCATGAAATAGTTTTTTCAGTTCAGGTTTCAATACTTTCCCCATTGCATTTCTAGGCAATTCGGATAGTATTTTTATTTGTGTAGGAATCTTATAATGAGCTATTTGCGTTTTAGCCCAAGTTCTTAAATTTTCAAGGGATAAGTCTTGATTTTCATGTAAAATCAAACATGCAGAAACTTTTTCACCCCATTCTTCATCTGCAATTCCTACTACAGCACAATCTTGAATAGATGGATGTAATCTTAAAACTTCTTCTATCTCAATAGCTGATACTTTATAACCTCCCGTTTTGATGATATCAATAGATGTTCTGCCTAATATTTTAAAATACCCCTCTTCATCTTGTATAGCTGTATCTCCAGTTTTAAACCAGCCATCTTCTGTAAAACTCTCTAAAGTAGCTTGTTTTTTATTCCAATATTCTAGAAAAACATTCTCACCTTTCACTTGTATTTCCCCTATATCACCTTGATTAACAACACTATTTTGTTCGTTTACCAATCTAACATGTACATTGGGTAAAGGTACACCTATAAAACCAGCCTTTCTTTTTTCATGTAAAGGATTAGCAATTGCCATACCTATTTCGCTCATTCCATATCTTTCTAACAAAAAATGTCCACTAATTGCCTCCCAACGCTCCAATATACCTACTGGCAAAGCAGCAGAACCAGAAATCATCAATCTCATTTTTTTGCAAGCATTTGTCATTTTTTGTTGCTCTTCTTTATTTACATTCTCCCATTCTGTTATCAAACGGCTGTAAACTGTAGGAACAGCCATAAAAATGGTAAAATCTTTCTTTTGCCACCAACTCCAAACTTTATCAGCTTCAAATTTTGGTAAAAAATGTACTTCTGCCCCAACATATAAAGCACAACATAAGGCGTTTATAATTCCATGGATATGATGTAGTGGCAAAATATGTAAAATTTTATCATTTGCTTTCCACTCCCATGCTTCTACAAGCGTTTTGATTTGGCTTTCAATATTTTGATGTGTACTTACAACACCTTTGGGTTTGCCTGTCGTCCCTGATGTGTAGATAATTAATGCTCTTTGCTTTACCTGAATTGTTGGCAAAAGTTGTGTTTCTTGTATTTCAATATTTTTCAGATAAGTTGGTTGTATAACTGCTTCTTTCAGAATATTTTGAAACGATTCTTCTGCAAGTAAAATTTTGCAGTTGGCATCCTCAAGCACATAGTTTATTTCTGAGATAGGGTGTGTATTACACAATGGTACAGCTACTCCACCCGCAAGCCATATTCCCCATTGTACAACCACATATTCTATACTTGGGTTTACCAAAAATGCAATTTTAGTTTCTTTGAGATGATTTGTATTAAGTTTTTCTAATAAGAAATGAGCTATTGTGGTTGCATCACTGTACAATTCTTTATAAGTTACAGAATCAGAGCTATCTGTAATGGCTATTCTATCTTCAATTTCAGTTTTATTATCAAACCACATATTTTATTTAATTTCTTGACAAAGTTCTACAAGTACACCATTGGTAGATTTTGGGTGTAGAAAGCAAATCAGTTTATTGTCTGCACCTTTTTTAGGTTCTGTATTTAAAAGAATAAACCCTTCATTTTTAAGCCTTTCCATTTCTTCATAGATATTAGAAACTTCGTAGGCTATATGATGAATGCCTTCTCCTTTTTTTTCAATAAACTTAGCAATGGCACTATCAGGACTTGTAGCTTCCAAAAGTTCTATTTTTGTTTCACCCATCTGAAAAAACGAAGTACTTACACCCTCACTTTCAACAGATTCCACTTTATAATGAGGTTTTCCAAACAGTTTTGAAAACAATTCATTTGATTCTTGTAAGCTTTTAACAGCTATTCCAATATGTTCTACTTTTAACATCATGGTTGTACTATTTTAATTTAATAATTTTTTCTAATACTTCTTGTGCTGCATGGATAGCATCTTTTTTTCCTTCATTTACAGCATTTTTAGCATTTTCAAGGGCCAGTTTGACTCCTTCTTGTTTATAAAAATGTTCTAATAAATTGTTTTTAATGGTTTCCTCAAGCCAAGTGAGTTGTTGCTTTTTGCGTTTTTTCTCAAAAAAACCTTTTTCTTTGCTGATTTTAAAGTATTCTTCTATTTTTTCCCAAACTTTATCCAAACCTTCTTTTTGTAAAGCTGAACAGGTTTGTACAGGCACTTGCCAACCCATTTCAGAGAGTCTGAAAAGATGCAAAGCTCCTTCATATTCTACTTTTGCAACCAAAGCTTTGTGCTTATTTTCTCCATCTGTTTTTGTAATTACAAGCATATCAGCCATTTCCATAATTCCTTTTTTGATACCTTGTAGTTCATCTCCTGCTCCTGCAAGCATCAAAAGCAAGAAAAAGTCTGTCATTTCACTTACCAAGGTTTCTGATTGCCCTACCCCTACTGTTTCGATAAAAATGATTTCAAAACCTGCTGCTTCGCAAAGTAAAAGAGTTTCTCGTGTTTTTTGGGCTGTCCCACCTAACGAATGTCCTGCTGGTGAGGGTCTAATATATGCTTTAGGATGTAAAGCAAGATGCTCCATCCGAGTTTTATCTCCTAAAATACTTCCTTTAGTTTTTTGGCTAGTAGGGTCTATTGCTAAAATCGCAATTTTCTTACCTGTCTTTTTTATTACTTCTAAACCAAAATTTTCTATAAAAGTACTTTTACCTACCCCTGGCACACCAGTAATTCCCAAGCGAATACTTTTACCTGTATGAGATAAAAGTTCTTCTAAAATTTCTTTTGACAGTCCTTTATCATACTCTAAAGTACTCTCTACAAGTGTAATAGCTTTAGACAGCACTATCACGTTACCTTGTAAAATCCCTTCTATGTATTGCTCAGGTTTCAAACGTCCTTTGGGGAAGGCTACCATTTTTTATCTTGTTTTTTTTTTTTATATTTATGAAAATATTACATTTACTTTTATCACATCAAAAGTATTAAAGTTTAGATATTTTTTAAGCAAATGAGAACATTTTTTCGATTTTTTTTCAATAAAGATAATATCCTCATCTTGGCTTTCACGGCTGTTGTGGCATTTATCATACAAAGTGTCAATCTTAATTTTGATGCATTAAATCCTGTTGAAAAAATGTTCGGAGATTTTGACATAACAGATATGTATTTTCACGGAATTAGAGCTAAAAAAACTGATTTAGATGATAGTACAGGTATAAAGGTAAATGAAACGAGACCAGATACTAATATTGTAGTGGTTGGGATTGGTAAACTCAACCGTCAAGATTTAATTCCATTACTTGAAATTGTAAATGCTCAAAAACCTAAGTGTATAGGTATAGATGTTTTGTTTAAAAAATTCAGAACAGACTCACTCAACGCTCCTATTGATAGTGCTTTTGGAAAAACTTTACAAAGCATAGAAAATTTGGTCATGGTAACAGATATTTCCTTTAAACATAAAACAAATCAAAAATTAATTAATAATAAAATAGAAAATCCTCAGTTTGATAGTTTAATTACCTCACACCCTTATTTTATCAAAAATGCAAAAGGAGGATTAGCTAACTTAATTACAGCAGGAACAAGAGATAAAGCATTGCGTTCTGATTTGGCAGGAGGTTTGGCGACTTGTCGTTCATTTTCTCCAAAAGAAAAAGTAAATGGTAAGACAGAATTGGCTTTTGCTGTACAATTGGCAATGTTGTATGATTCAAAAAAGACTGAGAAGTTCTTAAAGCGAAATAAAGACGTAGAATATATTAATTATATTGGACATCATGAAAAATTTGGCTACGTTCCTTATCAACAAGTATTTGAGATGGATGAAGCAGGAGCAAAAGATGAATTAAAAAGATTATTGCAAAATAAAATTGTATTGATGGCCTTTACAGGTGAAGACATGAATATTATGAATGTTACTTCTGATGAAGACCGATTTTTTACTCCTCTCAACGAAAATTATGTAGGTAAAGCTGATAAAGATATGTATGGTATCCATGTTCATGCCAATATTCTTTCCATGATTCTCAATGAAGATTATATTGATACCATGCCAGATTGGGCAAATTATTTAATTACTTTTGTAATTGCATATCTTATAACTGCACTTTTTGTATTTTTACATGCAAAATTAGATTTTTGGTATGATGGACTATCTCTTTTGGTACAATTTTTGCTAAGTATCTCAATAGTTTTCATTATCTTACAGGTATTTGACAACTTCAAAATGAAAGTGGATTGGAGTTTAGGATTTTTGGCAATTGTATTTATTCCTAATTTAGTAGAAGTTTATTATGGAGCAGTTACCAAACTTTATGAACGCAGACAAAGATTAAGAAGGTTAAAAAACAAACAAGTTGCAACTTTAGGAGTAGAGGAGCAAAATTAATATCAAGAATTAAAATCAAAATCCTATGAAAAACATAAGCAACAACACCGCTAAGAAAAAAGCTCTTATTTTTGCTTTGATTGTATTAGCAATCATAACAAGAGCTTACGCACAAGATTACGCATTTAAGGTACTCGCTACCAACGGAAATGTAAACCTAAAAACTAGCAATAAAAAAATATGGTCTGGTTCGACACTAAGCCCTACTGATGAGGTAGTTGTTGGAGCAAATAGTTATGTAGGTTTGATGCACAAAGGAGGTAAAACTCTTGAAATTAAACAAGCTGGTAGCTATAAGATTAGTGATTTAAACTCAAAAGTTGGTGCAGCTAATAGTAGTACATCAGCAAAATATGCAAGTTATGTAGCTGGCGAGATGGCAAAAGCTGACCGTCAAGACATTAACAAAAATCACCGTAAGTACATGGCCATTACAGGTTCGGTAGAACGTGCAAATCCTAATACAGCCTTTGCTTATTTTGCATATCCTAAAGATCAGCATGCAAATCCTACAATGGATGTACTCAATTCTATTGTAACTGTTAGACTTTATGGAAGTCCTTTGCAAGAAGGCATCGCTAAAAATAAAACATTTGCTATTAGAATTACAGATTTTTATGGTAAAGTTATTTTTACACAAGAAATCAAGGCTGATGACAAAGGTGAAGGTTTAGCTCAATTAGATTTTTCAAAAATGCAATATAAAGGAGAGCCTTCATTCATTTTAGAGGTAACTGTAAAAGAAGCAAAAGAGCCTGCTAAAGAGCGTAGTGTTTATAATATCAATTTGGTTTCTAGTGATTCTAAATTCCAAGAAGTAAAGAAAGATGCAGCTGAATATATTGCAGAACCTTCTGCTCTTAACAAAATGCTTGAGGCTCGTATCTATGAAGAAGCTCAATTATTTTTAGATGCTGCTACTTGTTATGAAACAGCTATTGCTATGGAACCTAATGTAGATACTTATAAAATTGCTTATCAAGACTTTATAGCTCGTAATAGAATGAAATTAATGGCAAGAAAAGACCAAAGTGGTAAATTAGAATTAGCTCCTATTACAATCAATACAAATGTAAAAGATGAAGAAAGCTATAAAGATGGAGCTAACACTCCTGTTGAAGAGCCTAAAACAGAAGAAAAACCTAAAAAAGAAAAAGGTACTAAGAAAATAAAATAGTCTTTTTAACAAAAAGAATTTCAAACGAGTGATAAAACTATCACTCGTTTTTTTTTATCTTGCACAAAAAAAGTATGTTTTTTTCGGAACTCAAAGAATTATTGATAAATCAATTTGGTGAAGAGATAATTATAGGAGAAAATGCTAAACTGCAACAACCTCAGTTATTCATCAATCCTGATGCTGTTGCCAAAGTTTGCACATTTCTCTATGAAAACGAACAGACCTACTTCGATTTCCTTTCTTGTATTACTGGTCTTGATGCTGGCAACAACTTTTTAGAAGTCATTTATCATCTTTATTCTATTCCTTATAATCATTCTATTATTTTAAAAGTTTCTCTAGAAAAAAATAGCGATACTTCTTCTTTACCAAAAATAGATACCATTAGTCACATTTGGGCTGCTGCCAATTGGCATGAAAGAGAAATTTTTGATTTGGTGGGCATCGAGTTTGTAGGGCATCCAGATTTAAGAAGAATTCTATTGCCTAACGATTGGCAAGGGCATCCCCTTCGTAAAGACTATCAAACTCCTGAAACATACCATGACATAAAAATCAAGTATTGAGGTTTATAAATTAGAGTACCTGTTTAATAAATAATACTTGTTGATTCGTAAAGAACTAAGGCTTTGTTAATTTATATCAGAGTATTTTTGCGTAGTCTATTATTTTTTAATCTTAAAACTACTCTTTTATGATAAGGCTTTTGATTCTATCTATGTTCTTGTTTATAGGTTTCTTTAGCTCAAAGTTCCATTATGGACTTTTATAATGCCAAAGTTAAGGAAATGTCTAATGCAGATATGGGTGGTGGCAGCTTCAAATTAACTCTTATTAAAAAAGATATAAAAAATGGTTTCTTAACTTATAATTACTCTCCTGCCTTGCATTATATGCTTGGGGTACTTGATAGTCCAGAAGAAATGGCATATTTTGTAGCAAAAAATGGTAAAAAGTTTGTAGCCACTTCAACTCTTTCAAAACAGAATTTTGATGGCAGTATTTCTTGGTCTGGTGAATTGCCTAAATTTTATGAATTAGAAAAAGGCGTATTGGTTGATAAAACTACTTTTTACTTTCCTACTTCTTCTAAAATAGATGAAGAGCTTTCTATAGAAGGAAAAAGCATTTACACAAAACTTCCTCAAACAGGAACAACTATTCAGATTGGTACAATTGATAGAAAGTTGGGGATTTCCTCTTTCAAAGCAGTATATCAATTAGTTTTTGATGTCAATTCTGGTTCATTCAAAGTTGTAAAAATCTAATTAATCATAAGTTTCTCAATTATTGAACACTCTTTTTATGAAAGTATTTTATTTCTATATTTTCTTGCAGATTTCTGTTTTACAGGTTTTTGCCCAGAAATATCCTAAAAATCCTAATAATACAGATGCAAGTAGCAAAAGACAAGGTAGTTGGACCATTTTTTTTGATGCAGATTGGGATGAAGTCCCTGCAAATAGTAATCGTATAGCCTATTACCGTATTATTAGTTATAAAGACGATAAGCCTGTTGGTGTTGTAAAAGATTATTATAAAAATGGTATTATACAATTTGAGGGTGTTTTAACACAAGACCGACCTGAAGAATTAAAAGAAGGCGATTGTATTTATTATGATGAGAAAGGGATTAAAAGGATGGTATCATCTTATCAGAATAATAAAAGAATTTCCTTAGTTTATTATGACAAACAAGGAAATATAAATAAAAACGGCTTTGAATCCATTACAGAACAAGCTGATGGGCTATATGATGAAAAAAAATATAAAGAAGCTGTTGTTCTATATGAAAAAGCAAAAATCATTGCAGAAACTGAAGATGGAAAGACTAGTAGTAATTATGCCACAGCTTGTAATAATTTAGCTTTTTGCTATGAAGCATTAAAAGAAAGTCCTTCTAAAATAGAAGCTCTGTATTTAGAAACCTATAAGGCTAAAAAAGCAAGACTTGGCGAAAAAAATGCAATTTATGCTTCAGCATGTTATAATTTGGCTTACTTCTACAATCAACAAGGAAATTATGCTAAAGCTGAAGAGTTCTATTTAGAAGCACAAAAGATATATGAAGAAATTAATAAAAAAGATAGAAATGCCTATAAAGAAACAATTCTACAATTAGCTGGTATGTATGATAAACAATCATTATACAGCAAAGCAGAACCTTATTGCAGAGAAGCTCTTGCCATTTCAGAAAAAAAGAATTCTAAAGAAAGTACTTCATATATATTTTATCTATATAGGTTGGCCAAATATTATAAAAAATTGAATAAGTATGCAGAAGCTGAAAAAATGATGGATGAGGTAATTCAAATTAATGCTAAATTATTATCAAAAAAACATCCAAGCAAAGCTAATATACCTATCCGATTAGTAAAAAATGTTCCTAAAAATATAAAGCATACCAATTTAGGTACAAATGTGAATACTAAATATGCAGAATTAGCTCCCTTTATAACTGCTGATGGTAAAACATTATACTTTGACACTAAATACAGTCCTGATAATACAGGAGGAGCAACCGATTCTGATGAGATTTATGTTTCAGAATTACAACCTGATGGAAAATGGGGAAAATCGAAAAATATAGGTAAACCTCTTAATAACAAATCTCCTAATGCTATCATTTCAGTAACTCCTGATAATAATACAGCTTTAATTATTGGCACATACAAAGAGGATGGGTCTTGGGGTGGAAGTGGCATTTCGATGAGTCAGCGAACAGAAACAGGCTGGTCACTTCCTAAGAAAATCCAAATTAAAAATGATTATAATAAAAACAAGTTTGTGGATTATTCTCTTTCTGCTGATGGTAAGACTTTGATTATGGCTACACAGAGAGATGATTCATATGGAGGAAATGATTTATCTGTTTCTTTTTTACAAACAGATGGTACATGGTCTGAACCTAAAAATTTAGGAAACACTATCAATACTTTTGCTGATGACTCAAGCCCTTTTTTAGCTCCAGATGGTATTACACTGTATTACTCATCAAATGGTTTACCTGGTTATGGGAATACAGACATTTTTGTTTCTCGTCGTTTGGACGATACTTGGCAAAAATGGTCTGAACCTGAAAATTTAGGGCATGAAATTAATACAGAAAAGGCTGATGCTTATTTTGTAATTCCAGCTTCTAGTAAATATGCCTATATGGTTACTTCTTCAGAATCTATTGGTGACCAAGATATTATACAATTAGAACTTCCTGCTGAGCTTGCTCCAAAACCTGTTGTCATAATTTCTGGAAAAGTACTAAATGCCAAAACACAAAAACCTATTGGAGCCAGAATTACATATAGAGATTTAGAAACGGATACAGAGTTAGGTGTAGCTAATTCTTCTCCTATTGATGGTAATTATAAAATCGTTCTGCCTTTTGGAAATGCCTACAGCTTTTTAGCTGAGAAAAAAGGCTTTATAGCTACATCCAATAACCTTAATTTAGAAAAAGTAGCTAACTATCAGGAAATACAACAAGATCTTCTACTTTCCCCCATAGAAATAGGTCAAACCATCAGACTTAATAATATTTTCTTTGATACAGATAAATTTCAGTTGAAAAATGAGTCTACTGCAGAGCTTAATAGACTTGTAAAAGTTCTTCAAGAAAATTCTAGTTTAAATATTGAAGTTTCAGGGCATACAGATGCTATCGGAAATGAACAAAAAAACATTCAACTTTCACAAAACAGAGCAGACGCTGTTAAGAATTACTTGGTGTCAAAAGGTATTAATAATACAAGACTTGCAAGTAAAGGTTATGGAAAATCAAAGCCTGTAGCTTCTAATAGTACAGAACAAGATAGACAACAAAACAGAAGAGTTGAATTTAGTATTGTAAAATAATTTTTATATAAATTAAAGTAATAAACAAAACATTATTATGAAAAAACTATCTATTATCATCTTGGTATTATTGACAATTGCTTGTAAAAAAGCAGATAAGCAAGAGCAAAAAGAAGCACCTAAAGATTCTGTTAAAGTTGAACAGAAAATGACAACAGTAGAAACAAAGCAAGATTACGAAAAACTTATTCAGGGGCGTTGGGTTTTACCTTCTCCTAAAGAGCAATTTGAACCTTGGGTTTATTATGATGGCAAGAAAGTCTATGGAGATGGCAATGAGGAAGGATCTACTTATCAAATAAAGGGTGATGTCATTTTATATCCAGATACCCAATCTGAAGTAAAAGTACTCAGTATGAATGAAAAAGAAATGGTTATTCAATTGCAAGAAGGTTCAAAAGAAACTTGGATAAAAGCTGATTTAAATAAAGAAGACAAAACTGTTTCTAAAAATATTGATGCAAAACTACTTGTAGGATTATGGAATTTAGAAGGTGGTGATGAGTTTTCATCCATAAGGTTTAAAAAAAATGGTAACTTTGATATGGTACCTTACAATGATTTTTACACATACAAAGTTCAAGGTAACAAAATATATTATAAGAAGACAGCCAATACACCTCAAAATGCTAATGCAGAACCTACAGAAGAAATATTAAAATTAGATGATAAAACTTTGATTATCAAAAGAGATGGCAATGAATTCAAATATCAGAGAAGTAAAAGTAAATAAATAATTTTATGGCAAAGGTTTTCTCACATATCATTGTATTTTTCTTTTTATTACATACAACTCAAGCTCAAAGCACGAAAGTATATCCAAATTTTTATGAAGTTTTTATTTTATTTCAAAATCTAACATTTTTTCACCTTCAATATATGCACACAATCTATCTCCTATTTTTACAGCTCCAACCCCTTCAGGAGTTCCTGTAAAAATCAAATCTCCTTTTTTGAGTGTAAAATACTTTGATAAAAAGGAAATAATATAATCTATTTTAAAAATCATCATGGATGTATTTCCTTTTTGGCGTGTTTCTCCATTGATTTCCAAATGAAAATCAATGTTTTGTACATCAGAAAAATTTGTTTTAGGTACAAAACCAGAAACAGGAGCAGAGCCATTAAAAGCCTTAGAAAGTTCCCAAGAGTAGCTATTTTGCTTCAACTTTGCTTGTAAATCTCTTGCTGTAAAATCTATTCCAATGCCTATTTCATCATAATATTTATGAGCAAAGCGTTCTTCGATATGTTTGCCTTCTTTCCCAATTTTCACAACAATTTCTACTTCATGATGAATATCTTTACTAAACTCTGGATAATAAAAAGGTGCATTTTCTTTCAGTAAAGCTGTATCTGGTTTCATAAAAACAACTGGTTCGCCTGAAAACTTATCGAATTCACTTTTCATTTCAGCAATGTGATTGGCATAGTTTTTACCAACAGCAAGTATTTTCATATTATCGGGTAAATTTATGTGGTATATCTGTTTTTCTTTCTTCAGTAGAGGTTTCTTTAATTCTAATTTCAGCCTTTTGTCTACTAGCTGTTGGCTTTATTTTAAAGCCAACAATGAGTTGGTCATCTATTTGTTTATAACTTCCTCTCCATTCTTCCATTACTTTATTGAGTTGGAGGTGTTGAGCTTTCAAGCTCTTATCATTAAGTTCTAATAATAGTTTTTTCAAACTCCCTGCCATGAATTTCTTATTGCTCTCTCCACCAAACTGGTCTGCAAAACCATCCGATGCCAAATAAACAATTGTATCTTCTTTACCCAATTTGATAATCTGATTTGTAAAGTTTCGCTCTACACCACGTTTAGCTCCACCTATTCCCATTCTATCACCTTTTATTTCTTCTAGTTTATTATTTCTTATCAAATACATTCCATTATTTGCTCCTGCAAATTCTAAGATATTATGTAATTGATGGAAAACACAGATGGCTATATCCATACCATCTTTTGCTCCCTCCTCTAATATCTCATCTTGCTTTAAAGCAAATCTAACTTCTTCATGCAACTGATTCAATATCTCGGCTGGTCTTGTAATACCTCTTTCAAGAACTATTTGATTCAATAATGTATTTCCTATCATACTCATAAAAGCTCCTGGTACACCATGACCTGTACAGTCAACAACAGCCACTACTATTTTATTATCTCTTTCAGCAAACCAGTAGAAATCTCCACTTACAATATCCCTTGGTTTAAAGTAGATGAATGTTTCTGGAAAGGCTTGCACAATTTGATTCTTGGAAGGTAAAATTGCCTTTTGTATTCTTTGAGCATAAATAATACTATCTGTAATTTGTTTGTTTTGTTCAGCTAATTCTCTTGTTCTTTCTTCTACCAAAAGTTCCAATTTTTTATTTTGTTCTGTAATAAATTCTCTCTGTTCTTTTTCTTTTTCTACACGTTCTCTCTCTAAGGCTTTTTGAGCAATTTCTCTTCTTAGTGTATTAATTTTATCTGCCAAGGCTAATGACAAGAGTACGACTTCCAAAGCTGAGCCAATTTGGATACCATAAACAGTTACAAACGTATAAGGTAATATTCCAAAAGACCTCAAAGCAGTTATAAATGAACCTAACAAAAATATACTCCACGCCAAAGTAAAAAAACGAGCTGGTCTGAAACCTTTTTTTAAAGAAACGACAGATATATAAACCAAAATAATAACCGAAGGCAGTCCCATGAAAACAGCCATCATAGTACTTGTTCGAGAAGGAAGCAATAGAGACAATACTATGATTAAAAAGCTTACTAACATCATAATTTCAAGCACTCGATTGGCTTTAGGCATCCTTTGAGCAACACTCAAAAATTCTCTACCAAAATTTAATGAATTGAATATCAATAGAGCTATAAAAAATGGTATATTAACTGCATTAAAACTTGGAAAATTAGACCATAAATATTGAAATCCGTGTCCGTTGAAAGACATAACAAATAATAACATTGATAGTATAAACAAAATATAGTATAGATAACTCTTTTCTTTTAAAGCTGTATAAACAAATAAGTTATAAAATAACATGGCTAACATAATACCATAATACAATCCAAGCCCCAAGTAACCTGAGCTATTACTTTCTGTATAAGTTTCTGCTTTCCAAACTGTAATGGGAAACGTTGTATTGCGTTTGCTTCTAAACCTCAATACGATTGTTTGTTCTTCTTGTGGTTCAAGATGAGTTACAAAAACAAAGTTTTTGGTTTTAATTTCTCTTGTAGAAAACGGTAGTCCGTAGCCTGTATTGTTTTTTTTGACTATTTGATTATCTTTTAAAACAAAGAAACTCACAGAATCTAAGGAGGGGTAATCTACTTCTATCCAAATGTCTTGGGGTTTATTTTGAGCATTTTTTACAAAAAACTTTGTAAAAAATGCAGAATTGGAATACCCATAATTTGGACTATCCATAGTAGATGGTACAAAACTCTCTTCTAAAGCTTTTGTGACAGTTAGAAAGCGTGTTTTATCTTCAAAAATATTTAGGAATTGTTTTCCAACTGTATATTTGCTTTTGTTTTCTTCTATCAACAAAGTTTGACTTTGTGGGAAAACATCTAATAAATAAAAAGAAAATAGTATAATAAGCAGTGTGTTTTTCATTTTTATGGTATTTATCGCATAACAAATTCAGAAAAAAAAATTAAATCTACAACATTTTTAATAGCTTTCTGTTTCATAATTTAATGACTATATTTTTTAACTACTTTTCTATGAGTAAAAATATTATTGTAATAGGTGCTGGTTTTGCAGGTCTTTCTGCTGCTACTACACTTGCAGACAAGGGTTATAAAGTTACACTTCTGGAAAAAAATGAATCCGCAGGTGGAAGAGCAAGAGTTTTCAAAGCAGAAGGTTTTACTTTTGATATGGGTCCTAGCTGGTATTGGATGCCTGATGTATTTGAAAGATATTTTGCTCGCTTTGGTAAAAAAGTAGAAGATTATTATAAACTTATTCGTTTAAGCCCTTCTTATAGAGTTTGTTTTGGAGAAAATGATTTTGTAGATATTCCTTCTGATTTAAATGAATTGTATGCTTTATTTGAAAGTTATGAAAAGGGAAGCAGTCAAAAATTACAAGAACTCTTAAAAGATTCCGCCTATAAATATGAAGTAGGTATCAATAAGCTTGTTTACAAACCAAGTCTTTCTGTTTGGGAATTTGTAGACATTAAATTACTTATTGACATGATTCGTATGAATATTTTTGAGTCATTTCACAAATACGCTCGAAAATACTTCAAAAATGAAAAATTACTTAAGCTAATTGAATTTCCAATTTTATTTTTAGGAGCCATTCCCCAAAATACTCCAGCTTTGTATAGTTTAATGAATTATGCAGATATTAGTTTGGGAACTTGGTATCCAATAGGAGGAATGCATAAAATTGTAGATGGAATGGTTTCTTTAGCTCAAGAAAAAGGGGTGAAAATTTTATATAATCAGGAAGTAAAAAAAATAAAAGTAATTGATGGTCAAGCTAAACAAGTAATTACAGATACTGATACTTTTGAAGTAGATGCTGTAGTGGCTGGAGCTGACTATGAACATATAGATCAGAAAGTTTTAGAAAAACCTTATCAAAGTTATTCTAAAGATTATTGGGATAAAAGAGTCATGTCACCTTCTTCATTAATTTTCTATTTAGGACTAAACAAAAAACTTGAAAATGTAAAACATCACACATTGTTTTTCGATGAAGATTTTTCTTTACATTCTCACGAAATATATACAGATCCTAAGTGGCCTTCTAAACCTTTGTTTTATACATCTATACCTTCACAAACAGACCCATCAGTTGCCTCAGAAGGTACAGAGAACTTATTTATTCTTATTCCTGTTGCAGTAGGGTTGGACGATTCTGAAGAAACACGTGAATACTATTATAATTTGGTCATGGATCGATTTGAGAAGCTCATTGGACAAAATATTAGAGAAGCTGTTATCTATAAAAGAAGTTATGCTCACAAAGATTTTTCTAATGATTATCATTCTTTTAGAGGTAATGCTTATGGCTTAGCTAATACACTTATGCAAACTGCAGTTTTAAAACCCAGTTTAAAAAGTAAAAAAGTAAAAAATTTGTACTTTACAGGTCAACTAACTGTTCCAGGTCCAGGTGTGCCTCCGTCTCTTATTTCAGGACAAGTAGTAGCAGAAGAAATTGCAAAAAAAATACGTTAAAAATTAAACTTTATGGAAATTGAAATTTGGAGTGATGTTCTTTGCCCATTTTGTTATATTGGTAAAAGAAAATTTGAAAAGGCTCTCGAACAATTTGAGTATAAAAATGATATAAAAATTATTTGGAAATCTTTTCAATTAGATCCTGACTATCCAAAAACTTCCCCTAAAGAGGAATATACCTCTTATCTAGAAAAACGAAAAGGTTGGAGCAAACCCCAAACCCAACAAATTTTAGATAATGTAACTCAAATGGCTAAAAGTGTCAACTTAGACTTTCACTTTGAAAATGCTATTGTTGCAAATTCTTATGAAGCTCATAGACTTTTACATTTTGCCAAACAGCAGAATTTACAAAATACGTTGAAAGAAGTCCTTCTTGAAGCTCATTTTGTAAAAGGTTTAGATATTGCAGATAAAAGTATCTTAGTAGAATTAGGTAAAACCGTTGGTATGAATGATATAAACATTCAAAAATTTTTAAACACCAACGAACAATCTGAGTATGTTGAAAAAGATATTTATGAGGCATTTCAGATAGGTGTAAAAGGGGTTCCTTTTTTTGTTTTTAATAAGAAGTTTGCTATTTCAGGAGCACAAGATAGCTCCATTTTTCTTCAAGCTCTTCAACAGAGTTTTGTAAAACCTATAGATCAACCTGTTAATAGTTGTGATATAGATGGAAATTGCTAATTACAAAAAAAAGATATTTTTTCTTGCATAGTTATTTTTTTATATGCAAATTTGCAATCCTAAATCGCTAATGCTCCGTTCGTCTAGGGGTTAGGACACCAGATTTTCATTCTGGTAACAGGGGTTCGATTCCCCTACGGAGTACTAAACCCAAGCCCTGCTCATCACAGGGCTTTTTTACTATTTAGCCTATGAAATCAAGTATATTTTCTTGGAATTTACTTATTATTTTTCTTTTTCTTAATCAATATATTTTTGCTCAAGACCAAATCATTACGAAAAAAGGAGATACTTTAAGAGTTTATATCGTTAAATCTTTCAAGGCTACTAATTCAAAAAAACTTTCTTATAAAATAGCCCCTGAAAGCACTTCTGAAGAAATATTATTACCTTCTCAAGTACAATCTTTCAATGGCAATGGCAATTATGAGTCTGTATTCATTACTCCAGAAAATGAATTTATTTTTTTACAAAAAGCCATAGATAAAGGAAAAATACACTTATACAAAGGTGTAGATGAACAAGGTAATCCAGACTTTTTTATCCAAAAAGATAGTAAAGTTGTGGCTGTAGATAAGTTAAACTTAACAGCCTTTATTGAGAGTTACTTTTTAGATTGTTCTAATTTTGACAAAAATCGCTATTTACCAGCCAAAATAGAAAACTATCGCCAAGATTACCTCATGGATTTAGTTTCTTATTATAATAATTGCTCTGAGCCTCAAACATATTCTTATATCCGTTATTATAGCTTCCCTAAACCCAAAAGAAATGATGAAATCCGTTTTGGTGTAAAGGCTGGAGGAGGCGTACAAGAATATGCTTATCGTTCTTTTTCTACAACTGCCAATCTAAATTTGTATGGAACAGGCGTTTTTAATCCACAAGTAAGTTTTGTTGGTGGTATTTATAGTAATGTTCAATATGGAAAAGTATTTAGTATTCATTTAGAAGCATTATATCTTTATAGAAATGCTAAATCTACAGATGGAGCTATCAATATGCGTTTTAGTGGCTTGAATATTCCTTTTTTATTGGAATTTAACCTTTTTAATAAGAAGAAAACACATCCTTTTATCAATACAGGGTTAAATACTGTTGTAGGAATAGGTTCAAAATACTCTATCACTCCACCTGCTGGATTTCAAATCCTCAGACCATTGAGTATGAGTCCTGTAAGTTTTGGAGGACTTATTGGAGGTGGTATCTATCTCAATACATCCAACAAACCTATTAAAATAGAAGCAAGATTTTCTTATGATTTTTTTGAGGTAAATAATATAACTGTAGGAAGTGATAAAATGAGAAATGCTAATTTTATGGTTATGGCTAGCTATCCTCTTTTATAAAAATGGAACAGTTTTCAATTTGGTTTAAAATAGGGTTTGGACACATCATTGGGATAGAAGCCCAAGATCACATCCTTTTTTTGGTGGCTTTATGTGCTTGCTATTTGGTATCAGATTGGAAAAAATTGCTTGTATTGGCTACTGCTTTCACAATTGGGCATTCTATAACTTTAGCTCTTATTACTTTTAAAATTATCCATATTAATACGGCACTTGTCGAAAATTGGCTTATTCCATTGAGTATCTTACTTACTTCTCTATTCAACTTATTTTGGAATAAAGATGAACGCCCTTTGATGTGGTTAAAGTATGGTGTTGCTACCATTTTTGGACTTATACATGGTGCTGCTTTCTCAAATCAGTTGAGTCAATTGCTGACTAGCAATTCAAAAGATTGGTTTGAAAACACCACAAAAGCAACTGAACCAAGTATTGTTATGCCACTCTTAGCATTTAATGTGGGTATTGAGGCAGGGCAAATTTTAATTATTGGGTTTATTTTATTCTTATCTGTAATTTTTGTAAATATCTTAAAAACTAAAACTTTCACTTGGACGACTTTTCTTTCAGGGATTGCATTTGGCGTTTCTTTAAGTATTTTATTGGAAAGAACGTTGCAATAACTACTACTTAGGTTTAAACTTTGGTTTAAATGTTATTTTTGCAGTTTTTTGGGTTTCTTCTTTATTTTCTGAATTACCCAAACTCTCCTGATTTTCTTTTTCCTGAGCTTTTAAAGCTTCTTTTTCCTGTTGTTCTTTCTTTTTAGCTTCCTCTTTTTCTTTGGTGTACTGTTCATAAAGAGCTTTTTTCTCTTCTATTTCTGTTTCAGAAAGATTTCCAAATTTAAAATTGTGTTCTAAAATATTGGTTACACTAAAATCGTATTCGTCTGTCATAGTTAGGCATTCTGTGGGGCAAACAGTTGTGCATAAACCACAAAAACAGCATTTTGCCATATCTATATCAAACTTGGCAGCATAAAGGCGTTTACTTGTACCATCAGAAGTTTTACCAAACTCACCTACTGACTTAATAGGCTCAATATCAATACAATCTACTGGGCAAATTTTGGCACACTTATCACATACAATACAATCATCCATTTCGTTGTGAAGCTGATAACGTCCAATATCAGGTAATGGCAACGTTTCTTTTGGATATTGAAGGGTTACTCTACCTTCTTTTTCTTCAAAATAATTATGATTACTCACATAAATTTGTTCTCGTCTTTTGCGAGCTTTCCACAAATGTTTGAGCGTTAATTTTATTCCTATCAGGCTACTTTGGATGCCTTCTGCTATATTTTGCCAATAGCTTTTCATATTCTTTATTTCTGTAAAGATAATAAAACATATTTGTTCTAAAAAGTTTCAGAAAATATACATTTTAAATGTTATTCCTTATTGTATTTACGGATTGACTCTTATATATTAGTCTTGTTATCAAAACCTTATTATTATGTCTTCTCTCATTTCTTTCAATATTTTATCTAAAAAGGCTAATGTACTTGATGTGGAAGTGCAGATTGTACACCCAGATGAACATCATATCAACGATTCCCCCAATTTTGCTCTCCAAATTATCATGGAACTTTATGAAAACATGGTATTAGGGCATGTTTATAATAGTAATTGGTCTTCCTATCCCTTTGATGAAGAAAAGGCAAAACAATTGCTTGATACAAATTACAAAAAAGAAATGGATGAACTTTTGGAAAAAATGCGTTGGAGAAAAATCCCTATCACAGAAGAGGAATACGACCAAATGGAAAAAGATGGAAGTTTTGAGTATAAAGGACAAAAACTTTCTAGTAGAGGCATGGAAAATGGAGAATACTATGTTTCTTTAGAAACAGAATATGATGAATTTTGTAGAGAGGCAGAGAAACACATTGAGAAAGTAGAAGTTTTACAAGTCAAAGACTTTCCTCATTGGTTTGATAGAGTAGAAACATGGTTGGAGTACGAAAAAATTTCATGGGGATTTGATGATGAAACGTATGACAAACATCAAGATGAGCCCAACCCTACTTATCATTTACGTATTATAGCCAATCCTAAAAGTGTGTTTTTGTTGCATCATGTTCAAGAAAAATGCTACTGGGAGTCTGCTACTTTTAATTTTTTATATTACACAAAAGATTTTGTAGAAACCAAAACACCTGTATATCATACACTTGCTTACAATTCTGACATTATCCCACCCTCTGATGATATATTAGAAAATTGGTGGTCTGGGCTTTCTGAAAACTGGAAGAAAGTAATTCATGCAAATTATCATATTCAAAAGAATAATATTTTCCCAAGTATCAAACATAACTTTGATGGAATGATTACATTCAATCAATTTCAGCATATTTATTCAAAAGATTTGCTTGGTCAATTATTAGAAACTCCTCTTAGCCCTGAAGATTTGAGAAATATCAGCAAAATGAAAATGCTTTATGCAGGTGGCTTTGAACTCACAGATCTCACACCTATCCATATTTTAAAAGGTCTAAAAATTTTAGAATTGGAAGCCAATCCTTTACAAAATATTGATGCCATTGGAGGGTTAACAGATTTAGAAAAGCTAACACTAATTATTTACGAATCGAGTAAGCCCAGCCAAATAAACCTTCAAAATTTAACCAAAATGCGAGATTTATCATTTGACCCCAGTTCACAAGAAGAATTGGAAGTAATTACAAAAATGCCCAATCTTCGTACTTTTTATACGCTTCTCAATTTTGAATTGGATGCTTCTGTGTTTGAGGGTTTACAACATCTTAAAAAAATTGTGGGTTGTAGCCCCAGTATCAAAAAAGGCAGTCAAGAAATTTTAGACAATCTCCGTAAAAAAGGTGTAGAAGTTCATTGGGATATTGAAGAAATGTAGTTCTTTTTTATCATCTAAAAGTTGTTCTTCTCGAAGGTAATTTTTTTGTTTTTCAAGCATATACTTTATTTTTCAAACTTCTTTAAAAAGTTAAAAAATTAAAAAAACTCAAAAACATTACACCTTTTTTTTCTTTGTTTTTTATACAAAAGTGCTATAAAAATCTAAAAACACTGTTTTTCTTATCAATAAAAAACGAAGTGATATTTTTTATTACACATATCAAAAATCAGGGATTCCCTGATGCATAGCAATTTTCTGTTACTTACCTTTGTACAAACACCACTAACTATTTTAAGTTAATCGTTACACACTCTAACCCTTTTTAATTATGGCATTTGTAGTAAACCCTGAAGATGGTCTTATACCTCTCAAAGTAGCTAACGAATGGGCTAAGCGTTGGCAAGAATTTGTAGTTCCTTTCAACAAAGAAAGACCTGCAGACAATCCATATTTCCCAAAAGCTTATTTACTCCACAGAAGAGAGATAGAAAAACTCTTGAACGCTCCTAATGTTGTCAATATTCGTATTTACTTTGGTATGGATGAAGACTTAAATAATCATTTGATGATGGTTGGAGTGGACGAGAAGGGAAATAATATTTTAGATAGCATTTATAATTTAGCATTACCTTGTCCTCCTATTTGTCCTGGAACAGGTGGATTAGGTGGATAATCATTTAAACCTTTTCAACCAGCTATTTTGAGTCTAAGCCCACTAAAATTATTTTAATAATCTCAAATGATGATGTTATGAAAAATACAATTATGTTTTGGATAGCCCTTATACCTTCAACTATTATGGTATTAGGTATAATTTTGGGTATTATAAAAAAGGTTTATATAAAGCATGGTATTAGATGGATTTTTTTTAATGAAGTTGTCTAAGGTTATAATACTATAAACAAAGATGCTCAAAAAAGTATACTATTGTAGTGCAAACAAACAAAATTACTTTATGAGCATCTTGAGCAAAGATAGAATAAAAAAGCTAATATTACCTCATTTAAGTGTTGGAAGACGAGGACTAAGTATTTCAGAGAAAAAAAGGGTTGGTATTCTTTCAGCAATTTTATATAGACTAAAAACAGGTTGTCAGTGGAGAGAACTTCCTACAGAACGTTTTTTTGAAGAAAAATATAGTTATCAAAGTGTATTTTATCATTTCAAACGCTGGTGTGAGGATGGTTCATGGGAAAAATTGTGGGTTTATTTGTTGAAGCACTATAAAAAGTATTTGGATATGTCTAGTATTCAGATAGATGGTTCAAAAACAAGAGCCAACAGAGGTGGACAAGCAGTGGGATTTAATCATAAACATTCCAAAGCAAGTACTAATTTAGTATATTTATGTGATAATCAGGGGATATTAATAGCTATTTCAGAACCTGTTAGTGGAAATCATCATGACATGTTTCATTTCTCACAACATTTTAAACAACTGATAGTTTGGCTTGAAAAAGCTGATATTTCCATAGAAGGTTTGTTCTTGAATGCTGATGCTGGATTTGATAATGATATTTGTAGAAAAACTTGTGAAAAGTATCAAATAGAAACTAATATTGATTTTAATAAAAGAAATACACAAAATAATCAACTTTGTCATCATTTTGATGAAGTGCTATATCAAAGAAGATTTGTTATTGAAAGAACTTTTGCTTGGATGGATGCTTTCAAAGCTCTTTTGATTAGATATGAATACCTTGCTAAACATTGGTTCTGTTTTAATATTTTAGCTATGATTGTTATTTTTTCTAGATTCATTAAATGTTAAACAAGTTCTATTTGTGTTTAGGTTTAGTTGCCCAACTCATTCAGCATTTTCTTTGGCCAGGAAAGCCTAAAAATAATCTCTATTTATACCATTTTTATACACCTCTTGAATTCATATGTCTGTCTTTATTTTATCAGCATATTCTTCGTAATGAAATCCATAAAGCTGTTTTTAGTACCATCAACATTTTATTTTTAGCTTTGGCAGTTTATTTTTCTATGTATTTACAAAGTTTACAGAGTTTTAATACATATGCTCGTTTTGCTGAATCCCTGATTTTATTAACTTATAGTATTACTTATCTTATCAGAACCATTCCTAAAATTGATACTATTAGAGAATTTCAAGAAAACAACAATAATTTTGCGATTGTAACAGGCATTTGCTTGTATTTTTTAGGGAGTTTCCTTATTCTTTCTTTAAGCAATTCTGTGCTAAAATTTGGAGGTACAGATTTTAATTACCTTATCTGGATGCTACATATTGTATTTTTAGTTGTTCTCTACACTGCTATTGGCATAGGAATATGGATTACACCCTCATCCCCAAAGAAACATCATTATACGCCATACTTCTCATAGGTACAGTTATTATCATTGTGGGTTTTGGAAGTTTGGTTTTGATTCTTTTTATATTTTCTCAAAAAAATCTCTATCAAAAGCTTTATTTACATGCTTTAAGAGAGAACATTCAAATACAAGAACAAGAAAGAGAAAAAATAGCTCAGGAACTCCATGATGAAGTAAGTTCCATTTTAGCAGCAGCTAAGATGAAAATTGCTTTTTTACCTGAAATATGGGATAATTGTCAGTTAAGAAAGAACACCATTGATGAAAGTAAAAAACTTTTAGAAATATCTCTTAATCAAATCCGAGACTTATCCCATGAGCTTTCACCTACTCAATTAATTACTTTTGGCTTGAAAGACAGCTTAAAATATTTTTTAGAAAATCTAAAGGAGCATATTGCCATTCATTTTACTTATGATATTCAACAAGACTTGCCTTATGAACACCAACTAACCTTTTATAGAATTGCATTGGAGTTGGTTCATAATACACTTAAACATGCTCAAGCCAGTCAAATTTCTATTGTATTTTTGGAAGAGAATAATCATTTGATATTCAGATATTATGACAATGGAATAGGAATGTCTAAAACTATTTTAAAACAGAAAAAAGGATTTGGGCTCAAAAACATTGAAAATAGAATTAATGCTTTGAAAGGAAATTTGGAATTTATAAATGTTTCTTCTGGTTTTGCCCTACAAATTAATTTATCACTGAAAACCCATTCATAATAAAATTTGCTTATTTGAAGTTTAGTATTTAATTTGGTTTGCAACAACTCTGATATTAAATATGGATAATTTCGAGAAAAATTGGATTGATACTATTATTCTTGTTGGAACATTACTTATTTTCGGATTAGGAATAGTAATCATACTTCTTATATTAAAATTTCAGAGGAATTTATATAAAAATGAAATTAGGCTACAAAAAGAATTAACTAAAGTAAGTATTGAATCTCAAGAAAAGGAAAGAGAAAAAATAGCTCAGGAACTCCACGATGAAGTAAGCTCTATTTTGGCAGCAGCAAAAATGCAAATTGCGTTTTTACCCGAAATCCTCAACAATCCTTCTTTATTACAAAATACGATTGCAGAGAGCAAAAAATTGTTAGAAAGATCTTTAAATCAAATTCGTAACCTTTCACACGAACTCTCTCCTACTTTTCTTGCTACATTTGGTTTAGAAAACAGTTTAAAACAGTTTTTTGATAGTATTCAACATCTTATAGAAATCCAGTTTTCGTATGCAATAGCTTATAAACTTTCTTATGAACAAGAATTAGCTTTTTATAGAATCATTTTAGAACTTTCTCAAAATACTTTAAAACATGCTCAAGCCAAGTCAATTTCTGTCAATCTCTCTGAACAAGGCAAAAAGACTGTTTTAGAGTATTCGGACAATGGGAAAGGCATGGAGCAAGCTGTCATTCTTCAGAAAAAAGGTTTAGGTTTAAAAAATATTGAGAGTAGAGTCAATGCTTCTCAAGGAGACATAAAATTTCTAAACATACCCCAAGGTTTTTGTGTACAAATTGCTTTGCCTATTTAAGTTTTTTTTGTAGATTGTTAGCAAAACAAAACACTTTTGCACTACATGGCTATATCTGAACCCATCAAAGTTGCCTTAATAGATGACCAAATACTTTTTCGAAAATCGCTTGTCAATATCCTGAATTTTATGGGTTCTATACAGGTGATTTTGGAAGATACAAGTGGTATTACATTCATAGAATACTTAGAATCGGGACAGGTAGCTCCTGATGTGCTTCTATTAGATTTGCAATTGCCTGATATGGATGGTATAGCTGTTACCAAACAAATCAAAGAGAAATTTCCAGACCATCCACTCAAAATCATTATTTTATCTTCACATCCTCAAGAGCGTTATGCTACACATCTTTTGGACTTAGGAGCAAATGGCTATTTGAGTAAAGATTGTGAACCTAAAGAAGTTATCAAAGCCATTGAAGACGTATATTCTAAAGGTATTTATTTTACAAAAAGTTTAAGGGATGCTCTCAAAGATCACCATGAAAAACAAATACCTAGTTTAGATAACACTGCCCTCCTAACTGATAGAGAAAAGGATATTGTTTTATGTGTTTGCGACGAAATGGGTAGTCGAGAAATTGCAGAAAAACTTTCTATTAGTGTGAAAACTGTTGAAACACATAGAAATAATATCATGCACAAACTTGGAACAAAGTCCATATCTGGTGTCATTTTATATGCTGTAAGAATGGGTTGGGTGGTTTTATAAAATTTTAAGATATGCTCTTTTTCTTTTTCAAAAACACTTTGAGTAAAAAATACAAGACAATGTCAGATAAGTTTGGCTCATTGTAAAAAATATAATAATTTTGTATAAAGCTTATTGCACTTATGACACAAAAATTACACTCTATACTTTTGATAGATGATGATGAACCGACCAATTTTCTACATCAATTGGTTATCAATCAAACTGATTGTACAAACCATTGTACCATTGTAGAAAGCGGACAAGATGCGTTAGAATATCTAAATGATTCTAGTAATCCTATACCTGATATGATACTCTTGGACATCAATATGCCCATTATGAATGGATGGGATTTTTTAGAAGCCTATCAAAACCAGAACATCCCTCATAAAGATAAAATTATGGTGGTGATGCTCACCACTTCTATCAGTTTGCATGAAGAAGAGAAAGCCAAAAGCATGAAAGTCATTCAAGATTTTAGAAGAAAACCCCTGACTACTACCATGCTCAAAGAATTGGTTGAAGTTCATTTTTCAGCTTCTGTTTCTTAGTCTTTTTTGGTGAGTCTTTACAATTAAAATCTTTTTTTTTTAAAATTAAAGTGGAAAATTAATAAAAAACTTACATCAGTTTTTCATTAACAATATAGGCTTATTGCACAAATTCTGTAATTTTGTCCATTTTTTTTGTTAAAAAAAATTATTTTATTACACCATTGTAAAATCAGGGATTCCCTGATGTATAGAAGTTTTTTTTTGTGTAAGTTTAGGTATAAAAATAGCCTTTTATCATATCTATACTTACATGGAAATCATCTCCGAAAACCAAAAAACTCTTCGCCGAAATATTCTGATGAATCTCCTTTCAGAATTAGGTTTTAGTAGCATCAAGGCTTTTCAGAAAAGTCAAAAGCTTGCCCAAGATGGCTTGGCAGGTTTGATAACCTACAATGCTCTTTATCAAAAACTTCTGAATGTCGTAGACCTCCAAAATTTTGGAGGTTATTATTTTCAGCAAGCCTATTCCAAAAACCAAATTGTATGGCATCATTCGGCTGGTTGGGATAATGCTCGTGGCATGTTCGATTGGTGGCGAAATGATGGGGTGATGCATGTAGCCACAGCAGTAGGCATTGTAGATGATGGCACTGTTTTTAGAGGTTACGATGAAAGCTATTGGGCTCACCATATCGGCATGAAACACCTCAATAACCTTGCCCGAAACCAACAGAGTGTAGCCGTTGAAATCTGCAATTGGGGTAATCTGACAGAAAAAAACGGAAAACTTTATACTTGGGCAAATGTAGAACTTCCCAAAAGCAAAGCCATTGAACTCAATTACAAAGGCTCAAAATATTATGAAGCCTACACCAAAAAAGAAATAACAACTCTTAAATATTGGACGCTCCTCAATGCCATGCGTTTTGGTGTGCCTCTTGCCTACCGAGAAGCCGAAATGTGGCAAGTAAGCCAAAAAGGGATTGATGGTGTAGCGGGCATTTATACCCACAATAGCTTTATTTCTTGGAAAACAGATGTAAGCCCCCAGCCCAAACTCATTGAAATGGCAAAAACCCTTACAGACTACGAAAAGAAATAATATTATGATATACTTCATCACCAACCGAGAAATCATCAAGAAGGGTAGCGTAGAAACTATCCGAGAAGATGGAAAAGAAAGTGCAAGTGATAATTTGCGTTTTGGAAGTTATGATATAAGCAAAAAAGAGTTTGTTTTATTCGCTGAACCCCAAACAGATTCAGATTTAGATTATGCCAAAGCAACTTCAGAGGCAGAAATGAGTACCAAAAGCACAGATCTCAAAGGTTCTACTCGTTTTTTCACAGATTTGTACAAAGCATTCACTGCAAATACGGTTAAGACTTCTTCAGGTGTAGAAAAATCTGATACTTTGTTTTTTATTCATGGTTTTAATACAGATTTAGAAAGTTTGAGAAAAACTATTGATAACCTTCATAAAAAGTACGTAGAAAACCCCAACTCACCTGTGGGGCATATTATTATATTTACTTGGCCTGGTAGGTCGCCTGCTCTTCCATTGCATTACCATGATGATAAAAAAGATGCCATTCGTTCAGGAGAGGCATTGGCAAGAGGCATTTTAAAAGTTACAGAATTTTTGAGAAAAACACTTGTACAAGAAAGAAACCCAGCCTGTAACAAAAAAATACACCTCATGGCTCATTCTATGGGCAACAGAGTTCTCAAACACACTATTCTGGAACTAGAACACTTGCAAGCAGGCATTCCCGAATTGTTTGAGGAAATACTCATCATGGCTGCTGATGTAGAATATGATATTTTTGAGCCTCAAGAGGCTTTTTATAAACTTATAGATTTTGGCAGAAGAGTTCATATCTATTTCCATGACAAAGACCATGTTCTGAGTATTTCAAAATATACCAAAAATTTCAGCAATCGCTTAGGTAAATATGGCAGGAAATATGTAAACACCTCTCTTACAGATGTTTTTGATGTAGATGTATCTAAAACCAAAGATGATAAAGGCTCTGATGTGGGTACACAGGTCTTAAATCATTGGTATTATCATTCTTCTCAGATGGTGGTAAATCATATAATAGAAGTGCTAAAAGGCAAAAATCCTAAATTGTAGTAAAAGAAAGTTATATCCAAAAGGGCAAATTTACAATTTGCCCTTCTTTGTTGCTATTAAATAAAATCGTATCTTGAAGACAGTAAATCCACTTTCTATGGAAAACAAGATACAATCTATTCTTGAAAAAATAACACTTATCAATACACAAAGAAAAGAAGAAGGCAAAAAGCCATACACACTCAATCCCACACTTTCTGAAAAAGAAATTATAGATTTTGAGAAAAAGTACCAAATCCAACTCCCTGAAGAGTATAAAGCTTTTTTATTACACATTGGAAATGGGAATCAAGAAGAATATCACAGACATATTAATTCGTTAGAAGAGTCTGTTCGATACCATTATACAGACACAACTACTTTACCCATTCATTTACCTTTTCCATTCACACAAATAATGGGTATAGAGATTATAGAAGACAATATTTATCGTTTTTATCCTGCTGAAAAGGTAAGAAACATACTGGATTCCAGTCAAAAAGGTGATTTACAAGGCTGTTTAATACTTAATTATGAGGGTTGGGGTAGCAGCCATACAGCTTTGGTAGTAACAGGAGAATCAAAAGGTTTTGTTTGGCATGTAGAAGATATGTATCATCCATTTTATACCCAAAAAGGTAAAAAAATAATTTGTTATACCTTTTTAGATTGGCTTTCTTACAATTTAGACATGGAATTATCTGTGTCTAATCTCAAACTCATTCAAGATAAGCAATATGCTAAAGTAATAAACCTTGATTTAAGTGGAGAATCTCAAACATGGCGAGAAGAAATCCATTTTGAAGAAATTTTTAAATGTTCAAACTTAGAAAGTTTAACTTTATCTCGAAATTATCGAATTCAAGAGCTACCAACTCAAATAGGCAATTTACAAAATCTAAACACTTTTAAGATGAACGGAGGGAGTTTGAAACAGCTCCCAAAAGAATTTTGTGATTTAAAAAATTTGGAAGTATTAGAGTTGTCTTATCAAAGCCTCCAAAAACTACCCAAAGACATTGGTCAATTACAGGCTCTCAAAAAGGTTAGTTTATATTGGAACTCCTCTCTCAGACGCTTGCCAAAGTCTTTTTCAAAGCTAAAAAACTTGACATATTTATCTTTGGGGCATTGTGAAAAGCTTAATTTGAGCCAAACACTACCCATTATAGGAGAGTTACCTCATATCAAATCATTGTCTTTGGAAACAGCTATCATTCCAAGAGAAATTATTTTCTTAAAAAATATAGAAGATTTAAGTATTCGAAAACTTTATGGAGAACAAAGCGTAGAAATCAGTCATTATTTACAATATCTTACTCATCTAAAAAGCCTTCATCTGAATGAGTGTGGCTTAAAAGAAGTTCCCGATTGGATTTCAAAATTAAAAAACTTAGAAGTTTTATCATTGGGTCAAAATCCTTTCAAAACTTTGCCCAAAAGTATTGGAGAACTAAGCAATTTGAGGTATTTATCTCTTGAGAATACTAAAATCAAACGTCTTCCAAAAACTCTCATAAAACTTCAGAAATTAGAAGAAATAGAATTAAGATATGTTCCCAATATTCAATTACAGAATATTTTTGAGATAATAGGTAAACTTCCGAAAATGAAAACTGTACATTCTATAAGTATTGCTACAAAATTTCCATCAAAAATTGAAGAAGTTCCTTATTTAGAAGAATTGGTCATAGACTCGGATTATAGAAGAAAACAAGTTGTTCCAGATTCTATTTCAAACATTAGCAATTTATCTTTTTTAAGGTTGGCATTTTCAAGCCATTTGAAGCTATCCGAAGAGTTTACAAAACTTTCTAAACTTGAAATCATCAGAATAGAAGCAAAAAAATTGCTTCTTCCTGAAAATTTTGGAGAGCTACAAAACCTCAAAGAACTACAAATTAGTAAATGTAATTTGGAACATCTTCCCAAGACATTTGATAAACTTAAAAATTTAGAAACTTTATATTTAGAAGGAAATTTTCATTTAGATTTAAAAGACACCCTCAAAAAGCTTTCCAAACTTCCTAAATTAAGGTTTTTACGAATTACTGCTAAAGAGTTACCTGCTGAAATAGGTTTGTGTACTCAACTCGAAAAATTAGAGATTTATAACTCTTCTCAATATAAACATTATCGTGTTCCGCTTATTCTACCAAACGAAATCGGCAATTTGATACATCTTAAACACTTAGATTTAGAAGAAAATCATTTAACTTCAATACCTAAGAGTATCGGAAATCTAAAGGCATTATGTTATCTTGCTTTAAATGAAAACAAATTAAGAGAATTGCCAGTCGAGATTTGTAATTTAGAGAATTTACAAGAGTTATACCTTTTCAAAAATAGATTAAGAGAGTTGCCGAAAGAATTTGACAAATTGAAAAATCTACACTATTTAGATATTTCAGAAAATCAGTTGGAGAGTATTCCTCAAAAATTACATTCTTTAAAGCACTTTATTTATTAGTAAAGCATAAAAAAGCCCCAAAACAAATTGTTTTGGGGCTTTAGTGATCCCGCTGGAAACATAACTTCTTATAAACCTATATAAAATATCCCTTCTACTTTGCCATACAAAGATTTTACGAGCAAATATATATAAAACTTCAATATAAGTTTTATAAAGTTTTTCAATAAAAATCGGGAGTAAAATCAGGAGTATGGAAATCTTCTCAAGAATCATTAAAACTGAGAAATTTAGATGGAAAGATGCTAAATGGTTTCAGAATGAAAACTTCAAAGAGTTTTCTGGTGAAAAAGCTAATAAGTTAAAACAATCACTAAAAGAATTTTTCTTTGTGATGCCCTTCATGGTTTGGGAAGATTCTGATAAAACCATTTGGATACTTGATGGTCATCATAGACAAGATACTTTGGAGGAAATGGAAGCTGAGGGAGTTATTATTCCTGAACTTTTAGAGGGTTGCTTTATTGATTGTGAAAATAAGCAAGAGGCTGCTAAGTTGGTTTTAGTTTATACAAGTCAATATGCAAAACTTACTCAAGATGGGTTGAATGATTTTGTAACTAATTTCAATCTTGACCTCCTACACCTAAAAACAGCTATTGATATTCCTGATTTTAGCTTTGACCGTTTTGAGCAAAAATTTGATTTGTACTCTGTGAAAGAGTCCATAGAAGATGATTTCCCACCAGAAGAAATTAATACTGAGATTCTAGTCAAAAAAGGTGATATTTTTAGATTAGGAAAACATATCTTTATTGTGGGTGATTCTACAAAAGCAGAAACATTTGAAGCATTGATGCAGGAAGCAAAAGCTCAAATAGTTTTCACAGACCCTCCTTATAATTTACCTTATAAAGAATTTGGAGGAAAAGGCAAAGTGCAACATAAAGACTTTGCTATGGCTATTGGTGAAATGTCAGACCATGAATTTGTAGATTTTCTTAGTTCTTATATGCAAAATCTTGTTAAGCATTCAGTAGATGGCTCTATACACTATCACTGTATGGATTTTAGACACATATGGCATGTATGCCAAGCTGCTGGGCGGGAAAATACATACAAATCTATACAGCCCAAACAGTTATGCGTATGGAATAAAACTGTTGCAGCCAATGGGTCTTTTTATCGGTCAAAACATGAACTTTGTATCATTTTCAAGAATGGACAATTTAAACATAAGTCCAATCTAGATTTAAAAGACAGATATCGATCTAATGTTTGGGATTACCATTCAACAAACGACTTTTCAAATCCTGACAGAAAAGAAACAGGAGGAATTGGGCAATTAGCCAATCATCCTACTCCTAAACCTTTGCAAATGGTCGCTGATGTTCTTCTTGATGCTTCTGATGAAGGAGATATTGTAATTGACTGTTTTCTTGGTTCTGGCACTACTCTCATCGCTGCAGAAAAAACAAATCGAATTTGTAGAGGTGTAGAGTTCGAAGAACATTATGCCCAACTGATTATTCTTAGATACCATAGCTATTGTCAAAAGCATGGGATAGAATTTGAATTTGAGCATATAAATGGTGACCTCAAAATAGAGGATTTATTGTAAATTGTAGAGTTAAAACTCTACTTAATATGAATGACTATATAGAAATCGATTTAAAGCTAATTATCAATATGGGCGATAAAACTGCAAGTGTCAAAGAAATTAAGGTTGTTGAAGACCCTGAAACAATGTCCTTCAAAGAAAAAGCTATTTCATACATGAGAAAGCAAGAAAGTTTACTTGCTGAACAAGTAAAAAAGTTTGAAGTAGGTGTGGCTGCTTCTGAATTATCAGAACAGTTTAGAACTGAAAAATTAATAGCAGAAACACAGTTTTGGCAAGTTAAATCATATTTACAAGTTTTAGAATTATTATAAAATGTCTAAAAAAGCTTATAAAAAACCAGATGTTGAAACATTTAGATGGGTTTGCGAAAGAAAAATGGGTAATAAAACTCAGGTCGCAAAAGCCCTCGAATGCTCATTGTCTGGACTGAATAAGTGGCTAAAAGATGACCCAAAACTAAAAGAAGTATATGATGAAGTGATAGAATCGAGACTTGATTTTTGCGAAAGTCAGATGTTTACACTTATACAAGGCATTCCTGTATTAGATAAACAAAAGAATTTAGTAAAATGGGTAGAGAAACCTTCAGAAAGGCTTATAGAACTATATCTATTAACTAGAGGCAAAGATAGAGGCTATGTAAGACAGCAAGATGTAAAACATTCCGGGGAGATTGGTTTCAATTTTTTCCTTGTAACACCATCTGATGTAACAGATGAAAACGATTGATATAAAATTTAAACCTTCTCAAAAGCAGTATCAAGCATGGCAACATCTTGAAGATTTAGATTCTGATGAGATTTTTTATGGCGGAGCTGCTGGTGGTGGAAAAAGTATGCTTGGATGTGCATGGCATATTTACAGAAGACTCCGATATCCAAATAGTAGAGGTTTAATTGGAAGAAATGAACTTAAAGCTATTACTGAAAGTACACTTATTACTCTTAAAGATGTAGCAAAGAGTTTTGGTTTGATAGAGGGACTACACTTCAAATATAATAGTGTAATGCATATTATTGAATGGTGCAATGGCAGTAGAACTATTTTGAAAGAACTGAAATATCAACCAAGTGACCCAGATTTTCAAACATTAGGATCTATGGAGTATACAGATGCTTTTATTGATGAAGCTCCTGAAATTACTGAAAAGGCTTTTGAGATTGTAAAAACAAGGGTCAGGTATAAACTTCAAGAATATGGAATTGCTCCTAAAGTTTTTTTAACAGGCAATCCTGGTCCGCATTGGGTAAAGTATAGATATGTAAAAGATAGAAATGACAATCCTATTCAATTAAAACCTAATCAGAGGTATATTTTTGCATCTCTTAAAGATAATCCAGATAAAGCATTTGTCAAATTATATAAGCAAAGTCTTGAATCAATGACTTCTGAATATGATAAACAAAGATTATTACATGGAAATTGGGATGCTGAAGAAAGAACAGGAGGAGAATTCTATAAATGTTTTGACAGTGGGCTTCATATAGCAGATTTAAGTGGTTCCTATGATTATACTAAACCTTTACACTTAACTTTTGATTTTAACGTAGTACCGTATATAACATGTGGAGTTTGGCAAGTAAATGGCAAAAAAAGTGAAAAAATAGCTGAATTTTGTTTGGAATCGCCAAATAACACTACTGCAAAGCTTTGTAGAGCTATTTTAAAAAATTTCAAAGATCATATTGGTGGTTGTTATGTGTATGGAGACCCTTCTGGGCATCATCAGGATACAAGAGAAAATAAAAATGATTTCCAAATCATTATGGATGAACTTTCAATTTGGAGACCTAAGAAAAGAGTAGCATCTTTTGCACCAGGTGTTGCTATGAGAGGAGAATTTATCAATGAGATATTTGCATACGAATATGCAGGTATAAGTATTCTCATAGATAAAAGATGTCAAAAGAGTATTCTTGACTTTCAAAATATCAAAGAAAATCCAGATGGTACAAAAAATAAAAAACGTGTTACAGACCCAAAAACAAAAGTCAGTTATGAAAGTCTAGGACACTGCTCTGATGCAGATGATTATTTCCTTACTGAATGCTTCAAAGAAGATTTCAAAAAATTCTTCAAACGAGGAACATCCAAACCAACCGCAGTTCATAGACCTACATCCTCAAATATATTTTAATTATGTTTTTAGTAGAAACTGACTATCCTAAAGCAATTCGTATAGAAGCTCTCAACCAGCAATTGGATGGAACAACTGTAGAAGAAATTGAAAAAGATGCAAAGGTTGAGATGGAAACTTATCTCAGAGTAAAATTCAATACAACAGCTATTTTTTCTGCTGTGGGGGAAAATAGACATAGAGATATTGTAAGGATAATGATTGATCTTGTTTTGTATTATGTCTCGTTAAGGATATCACCTAAACAAGTACAAGAAACACGATTGACACAATACAACAAAGGCATTAAATGGCTTAAAGAAGTAAGAGATGGTGATCTTACACCTGATTTACCTAAATACATGACTGAAGATAATGAAACGAAACCCTCTAGTTTTCGATTCACCTCAAAACAACCTCCACACGATATGTTTTTTTAAAATATGAGTCAAACTTTTTTTTCAAATAGAACAAAACTTCTACGTTTTGACAGAGGCAGAAAAGGTATTCAAGAGTTTTTAGCTGCTTGGCAAACAGCAGAGAGCATTGAATTTCCTCGCAGACAAAAGTTGATGGATGTGTATGATATGGTTATGTTGGATAACCATTTATCTGGTATCATTGAAAATCTAGAGTTTAAAATACTTGGTGAAACATTTTTGCTATTAGATGAAAAAGATAAACCATCAGAACAAGTAAAACTTCTTCAAAAACGATGGTTTGGAGAATTCATCCATCATGTTTTGTCTGCTAAGTATTATGGTTATTCTCTAATAGAATTGAAAGAGTTTGACAAAGATGGGCAAGTTGAAAAAATTGCACTTGTTGAAAGAAGAAATATAATTCCTGAAAAAAAAGAAGTCCTTATCAATACATTTGATACTAAAGGAGAAAGATTCGATAATCCAGCCTATTCAGATTTTTACATATTTATTGAAAATGGATTAGGTATGTTATTAAAAGCCTCTCCAATGGTTATCTACAAACGTTTTTCTATGGGTAGCCATGCAAGTTTCAATGAACGTTTTGGATTACCCACTATCATCGTCAAAACAGATAAAGATGCTATCGAAAAAGAAGAAATAGAAAAGCAAATGCTTAAAGTAGGCGTTGAGGGCTTAGGTATTCTTGATAAGGATGATGAAGTTGATTATTTACAACCTCAAAGTGGTGCAGATTCATCTAAAACATTTGAAAACCTTACTGAACGTGTAAACTCCGAACTATCAAAACTTGTTCTTGGTCATACAAAAAATGCTGATGATGAAGCCAAAGGAGGCAGTCAGCAAACTTATATCAATAAAGATGCTATCAATAAGACTCCCAGCGAAGAGCGTGTTGAGGCATATATGGAAGACTTACAAACCATTGTAAATGAATTGCTAATACCAAGATTGATTAGATTTGGTTATCCATTCAAAGGATTAAGATTTGTTTATAATAGGCTCCGAAATCAAAAAACAGAGGAAAACAGAAAAAGTATATCACCAGAATTGCTTAAAGTAATATTAGAGCATTATGAAATTCCTGAAGAGTTTTTTAATGAAAATTTTGGATTAAAAGTCACAAAGAAAAACGATAGTAATCCCTTACCTGCAACAAAACCTATTGATGTCTCAAATATTAAAAACAAGTATGATTTTGGATGTGTAATGCTGAATGTATCCGAAGCATCAATAGCAATATGGACATTTCTAACTCAACATATCAAAGCTGAAGATTTATATATCAATCTTGAAGAAAATATTGCAGGCATTGAAAAAGAGCCTCATGTCACTCTTTTATATGGATTACATTCAGACATAAATGATAATGATGTTTTAAGCATCATGAGAGAAATTCCCAAGATAGATGTCAACTTATTAGATATCAGTTTTTTTGAAGCAGAAGATTATGATGTTCTTAAGTTTTCAGTTAGCAATCCCCTTTTGAATGAATTAAATTTAAGGTTTAAGGAATTGCCACATACAAGTCCAAGGTTGCACTACAGTCCACATGCCACTATTGCTTATTTACAGAAAGGAACAGCACAAAAATATGTAATTGAGTATGGTTTTTTGATGAAAGAATTCTTAAAACTTTCACTAGATACGGCTGTATATTCAAAGTCAGATGGCAATAAAATTGCTATTCCTCTACTTGATAAAACGCTTGAAAACAAAATATCAAATCTTTACAATTATCAGAATACAATTGATGATGAAATCAAAAAATTATTTAAAAGGTTTACAAAAGCTTATGAAAACATTGCAACAAAGGTTTTTTCAAAAGGCTCACTCTTATTTGACAATACTATTGCTAAACTAACTTCTAAATATTTAGAGCAATCTATTTCCACATTAACAGATTATGAAAAAATCAATGCTCTAAAAGAGAATGTCTATTGGTTCTCTGGAGTAAAAACTTATCAGCAATTATCTGAATTGAGTTCAAAACTTGTTGATGAAAGTGGAAGAGCTCGTAGTTTTGAAAGGTTCATGAAAGAAGCAAAAAAAGTAAATGAAAGATATAATCTGAATTACTTAAAAGCAGAGTATGAACACGCCATGGCTTCCGCACAAATGATTTCAATTTGGAATCAGTATGTAGGTAAAAATCCAAATGTCTTATTGAAATATTCAGCTGTAGGTGATGATAGAACTACTCCCCTATGTCAGCAAAGGGATGGCATAATTCTACCCGCATCAGATTCATTCTGGACAATAAATTATCCCCCTAATCATTGGGGACCTTGTAGAAGTACTGTTGTTCCTATGAATGAGGATACACCTTTAGTATTACCAAAAAACAATTTACAGCAACCTGAGGGAATTTTTGCTAGTAACGTGGCTCTTGATGGTATAGTTTTCCCAAAGCAACATCCATATTTTGAGAATATTTCCAATGAAGGTTTAGCAAGAATTAAAAAGTTTGTAAATGAATCCATTTAAAAATATCATAGCGAAATTCCAATCAGTAAAGAAAATCCCTCAAAGAATGGGGTTTATTGTTTTGGATTCAATCAATGATAATTTTAAGAAGCAATCTTTTGATGGACGACCTTGGAAAGCAAAGCAGTTAAATGACGGTCGTAGTTTGCTGGTAAAATCTGGAAAGCTAAGGCGTTCCATTCGGTTGGCAGAAGCAAGTTGGAGAAGAATAGTCATATCAACAGATATGCCTCAGGCTAAAATACATAATGACGGAGGAGAAATTTCTGTCACAGCCAAAATGAAGAAATTCTTCTGGGCTAAATATCAAAGTACTCAGAACCCATATTGGAAAAGGCTTGCATTGACTAAAAAACAAAAGTTAAAAATTCCTCAAAGGCGTTTTATGGGAGTGGATTCTAACACTAAAAAGAAGTTAGAAAAGGAATTCTACAACACATTCAAAAATATCTTTAGATAATGTACGAAATATATGCTTCCATCAAAAACAGGCTCAAAGATAAAGTTTTAGGTCTGAAAACCATTGGTTTATACAATAACCAATTTGAAACAGAAGAACATGAAACAAGTTTTTTATACCCTGCCACCTTTATTTCTTTTCCAGATATTGATTATACCAATGCAGCCAGAGGTAGTCAGCAAGCAAAATGTATTATTACCATTTGGATTGGATTTGAAAGTTATCAAAAAGAAGATGCTGCTGATGGAGTTATTGGAGAAGAGGGTGTTTTTCTATTGGCAGAAGTTATCAACAAAGCTTTGCATCTTTATAGTGATAGCTTTGGTAAACTATCTCGTATCAAAATGAGGACTCCTTTAGCATGGGGAAATATTTATGTGGTTGCAATTGATTATGAATGTAAATTCACTGATAATTCTGCAAAAATAAATACAATACTACAAGAATTTAGTTTACAATATGGGATAGAGTTTGTGGATAAACTTAATGATGTTTAAAACCATACTTACGAAAATACCTCATTTCTTTATTTAGATACATCTTTGCATATTTTTCTGTTCTTGTTTTGCTCATTTGTATTTGCTCAAATATGAATGGGAAAAAGGAACATGTATCTTCATTTGTTAAAAAAACAGCATAGCTATAGAGAAAAATTTGATAATCCTTCTTACCCATTCCTTTGGCAATACTGAATGCCAATTTTTGCATAGATATGTCACTATTCAAAAATGACATAAGATTTTTAAAATCAATATCCTTTCTTCTTTTTAGAAATAAGGGATAAATATGCCTTGTTCCATTATTTTTTTGCATTAGACTTCTCTACTTTACGATATGCCTTTTCTATAGTTTCATTCTCAAGTCCATACTTGAATGCAACTATTTCGACAGCTTGCCAAAACATTTTCGCTTTATTCTTCATCAAAAAATCTACATCCTCTACAATTCTTTGATTTCTTAATTCTAAGTTTCTAAGCATAAACAAGTTTTTACTTGCAAATATATAAATTTTTCAGAGTGCAATCAATACTCTTTTGGAGTGCAATCATTCTTTTTTATTTATTAAGCAATTATTTAATTTACTATTTTTGGTTTCATTAATTAAAGTAATTACTTTATTTAAAAACAATGAACCAACCTGATTTAAATAAACTTCTATATTTTCAAAATGCATCTGGAGATACAGCAACTATGCGTATCTATAAACCTATTGGAGGTGAAAAAGGAATACAAGGAGATGTTTTTGCTCAGGAATTAGATTATCTATCAAGTTTCTTCAAAAAAATTAATGTAAGAATCAACTCCCCTGGAGGAAGCGTTTTAGAAGGCTATGCAATATTTTCAAGTATTGTAACATCTAAAGTACCTGTACATACCTATAATGATGGAATCGCTGCAAGTATGGCAGGAGTAATTTTGATGGCAGGTAAAAAAGTATTTATGGCTGATTATGCCAAATTAATGCTTCATAACCCTCATAATGGAAACCCTTCTCCAAACAAAAAAGAACAGGAAGTTCTTGGCATTTTAAAAGATAGTTTAGTAAAGATTTTTGAATCAAGAACATCTCAGAATGCATCTGCGATTGATGATATGATGAGCGTAGAAACTTGGTTATCTGCTGATGAGTCACTATCCAAAGGTTTAATTGATGAAATAGTTTCTTATCCCAACAAACGTACAACAACACAGCCAGAAGGTGTTCAAAATACACTTCAATTGTACTCGTATTTTAATTCTCTTCTTGGTGAAGAGCCTATCATAGATAACAAAAAACCTGAAAATAAAATGGATCCTAACAAAGTTTTTGACAACGTAAAAAATGCACTTGGGTTAAACCTTGATTCTTCAGAAAAAGAAACTCTTGGTGAAATTCAAACTCTCAAAGCAAAAGCTCTTCAAAATGATGCTTATAGAGATGAAATTCAAACTCTCAAAGTGGAAATTGAAGATTTAAGAAAGCAAAATGAAGAAACAAAAAAGGCTAGTGCAAATAATTTAGTAGAGGATGCAATTGCTAAAGGCAAAATCAGAGCCACTCAAAAAGATCAGTTTATAAAACTGGCTCTTGCAGATTTTGATTTAGCAAAAAGCACTATAGAGAATATGTCTGGACACCCAAATCTTTCCACACGAACAACAACTGTTGATGAAAAGTCTAAATGGTCATTTAAAGACTATTTGCAAAAAGATCCTGACGAACTAGAAAGAATCAAGGATGAAGATCCGACTCTTTACAATAGTTTATTTAAGGCAGAATACGGTTTTTTACCCTCCAAGAGAGAGGAATAAATCAATATTTAAAAGCATTCAATTTTTATTTAGCAAGGTTTAAACAAAATACTCATAAATATTATGGCTGTACACGAAGAAGTTTGGACAGGCGAGGCTCTGAGAAAATTCAGAAAAGATACTGGATTTATGGAAAGAATTCCTGCTCGGAATGAATGGGTAAAAAACAGGGTAATTCACTTTACAGATTTGGGAAATGACCCAGAAGTGTTGGTGGACAATACCACTTATCCCATCCCAACAGTAGATGTAAATGATACGGATATTCCCATTTCTCTAAAACACTTGGAAACCACCAACACTGGGATTCCCATCAAATATTTACATGGACTAAACTATCCCGTAATCGAAGAGTACACTCAGAGCCATACAGAAGTTCTTCAAGAAATGGCTGCCGATTTGGCTATACATGCTTTGAGTCCTTCTAGTAATACTGGTGCTACTCCTGTAGTACCAACAACAGGAACAACTGATGGGGAAACTAATGCAAAGAAGCAAATTACTCCTAAAGATATCATCAAATTGAAACGATTATTTGATGATTTGAAGATTCCTAAAAAAGACAGAATCTTGGTCTTGTGTCCTCAACATGTTGAGCAATTATTAAATGTTTCAGAAACGTTCCGAGAACAATACAAAAATATTGGTAGTGGTACCATAGTTCCAAAACTATTTGGTTTTGATATTTATGAATATCAAAGTGTGCCTTGGTATGTAGCTGCTACTGGTGCGAAAAAAGCATTTGGTTCTGTTGTTAATCCTGCAACTGATAATTATGCATCTACTGCATTTTATGCACCACGTACTTTCAAAGCATCTGCTGACCCTGAAATGTTCTACACAGAAGGTAAAAAAGATGCTGAAGGCAGAAAAACAAAGGTCGGTTTTTCTTTATGGGCAATCACAATGCCGAAAAAATTAGAAGGGCTTGGATCAATTGTTTCTGTAGCTGCTTAATAATTGTAGCTAACATTCTACTTTAATAAAATTTAATTCATAATCCTTAAAAGAACCATACCATGGCAGAGGAAAAAGACACTGGGAAAACTACTCCTGAAACAAAAAATCCTTCAGAAGAAAACAAAACAGTAGATACAAAGACCACAAAAAAAGACACTGGGAAAACTACTGTCAGCAAATCTAACAAAGTAACAGGACTTTACTCAGAAGAAGAATTAGGTGAAATTGTAAAAGGGCTATTTGATGATAATAAAAAGCTAAAAGTGCTACTTGTTACTGAGGATGGTCAAGCATTTTTTGAGTCCAATTTGCAATATGCTAAAAGGCATGCTCAAACAAAAAGATTAAAACTCTATAAGATAGACCGAAATCTTGAAGTAGAGGAATTTTCTGAACCTGAAAACAACGACTAAACAAAATGGGACAACTACCAGGTGTAAATATTGGCTATGAAAATGGACAACTTGGGAGAACAGCAAGTTCTTCTGATGGTGTTGTTGCTCTCATTGTTACAGGGGTGGCTGTAGCTGGTAAGTTTGCACTAGGAGATGTTATTGGTCCCTTGTATAGTTTGGATGATGTAATAGAGAAAGGTATCACAGCCTCTTATGATACTACCAATGTTACAAACGCCCACAAGCAATGTAAAGACTTTTATACTGCTGCAGGAGAAGGTGCAGAATTGTACTTGATGGTCGTAGGACAAGCCATTACAATGGAGACTATTCTTGATCCAACAGGCACAACTTATGCTACCAAACTATTGAACCAACTTCAAGGTAAAATCAATATTCTAGGTGTTACTAGAATGCCTGCTACTTATAATCCCACTATTACAGAAGGAATAGATCCTGATGTGGTGACTGCTGTAACAAAAGCTCAATTACTTGCTATCCAAGAACAAGAGAATCATAGACCTGTACAAATTATTGTAGAAGGCAGAGATTTTCAAGGTAATGTTGGAGATGCTAGGGATTTCCGTTCAGGAACACAAAATCGTGTTTCCGTAATACTTGGTTGGGATGCTTCAGGGTCAGATGCAACACTTGTTGGTTTGGCACTAGGCAGACTTGCAAGAATCTCCGTGCAACGAAATATAGGTTGTGTTGAAGATGGTGATATTGGATTGCAAAATGCTTGGATAGGTGCTAAAAGATTTGAAGAATACAGTTTATCCGAACTTGAAGCACTACATGGAAAAGGGTATATCTTCCCTCGAAAATACATGGGCTTTTCTGGATTTTACTGGTGTAATGATAGCACTTGTACTCAAGAAACTGACGATTATGCCTTCATATCTCGCTCTCGTGTAATAGATAAGGTAGCTCGAATCACTAATCAAGTTTACACAGGAGAACTGAATAAAAACTTTATCGTTGATGAAGAAACAGGAAAACTTCCTCCAGCAATCATCAAAGATTTTCAAACAAAAGTAGATAGAGCTATCAGACAAAGGATGGTTGCGTTTGGGGAAATTTCAGGTGTTGAAATAATTGCTGATCCTAATCAAGATGTAATAGCAACAGATAATATAGTTCTTAATATCAAAGCTGTACCAACAGGCATGGGCAGAAATTTTGATATTACGGTTGGCTTCTCAAACCCTAATCTCACTTAATTATGGCAATTAACGGAACAGAATACGCTTGGGAAGATATTGACATTGTTCTCTTTGGTAGAATAGTTGTTGGAGTAACAGAGATCAATTATAAAATAAAGCGAGAAAGAAAAAATATATATGGTAGAGGTAAAAAGCCTGTTGCTTATGGGCGTTCGTCTGCTGAGTATAGTGGTTCTATTGGTCTATTACAGTCTGAAATTGAGGCTATACAGTCATCACTACCAAGAGGTAAAAATCTAACAGACATCCCTCCTTTTGACGTAACAGTCTCATATCGATATGAGAATAACACAGTGATTGATATTTTACGTAGTTGCTCTTTTACAGAGTATGAAAAAGGAATGAAAACTGGCGACACTAATATGGAAATTAAACTTCCTATTGATATTGGTGATATAGAGTACAATGCTTAGTGAATTTATCATTTTAAAATAATTTTATGAACGATAATAAAGAGTTCTCTAAAGAAGATTTAAAGAACCAAACAGCCTTCACAAAAGAAGAGTTAGAGTGCTTGGAAAAAGAATACGGTACTTTGACTATTTTAGAACTGACAAAGAAAAATTCTGAAGAAAAACATGTTTTTTGCTTCAAAGAAATCAATAAAAAGATTCTTAAGTCTGCCAACGCAAAGATGTCACAATCTAAGATTGCAAGTGATTTTATAGATGTTGTATTAGAAAGTACCATTATTAATGGCAAAGAATTACTTGATGATGCAAAAATTTACTGGGCTCTTCAGGGTAAGATGGATGAATTCCTAAATGATTACTCTGTTGAAGTAGTAAAAAAAAGATAGAATATTATAAAGACCTCATTGAAAAAGACTACCTCAGCCAAATGGAAACACAGCTGAGGTATTATTTTAAATACACTCGCCAAGAAGTAGAAGATTTAAGTGATGATGAGTTTTTTGCTGAATGTGCAAGACTCGCATGGGTAAGAGAAACCGAAGCAACATCAAATCCTTTTTTGAAAAATGTCAGCAACCTTTGAATTATTATTGAAGTTACAAGACATGGTTTCTGGACCCGTTGGTCGTATGATCAATATGTTAGATGGATTAGGAACAGGTGTTACAAGAACTAATAGAACATTTTCTTCTTTTGGAAATACCATGTCTTCAACATTTAATAAAATGTTAGAGGGAGCATTGGCTATCAATATTTTAGATAGAACTTTCGATACATTATCAGATGGATTTAATAAGCTAATGGCTCCATCCATGAGTTTTGATGCTCAAATGAGTGAGTTAAAAGCTGTTGCAGAACCTACATCACAAGAATTTGATACCCTTAGAAATAAAGCTCTACAACTAGGGAGAGATACTAAGTTTTCTGCAACAGAGGCTTCTATGGGACTTACAGAATTAGCAAAAGCAGGTTTTACAGCTTCTGATGCTACAAAAGCAATAGATAGTGTATTGAGTTTAGCTGCAGCATCAGGCATGGAGCTTGGTAGATCATCTGAGATTGTAGCTAATAATATGGCTGCTTTTACATTACCAGCAGAACAAGCAAGTCGAGTTTCTGATGTATTTGCAAAAACCGTGAATCTAAGTACAGTTGGCATGGAAGACATGGCTGAAGCAATGAAATACATTGCTCCTACAGCAAATGCTCTTGGTATGTCGATTGAAGAAACTTCTGGAATCATTGGTATTTTGGGTGATTATGGCATGAAAGGTAGTATAGCCACCAGAGCTTTAGGAACGTCTCTACAAAGATTTTCAAAACCAACAGACCAAATGTTGGATAAAATGAAAGAATTAGGTTTTTCAGTATTTGACAGCACAGGCACATTCAAAGGAATGTCTAGTGTGATAGAAGAGTTATCAGCAAAAACGGCAAACTTCACACAAGAGCAAAAAATGTCAGCTGTAGCTACATTATTTGGATCAGAAGCATCAGGAGAAATTCTTACACTCCTAAATGCACAAAAGAAGCTACAAATATCTGCTTTAAATGAAGAACAACAGGAAAGATTGAAAACTCTTGTTGGTGTCGAGGCTTACAATCAAGCTCTTTCAGGATCAGGAGAAATTATTTTAAAAGGTGCTGATGCCTTAAAAGGATATACTGCTGTATTAGAGGGTGCAGGAGGAGCAGCTGATAAAATGGCAAAAACTATGATTGATAATCTCAAAGGAGATGTTACAATTTTAAGTAGTAGCTGGGAGGGGTTGTTAATCAGAATGGGTGATAGTTCTGGTGGTTTTATGAGAAATTTGGTGCAAAGTATTACAGATATAGTTAACTCTATATCAAGTAATTTTGCATTGATTGACAGTATTTTTAGTTCTTTAGGGAATGCTCTTTCTCCCATATTTGATGCAATATCTAATGGCTTTGGCTCTTTAGGAGGCTCAGGAAATACTACTAAACTAATTATGGAAGGCTTGGCAGGTATTATCAAGAATGTTGTTGCCCCATCCATATCATTTTTATCTACACTTTTATCTCCTTTGGTTGAGGGACTTGCAATGATGGCTCGTTGGGTTGCAGATAACAGTAGTTGGCTGAGTGTCTTAGCAGGTATTTATGGAACTGTTATTGCATTACAATGGGCGTGGAATCTTGCTTTAACAGCAAATCCTATTGGATTAATCATTGCTGCATTAGCCACATTAATAGGTTTGCTAAAAATGGCTTATGATAATTCTGAAACTGTTAGAATTGTTTTTGATGCCATTGGAATGGCTGGAAAAGTAGCATTTGAAGCAATAGCCAGTGCAATTGATTGGGTTTGGGATAAAATTATGGGGTTTGTTAATACTCTCAAAGAAGTTTATGGAGCTATCCAAGATATTATAGGTACAAGTGAGAAGGTAGAAAATGCTACGGGAATAGCAAACTCTGTTCTTTCAGCAAGCCAAAATTCTACTGGTTCTGGAGGTGACGTTGATTTGTCATTTTTAACCAATAAGGCTTCAACTGTATTTGATGGTGCAAAGTCTTTGTTTAATATGGCAACTGATGAGAACAGTACAATTGGCAAAAGTGTATCTTTTGTAAAAGACATGTTTTCTCCAACAAAAGTACCAGCATTAAATATTCCAACAAGTGCATCGTCACTAGGTTCATCTTTATCGTCATCAAGATTGACTCCTAATGACTCTGTAAAGAAGGGAATAGACACTATTAGTGCTGGCGGTAATAAACAACTCCATGTAACAGTAAATATTTCCAAAGTACAAGCGTCAGAGAGAATCGAAGTTTCAGGTGCTGATACTTCAAATAAAGGTATTGATGATTTGGAAACAAAAATAGTTACAACTTTGACAAGGGCTATAAATGGTTCTATTCAACTTCAAACATCTTACTAATGGCTATAAATGAAGTAAAATATAATCTTAAAGATATTTACCAATCTGTTTTTGGATTAAAAGCCATACCATATCCTTTGCTTGTTGAAGAAAATGGATATTTCAAAAATCCGTTTGATGGTGATAGACTACAAAATATTATTGATAGCGTAATAGGAAATAAGCCAAGTGCTTATAGTGGGCAAGTGATGAATAAAGTTGTTTTAAATGATATAGAACTAGCCAATGAGCCTTTAATTGATTTAGGATTACGTAAAAATATAGTCTTCACAGATATGGTTAAATACCAAGGTACTGTGAAAGAAAGTATGGGACTAAAAGATTGGTCAGTTACAATTAGAGGAGTTATCATTGGTGAAAATGAAGATAGCTATCCAATAGATGAACTAAATAATTTAAGGAAAATCTGTGAAACTGAAGATGTTGTTGAAGTTCTATGTGAATATTTGAATATTTTTGATATTTTCTATCTTGCAATAGAAGACTTACAACTACCTGCTTTTGAAGGTGCAAAACATATACAACCATATGAAATAAAAGCCTTTAGTGACCGAATAACAGAGTTAATCATCCGAGAAGATGAAGAATTTATATAATTGGTGGATTAGTATTCAATGCTTTATTTTTAATTTTCTCAAAAACATCTTCATTCCCCATTAAAAAAATGGGGATATTTTTGTTTTTATCAGCTAGGACAATTCCCTCAAAAATAAAATTTTTTCCATTATATCTGATGATACTCTTTTCAAGAGCCATCTCTACTATTTCAGTTACTTCCATTAAAAACCTCTCACCTGGTACAACATCCATTTCAAATTCCATTCCTTCAAAATCCATAGCAATTTTATTCTTCTTTAAGAAGATACTTAATCGAAATCCATCAGCAAGGAACTTAGTTCTATTGGCTATTTTAGTAAGATATAATTTTATTGAAAAGAAACGAGAGAAGTAGTTTTCTCCATAGGAATATACTCCACCATTTGGTGCATTTCTGAACTGATTTGTTACAATACATGCTGTATTTGTGTATCTAATGGTATTATTGATGGATTCTATTTCTTTGACAATAGCTTTGATATTTAACGAAGCATGCTTTGACCCATATCCTTTTTCATAAGAAATGGCTGCTATGCTATCTATAATCAGTAAATCCACAACTTTAGAGAGTAATAAGTCCTTAACAGCATGGAAATCACAGAATATAGTTCTTTCTTTGGATAAGTTAAATTTATGAGCCATAAGCAAACAATCTTCACTATCCACTATGACTACTATACCGTCATTTTTTTGTATTTCCTGAGCTGCTTGTAAGCATAGTGTTGTTCTACCTGTTGTTTCCCAACCTACTATTTCAGTAATTTTACCACGAGGAAAGCCTCCAAGCAAGTATTTGTCTAATGCTGAAGATCCTGATGGGATATGTCTTTTGGGAATGTTTGTTGCAACAAAAACAGGTAGTCCTGCCTCCTGCAATTTTAAGGCTATATCAGATGCCTTCTTCATGTATTTTTCTTGGGAAAAAAGTATGTTAGTTTGTAAAATTTGTGAGGAGTAATTTTATTTTTTTTCTGAGTCTTTCATTTTCAACCATTTTTTTTCAAAATCCTCAAATGTTTTTGCTACGATGACAATACAGTTATTTTTATAAGCTTGTAGAAGAAAATCTTTTTGATCTTGAGAAAGAGTGTCTTTCCCAGTTTTTACTTCTACATAAATAGCCTTACCATCACTTTTTCGGTAACCCATAATATCACTTACTCCTCTTTTTGATAAAGGATTTTGTATATATCGCTTCCTTTTTTCATCCCAAATACCAGCATTATTCTGCCTCCAAGCAACACAACCAGATTTGTTTAGATAATAAACAATTGCTCTGGTTGTTTCGGAGGTAGTTGCAGGTTTTATGGACTCAATAGTAAGTTGTATGGGTTTTAGTGCCATTAGTCAAATAATTCTGGTTGCTCTATTTTATCAGCATTATTATATTCTTCATCCAAATCAATATCTCCTTCAAAATCATATCTTATGACAAGTTTATCCAGAGAGTCTTGTATTTCTTTTTTTACTTCATTGATTTGTTTGGCTTCAGCCTTAATTTTATTTAGTTCAAGGTTTTTGTCAGCTATTGCTTGGCTTAATTTCATATATGTAGGGGTTTAAAATTTTTTCGACATCATTGTTCATTATAAAATCTTGGAATAAAAGAGATTTTGCTCTATTGATTTTGGCATTTTCGCTTGGAGGCTTTATAGTTTTTTTTACAAAATTTTTAAATTCAGTTTCTGCTTGTTTTAGTAGCATTGAGTTTGCACTTATCATGGCTGCTGTTTTATCACTATCAGAGTATTGCAGAATTTTCTTTCTATCTAGGAAATCATAATAAACATTAGCCAGTATATTCATGAATCCAAAATCAATATACTCTCCTATTTCTCTGCATTTTTTCCAGTGATCTATAACAGTCTTGAAACTTTCTTTATCTTGTTCTTCTTGACTAATAGTTTTTGGAACATCTATTACTTTTTTTCGAGGTTTAGCATAATCTCTACGATCTGAACCAACAAGTGGGATCATATTGCACATCTCTTTTAATCTGCTCCAAATACGAGGGTTGTATTCTTTTTCGATTTGCTCTACAGTAAGATTGGTTGTAAAATGAGTTTTGATTCCATTATCAATAAATTTCTCATATCTATACATTACAATTTCTTCAAAAACATTTGTTTGATTTCCCCATCTTTTCACATCTTCTTTATCAAAAAGACCTATATCATCAACCAATAAATCTTTTTGGTTGTATTTCTCAAGTGAAGATGCACCTTGTTCGATATAGTTATTTGCAAGAGCATTAATATGAAGTATAGAAAAAGTTTTTTTGTCTTTGTATAGCATAAATCTTTGCCATATCCGCATTAGAAGCGTTTTACCCGTACCAACAGGACCCAATAACATAAGACCTTTACCCAAATCAAAGAAGTCATTGTAGTTATGAAATTTCTCATCCTGCATGAAATAAGCATTCAAGCACTTAATTTCATTCTCATTATTTTTATCAATATCATATCCATCAACAAAATCTTTAGTTACTTGGAGAAACATTTTTAATTCCGACGAATTGGCTACTAGTGTATTCATCTTGTTTGGTTGTTAATGCTGACCTTTGTTTTTGGTTTGTTATAATTATTTCATCAAGATACTTCTGTTCTGAGAGGTATTTGAGTGGGTTTGGACGAAACTGTTTTTCCGTATTTTTTGCAAATTCTCTTGCATGGGTAATGGCTTTGTTTTGATTCTCCTCCGACATCTTATCCCATTGTATTTGGGTGGCAGATTTTCCGATATTTTTATCATAGATTTTCCAAAAAATTTCAAATGATTCTGTATTAGGCTGCTCTTCTGAAGTATGCAAATTGCATGTTTGCTTTTCTGTATCGTTTTTTTTTTGAGTATTAGATATTTGATTTTCATATCTAGTTTTTACATTTTCTGGATGCTCTAAAAGATGTTCCAAATGCTCAAAATCAAACTTATAATGTAATAGATTTCTCAGTTCTCGTTTCTCAAATACTATTTTTCTCTTTTCAAATAGTATGTTATTCTCTTTTAGTAGTTTTCTTACAACTTTTTGTTTTGTTTCCTTTAAACCTGTTTCCTTATATATCTCTTCTTGTCCTTTATAAATCCAACCATCTATGTCTTTTTGTTTGCCAGTCCAATATTCGAACTGACTCAGGAAGACAGCCACCTCAACGCTATCAAATAGAATTGCATAGTCTGGGCAGTAGGCTATTCTCTTCCTTTTCATCGATTGCATACTCTTCTGATTTTCTTATTTTCGCTATACCATTTTTGGACTTCGGATGCTAAATACTTATTAGGGCTGCTTTTAATATAAGGCATCCCTTGTTTACGGTATAGAGCAAGTGTAGAGGGTGTACAATTTAATAATTGACAAACCTGCTCTCCACTGATGTATTGCTCTTTAAACCCTAAATTCTTAACCATATCTGGCAAATCCTCTCTAAGAACTTCCCTAACTTGGTTTGCAAAGTCTTTATCAGTTTTGATGCAATTCCAAATCCTATTTTTTATGTATTCATCGCTTAATTCCAGCATAACAAGTATTTACTTGTAAAAATTGATAAAAAAATTTAGTTTTCTTTTGGACCGTACTCTTCAGCGACTTCAAGAAGAAGTCTTGCTATTTTCAAATTACATGTTTTTCCACTTTTAGTATTCTGAATTTGAAAATCTGAAATGTATTTACCACTCTCTTTTAGCTTTTGTCTTACATATTTAATGTAATTACGAGGCATTCTACCTTTGATTTTTTCGAGAATATTTTCATATTCTTCCTGTGCTTTTGTTTTCTGTTCCATACATATATTAAAAAACTTGTAAAAACTTGTAATTACTTGTAAAATGTTGCTACATTTGCAAATAGAACCTATGCAAACATAATCAACATAAAGAGAAAAAACAAGTATTTACTTGTAATTTTATTCAAAATACTCAAACATCATTAAAATTATGGATAAAACAATACAAACCATCAATGACAGAGTAGAAAAGTTGATGAATATTGAAAACCTCAACATCAATACTTTGGCTTTAGCATTGGGTTATAAAAACAACACCACTATTTATGATATAATTAAAGGCAAACTTATAAAAGGCACAGACCAAAGAAAGAAGACTAAACCAGGGCGAATTATTCTTGAAAAAATATGTAAAACATTTGGTGTACGATATGAATGGCTTGTTGAAGGTAAAGAACCTATGTTTGAATCTCAAGATAGAAACCTAAAGAGCTTAGATATCAAACTTATTGAATTACCATTCATAGATTTTTATGCTTCAGCATCTTTTAGAAATGATTCTGGTGTTGGATTAGATCGTATCACTCAGAAAAAGAAGAAGATTATCAAGTTTGAAGAAGATGAATATTATAAAGGTACTGTTCTTATTCAAACCATGGGTGATAGTATGGAACCATCTCTCAATAGTGGTAGTACCCTACTTGGAAGAATCGTAGAAAAGGAAAATTGGAAGTATGTAGGAAATGCTATTTATGCAGTATTTTTTGCAGGCAGATATGAAGTAAAAAGGATTGTAGAGAATAATTTTGCTGATGGTTATTTAATGCTGATTGCTGATAATCCAGAACATGGGAAACAAAAAGTAAACATACAAGATATTACTGATATACTCAAAATAGAAGAAATTGTACGTTCAAAAGTTTTTTAAAAAATAACCATTTAACTAAAACTATTTATCAATGACAAAACCTATTTTAGCCTTTTTATTGGCTTTGGTGTTTTTTGCGTCTTGTAGGAAACCGCAAGAAATGAAGCCTCAAACCTCAACCCAGCAAACTCAACTTCAAAATGACTTAATTGTAGCTGCCCAAGAGTGGTTCAAAGTTGTTCAAACTAATTACAAAAAAAATGCTTCTTTGGGTAGAAGTGTCAATCTCCAAGATTTACCTTGGATGCCTCAATGGGGCAAAGCCAAATTTTATCCAATTTCAGAAGAAGAAACACTCGTACTTATTCCTGTTTGGCGTTATGCTGATGTAGGTTACAACCCAAATTTCGGTTTTGCAAGACGCTTGAAGATTATTGTAAACCATACCAAACAAACTATGACTGGTGTCATTGCTGAAATGATAATGGAAAAAAGCACTTTAGAACGCTATCAAGATGATATGTTTTATTATGCTCACATGCAGATGTTACAAGGTAACAAAGGGAAATTTGTGTATTATGAGCTTGCTGTGGATAATCCTTTGTACCTTTTAACCAGTATCAATCCAAACCAAAAAGGGAACGAATGTCAAGGAGATGAACACCCCACAAAACTCTTTACAATCTATGTAACATTCGCTGATGTGTGTATGGTTTTCTATACTGATGGTTGTACACAATGGGTTGAATTTGATGATTGTGGTACCGGTGGTGGTGGTGGATTAAATCCTGTTAATACTACTCCACCTGTGGTAACCATTCCAAATATACCTCCATTGAATTTGGGGAATTTTCCTGGCATGTTACCTACACTCATCCCTATCAATAGCCCTATTAATTTACCTCCAATACCCTCACCTACACCTTGGCTACCTTGGTTGAGTTATCCAGTTGGTGGAGGAGATTATGGTGGTGGCTATCCCATTGACCCAGGGAGCAATGTATTAGTACCTGAAAATCCTCTCACACCAGAAGACCAAAGAGTTTTAGACCAATTAGATAAAATTACAGAACGTTATGGATTATTGGTAAATGCACCCAATAACCCTGCGGGCTATATCGAAATGTATAAAATAGAAGGACAAGATAGGCTACAATTGGCACGCAGTTTGGATAAAATTATCAAATCGCATCCTGCTTATAAAAATATGTATAATTTGTTTATCTCTAAAAATATAAAAATTACTTGGCAATTAAATCTTAGAGCAGTGAGTAATGGTGATGCTAAAGCTACTATTAAAGAAGATAATATAAGAAGGACTAACTATATTATCTTCAAATATGCAAGTACACTCAAACGAGAAGATATTTTTGCAGAAGAATTGATACATATCTTACAATTGGATAAATTGGGAGCACCTTTTGAAGTACCTTCGCATCAGCGTGTATGTATTGAGTTTGAAGCCAAAGCTACTGTTGCAATGCTTTCCAAAAATGGTTCAGGTATTTATATGTATGGACTTTTTGATGAACAAAATATTTATAAAACTACTAATCCTGAAAGATGGGATGCTGTACAAGCTTTTAAAGATGATTTTAAAGATTTCAATAGATTTGAAGCAGGTACAATTTTACCTAAAAACAGAAATCAAATGGATTGGACAACCTTTATGAGTTTACTTGCCAAATACAAAGAATTAGCACCACCCTCTTATAATTTTACAGGCACTTATGATGCCAGTAGCTGGCAATGGGCAATTATGTTTGAACTTTTTAACTACTAAACTATATGAAAAAAATATTGATATTATTGGCGTTGATTGCATTTCAGGCAAATGCTCAAATTCCCACTTCTAATTTTACGGTCAATGGGCAAACTTTCTTAGTAAAAAATTTATCAAATACTTTGGTCATTACTAATAGTCAAAGCCCTATCAAATCAGGTGAAATCGTTCCCACAGGAAATGCGGATAATGAATGTTATAATCAACTTATAAAAAATGATTTTTATAGATTTTTTTATAGAAAAGAAGACTTTTTGAGATTTTATAATATTTTAAGAGAAGTTTTCCCCAGCAGAAGAATTCTACAATTTGGCTCTAATAAAACGATTGATTTTGAATTTCAAATAAGTACACAAGGAAGGTTATTAGAAATAAAATATCAATTTGCAAAGACTTTGCCCATCACCACCCAAGAAATAGCTCTTTTGGATAAAAGACTTAAAGAAAGTATGTCTTTCACTCTAAAACCCAACAATATTTGTATTGTAAATGGGCATACAGTTTTTAGTTATGATTGGGATATGCGTTTTGAGCAAATTCATGATTCTTTTGGTCATGGGCAAGGCGAAGAATGGGAATATCATGATGATAAATTACGAAGAATGATAGATGATGGTGAAGACCCAAGAAATTAAAGATTAAAGTTTTCATAGTTATAGTTGTAAAGACTCTACCAAATTGGTAGAGTTTTTATTTATATCTCCTATTTTTTACAAAATCAATAAATGTTGCAACATTTAATTTTGACGCTTTTGAAAAATTTTACTCAAAATATTACATTATAATTTAAACATACAAACCTTTATTTTATTCCCAAAACTACTATTTCTATTCTAAAATCTTCTCAAAAAATTATTTTATTACACCATGCAAAAATCAGGGATTCCCTGATGTGTGAGTCTTTTTTATTACTTAAATTGTGAAAAATTTTGTCTTTTATGGAGTTCAATTTAAAAAAGAAAGTAGCAGATTTACAACTAAGACCAAGTGAGTACTTATTACCACTTTTTGAGGTAATAGTTAATTCTATTCATTCTATAATAGAGTCAAAAAGACCTGATGGTAGAATAATGGTGGAAATAAAAAGAAATATTGTTCAACAAGGTGCTATTTTTGAGGAAAATCCAGAATTAGGTTATATTGAAGGTTTCAATGTTACAGATAATGGCATTGGTTTTAATAAGGATAACTTTAAATCTTTTAATACAGCTTATACAGATTACAAACTAAAACATGGTTGTAAAGGTATAGGTAGATTTCTTGTTTTAAAAGCTTTTAAAGAAATGTATATAGATAGCACATATTCTGAAAAAAACACATTAAAACATAGAGAAATATCTTTCACATTAGATAATGAAGTAAAAGTTTTATCAGAGAATGGTATCTTGCCTCAAAATATAGAAACAAAGATTGAGCTCAGAGCCTATTTGCCAGAATATAGGTCTAAAACATCTTTAGAAACAGTTGCAGACAAATTGTTAGAACATTGTTTAATATTTTTTATCACAAGGAAAGCCCCATTAATTATAATAGAAGATGAAGGAAAACAAATAAATTTAACAAGTCTTTTTGACACTAAAATGTCTTTTGAAGGTTTGATGGACAATTTTAAAATAGGAGATAATAATTTTGACGTATACTACATAAAAGAATATGATAAAAAAGGTAATACACACAAAGTACATTATTGTGCTGATGATAGAGAAGCATTGACTAAAAATGTAAATAGTTTTGTGCCAAGTTTTATTAGAAGTCTAACAGATGAAGTACAAGGAGAATATTATCTTTCCATATATATAACATCTAAATATCTGGATACTCATGTAAATTCAGAAAGGACTAAATTTCCTATACCCATCAAAGAAATTGATGAAGATTTAGCATCACCCATTTCAATGGAAAGAATAAATAACGAAATAAAAAAATCAATATATAAACATTTTGAAAATGATTTAAAAGAAACAGAAGAAAATGTATTGAATGATTATCAGGAATTTATAAAAAATAAAGCTCCAGAATATCGCCATTTGATACAGCTACTAGACCAACATTTAGATAAACTTTCAGTGGATGCGGATGGTGATAAAAAGGATATGATTCTCCATCAAATCAATCATGAATATGAAAAAAAACAAAAAATAAAAGTTGAAACTTTATTGCATCAAGAGATAGACCCTAAAAACCCAGAAAAATACACAGATGCACTAATAGAAGTTTTACAAAGTGAACAGGATTTTTCATATGCTAAATTAGCAAACTATTTAGTTAGGAGAAAAACCATAATTAAAATGTTTGAAAAACTCTTAGAAATAAAAGAATCAGGTAGCTACGAACTTGAAAGACACATTCATAGCTTGATTTTTCCTATGAAAAAAGATAGCAATAATATTACATATAATGAGCATAATTTGTGGATGTTAGATGAAAGACTTGTTTTTCATACATATGTGGCATCAGATATGGAATTTAAAAAAATGTCAGAAGGTGTAATTCAAGATGATGATAAGCCGGATTTAATAATTTTTGATAAACCATTCGTTTACAGCGAAGATAATGAATATTCATCAATTATAATTTTTGAATTTAAAAGACCTGGCAGACGAGATAATGATGTATTGAAGCAAGTACAAGATTATATTAGCAAAATATGTGATAATATTTTACAAAATTATAAAGGAAGACCTGTTAAAATAAAACAAACCACACCAATTTACTGCTATATTGTTTGTGATTTGGATGATAAATTAGAAAAAGCCCTACGCAGAAATAATAATTTTAAAAAAACTCCAGAGCAAGAAGGGCTTTTTTGTTATTTTGAGGATACTAATGCTTATGTTGAAATAATAACATATAATAAATTATTAAAAGATGTTGAAAAAAGACATAGTGCTTTCTTTAAAGAATTAGGTTTAAAATATTAGTTATGACTTTAAGACAGTTTGCTTATGTTGGTATTTTGTTAGGGCTAATTTTAGCCTGTTGGTATTTAATCTTTAGCAATTATTTTGGAGGTAATATAAAACAACCTGATATAGAAAAGATAAAAAATCTTCAACATTTTCTTTCAGGAGTTGTCGTTCCTATTTTTACATTTAGCACAACATTATTAGTGGTAGAAACCTTTAGAAATAACACCATCCAAAATATTTATACTAATGTTTTGAAGATGATAGATCAGAATAGGAAAATACTAGATGGAATCAACTGTGATACATCACATTTAGAAAATGGAGATATTACAAGCAAAGGAAAAGATTTTTTTGATGATATAGCAGGAAAAATTGCTGATACTTTTTCTGCTATAGAAACCAACAACACTAATGAAATTGATGAAGATTTAATTAAGAATATAAAAAGTACAGACCCGAAAGATGTTTTAATAACTATTTATGATTATTATTTCCATATTTATCAAAGTGATTTAGGTCACTACTTTAGAAACCTTTATCACTTAGTAAGATATATTGATAATGCTAACATTAAATTATATCATAAGAAGGAATTAGCGAAGATATTACGATCTCATCTTTCTAATTATGAATTACTATTATTGGCATATAATTGCCTCCATGATTATGGGCTATATTTTTTTAAGTATGTTGAAAAATATGACTTGCTAAAAAGTTTAAACAATGAATCTTCTTTGCCTCAAAGCTATAAAAAAAGAATTATAAATGATCTTCAAATTCTTACTAAAAGCTATCCTCACCTTAAGAAATTATGGGAAAATAATAATACAAAAGAGAGTTTTTGGGAAAAGATAACAAGAGTATTTTTCTCTAAGAGAGATTTTAATGAAAATTAGTCTTAAATTTTAGAAAATAGTTTCTACTAATCTTTAGGTAATAAATTCCCCCCAGTACCATCTGTCAGCATATTGAAAAAATCAATAGTTTGCTCATAAGCTTTCCAACCTTTTATTGTGGATGAGGTTCTTTCTGGAATAGGAATCAGACGATCTTTTATTTCTTCTTTTTGGCATCCCAAATCCACAATATATTTATCAATAATTTTCTCATCATCTATATGTTTGAAGAGTATCTCATTGAGGTATTCATAAAGATTTGTTTTAAGATTGGCTGGTAATGGTACTATATTTTTTACATTTTTCTCATTTTGATAATCAGGAACAAAATAATCTGAGCCAATATCCTCATCATCCCAAGCAGTATCATAGCTACCTTTCAATGTCTCAAATCCACTAAAAACTCCCATAAAACAAGGAACAAAAGTGATTTGGACTTTCATTGTTAATGTACCTGTTCTGAGGGTATTGGATAGATTTATTTCATGTTCAATAAAAGCATGGAAGGTATCCCCTACTTTTGCCTCTCTGGGTATTCTAAAAATGATTCCCTTTTTTCTGCTGTATCTTCCTACTACAAAGTGAGGCGTTTCTTGAATTACTTGAGAATAATCAAAAAGTACCTGAGGCAATTGAAGTGTTGTATAGTTTATAGTTGCCATAATCAGAATTGAATGTAATTTTGGAGTTTATTTTGATTTTTCATTTGCTTCAAGATGTCTATACACTCTTGAAGTCCTATTTCGATGAGAACATCATCCCTACTAAATGGAGGGACGATGTATATATCATGATTTTTTGATTTACTTACACCTACGATAGTATAGGATTGAAAATCATCAGCAAGAAAGTACCAAGCAGCTTGTCTATGGTAATCAAAAGCCATTACACTACTCAGAAAAGATTCATAAGATTCCGAAGCAGTAGTTTTATAGTCTAAACAGTGCAGACCATTTTCATCTTGATAAACCAAGTCTGTTTTGGCTTTGCATTTTACGGAACCAATCTCATCAAACTCTTGAGTCCAATAATACTCTTTCTCAACAGAGACTTTCTTTGAAATGATATGACCTAACTCTTGTCGGATTTTTTTAGCCATTTTCATGGCTTCAAATCTTTTATGAGGTTTTAGTTTATCAAACTCATCATTACTCTCCCCAGAAAGGAGAGCATGGAAAACGCTCCCAAATAGAAAATTTTGTTCTTTCTTTGCCAACTCCTCTTCCGTTTCAACTTTTCCATCTAAAAGTTTTTTCCACTCTCCTATCTTTGAATTGTTTATAGCCTTTTCTTCAAAGTATCCCATTACTTTTCTATGATTTCATAAGTAAGTTCACCACCATCCCACATAGCTCGCTCCAAACAAAGCTGTAAATCTTTCTCATTTGCCCATTCTATAATCTTCATTGCATTATCTTTATCCAGAACAGAAGCATCAAAATGTAAGTATCTTACGTCACCAAGCATTTTCTCAGCAATTTCTAAGGCTGCTATCATTTTTCGAGAAGTTGCTATCTGATTACTTTCAAATGGCAAACCGTCTATTTCTAATCCATCATCAGTAAATTTTACACCTGAAGGTAGATTTGCCATCTTGAGTTTAGATTCCTTTTCAGACTCAATAGATAGAACTAAAGCATGTGCTTGATCAGATTCTTTTTCATATCGTTCACATAGCTTATATTCCTCAGCCAACCTTCTTGCTTCATCTATTTTTTGATTAATAGTTTCTGATTCAGAGATTTCCTTTTGCATTTCTGCTAAAGCATTTTCTTTCACTTCAACATTGTTATTGAGCCATTCTGAAACCTCCATTCTTTCCATATTGAGATTTACCAGCTTTTGTTGTAATTCTGTAATCTTTTTGGAAACTTCATCAGATTCTACTTGAATAGTCTCTAATTTGGATTTCTTGTGAGAATAAGTTTGATTATGGGTAATGGCTTCTGCATATTTTTGTGATGCCTTGGCTATCTCTATTTTCTCTTTATTCACCAACTCCTCATCATAGGGTTTTATTCGAGATTGTTGGGTTTTAAGCCTTGTATTAGCTTCGGAACGAGCTTTATAAGCAGTCTCATATCTTTTATCTATATCTGTCAGATCGATTCCTGATATTTGCATCAGCATATCTCTACGTGGTTTGGGAGACATTGCCAAAAACTTATCAATATCGAATTCTAAACCTTTACCTGATAGTTTTTTGAATAATTGGGCAGCTGACAAATCAGTAGTATCATTGGAAACTATGTTTAGTTTTTGACCTACTTCATCAAAAGCATAATGGATAATTGAACCATCAGAAAGTTCAATTCTACAAAACCCTTGTCTTTCACCTTCTTTTAAAGGTTTGCTAGGTTGGTTCTTTGTGAGTAAATCTTGTAGCAATTTACCAATGGTAGTCTTACCTATACCATTTTTGCCCATAATCATAATATGAGCACCATTCAAGTCTATATTTGCTTCTTCAACAGCCTTGAAGTTTCTAATTTCGATTTTCTTTACATGCATAATAAAAAGAGGTTTAGCCCTCATTTCTGAGGGCTGGTGATAGACTAAGCTAATTTGAGATGCTTTACAGACCAAGTTTCAGAATCAAACTGATTTGTTTTATTTTTCACCTTTCCAAGATAAGTCACAAGAAGTGGAGTATTTGGTTGAACATTGTTATCAGCTAAAAGACCCAGTAATTTACGAGAAGAATTACATACTCGTTTTACTGTTGTTTTACCACCCTCTCCAACTACATTCTCAATAAAAAAAGCTGTTGGTAGCATAACTCTTTTGCTAGGATCATTAATGTCATTGACCTCTCTATCTTGGATTACAAGGAATAAGAGTTTTTTACACTCAAGAAGTGTTTTTGGTGACCAATAGTCTGATGCTAAATCAACATCAATAACCTCTGCATCATTAAGATTTTGGGCAATCTTCGCAATCTGCTCCAATGTTACAAATTGGCTTCCTACTTGTTGTAGTTCTGTTTTTTGTGATTCTTTTTCTTGTTCCATTTTTTTATTCTTTATGGTTTATAGCACAATTTTACAAGTAATTACTTGCAATTGCAAATCTTTAGAAGATTATTTTTTTACTTATTTTTGAAAATTTAGATATTTAAAATATTTCTTTGATAACAAGTAAATACTTGTAATTTTGCATAAAATATTTAAAATAATATGTTATCAGAAGATTATACATCATGGTTACTGACAGCATTTAATAAGTCAGGTAGAAAGGATTTAAAATTATCAGCTTGTGTAAAAGATTTCTATAATACTTATAAGGATGTTTTAGATTTGAAGAAAATGCAACCTTATCAGGTTGGCAATTGGTTTCAAACATTTTTGAATGAATATCCAAAGTCTGTCGCAATCGACACAGAAAAGGAAAATTGCGACATCAAAACAATTGATGATGCGTCAAAGACTGCGACACATGTCGAAACTGCGACAACGCAAGATGACGCAATGACGCAACAAATAAAAGAAATGAAATTACAAGGAATGAGTAATCGAGAGATTGGAAAAAACTTCGGAGTATCTGAAGCAACAATTAGAAGAAAATTAAAAGGGTAGGTTGGCTACCCTTCTATTTTTTTAAGATATTCGTTTAATGATTTTTCATCAGCAAATAAGTGTGTTATCTTTTTATTGTTTATAAAGATAAATTCTACTTCGTATCCAAAAAACTTTATGAATTTGGTTACTCCTTCCTTTTTTTGGCTTATCAAAGTGATTTTCTTCCATGTCCAATCTGTTACTAAATCAAGATTCACACTTCTATGATTATCCGCATGAGCTACTGTACTTTTGTTTGGTTTTATAAACTTTGCCATATTTTTTAGTACTTTAAATGTATGACAAAATAGCTACTTATATAATTGATAATCAAGTTATTGTAAATATATTTATGAAAATAATCTTATGTAATAAAACTTTCGTTTTTCAGTCAAAATACATACATAAATACTTGATATAGAGGAAACTAAATTGCTACTTTGTTATGTAATTAAAACAAAGCAAAGCAGATGACACAAGAACAAATATTAGCCCAGACAAACACTACCAAAACTGAGAAAATAAAACAACTTTTAGGATTGGGACTGACTCGAACAGATGTTGCTCAAATCATGGGAGTCGGTTATGGATTTGTACAAAATGTATATGCAAAACTTAATGGCACTCAAAGACAAAATGCAAGCCAAAACATTGATTTCAGATTAATCCCCTTTGGCAGAAAGTTTGGAGTTGAAATTGAATCTTTTGTAAAACGAGGTAAAACAAAAGAAGCACTGAGAGATTTGATTCAAAGCAAAGGGGTAAATTGCCAACTTAATGACTACAACCATACAACGAGAGATTACTGGAAAATAATTTCTGATGGAAGTCTCAGAGCTGATGGAGTTACTTTTGAATTGGTTAGCCCAATATTGCAGGGAGCAGATAGATTGGAACAACTTGAAAAAGTTTGCCAAGCATTGAAAGAGTATGGTGCAAGAATCAACAAGACTTGTGGATTGCACATTCATTTTGATGCAGAAGCATTTAACCTTCAAACTTGGAAAAACCTTTTAATAAATTATGCAAAACTAGAAGATACCATTGATAAATTTATGCCTCCAAGCAGAAGAGGAAATACAAATACCTACTGTCAAAGTTTAAAACAAAATGTTTCAGAAATTAAAGAAGCCACTAACCTCCAGCAGATTACAAGAGCAATGGGTACAAGATATAAAAAAATAAATACAGATTCTTATGCAAGGCATAGAACCATTGAATTTAGACAGCATAGTGGAACAATCGAATTCTTGAAAATTAAAAATTGGATATTATTTTTACATAACTTAGTTGAAGCATCAAAAATTAAAATCTTAACCAACACAAGTTTGGAAAGCCTTACAGAGTTTAACCAAGAGGAAATAATTGCTTTTTATGCTGAGAGAATAGAGGAGTTGAATTAAAAACTCCTCTCAATAATATAAAAATTAGTTTAAAATATAAACATTAAAATATATGGATATGAAGTTTCAAATTCAGAATGAAAATCAAATAGTAGAAGGCAGCGATTACAAAGGAGTTGTTGAGTCCATCAGGAATGGAAGTAAATTTGCCTCTCAGGAAGACCTTTCCACTTTTATGAAAGGTTTTGCTCAACGATATGAGGAAACGACAGGTAAAAAAGTATCTTACAACAATGCCTCTAATTTTGTTAAAAGTCTTGTCAATGTGGGGTATCTAATTGAGCAATAACTCACTCTAAATTTGTGATATTTTCTTACTGATTTTGCCTTCGATTTTTTGGTCGAAGGCTTCTTTTTTGTGCATATACTTTGTTTTTCAAAGTAAAAAAGTATAAAAAACACCTATAATATTACATATCTACAAAGTTGATTCAAACAACTAATACTTTGTTTTTTCAGAATTAAACAAGAAAACCCATCAAAAAAAGTTAAAAAAAATTATTTCATTACACCACTGCAAAATCAGGGATTCCCTGATGCGTAGCAATTTTTTATTACATATTTTGCTAAGAAAATTTTAACAAAAATTACATCATGAAAAAAATTCTACCACTGCTACTATTTATATCCTCAATTGCTATAGCACAAACTCCAATAGACATAGCAGAAAATACTTTTAAAGTAGCTGCTGTTGGTCAAGAAGTTTTTTATTTTGGTTTTGCGGAAGGAGATCAATTAATTTTCAGTTTTCAAGAAGTGAATGGAAAGGAACTCAAGGAAATAGAAATTTCAGAATGGAATGTTTCTTCAAAATTCATGGATTACAAAAGTAAAAAAATAGATAATAAAGTCCTTAATATTAATAAAACAGGGATTTATCAATTCAGGTTTTATAATTCATCTTTAGGAGGTAGAGTTTGTAAATTTAAATTACAAAGAATACCTATGAGTGATGCTACAAAAAAATTTGATAGTAATGTTTATAAAAGAATTGTTTATGATACTATCTATAATACAGTCAAAGAAAATTATTTAGTGAAAAAAGAATACAAGCCTATCAGCATTGTTCCAGTTACAGATTTTTATGTAAATAGTGGTTCCAATGCAACTTTTAAAAATGGGAAATCTAGAATCACAGTACCTGTTAATTTACCTAAAAATACACAAGAATGGTATTATGAATTTTCTGCTTCTAGAGAAAAATCCGATATTAATAAGGCTAAACTTGCGTTCAATCTTCTTGGTCAACTATCAAAATTGGTAGATAAAACTGGAGCAACTAGTATTGGTATTAATATGCTGACTGCCCCTCCTGGTAGTGATTATTGTGATGTATATTTACTTGACTATAACAATAGCCAATTATTTGAATTAAAGGCAGCCTATAGTTATTTCACAAGTGGAACCAGACTTAATATAAAGTCTGGTATCGTGAAAATGCCTGGTGGTGCTGGGCAAACATTTTATATTGGTATTAAAAATCCTAATGATTTATATGGTATTCAGGCAGCAATAGATGTTGTGGCAATTGTTTTAGAAGAAGAATGGGCAACGAGAGAAGTCAAAAAACCTACTGTTACATCTAAAGAATTACTTTATTTAAAAAATTGATATGTTTACAGATATAATAAAACTAGCTCAAAAAATATCAGAAAGCGGAAAAATCATGATACAGAGGCTCTCCAATATGAAAGGAGAAGTTGTGAAACCAACGAGTTTTTACAAAGCAGAAATGTTTGAAGCGTATGTTGAGGATAACTTATTTCCTACTGGTGCCTACGACTTAATTACAAGAACTGATATTTATGAAAGAAATAAGAAAAGGTTTGCTAAATCATCATTAAACCCAGACTTATTCTTTCAGTGTAAAACTACTAAAGGATACTTCTTTGTTGAGTGTAAATATCGATACGGTTTTGAAAAAGATGGTACATTGATTTGGTGTAAAGATTATCAATTTGAGAGATATAGAAAACTAAACAAGCCTGATAGACCTGTTTTTGTAGCCATTGGGTTTACAGGTTTAAGTAAAAACCCCAATAGGTTGTTTTTTTTTCACATAAATCAAGTAGAAAGCCATATCATAGATCAGAATGTTATTACTCAATTTGAGGTAGAAAAAAAAGCTATTAATTATATTTATTTAAAGTCTCTTTCTGGAAAGCAAAATTTATAATTATGGCAGAGTTTTTCTTTTTCATAACCTTCTTAAACCTTATTTTATTAATTTATGGGCTTTTTGCTCCCAAAAAAGCAGTTTTTTGGCAAAGCGATCCAAGTAAAAGAACAAGAAAAGTAGTTATAAAAACATACTTTTGGGCAATGATTTTATCCTTTTTTGTGTTTGTAGGGGCTATTCCAAAAGAAGAATCACAACAAAATCAAAAAACTATATCAAAAGCAACGGCTTCAGAACAAAAAAAAGCAGGAGATGAAGAAAAAGTTGAAAAACAACCTAAAACAGAAAAAAGAGATATTGATAGCTTAGATATATGCATCAAAAATGGAGATAGTGCTTTTTATAAAAACAACTTTCAAGATGCTATGAAAAACTATGAAAAATCAATTAAAATAAAACAAAATGAATATGCCTATGCTAAGATAGCCTTCATTTACTCAAAACAAAATTTGAAAACTAAGACAATAGAATATCTTTCCGAAGCACGTAAAATAACAAATAATGATAGTATCATAATTGCCCTTGCAAAAGCTTATTATAATAATGGGCAAAAACCAGAATCTTTATCAGAAATCAAGTTTTTGAAACAACAGGGTAACAAAGAAGCAAGTCAATTATGGGATTTATACAATCCTGAATTAACAAGAGTTACTGGATACATAACTCGTTGTTGTGATGGTAGCACATCTATGGCAACAGGAAGAGGTGCATGTTCGCATCATGGGGGAGTTTGCAACTGGAATGAACCTATTTATGTAAAATACAGAGAATTTGAATAAACGTAAAATCAATAAAAATATGGGACTTTTTTCATCACTTCTTGGCAATGCAGGAGCTGTCAGCCAAGACGAATTATCACAAAAATATGGAAAGCTACTTATGGATGGGGAATCCATTGAGTTAGGGTTCAAATTAATTCGTGATACTTTTATCTTCACAAATAAACGACTTATTCTAATTGATGTGCAAGGTTTAACAGGTAGCAAGGTTGAATACAAAACTATTCTTTACAAGAGTATTTCTAGGTTCAGTATCGAAACCGCAGGAACTTTTGACTTAGATGCTGAACTAAAAATCTGGATATCAAGCGAACAACAACCTAGTATTAAAAAGCAATTCAATAAATCAGTAGATATATATGAAGTACATAAAGTTTTAGCACATCATGTTTTAAAATAAACTTATAATCATGGACATAGATTTTAATTGGGAAGAGTTTTTTAATAATTTTGAAAAGAAACGTACTCAGAATATTGTAGATATTTTAAATAACAAAGGTATAATTACAGACGAGGATTTTATTTTTTCAAAAATTGCTATGAAAGATGGAGGATCGGCTCTTAAAAAATTTATAACAGATAATGGTTATTATGGAGGAGAGCTACAAATTACAGGAAAATATTATGATCAGTATGGAGAGATTATTGCAATTTTTGATTCTTCAAAATTTTCTCATAAGGAAGTTTATAAGTTTTTTGAAAAATATTATGTAAACAAAAATATATAATTTAAAAATAGTTAACATATGGGATGGAAAGGAAATTTCAGAACTGGCATGGCTATAATAAGAAAATTAGAAAAAGCTGAACAAAAAAGAAGTCAAGCTATTGCCAAACAATATAAATTATTACAAAAGCAAGAAGAATTTAATAATGCTCAACAAGCTGTAGTAGAATATGAAAATTATCTTAACTTAATTACATCAATACACAAAGAGGCTAATGATAAAGTTAATTGGGAGGAAGTAATAAATGAAACTGCACCAGAAAAGCCAAAAATAGCCAATAAACATGAAAAAGATGCTCAGTTTAAGCTAGATAATTTTAAGCCTAATTTCTTAGATAAACTTTTTGGATCAACAAATAAAAAAATAGAAAAACTCAAGGTTTCAGTACTACAAGCTAAAAAAGAAGATGAAAAAGATTTTGATTTAGCAATGAATCAGTATCATCAAGATATGATTGATTGGGAGAAAAGCCAGAATTTAGCAAAAAATGTATTAGCCAAAGATATAAATGCTTATAAAGAAGCAATCGAATATCTCAATCCCTTTTCTGAATTGAAAGATGTAGGCAGTGGATTTAAAGTAAGTATTGAAAAAGATTATGTTGAGGTTGATTTAATGGTAAATGGAACAACTGTGATACCAGACTTTGTACTCTCACAACTAGCATCAGGAAAGTTATCTAAGAAAAAAATTACACCATCAAGATTCTATGAGCTATACCAAGATTATGTATGTAGCAGTGTTTTAAGAATTGCACAAGAGTTTTTTTCTTTTTTACCTATAAAATTCGTTTTTGTTAATGCCGTTGGAGAAGTTTTGAGTACAAAAACAGGTTTGATGGAAGAGCAGGCTATACTTTCTGTGGCAATACCTAAAGAAACTCTTGAAAAAATTAATCTTGAAAAAATAGACCCTTCTGATTCTATCTCTAACTTCATTCATAATATGAAGTTCAATAAAACAAAAGGATTTAGTCAAGTTGAAAAAATAAATCCCATAACTTTTTTAAAATAATATAATGGCTCTATCTGATTTTTTTAGAATTAATATGCCCTATGGCATGAAAAAAAACTCCAAAAATGAGTGGTTTGTCTTCAACCGAGAATACATGCCTTTAGGTTGGAACTCTATGGAGTTTAAAGAAAGTATTAAAGAGGAATATCCTTATGATAAACAACCTATATATACCAAATATGAAAAATTAACAGATGAATTCTTAAAAAGTATTATAACTAATCCTAAACATATAATTTTCAATGAAAAAGGAAACATAGAATCTATATTCTTCTATTCAGATGTCAATAATCCCTCAGATGAAGCTAAGTATTGGAATGAATATTTTGAAAAAATCAAAAAAATTTCAGTTCTAATCGCAAAATAACTTTTAAAGTTTATCAAAAGGATGGCTAACTTTATTAATTGTCATTTATATTTTATAGGATTTTTTATATTTTTAAAATCATGCATTGCATGTTCAGAAGAATCTATAATTTCTAAATACCTTAATGGTAAAGTTTCCAAGAAACAATTAAATCTTTCACTAAGTTGATTTAATTGTTGCGATTCTACCAATCCAAGCTCTTTCAGTTTGTTTGTATAATCTGCAAGTTTATTAGTCATGATTTTTTGATATTAATCAATTTTGTTAATTAAATTTTATATACTTAAATTTGCAAAAAAAATAGAAATGAGGAAAATTTGTGCTAAGAAAAAACCTGTTTTTTTAAAAATTAGTTATGATAGATATTTGAATAAGATAAATAGAGCTTTTAAAATTAAAAACTCCATAAGATATAATCATACACTTTATTCATCTAATATTAAGCATATAATATCCATAAATAAATGGAAGAAAAATTCAGATTCTATAGTTCTTAAAATGCCACAAATATTTTCATTATCAGAGCGTTATGAAGAAAGTATGGTTTTTTTGCAAAATATATTTTGTGTTTTAATCAATGATACATATAACTTAACAATAGATTACCAAGATAATCAGAAAATAGATTTGGATGCTTCCATATGTATGGACGTTTTGGTAAGAGATTTTATTCACTACAATAAAATTGCTTTAAAGTTTGATAAAAGTATAGCACAAAGAAGAAAAATTCAAGCAAAAAACTTCAAAGATTTGAATGAATCCTGTAGAAAATTGTTATATTCTGTGGGTATATTTAAAAATTTGGGTATTACAAATATGCAGTTCAAAGATGTTTCACCATTTGAATTAATAACAGGTGTCAGAGACAGTAAAAATACAGGAGCTAAAAATGAAATTTATAATACCCAAATAGTAGATTATATAAAGCAATGTTTATTAAAAGTTAATCGAAAACTAACATCTAAGGTTGTAACACAGTTGTGTAATGTAATTGGTGAAGCATTAAGTAATGCAGAGGAACACTCAACAACAAATAGGTTTTATGTAATAGGATATTTTAAAATTAATGAAAATAATGATGAAGGAGTATTCAATTTTGTTATATTTAATTATGGAGATACAATACATCAGAAATTTAAGCTATCAACTAATCAACCAATAGTTGATAGAATGAAAGAATTATCTTCAAAATACACTAAATGGTCTTTATTTAGAAGCAAAATTTTTGAAGAAGAAAATTTATGGACACTTTATGCATTACAGCAAGGTATTACAAGTACATCAAAGTACGATTGGAAAAAGCGTGGAAATGGATATATTAATCTGATAGATAACTTTTTTAAGTTAAAAGGAGATGGTGAGAAAGATAATAAATCTAAAATGATTTTAGTTTCGGGACATACACAAATACTTTTTGATGGTGAATATAAAACACAAGAAGTTGTAAGAGGCAAAGATCAAGAAATTTTTAAAGCAATGACTTTCAATAATACTGGAAATATTGAAGAAAAGCCAGACGAAGAATATGTTAAATTCGTAAAATCGTTTTTTCCAGGCACATTATTGGGAGCAAAAATTTATATTACCAAAAACCAAACACAAAATATATGAATAACACAATCATCAATCTTGAAGAATACAGAACGCCTAGTGCTAAAGTATTTAGTGGGAGACCAAGAGGAAAAGAAGTAAGAGAAAAATCAGGAATTGACGAGTTAGAAAATAAGTTTGACAAAATTGAGATTATTATTCCTGATGATATTTATGCTATTAATCCCTCTTTTTTAGAAGAATTTCTCTTAAACATAGTGACAAAGTTGAAGGAGGATGATTTTTATAAAAGAATTAAATTTACTACTCATGGAGAATATGAGATAGAAGAGGATTTACATGAAGCCGTAAGCAGAATTTTGAAAAAATATAATGCCTTAGCTTAATATTCTATGTGTAAAGAAATCTTAAGTGCACTTATACAGAGTTTAGCCACCTTAATTGTAGGTGGCTTCTCTATTTATTTTATAAGAAAACAACTAATTGATAACCAAGGATTACAAAAAAGAAATATTGATTTGCAGTGGTTTAAAGAAATAATATTTCAGCCTAATATACAAAGAATAGAAAGCTATTTCAATAAAATATTTGACCTGATAGAAGTGGAGTTAAGAGAAGAAACTCCAAGCCCTCTTAGTTTATCAAAAGAAATAAAAGGAGTGCAGTCTTTATTCAGAGAGCAGTTTTTATTTTTAATTCATGAAGTAGATGAAAAATTTGAGAGATTACTTTTGGATATTTTAGATAAGTTAACAGATGAATTAACTATAGAAGCAGGAAACATAGATTTAATGAATGATCATGATGAAAAAGAACGATGGAAAAACAAATTAAAAGACTTAATTTTTACTTCTAAAAGTACATTTTTGTATCAATTCTATAAATATAAAGAAAATCATTAGAATTGTATAATAAATCAAATATTACAAATTTCTCATTGAAAAATATATTTCTTTTTCTCTAACTAAATGATTTGGTTTCCCTGTAAGTCCTTCAACAAAAATCTTATACTTGTTATAATAATCATCACTTTTAGCCATCAGCAAAGTTAATTCTTCTGTATCAAACCCTTTGCCTTCATGGTAAAAATTATATTTAATTTTTTCAATTTGATATGAAGTATCCTCACAAATAGCTCTTAAAAAGCTATAAATTGGTTTTAGAAAATCTTTCTTTTTTTCATTACTCAATCCTGCATTTTTTATCACTGTTAGAGCAGAGACAACCAAAGTGGAATCCCCAGAAATAAGAAAATCTCTAATATTTTGACTACTGACATTATTTATTGTTTCCACTTGTGTGATACAAACCTCATTATTGGTATAATTAAACTCAGGATTCTCAAAAGTCAAGTTTCCTTGATCTGTTATAATCTCAATATTACCTATATCTAAGATTTCTTCTTCAGGAAGGCTTGACAGAATCTCTTCAATCTCATGTCGACTTAAAGTTATTTTCATATTGATTATTGTTTTATACAAACTTCTAAGACATTATTGCCAAAAGAATCTATTTGATTTATTTGAAATGTTTTTCTATAGTCTTTAGGTATTAAATGTATCTCTGTTATCAGTTTGAAGAATTTTGTATCTGAAGAAATGCTATATTTTTTTGCCCTCTCAAGAGTTTTTCTAAGTATTTTAATTTGACCACAACTTATAGTAAAGGACTCGTTATTATTGCAATTCTTAATCACAATTTCATCTGACTTTATAGAAATCAAATTTGCAAGTAAATAGGTTTTAGTCCAAAAATCCCAACCATAATTTTTTGCAAGACTCAAAGCTAAATTTTTATTTTTTTCATCTCCTGAGTCAGCTAAATCTAATATTTTTTGTTGCTCTGTGGTCATAATAATACATTTTCACCATATTATTAAGGGATTTATCCAAGTATATTTTTGTCAATACTGCCTTTAAAAAGACACTTAATTACCAAATTATAATAAAACCCACTATTGTCTTTTCTGAGAATGCAAGCCTCTACTTGTGCAGACTTTCCATCCCAATTTTTATTTGACTCCTCATTGAGCAAATCTGAGTAACTTGACTTTGCCTGCAACTCATCGAATATTTCTTGTAGATTTATAAAAGACCCAGTGGGTGGCAAAACACTCAAAGACTCATTATCTATATCAAAATCACTCCAACTAATGTTGGATTTTTTTCCGTTTGTTGTGAATATGGAAAATACAAATTTCATGATTTGGTATTTTTAGGTGATACATTGGAATATTTTTAAATTTAAAAATATTTATGAAATCTTAGTTGTTTTTATTCGAAGAATGTATTTTTATTTTTCATAAAAAGCCCGCAAAGATGTCACGATTGGAAATAATAAATTTTGACGAAGAAGTTTTTTTTTCGGATTATAAAATTCTGCATTATGAAACGCTGTCTTATGATTATATTGGTAAGAGGCTCACAAAGAAATTGCAAAGTCAACTTGATGAACTTGTAGAGGTCACAAAAGCCCCACTTGTGGAATTCTGCAATTATTTCAAATTTACAGTTTTGAAACATTATGATATAGTGGAGCAAGGGCCTGACGATTTTCGCTCATATCATTTATGTTTTCAGGTTGTCAAAAGGATTGAAAAAATACAAGATATTTTTCATCATAAGCATCTACTAGATTTTTTTTGTGATGAAAAAGGGTTGGGATTCAGTATTGAGTCTTTCACTATGACAAGATACCATCAGTAAAAAGCCCATCTATGCTGCCAGTCAGGAATTGGGATTAAAGCTCATAAGTTTGCCCATTAACTTTTAAATTACATTATTAAATAATTCCAGAACTAATTCATGTTTATCCAAAGCTATTCTGCATTTTTTATAATATTGGTTTTGTTGATTTTTCAAAATTTCAAGTTCTTGATTTGTTTCATCAGCAAGTTTATATGTCATTGCTACATAAACTAGTTCTTTGTACCTTTTTTCATCAAAGTCAGGAGTTTTTTCAAGTTTTTCGTATTCCCAATAAAGCCTTCTTGCAACATGATTTCTGAGTTGATATAACAATTCTTTGCTAAAATTAGCCTTAGCAATTTCAATGGCTACTATTATCAGACCCTCATCACCAGACATGAGCATCTTTTCTATGTTTCTAATTTCATTATCAGTCAATTCCATTTTTGGTCATTAGTGATATTACTTCTTGTAAATAACTTACATCTCTCATATGCATCTCATCTACTTCTTCTGAATTAATGCCCTTATCATCTATTCTGACAAGTTCAATAATTAATTGTTTACTGAACAATCCTTGGTCTCCTTTGGATATAGTCAAGGCGTTAAAAAGGTTTTTGCCTGTGCCCTCCAAAACAACAGCTTCCAAATCAGAAACTGGCAATTTTACTGTTGTAAAAATTTTATCTTTTTTCATCGCAAAATTATTGTTAGTATTTGGTCTATATATTTTTGTGTATCTTTTATTTCTATAGAATGCTTTATTTGGGGAGTCATTGAGTATATCTCGTCTGTTATTTGCAAATATTGAAATCTAAGATTTATTACATTTGGGTGTTTAAAATCAAAGTCTCTGGTAAATTTCCCTATATAAAACCGACCATAAGAAATATACAAGCTAGCTTCTAAACCTTTTCTATAAACGCAATACTTAAGACTATGATAATCATCAGGAATAATATTCCTCATAAGGAATTTCTCTAAAATTGGCTTCAGAAATACAAACCACTCTGCGTCTATAATGGGATTTGGTAACTGATAAAGTTCAACATGTTGCTCATACATAACAAGTTCTTGCTCTTCCATTTTACGCTTTACTTCAATAAGATCATTTAAAGTGATTTTTTTTCTTTCATTATCCATAAATACTGTAAATTTAAAGTCCTACTGATCCTAAGTTTGGATACCAGGTTCCAAACTTTTCGAGGAATTCTTTTTGGCTTATTTTATATTCATTGGGCGTTTCTAATTCTGGTAGAATTGCATAGGCAACAACATTGATTTGAGCATCATTATGCCAAAGAAGCCAGCCTCTACCCTTACCGTCTTCATAATCATTTGGATTATCAAAATAGCCTATTGCATATTCCAATGACCAAAATCCCCACCTGGGCTCTAAATACTGCACCAAAACTTTTCCTTCAGGTGCAGTTTCATTTGTCATATTTTTTGTTGAGATGAATTCCATAGTTATTTTTGTTTATTCTTTGTTTGTATAAATTTTGTACCAGTCAAAACCTCCATAAGTTTCAAAAGGGACTCCTTCAACAAGAGCAATACCCGCTTTTTCTTCTAAATTGTAAATATCTCCAACACATCCATCAACACTTAATCTGAGTTGGTAGAAAGTACGCTCTAGTTCAAGGACAAATATGGTGGTAATATATATGCCTACATATGTCTTCTTCTTTCTACGGTGCTGTCTTTTAAAGTAGTCAATTATCCTCTCAGCCTCTTGCAAGGATCGGTAACGCTCCTTTTCTTGCTTTTCTTCCATTTCTTGCTCTATGGTGAGGCTTACTCGCTCTTTAGCTTCCTCAATTAAATCGTTTATGTTTTTCATAAAACCAAGTTTTATTTCATTAAGCTACTAGTTTTTTATCATTACAAGCCTCATATAATACTTCTATGATTGATTTAGCCATTTTAGGTACTACAGAGTTTCCAATAAATTTCTTCTGATCCTTCAATGAACCAAAGAGTTTATAATTTTTGTCAAAACCCTGAATAACCTTCATTTCATCCACTCTCAACATCCTTTGATAAATATCATTGATACCATGTTCAATACAAAATAGCTTTACCTGTTTCATGTAATACCCATCCATATCATTTATTTGCAAGGGTTGAGCAACTTTTTTTAACTGAATTAAATGGGTATATTTTTGACTTGCTAAAATCGTAGGATGTGGTTTATTTAAGTGATGCCCAACATTTTGAAAATTATCATCTAATAGAAAAGGCTGTATTAATGAAAATGTATCAACTGTTGTTATTGTACCCAACGGTTTTTCAATACTTTGAGGTCTGCCCTTTCCATGATATTCATCTATAAACTGACATTGTATTAAGCTATGATGATCGATTGTAGTTATTGTCCCTGCAGGAGCTTCTATAGTTTTGCATTTCTGACCTGTATAAGTCATATCAAAGAATATAGGCTGAATTAAACCTAGTCTTCCCTGTGTTGTGATGGTATGGCATGGATCATCCAATGAAGCACCTCTATTTGTACCAGTTTTAGCATTATTGCTATTATATTTTAGGATATAAGAACCAACAAACTTTTGCAATCCTGCAAGTATCCTTTTCAATGTATTCTCACTCAAAGGCTTTTTTCTATAGAAAACACTTTCTCCCAAATCTCCAAAATCTAAAAGTTCCTTTACTGGTTTCCATTTTTGAAGTCCCATTGCACCCGTTTTATGATGAGTAGGTGATGGAAAACGGATAGGAAACCCCTTTTTAGAGAAGATACCAAAGTATCTTGTACGAGCTGTATATTCCCCAAAATCTGCTGAGTTAAGCAGTTTGTAAGAATAATTGACATATCCCATTTCTTTTAGAGTTTTCACCCAATATCTATAATATGATCCTAACTTTTCAGGATCTTTATCTGGTGTCATGGTTGGGCTACCATCTTTCTCATACATAAACTCTCCTTCTTTATTCTTTTTATGTATCAAAGGACCCCATGTCAAAATTTCTCGAAGATTTTCTACTATTATATAATTTGGTTCACAGTGCTGTGCATAACGAAATACTTCAAATGATAATGTTCTACTATCAGCATTCCGACTTTTACCTCCTTTAGCGTTGGATATATGTGTGCATTCAGCACTCATCCAAAGAGCATCACATTTGGGAAGTTCTTTTTCATCGAATAGACGTATATCTTCAACGTAATGTTGACATTCAGGATGATTAGCCGCATGGGAACGTATAGCCAATGGATCATGATTGATACAAGCTATTACCTGGGCAAAATCTGTTGCTTGTATTCCTGAAGTTGCTCCACCAGCACCACAAAAAAGATCAATTACTCTCATTTGCCACCTCCTTTTCAATCCCTAAATACAGTAAAAACAATTCCTGATTATCTTCTATAGCCAATGCAAGTGTTTCATGGTTTGGGAATAATAACTCTAAAGCAAACTTGGCTTGATACTTGTAAATATCACTTTTCTTAATTCCATCATTATACCAAGCATAACAAATATCATCTCCATTTTTCGGCTCCCAATATTCACCAAAAGGTGAATTCTTTAATATTTCTGCTCTCACGTGTGTGAGTTTTGCAAAGGCTGTTATTTGATTGTATTGGGTCTGAGTTTTCGGAAAAGTTGGTGTTTTTTCAAACACATAATTAATTTCCATTTTGTCAATTAAAATATCTTCAAACTTATAACTTAAACGTTCAACATAAACAGCATAGCCATCCTTTATCCATCTATCAATATGATGTTTAGGCATCCACATTACAGAAGTTGTTGAGTTTATTGGAAAAATATTATATCCTTTTTCATTACAATAAAATTCTTCCAATCGATAAGTCTCTCCAACAGTAAGTAAGCCTGTATCTTTGATTGCTTTAATTTTCATAAAATTGTGCTTAAAATGTGATTTCATCTGAAGAAGTATGAGCATCTACTCTTTTGTAGCAGACAGGACATATATATTCTATTCTCTTATGTAAATTATCTTTTGAAATAATTTCCAAAAGCCAGACAGCATTCTCTATTGTTGATCTATTATCCCACTCATGAGCTTCTGATTTACTCATAAAAGCTTCAATGAATGGATATTTCTCAAGTGCCTCCGTTGCCTCTTGAGGAACGACTTGAAGTAGTTTTTCAATGCTTTTTATATTCATGAATCAATCTTTTTCAAATAGTGTTGGTATTTTTCGAGTAGTTTTGAGGAGCATAAAGTCGAAATCTTGATTTTCGATGTTTTCAATATTTTTATACATCTTCTTCACAATTTTGGCAAACTCCTCACGATTGTATCCTGTATCAATGTGAGCCATAAACTCATTCACTTCTGATAGTTTGACCTTTTTTATCTGCATAATGATGGCTTCCTTGATTGGAGTACCTTTCAGAGAAATTATCAAAGAGTTTCCTACTGCATACTTCTTGGGATTGTGAAGACGAAAAGTTGTAAAACAATCCATATTCAGTTTTCCACCATTCCAGTTTGTCTCAAAGTCTAGGGTTTCCATTATTTATTCAGGTAGTTTTTGACACAAGCATATAAAAACAATGGAAGTGCTATAAACATACTCCAAAGAGCATGTGCCTCAACTTTTAGAAAATCGTGTAGGGATATGTTGATAAACACATATACAAGTATCACAATAAGGGTTATTTCAAGTGTTGTCATGATTTTATAATTTTTAGTACAGACTCTACATAATCTTTAGCATCTTCTTCATTAAAAATTTGAAAATATCCGTTTCGTGCTTCCTTTGCTCCAAATGACATCTCCTTTCTTGTTTGAACATTCTCATCAACCCACATGATAAGTACACACAGAAACTTACCTTTTTTAGTATTTTCCTTTACCACCAGCAATTGATGACTATCCACTTCATATATTTTACAAAATTTAACTTTCATTATTTCGAGTTTTTAGATTTCCAGTTTTCAACTATTTCTTTGGGCAGAAAATATCTATTTCGTAAAGTATGCCCCCTTTTAAATGTATATGTTCCATTTTCCTCATAGGCTGGAGTTTTCTCTACTTCTTCTCCAGCCTTTGCCTGCCCATTGAATAAATCGTAGGGCAGGACATAGTAACTAAGCTGCTGCATGGCTTCCTTCTTGGTTAGTAGGTTCGTCGTCTTCTTCCTCATATTCCTTCATTATTTCTGTCACATCAAACTCCTTATAGAAAAACTTGCCATCAATCTTATGAATCATTATTCTTAATTCTACTTCATCATGAAATAAGCCTATTGTACCTATGTTATGACTCAAAGAATTATGCACTAAATTTTCTTCTTTGAAGATTTCTGTTACATCAAATCCATCCCAAAGGATTTTTTGTACATCATACCACCAGTCAGAACTTGATGGTGTTTCGTAATCGCCTGGGTCATACTCCTCATGACCTTTTGCTTCGATTTCTAAAATTATTGATTTTTTCATTTTGCAAGTATTTACTTGTTAAATTAAATAAATTTTTTTATACTTAAAATATTTGATGTGATTGCAATTCTGAAACCATTATTAGTTTCAGACCAAAAAAGTAAGTGAGTGGCGTTTTTCAGTTTTGCAGAAGAAGCAGTCCTCTTGGTAATTTCCCCAGTGCTTTCTTTTACAAACTCTATTTCAAACTTTTCATAAGTTTGTGCTTTTACCACATTCCAAGCAATTTTTAAAGCTTTCTGAAAACCAATGGCTGTTTCTCTTACCAGATTCCAAGCCATTTGAAACACTTTGTTTTTCATATCTTTTATTTTATTGATACAAACATAAATTATTTTTTTATATTTTACAAGTATTTACTTGTATTTTTGTTCAAAGAAATAGAATAGTGAAGATTTCAACTATTCTTGTTTTAGATATGAATCCCTCTCTTCTTCTTGTTGACTAAGAAAGAACCATACGGCTTCTGTAAATAATTTTTGAAGTGGAATTGAATGCTTTATTGCAATATTTCTTGCAATATCTAAGACTTGTTCAGGGAAGGTGAATTTCATTTGTATTGTTTCTTCTTTACAGAAAATCACCTCTCTGGGTGCGATAGGTTTTTGCTCAACCACAATAGTAGGAGCTCCTACATTTTGAAATGTAGATTTGTTTTCTTTACTTTGCATAACATTACTTTTTTGTAAAGTTCACTTCAAGTTTGCCGACCCATAGTGAACTTTTCTTTTTTTTAAAATATTGCCGAAAGGCAACAAATAAGATAAAAAAATTAAGATTTTTTCTCGGCAAAATATTCTGTCAATATCTTGACATATATTTTACTTATTCTAACACCATTTTCCCATTTGCTTACACGGAATCTATTAGTTCCTATTGCTTGTGCAAGTTGTTCTTGGGTCAGATTATGTTTTTCTCTTAATGTTTTTAATTCTGTTCCTTCCATAGTTTAAAGTTACCTAACGGCAACATGATATCCAAATATAAAGGCAAAAATATTTTGCCTTTATTCGTTACTCACAGGCTTTTTGAGACTCTGTTATTAAATGGGAGATATTTTTCTTTATTTTACTTAGTTACAACAGCTTCTATCAACATAAACTTTTGATTTACCACTAAGATAGTAGCAGCCTCCTTTCGGTCCTCTTCTGAGAGTGACACCACTGGGACCGCAATCTGAATTATTTCTTTTATAGCTAAAATCAGTTTTTGTAGGTTTTTGAGAAGGCATCTCATCAACTAAAAATCCATTCCAGATATATCCAACTACTTCTTTGCATTCTTCATCCTTCACTGCTACAAATCCGCTTTTGAGAATTGATTCATCTATATTGACAATCTCTCCAAATTTCTTTGTTTCAATTACATCTGATGTTTTATCTGGTTTTTGCCTCACATTTAGGCTTTGGGCATTTACATATTTCTGTAAACATTGGGATGATGCTATAAATGGCATCATGATAAACGATAGTAAAAAAAGATTCTTCATAAAGATAATGGTGTTTAAACTGTTAAATAAAAAATATTTTGATAGAAAAACAAATTTGTAAACCTGCAATTTGGAGATTTCGAATTATGCAATTTGCATATTTGGTATTTTTCAAACCTTGATAGATTTATCTAATTAATTATCAAATATTTACAATCAAAGTAAATCTGCAATTTGCATGTTTCAGCCTATTTGCAAATTTTAGAAGTCTGCAATTTGGAGATTTGCTTTTAAAAATTAAAAATGTTTATATATTTTTGATTATCAAATAATTGTATCGTTAGTAAATCCGCAATTTGCACAATTCTATGATTTTTAAACAATTAGCTTTGAGTAAATCTGCAATTTGCATGTTTCAGAAACCTCGACTTTGGGAGACTTCTTATATATGATACACTAGATTACTGCATTATATTATTATATATATATTATAATGTTTTTAAAATTTTAGAAAAAATAGAATTATGTGGGATGAAAAAGCTCCCATAAGTCAAAAAATAAAATCGTCCTGCCCGACTTTGTTTTTCAAAGCAAAGTGCAATGATTCTTTTTTGTCCTTAGAATTTTGATTTTACAGGATTTTTTTTATTTTATTTGTGCTGTTTACCTAAAGTGTACCCAGCATGTCTCTCCTTTTAAATAAGATATTTGCACAAAAAGCCCTCAAGAAAATCCTTGTAGACTATTATTCTGGCATCGGTATTAATGAATTTCAGAAATATGCTCAGGATAAAAAGTTATACACTGGTAAAATAGATGGGGACTTTGGTTTGCTCTCTTATGCTGCTCTTTACTCTGATCTAATCAAACCCGTTGAATTATCAGGTTTTAATGACTTTATCCGTGCTGAATATCCAAAAAATCAAATTATTCTCCACCACTCTGCTGGTTGGGACAATGCTCGTGGCATGTTTGAGCATTGGCAAAAAGATGGACAAAGGGCTGTCGCAACCAGTATTGGTATTACTGATGATGGTATAATCGTTCGTGGATATGATGAGAAGTTTTGGGCTCATCACATTGGATCGTTGGCTTTGAACAATGTAGCCTTAAATCAGCAAAGTGTAGCAGTTGAAATCTGTAATTTTGGTAGCCTCATCAAAAAAGGCGATAAGTATGTTACTTGGGTAAATGAATTTGGTACTAAGGGACCAGCAGTTGCTCTTCCAGAAAGCAAGGTCATCGCATTAGACTATAAAGGCTATAAATTCTACGAAATCTATACAGACAAGGAAATTCAATCTCTCAAGAAATGGATTTTAGTAATGTCTCTGAGATGGAATATTGATTTGACTTATAACCACGCTGACATGTTCCCTGGTCTTAGACAAACTTCAATAAAAGCTTTGAGTGGAGCTAATGGTATGTTTACACATAACAGTTTTATTGACTGGAAAACGGACATCTCTCCTCAACCAAAAATAATAGAAATGTTAAAGTCATTAACAATGTAATGAAAGAGGGATTAGAACTTTCACACCTACTATTTGGGGTGGTTGGTGCATTATGTTTGGTTATTCTTTTCATCTGGAAAACTGGGCAGAGTGAAGCAAAAAAGGATTCTAAGGTAGAATCTTCTTTAGCCATGCAGGATAGAGAAATTCGATACTTAAAGGGTTCTAAAAAGAGAATGAAAGAAGATATCGAAAAGTTAAACCATAAAATTGAGGAAAAGGCAGTTAAGAATAATGAGTTGATACAAGTACAAAGGACTCAATTTGAAAATAAGATTATAGATGTGAAAGATGATTTTGACAAAAAAATCATTAAACAGGAAGAAACTTTCAATAAGCAAATTGATAAAATTCAAAAAACGGTCGAAAATACAGAGAGCAAAGTAGATGATGTATTGATTGTTATGAGAGTTATAGAATCAAAATTTGAAGATAAGCTACCAAGAAAACCTACTACAAGAAAAAAAACATGAAAGCATTTTTGAAAGAATTATGGAATAGATTATGGTCTGAAACTCCAAAGTTTTTTAAGAAACTGAGGAATTTTCTTGCTGTGTTTGGTACACTCTCAGGTTTAAGTTCTTATGCTATCACAGGACTTGGACAATTATCTTATTTACCTACTTGGCCTTGGATAGAGCAAACTTTGCGAATTATGGCTTTTATAGGTCTCGTAGGTGCATTTATAGCTCAATTACCTAAAGTTGATAAGCCTAATGAAACCCAACAGTAACCAAAAGAATACCATTCAGGCTTTTGTATCCATAGCCATTTTCATTTCAATTACACTTATCATTTTCTTTTATTCCAAATGGCAGAATGAAAAAGCAGATAAGAAAAGAATTTATCAAGAGAAAAAGAAAGTGGAACTAGAAATAAAACTTTATAAGCAAAATATCAAAGATGAAGAGTTACAAGAAAAAATACAATCAGATGTTGATAGCCTTCATAATGCTATTGAGTTTTTCTCTTCAGGCTCAGACTCCTTGTAGAGATAGTTTGCGTTTAGCTATGCAACACGGAAGAGTTTTAGTCAGGAATGTGGCTCTCAGAGATAGCTTATTGAAAATTCGATTAGAAACCATCAATATCTTAAAAACACAGAATTTAGAATTACAGACTCAGAATGATAGTTTAGGAAAGCAGAGTTTTGTATTTGAACATAAACACTCAAAAGTAAAAAAGCAACGTAATATCTTATTTGGTATACTATTGATAGCAACTTTTATATTGATAATCTGATGTTTGTATTTGATTGTGAGCTGATAATTGGAAACTTTAAATTAAAAACATTCAATAGTGTCAAGATAACTACCAGCAGAAAAACATTAGGAGATACAGCTGTTATAAAAATTGGAGACGCCGGCAGAAAGCAAAAACTTAGAAACTCCATAAAAGTTGGAGATAAGGTAATTTTAAAGATGGGCTACAAAGGTTATCCAATACAAACAGAGTTTGAAGGGTATGTAAGTGAAGTTAGTCCAAATGTTCCATTTGAAATACATTGTTTGGATGAGATTTTCAAAATGAGAAGAGATGTGGTAAAAACTCCTGAAGGTAAACTAGGAATGAGTTGGAAGAAAACTACACTCTTAGATGTTTTAAAGTACATTCTTCAAGGGTATGAAACTGACCTATTTAATGTACCAGATGTAGAACTTGCACCATTTGTTATTGAAGCAAAAGTTAATAGGGCTCAGGTTCTCAAGAAAATCAAGGAAGAGTATGGTTTTGATGTATATTTTAGAGGTAATAAGTTGATTTGTGCTTTGGGTTATACAGAAGTTATTGAAGAACAGCCTATTTTCCATTTACAAAAAAATGTAATCAAGACTGATTTAATCTATCGAAAAAAAGAGGACTCAAAGATAAAATTAAAAGCTGTATCAATTTTACAAGATAATACTAGAGTTGAAGTAGAAGTAGGAGATCCTGACGGAGAAATCAGAACGTGGCACACAGAAACTCCTATTAAAGATAAAGAAAAACTTAAATTATTAGCTGAAGCTCAAATAGAAAGCTATAAGTATGAAGGTTATACAGGTAAGATTAAAACCTTCGGAATACCTTATGCAACTCATAGTATGTCTGCTAAAATTCTAGATGATACATATCCAGAAAGGGCAGGAATTTATTTTATCGAACAAGTTGAAACCTCTGTTTCTGTAACGGAAGGATTTAAAAGGGATATTATTTTTGGTAAAAAAGCAGGAAGATAGTATGGGTGGAGAAACAAAAGAATCAGAGGAATTAGTAAAAGCTATAAGAAATGCAGTTGCGACATCTGCGTCATTTGCGACAGGTAAAGTAAAAGAAGTTGACGCACAAAATTTCACTTGCGACGTCGCATTCGACAATGATGTCGCAGATATGCCAAGTGTGCGACTCAAAGCAGTTATTGATGATAAAGATTTTGGATTGATAGAAATCCCTAAGGTTGATAGTGAAGTTATTATTTTCAAATTAACAACATCACAATGGGTTGTTATTAAAACAAGTGAGTTAGATTCTATTCACTTAAAGATTGGAGAAAATACATTAAAGATAAACTCAGATGGTTTTACCTTTAATGGTGGAGAGTTGGATGGTTTGGTAAAAGTAAATGAATTAGTGCAGAGGCTTAATGCTATAGAAAACAAAGTAAATGATTTGATAGCACACTATAAAACTCATAACCACGCTCATCCAAATGGACCGACAACAGCTTTTGTATCTCCTTTTACTGGAAGTAATCTAACTCTGACACAAAAAAATAACTTAGAAAATCCTCTAATTAAACAGTAATGAATGACTTGATATTAGATAAAGATGGAGATATTTTAATTGAAAATGGTGATTTTAAAGTAGGTGATGCTACTCTACAACATCAAAAGTTAATTATTTATTCAAGCCCTGGGCATTGGAAGTTTGCTCCCACAACAGGTGTTGGAATTGAAAAGTATTATTTAAATGAAAATTTTGCAAAGCTAATATCTGAAGTAAGGAAACAAATGGTGATAGATGGGATGAAAGTAGAAAGTGTTTCTCTCTCAAATACAGGTAATATTTTAGTAAAAGCTGATTATCAATGAAAAACTACATAGTAAAATATGGACAATCGTTACTGGATGTAGCATTAGGTGAGTATGGAGATGCTTCTGCTATTGTGCAATTAGCAAAAGACAATAATCTCTCCATTACATCTGATTTGGAAGTTGGACAGGTTTTATTAGTAGATGAAAACAAAATTATAAAACAAAACATTGTGAGCTTTTTTAGCAAAAATGGAATAAATTTAGCCACAGATATTCCTAAACCAAATAAATCACAAACTATTACATTTCCGAGTATTCCACAATTACAAGAAGGTGATACTCATTATTTATCCGCAACAGCATCATCTGGCTTATTTGTACGGTATGTGAGTAGCAATCCGAGTGTAATTTCTATTGAAAACAATCAAATTACTGTACTTGCCACAGGCGAAGCCACCATTACAGCATATCAGGATGGGGATAGTATTTACTACCCTGCTATTCCTGTTTCGCAGACATTAATCATTGAAGCCATTATCAATCTTGAAGATTTTCTAACACTTTGGTTAGATTATTTACAAACAGACAAATTTAGTTTGAGGGTCAGTGGTGGACATTCTTATGCAGTAAATTACACAGATGGAGCGTACAATGCCAGTCAAGAAACAGGGTCTCTGCAACCTAAACTTACAAGTGAAGGACTGGTTTTTGATGGACTGGATGATGTGTTTAGAACAAATGATTTGGGCGAAATCGTTTTTTGCATTGTGGTGGCAAAAACAAATTCATTATTTACTCCATATAAGCCATTTCTGAGTGGGTTTCAGGGGGGTGTTCCATATCCAAGTATTATGGGTCAGGAGAATCTGGATATATTTTATAGTGGAGGTCCTGCTGGCAATTATACTCAATATGATATCAGGATTAATAATATTTCAACGTCAACAATGTCAGGAGTTGGTGTATTTGATGTTATTTCTGCAAAGTTTGGAAATAGTGCTTCAAACGTATATGATATTGGTGGTAACTATTTAAATGGCAATTTGAATGGTGTTATCAAGGGTATTTTATTTTGTCATACTGAGCCAAATGAAGAGCAAAAAACGTTGATACAAACATTTTTATCAGATTATTATTCTTTATGAGTTTCTTAACATTCAAAAAATTAAAAGATGCTGAGAAAGCATGTCAGCAGATAGATAATTTGATGGGATTTCCTGATAGGCAGGGAACAGAACACTGGGCAGTGCCAATTAAAGCTTACTCAAAGAATTTATGGTATATACCTAAACCTATAGAAATCATAATGGATGGTATTTTATTTTTTGAAGAAAGAGACAGTATTGAAGATTTAAGACAACCAAATGTATTATGCCACGAAGCAAAGAAGAAATAGAAAATCAAATTATTACAGCAAAAGAGGCAGAACCTACTTTGAGCACTCTGAATTCTGTTTCACAAACAGCATTGTGGCGGTCATTTGTAAAATTATCCGCTTTTATCATTAATATTTTCGAACAATTATTTGATGTTTTTAGAAGTGAAGTCAATCAGATTGTGGAAGAAAATCGTGTTGGTAAGACAAGTTGGTATGCAAAGAAAGTCAAAGAGTTTCAACTTGGGGATATTGTGAATGAAAATGCGGAGTATAACAAATTGGATGTTACAAAACAGATTATTACAAGGGTATCTGTAAGGGAAATAGAAGTTGATAATCGAAAACGGTTACTTATAAAAGTTGCAAAAGGAGAACCTCCTGAAAAACTTTCTACTACTGAGTTTCCTCAATTAAAACAATATGTAGAGAGATTCAAGTTCGCTGGTGTCTGGGTGGACTATATCAGCCAAAATGCTGATGATATTTCTGCCAATATAAAAGTTTATTACAAAGATTTGGACGAGGCTACTGTCAAAAGTAATGTAGAATCAAAAATCAATGAATTTCTCAATAGTATTGATTTTGATGGGGTATTCACAAAGAGCAAGTTTATCCCATTCGTTGAATCCGCTGTTGGAGTAGTGGCTATTGAAATTAACAGTGTTACAGCTACTCCTGAAGCAGAAGCATCTACAGTAATTGACCAATTTTATGTATCCAAATCTGGTTACTTTAAATATAACGTATCAAGCGTAATCAATATGCAACTTTATGAAGTATAATTTTGATTTGCCAAAACTAATTATTCAATACATCTCTCTTGCACTTAGAGAACCTAAGTTTTCTACTTTTTTGATTGTATTGTTATCTCCATTAAATCCGATTTTGGCGAATTTTCTATTGTTTGTTGCCAACACAAAAGTAGAATTGATGCAAAACGGGCAGGTTGTCCGTTTGGAGAATTTGCTTAATGATACTTTTGACAATGACCTAAGGCGTATCAGTATTACAGATGCCAATGCAGATTTACTTATAATAGGTAATACAAATCCCATCATGATAGGAAATATAAATCCAGTTATTGTTCCTTATGGAGATACGGACAGCACAGTGGATTTTGTCGTTAAAGTGCCTATCCAAGAACAACCTTTTTTGATTGGAGAGAATGTTCCACTAATAATTGGTAACACAATTCCTCTTATCCTCAAAGACACTCCTCCAGATGGTTTAATAAATAAAATAAAGCGAGTTGTGCAAAAATATAAAATATCAGGAAAAAGCTTTGTAGTACAAGAAATTTAAAAATTTATGAAACAGATAAAATACAATAATCAAGACCAACCATTTGTAAATTCTGATTTTGAGCTACAAAATGAAGAAATTTATAAAGCTATAGAAAACCAGCATAAAGGAAGACAAGCGTTTGTGTTTTCTGGTTGCATTGTGAGTGGCTTAGATATTTCCGAAGGTCTATGTTTCATCAATGGTAAAATTGTAGAATTAGCCGCTGCAACAGTCGCAGCTTTTCCCCGATACATTAAACTTACTCAAGTCGATTACAACCCTCGCTTACACCCACAATCAGGCTCAAACTTGGACACTAAAACAAACTACAAAGCGGAAATTGTAGAGGATAATGATGGCTTAACAGATTATATCACTATCACAAGTTCAGGATGTAATAGAAGGATTCAAAATCACTTTATAAGTGAAAATGGTCACAGGCTTAACTGGTCATATGTGGAATGTCACAAGGATTTTGGAAGTGGTAATCAAAATATAAGTGCAAATTCATCTTCACGTGTTATTTTTACCTCTGAAGTTGATGACCTTGGAGAGTATGATGCATCAACTGGAATATTTACAGCAAATCAATCAGGAACTTATACTTTTCACTGGGGTGGAAGAGTTGATTTAGGCGGTGATGGTTTTTCATTTTTAATAGAATTTTTGGATAATGCTACATGGAGAGTCTTAGCTCAATCTCTGAGAAATGTAGTTTCAATGCAAGGAAATATTACAACAGGTTTCTCAAGAAGGTTGAATGCTGGACAACAAGTAAAATTCTCTGTAGTTTCATTTGCTGCAAATATTTCCGTTCAAGAAGCACATTTAAGTATTATAAGAACAACATAAATTACTTTAATAAGTTATAGGCTTGTTTTATTACGTCATGAGCATTTGCTTTTGCATAAATCTGTGTGGTTTTTAGGTCAGAGTGTCCAAGTAGTTTTTGTATAAAACTGATAGGTAATCCTGAGTTCAAGAGATATGATGCAAAGCCATGACGTGCTGAGTGAAATGTAATGGCTTCATATCTGGGCATTATTTTGGTTATAGTTTCTTTCCCTCTATAATTAATTTGGGTAACCTCATCATTGAAAAGTTTTGATTGCTTTAGTGCAATGTGACCATAAAAATTCATTTTTTGATTAGTCATCATGGGTAATAATCTTTTTTGTTTGCCTCTGTATTTTTCAATAATTTCTATACATCTTTGATTGAGAGGAGTAACAAGGATTTTCTTATTTTTATCCCTATGATATTGAATTATAGGGATATTCTTTTTAGATATTTTATTTTCATAGGATATATCTGTTGAGTCAGAGCCCAGTTGGTTTTTATTTTTTATTAGGAATCCCATTAAACTTTGAGAGTCTTCAAAACTTAGATTACCTAATTTGTAAATCACTTTTTCTTCAAATATTTCCACAGAAGAAATACTCAATTCCGTTAAAGTGCAAAGCGGTTCATAAGGGATACCTGTATTGAAACTAAAAATATAGCAATCTTTTACAATTTCTAAGCTATTTTTAGAAATAGACAATGATTTGCCATCTATCTCTATTTTTTCGTTTTCAAAAGCCGTTTGATAAAACAGTTCTGATTCTTGATAACTCATAGTAAATCTCTGTTCATCAGGTTCTGGCATTCTTTTTAGTTTACTACTGGGTACAAATAGTGTAGGATACTCATCTTTATAGAAATTAGATACCTCTTTAACCTTTTTTATTTCCATATTGATGGTACTATTCATGTATTGATAGATGTCAATAAGGTATTTTTGATAATTCATATAAAAATCAAGATTTACATCATTGATTGATAAAGTGTGGTTTTCTTTTTTTGAAAACTCCATCAAGTGTCTTTGTACTCTTCTGAATATTCGTAGTGTTGCATCATTTAATTGATGTGATTTTATCTCAGTGTATTTGGAGAATAAATCTGTCAATGTAACATCTTTTTGTATTGTGATACTATCTTTCTCACTTTTTTCTGGTGCATACTTTTCTAAGAATTTATTTTTTATCTGATAAAAGTCCATTTCTCGCTTTTCATTCAAGCACAGAATCTTTATTTCAGATACTATTTCTTTTAAAGTTGATTCTAAAGTGTCTAAATAGGAATTTATATGAATAGCATCCGTTGAGTTTCCCTTCATTCTATATCTTCCTTTGACTGGAATATCAACCCCCTTGATTTTTTTCATGGAGTCTCCATCCCAATTTTCTTTTTTGCAAGAATGAGGTGTATAGAACTGAAATTCTTTTTTGCCTTGTCGATAATGTAGGTATATTTTCTCCCCGTCTAGTTTGAACTTGATTGTTGCCATTGTTGTTTTTTAGGAATTTTTTTGTAATTTTACGGAAGCACAACGTAAAATCTTTGTGTTTTGGCAAACCTATAAATCGGGAGTTAAATCAGGAGTTAATAAAATAACTCCTCGTAAATTACTAGCTTACAAGGAGTTATTTATTTATCAGTGATCCCGCTGGGATTCGAACCCAGGACCCATACATTAAAAGTGTATTGCTCTACCAGCTGAGCTACGGAATCATTTGTTTTTTAAGGAGCATTTTCCTTAATTGCGTTGCAAAGGTAGTAATAATAATTTATATCCTCCAAATAAATGCTAAAAAAAATTATTTATTTTTTACTATTATTTTTATTCTGCACTTATAAATATACTTATAGTCAGAGTTTTAAAAATAATTTAATAACGGCAGATTCTCTATTTAAGAAAGGAGAATACTTAAAGGCTGAACCCATTTATCAGAATATTTTTTACAAGGAGAAAAAATATTCGAGTGAAATGCTTTTACATTTAGCCTTCATAGCCAATAAAAAACAAGATTATGTAGCTTATTTATATTGGCTCAATTTATATTTTCAGGTACAACCATCACTCAAAACCTCTGAAAAAATCGGCAATACTGCCAATACATACGAACTTGCAGGATATGAACTTACAGATCGCAAATGGTTTACTATTTTATATCATCATTATTATAGATTCATTGTTTTAGGTTTATGCTTAATAGGCTGTTTAGTTATTTGGTTGTTTCTCTTTCGTAAACAGTCTTTATTAGTTTATAGACGTAATGGTATTTTATTACTTATTTTTTTACTTTTTTCAATTATTTCTCTTAATATTATTCCAGAAACAAAAGAAATAGTCATTGCCCAAAGCAATACATACCTAATGTCCGCACCATCAGGAGCTTCATGGGTTGTAGGTATTGTTCAGAAAGGTCAGAAACTTCCTGTAAACAATGAGCATGATATTTGGGTTGAAGTAATATGGAATAACCAAAAGGTTTTTGTAAAAAAAACACAAGGTTATTTCGGCTCTATATTTTGAGATTTCATCTTGTTTTTGTAAATTGCAAACCGTTTTACACTTTTAAAATTGCTTATTTTAAATGGACACAATTGCTGTTATTGTAGTATGTATTTTAGCCTATTTTTTAGGCTCTATTCCTACAGCTGTTTGGGTAGGAACAAAGATTTATGGGAAGGATGTTAGAGACTTTGGCAGTGGAAATGCTGGAGCTACTAATACCTTTAGAGTCTTAGGTAAAAAAGCAGGCATATTTGTCTTGTTTTTTGATGTTTTAAAAGGTTTTTTAGCTACACATTTGGGTACATTGTTACTTGAGAGAGATAATATTGTTAAAGATGATTTAATTTATTATCAAATGGCTTGTGGGATACTTGCTATCATTGGGCACATTTATCCTATTTTTGCCAATTTTAAAGGAGGAAAAGGCGTTGCGACTATTTTGGGTATGGTGATAGCCTTACATCCACAAGTTTCTCTTCTTTCTATCTTAGTATTTTTATTAATTTTAATTGCAACTCATTACGTTTCTTTGGGTTCTATCATTGCTGGTTTTTCATTTCCTATATTTTTGATGACTGTTCCTGTTTTTAGGCAGAATAATCCCACCTTGGTGATATTTAGTACTATTTTAGCTTTGGTATTGGTTTATACCCACCGTGTTAATATCAAGAGGCTACTTGCAGGTAATGAAAATAAAATTTACTTATTCAGACGAAGAAACGCATAAAAAACATTAATATTGAAAGGTTGAATCACATCAACCTTTTTTAATTTAAAAATATCCAAATTTTATGAAATCTTATATCGAAGAAAATCAGGATAGATTTATTGCAGAATTAATAGAATGGCTTAAAATTCCTTCTGTAAGTACTGATGCAAGCAAAAAGCAAGACGTTCAGCATGCGGCAGAATTTGTAAAAAATAAGCTCTTAGAAGCTGGCGTAGATAAAGCAGAAGTGTGTCCCACAGCTGGACATCCGATTGTGTATGCTGAAAAAATTGTCAATCCAGCATTACCAACTGTATTAGTATATGGACATTATGATGTCCAGCCTGCTGACCCTTATGAACTTTGGAATTCTCCCCCATTTGAACCAGTCATCAAAAAAACCGAATTACACCCTCAAGGAGCTATTTTTGCTCGTGGGTCTTGTGATGACAAAGGACAAGTCTATATGCATGTAAAGGCCTTAGAAATGATGAATAAAATGAACAATATTCCTTGCAACCTAAAATTCATGATTGAAGGTGAAGAAGAATGTGGTTCTGATAATCTTGAGCCTTTTGTAAAAGCCAATAAAGAGCGTCTAAAAGCTGATGTAATTCTTATTTCTGATACAGGCATTATTGCCAACGATATTCCTTCAGTAGAAACCGGACTTCGTGGTTTGTGTTATTTAGAAGTAGAAGTAACAGGACCTAACAGAGACTTACACTCTGGGGTGTATGGTGGGGCTGTTGCTAATCCTATCAATACACTTTGTCAAATGATAGCCTCTCTGAAAGACGAAAAAGGAAGAATAACAATCCCAGAGTTTTATGATAAAGTGGTTGTACTAAGTGCAGAGGAGAGAGCTGAAATGGCAAAAACACCTTTTAGTTTAGAAGAATATAAAAAAGACTTGAATATTGATGATGTTTTTGGTGAAGATGGTTTTTCTACTATCGAAAGAACATCTGTACGTCCTACATTAGACGTAAATGGTATTTGGGGTGGTTATACCCAACCTGGAGCTAAAACTGTATTGCCCTCTAAGGCTTATGCCAAAATCAGTATGCGTTTAGTGCCTAATCAGCACCCAGATGAAATTAATGCATTATTTGAAAAACATTTTAAGGCTATTGCCCCTAAATCTGTAAAAGTAGAAGTTCGTTTTCATCATGGAGGTTTCCCTTATGTAACGCCTACAGATTCTTTGGAGTTTAAGGCTGCAAGCATGGCTTTAGAAGAGAGTTTTGGTAAAAAACCAGTTCCTACTCGTGGTGGTGGCAGTATTCCTATTGTAGCTCTTTTTGAGAAGGAATTAGGAATAAAATCTGTTTTGATGGGTTTTGGCTTAGATTCTGATGCAATCCATTCTCCAAACGAGCATTTTGGAATATTCAATTTTTTGAAAGGTATTGAGACTATTCCTCTTTTTTACAAGCATTATACAAATTTAATGGCTCAAAAAGGATAATAAAAAAGGTTAGCGATTTGCTAACCTTTTTTGTTTTTTATGCAGTTTTTGCAAATTGAATATTGGCGATAATTTTTACTTCATCACTTACTACTACTCCACCTGCTTCTGTAAGAGCACTCCAAGCCAAGCCAAAATCTTTACGATTAAGCTTTCCTGTTACTTCAAAACCAGCTTTTGTATTACCCCAAGGGTCTTTGGTGATACCTCCAAATGCTACTTGTAGTGTAACAGGCTTAGTTGTACCTCTAATAGTCAGGTTTCCAGCAAGTGTATAGTTATCCTCATCTACTTTCTTAAATTCCGTTCCATCAAAAGACATTTTTGAGAAATTTGCAGCATCAAAAAAATCAGCAGAACGCAAATGTTCATCTCTTTGACTATTGCCTGTATTGATCGAGTTTACATCAGCTTCAAAACTAACAGCTCCGCCATCAAAACTGTTTTCTCCACCATGGAGCTCACCATTAAAAATGTTGAAAGAGCCTGTAACTGTTGAAATTACAAGGTGTTTTACCTTAAACTGAAGTTCGGAATGTGCTGGGTCTAAAGCCCATTTTACTGTGTTTGCCATAAAAAGTAGAGTTTTAATATTTTATGTTATATCATTTAATGTTACAACATTTAAAATTAAAAAAAGTTTAAATAAAACAAAAATTTTTTCTAAAAAATAAAGCGAGTTTTTTAAGACTCGCTTTGTGTTTCTGTTTTAGCTTCGTAAGTTCTGATAGGATGCCTATTAAATGGCTTTGTTGAGTCAAACAATTTGCGATATGTAACATGCTTTTTGCAAACTGTAAATTCAAGATTTTGCATTAGTTTAAGCATAGGAGGGTTAAAATCACCTATCCAGTTGAGTTCTAAGTCTGTATAAGGGAAATCTGTTTTTTGGGTTTCACGTTCCAGACAAACTGAAAGAGCTGCATCCAAACCTTTGCTATGATGCGATTTAGCGATACCAAACGCCACTCCCAATACTCTTGTACAAGAGCCTTTCCAACGATGGTATAAAAATTTTAATTTACCAACAAGGTTGAGTTTTCCATTGATATGTTTAAAAACCTGATTTAGTTCAGGCAAGAAAACTCCAAATGCAACAGGCTCTTCATTATGATATGCAAAAGTAATAAGCCTTTCATCAATAATAGGCTTCATTTTTTTCATAATTTTATTGGCTTCTTCTTTTGTCATTTCAGTAAGCCCTTCTGCCAAAGCAAAGCTTTTGTTATAAATCTGCCTAAAATCTTCAGCATATTTATCCATTTGCTTGATTTTAATATTTTCGAAATGGTAAGTAGGGTCTGCAAAAATTCGATTGGCTTTTGCATGAACAATTCTACTCAAACCATAAACTTTTCTAAAGAAGGTCAATTGATTAAAATATACCTGAAAACCATAATTTTCAAAAAATCTTTGATAATATGAAAAATTATAATTTTGTTGGTAATTAGCCTCTTTATCAAAACCTTCTACCAGTAAACCCCAAAATTTATCTCTGCTGCCAAAATTAATAGAGCCATCCATTGCTTCACAACCTCTTTTTTCGAGCCACTCTTTACAAGTATTAAAAAGCATGAAAGCTCCTTTCTCATCTTCAATACACTCAAAAAAGCCCATACCACCTGTGGCTTGGTCATTATTTTTAAGTTTGGTTTTTTCATTTACAAAAACAGCTACTCTGCCTATTGTTTCTTTATTATCATTTTTTAGGAGGAAACGTGTACACTCTCCATGTTGAAAAGTGGGGTTCTTGCTTTTATCAAAAACAGATTCTACATCATTGTCTATAGGTCTTACCCATTGGGGTGTATTGGCGTATAGTCTTTTAGGCAGGTCAAAAAAATCTTTTTCTTGAGATGGGGATTTTACTTCCTCTATGTACATCATTTTTTATTTCTTATAATTTTTCTCTTTACGTTCTTTTTCGTTCTTAGTTTGTTTTACTCCTTTTACAAATTCTCTCCATGCTGTTGGGCTAAACAGATTAAGTGTTGGCAAAGAGCTGTTTGTAATAGGCTGATTAGCTTGGTTTTGAAGTTGATTTTTTGATGCACTTTGACTATCTTGAGCTGATTGTCTTGCTGCATCTTGCAATTTTCCTTTATCCAAATTTTCTTTCATAGCTTTGACCTCTTCTGTTTGAGTTTCAATATTCAAAAAAGCATCTTTAAAAGATTTTTCATCAGAATAAGGATAAACCTGAATTGGAGCAAGTACTTCAATAGATTCTTCTAAAGGTAATGTAATAGAATAAGATTCTGTCTGATTGGCAGGAACTTTATAAAAAGATGTTCTATGTCCTGTTGAACGGATGACTAAACTATCATTAGGCATAACTTTAAGTGTAAAAACACCTTTATCATTAGTAATAGTTCCCTTACCTGCTTGTGGTACAATTACACGAACAGATTCAATAGGAGCTTTCGTATTTTTATCAATAATCAGCCCTGAAAGCAAAACTGGTTTTTCATCTTGAGCCTTTGTAATGGTTGTTATTAAAAACAAGCCCATACAGAGATAAAGTAATTTTTTCATAGAAGTTTTTCGTTTAAGTTTTATAACTAAACGCTCAAAAAAAGGTTTTAGTTGGTCGGCTCTGATAAAGCTTCCCAAAATTCTACTGCTCTTCTTAAATGAGGAATAACAATCGTGCCACCTATTAAATTAGCTATTGCAAAAACCTCAAAAACTTGTTCTTTAGTAAGTCCTACTTCTTTACACTTACCCAAATGATATTTGATACAATCATCACAACGCAATACCATAGAACAAGCAAGTCCAATCATTTCTTTGGTTTTTATGTCTAATGCTCCTTCTGCATAACAGTTTGCATCTAAATTAAATATTCTCTTTAATACTAAATTATCAGCAGACAAAATTTTCTCATTCATCTGGCTACGATATGCATTGAATTCTTCAACAATATTTGTCATAAATACTTTTTATTTCCTTATTTTTTCTTTTAGTTTTAAGTCCAAATGTATAATAATTTTCTATCTTTATTACGGATTTTTTCAAATTCTTTGGCTATTTGGAATTTGATGCTTATATTCACATCCGAAAACAGTGTTTCTATATGGATAACTTCAACGACATATCTTCAAGTACAAACAAACTCGATGAAATCAAGAAAATCATTTTTGGTGAGGAAATCCGCACCTATAATGGTGAGATAGAGAATCTACGTAAAACGATAGAGAGCTATCGTACTGAGATTTCTGTGAAAATTGACGAAGTCAAAATTGAACTTCTCAAATCTATTGAAAGTGTAGAGAGTCGTTTGTTAGATAAGGTGCTATCAGCCCAAAATGTCCTTCGTCAGGATTTAGAGCAGCATCGCCGTAATGCTGTCAATAAAAATACTTTGGGTAATATTTTCGAAGATATTTCTAAAACCTTAGCTCAATAGTCATTATGGAGGATATCAATAAGAACGATAGCTTTAAAAAGCCCGAAGACTTCCCTACAGAAGATGTTTCGAGTTATAAAGAAGCTGTCATTAACCCTGACAAGCAGGAACTCGAAGTAAAGTTTCAGGGAATGAAAGACTTATTTACATCTATTATTTCTGAAAATCGTAAGGACTACGAAAAACAGCTTACAGAAGTAAAAGGTTTATTTTCTTCTGTAATTGAGGATAATAGAAAGCAAATGCATATGCAAATGCAAGATATTTATAAGGCTCTTCCCCGTTTATTGAGTGAAGCTGATAAATTGCGTAAGCAAGAGGAGTATGTAACTATCAATGATGAAGATGCTTTTGGTAATAATCTCACTGCTAAGGCAAGCAAAATGACAAAGTTAGGAGCTATTAAAGAATTTATCTTAGGCAAAGATTCTAAAGATCTAAAAGATAAATTGGAAGGAGCTTATACTTTAATTGATTCATCTATCAATCAAGACCAAGAGCATTTGAGCAATGTAGTAGAAGAAGTTTATGCTCGTTTAAATAAAATGGAAAAGAAGATAGCTGAAGAATTAGAAAAAATAACAAATATATTCCGTTCCGAAATGGACGAAGTAGCTAATGCACAAGCCAATAAAGCTGATACTTATCGCATTCTCAGACAAACTGCTGAACAATTGCGTTTGGGTAAAATTCAGCAACAAAATAATTTATGAAGAAATTAATCAAAGATTTTTTCTCTCTTATATTCCCTGATAACTGTTATAGTTGTCAGGGAGTTTTGCTTCAAGGAGAACATAAAATATGCACAGCCTGTCGTGGCAATCTTCCTTTTACCAATTATCATAAACTCAACCCAACGAACAATTCTGTTACTCAGAAATTTTTTGGTAAAATACCTATTCTTTATGGTTTATCTTTTCTTCAATTTGCCAAAGATGGAAAAGTACAAAGGCTTCTACACCATATTAAATACAAAAATGAGCCAGAATTAGCAGAAATGCTTGGCATTTGGTATGGCTCAGAATTGTTTGAAAACTCTTTTGCTGAAAAATTTGATCTTATTGTGCCTGTCCCTCTTCATCCAAAAAAACTTAAAATAAGAGGATATAATCAAAGTGATTATTTTGGAAAAGGTTTGAGTCATCAACTCCAAGTTCCTTTTCATGATGATATTCTTATAAGAAATACACATAGCTCTTCTCAAACTAAAAAGAGCCGTTATGAACGATGGCAAAATGTTAATACCATATTTGGTGTTTCAGATAGTTTAGAAATAAAAGGCAAATCTGTCTTGATAGTTGATGATGTTATTACTACTGGAGCCACTTTAGAAGCCTGTGCTATTATATTACTTGAAAAAGGTGTTCAATCTATTAGTGTTGGAACAATCGCTATTGCATAACCCAATAATTAAAACAAAACATTAGTTTTTTTCATATATTTTTTTTAGATTAGAGCTATACAAAGCTCTTATTTCTTGACAATCATTGAACCTATTTATGTAATTTTTATTAGTTTTTATGAAAGAATTGAATGTCATTCATTCTACAAATGATTCTTTATTCAATGAAGTTATCAATCTATTACCCAATCCTGTAATAATTGATGTTATAGAAAATGGTGTGCCCAATACAATTTATTGTAATAAAAAATTTATAGATTTAGTAGGCTATACATCAGAAGAAATAAAGCATCATAAAGAAACTCATTATTATTATTTCAATCAAATCAAGAATCATATTTTTCGAGATGGTGAAGAGCCTGTAGAAACAAGAATTTGGGTTAGATGTAAAGATGGAAAAAAGAGACTTTTTCATGTAGCATTTACTCTTTGGAAAGAAAATATTCTAATTTCTTTACTGACTGATATTACAGATAAAGAGCTTTTTGTAGAAATGGAAAAGCTCAACAAACTCAAAGACAGGCTCATTTCTATTATGGCTCATGATATTAGAAATCCACTTGCCACGTTACAAGGGCTATTAGATATACTTCATACGGATGATATCAGTCTTAAGCAATTCAAAGAACTTGTACCAGCCATTAGTCAACAAATAGATCAAGTAAGGTATCTTCTAGATAATCTATTAAATTGGGTTAAGAATCAGCTAAATAGAACTAATGCAAGACCACAAACATTATCTCTTCAAGAAATTATTTATTCTATAGAACAATTATTCATTCAAGATTTTAAGCATAAAAACATTCATTTTTCTTATACAATTCCTCAAGATGTATATGTTTATGCAGATAAAGATATGCTGGAACTGACTGTACGTAATTTAGTTTCTAATGCCATCAAGTTTACTCATGGTGGGGGAAAAATTAGTATTTTGGTAGAAAAACAAGAGAATTTAATTAAAGTAAAAGTGAAAGATAATGGTATTGGATTAAACCAAGAGAAAATTCAGAAAATTTTGAATGGAGAAGCTATTAGTCATATAGGTACAAATAAGGAAATTGGAACTGGTTTAGGACTAACTTTGTGTTTGGAATTCATTAAAATGAATAATGGTTATATGGAAATTCAAAGTGAAGAAGGAAAGGGGAGTGAATTCATATTTTTTACTCCTATTGGAAGCAATCCTTAAGTGATTTTTGTTTTTCAAACCATAAAATCAAGATTTCTTCAAATTCTTTTATAAGAGCCTCATTTTGTTTAGGAATTGTAAAATAAATAATATCATCATCTATGGCTCCAGAAATGTAAGCATAGTCTTCAAAAGCTATTTTAAAAGTATTTTTAGCTGTAGGAATATATTTTTTAAAGTCTTGAATTTCTGTAATCCCGAAGTTTCCTAAAAGCTCCACCAAAGTCATATTGGTAGGAGCTTTTAGAGAGTAACATCTCTTAATAAACTTTCGACAAGTTTGATTAATTTTCAGAGAAAAAGACTCTTCCATTTTTTATAAATAGACTTCAAAGATATCTTCATTATCTCCCATTGCTCTACATTTAGTTTGTATTACAGAGAAAGCTTTAGGAGAATTACAAATTTCTGCATAATAACTATCTGTAAGGCTTGGCTCAGTTATGATATCACCATTATAAATCAGGTTCATAATTCCTTTTGTACCACCTTTTGCCAAGAAAGAAACTGGTATAGGGCTTTTACCAAAAGTTTGCAGATATGAATTAGATTCGTATCCATTTGTAACTTTTAACACCAATTTTTTAGCAGGCTCCAATTCTAAAACTTCCCAAAATCCCCATCCAAAAGCATTTACAACAGCTACTATACCATGCACCCAATCTTCTCTGGTCTGACACATCGGTTTTATAAGTCCATTCCATTCTGCTGACTCCATAATTCCACCGAAAGTATTGAAAGCACAAACATGCCCAGCTTCTGTAAGAAGTTGGTCTGCAAGCATCAAACCATCTGTTCCCATTGTTTCTTCAAGCTTTTTGAGCATTCTGTAAGAAATTTGGCAATAGTAATTTGAATACATTCTTGTCAGTAATACTCCAAAAGCATCTATCATACCTTTAGAGGAGTGTGTTCCTTCTATAGGCATATTGGTAAGGGCTTCTCGGATACCTATATAATTTACGCTTGTACTACTTGGATTGGTTAAGGTGTAGTTTTGTGTTTTACCTTTTTTGGGTGAATGAGATAAATTTTTAGCGTTAGTAGCTTTGGATAATTCAAAGCTTACAAAATTATCATTCTTTGTATAACAACTCAGTTGTTTGCAATCCATAGAACCAAGTGGCAAATTAAAAATAGCCTCCGTAGCTCCTGCTAAAAAGCCTTGTGTAAAAAATGAAACCATGGGTTCATTCTCAGAACGTAGTCCAAACTTTGATTTCCAACCATAACTATAATGATCTGCTTCTGACATTACTTTACCTCCGTTAGATGAAACTTCATCTAACGAAAATTTACCATAACCACAAAACATAAAAAAGTCTTCTGCTATTTGTTTTCGTTCTGTAATGTCTATAATATTACTTTCTGTAAAATATTCCAACATTTGGCTATATACAATTTCTTGGGCAGAGTCAACGAGTATTGGATAAATATCAATATAGTCTTTAGTATCTTCTAAAGTAGCTTGCAAGAAAGTATTATAATGATGACAATGAAAAATCAAAGGTTCTCCTGCTGCAATATATGTATTGTATTGGGTGTCAAAATTGCCTCTTAATGACTTCATTATTTCGTGATGTTTAAAGTTTTATTGTATATCTTAACTGTAATGTTTTGAATTTCTTGTAATACTTTATTATCAAGAATAAAAGTATCATCCTCTAGATTTCTCCAAGTCATATTAAATTCTCTCATTTTTGGCAACATACTCATAATGACTGTATTCCAAGCTGTTGGCGAACAGTTTTTTAAAACCCAAGCTTTCACTTCTTTAACAGGAGTATCTACAAAATTTTGATCAGAGGTATTATTTTGGACAGATTTAGAAGTTTCATCTATTTTTGTTTCAAAAGAGTTTTTGATTGTTGAAGAATCCTCTTTTGTAACATAAACATATTTTTTCTTGAATATTTCTTCAAAACCTGTATTAATGATGGCCAATACATCTTCTTGAATTAAATAATCGTCTTTTTCAAAGAAATGTAAAAAAACACCTTTTTGATTAAGTTTCGGGAGCACTCTAAAGACTACTCTCTGCCACGATAAAGGAGGACAGTTGTCCCTAGCCCAATCTTTGACTGATTTTACTGACACTATTTCCATAACTTTCTTATATCAAATCTAAGAAACTATTCTTGTTAATTTTTTATATAATTTTAAAGTGAAGCTTTAGGCAATTGTATAACAAACTCTGTTCCTCGTCCTTCTTCACTATTTACAAAGATATTTCCATTATGTTTTTCAATAATACCAAATGTAATAGATAAACCCAAACCTGTTCCAACTCCTACTGCTTTTGTAGTAAAAAATGGCTCAAATATTCTACGTTTCACTTGTTCACTCATACCTGAACCATTGTCTTTGATACGAATTACAATATTTTCTTGTAGATTCTCTGTATAAATTTCAAGAACGCCATCTTTTCTATCTTCTGGAACAGCTTGGATAGCATTATTGATGATATTCATAAATACTTGGTTCAACTGTCCTGGGTAACATAAAATATCTGGCATCGATTCGTCATAATATCTTTTGAGTTCTACTCTACCTTTTATTTTGTTATTCAAAAGGATAATTGTGGAGTCTAAGCAATCTTTAATATTTGCCATTTTACGTTCTTCTTCATCTAAACGGCTAAATACTCGTAAACCTTTCACAATTTCCATAGTCCGAACAGCCCCTTTCTTAATATCAGAAACCAAATGCTCTATATCTTGAGTGAGTTCTTCAAAATCTAAGCTATTTTTTAGTTGTTTTGCTTCCTCTATTATTTCTTCTTTATTTCCATTAGCTTTATCAAGTTCATTGTATTTATTTACAATCTCCATCAAATCATCCAATGAAATCTTTAGTGTATCAATACCATTATACACAAAATTGATAGGGTTATTAATTTCATGAGCAATACCTGCTGTAAGTTGTCCCAACGAAGCCATTTTTTCATTATGTACGAGTTGGGTTTGTGTTTCTTTGAGCTGTCCAACTAGTTTATCAAGTTCCGATTTTTGCTGTTGCTCTTGTTCCAATGTTTTCTTCAAGCTCATTTCAGCCATCATCAATCTTTCGTTGGCTTCCAATTGAGCTTCTGCCAATAAACGCATTTCTTCTTCAGATTTCTTAATACGTTCAAAAGTTTTTTGCAACTCTTTCTCTGTTTCTTTACGATCACTGATGTCCGATTCGATGGCAATGAATTGCTCAACACCACCATTATCATTTAAAATTGGTGTAACATTGAGTGATAACCAATAGCCAATACCAGATTTTGAATAATTATAAATTTCATGATAAAAAGGCATCTTACTATTAAGCTTTTTGCGAATACCTTCTATATCCTCAGGATTTGTTTCAGGTCCTTGTAAAAATGACCCAGGTTTTCTACCTTTTACCTCATCAAAAGTATATTCTGTAAGTTCAACAAAGGCATCATTTACCCATTCTATCAAACCATCACCATTTGTAATGATAACTGCATTATCTGTTTTAGATGCTACTAATGATAAACGTTTTACTTCTTCTTCCGCCTTTTTACGTTCTGTAATATCTTGTGCTATTCCATCTCCTTTAACTTTTTGCTTTATTTTATCAATTTTAGTATTAATACTTGTATAATAATTTATAATTTCACCATTAATTTTTCTCAGTTTAAGTTCAGCATTAAGAGAATATTCATCATTTTTTATTACACCTTCTAATAAAGACATTAAATAAGGTAAGTCTTCTGAAACTACAAATTTATTTGCCCAAATTTCAAATGGCAATACATAACCTCCTTCTTGTTCTACTGTTGTACCCAAAAGTGTATAATATTCATCTGTTAAAATAAGTTTTGCATCACTACCATCTAAGTTAGCCTCTATACCCCAAACTCCTGATTTAGCAATTAAAAAGGCTTGTTTCATTTTTTGAGTTTGCTCTTGGATGAGCTGTTCTGCTTTCTTACGTTCTGTAATATCTGTAACAACACCTACAACACCTACCACTTCATTTTGTACATCTTTTACAGGTGTAACTTGATTATAAAAGATAAGACCTGCCACTTCTGTTTCATACTGAACAGCTTCACCAGCAAGAGCTCTATCATTAAATTCTATAATTTCTGGAGCGTCTTTATAAAGCTCTCGAATATTTAAACCAACAACTTGCCCAGGTTTTAAACCTAATTTTGCTAAAATTTTTCCTTCAGATAAAGTAAATACTCCATTCTTATCCAAAGAATAAGTAATGATTTCTGCACCTTCAACTACATTTTGATAACGTTGTGTTGAGATTAATAGCTCTTGCTCAGCTTTTTTACGTTCTGTAATATCCTCTACTATACCTAAATATCCTGTAATATTACCTTTTTCGTCTTTAATAGCAGAAACTGTAAGTGATATAAGAAATTTAGTTCCATCTTTACGGTTATAAGTATATTCGTATGAATTCGTGATTCCTTTTTGAGTTTCATAGATAAATACCCCAAATCCAGGTTCAATATTATCATTGTGTTTCCTACTCAGTACTTCTGCCATTTCTACCACCTCACTTATATCATGAAAAATTGCAGGACTTTGTTTATGAACTAGCTCATCCTCTGTATATTGTAGCCACCTTAGTGCTGTAGGATTGATAGAAGTAATTATTCCATCTGTGGTAGTAGATATAATTGCTACTGTTGCTCCTTCCAAAATACCTTTCTGAAGAGCTGTTGTTGCTTGCAATTGTTTCTGAGCAAATAAAAGTTGCTCATTGGCTTCAATTTGAGCTTCAGCCAAAGTACGCATTTCTTTTTCTGAACGTTCCAGCTCTTCTGAACGACGAGATAGTTCTTTTTGAGCAAGCGTCAAGCTTTCATTAATAATTTTTTGATTATCAAGAGCTTCAGCAAGTTCCTTTTGTGCTTGTTGGCGTTTATCAGCTTCTATGGTCAATGAAACAATATCAGCTATACCACGAGCAAAAGTTTCATCTTCTGAAGTCCAATCTCTGTAATCAGAACCTACATATTCACAACAAATTACCCCTGCAAGTTCACCACCAACCCTAATAGGAACATCTAACATAGAATTAATTCCCAATGGTGTTAAATAAATATCGGAAAATTCAGCAGTATTAGGATGTGTATGAGCATTTGAAGCATTAATTACTAACCCATTCTTCACAGCATCAAAATATGCAGGAAAATCTTTATCAAATAATTCTACACCTTTAGAGTGATTATCTTTACTTTTTTCGTATAAATTGTGGCTAATAATGCTACTACCTGTATAATCCCAAATGCTTGCTCTATCTATTTCCAATCCATTGGCAATAGCTTCTGTAATAGCTTGCATAGCATTATCCAAAGAACCATATTCTTCGTAAGGAGTTACTGAAAGCTTTGTTAAAAGTTGATTATATCTTTGTATTTTCTCTTGGCGAGATTGTTTTTCTAATTCCGCTTTTTTACGTTCAGTAACATCCTGAGCTGTACCTGTAATAACTCTATTACCATTTGGCAATGTCTTGAGTGCTATACTTGTTTGTATATCAACTATTTGCTTGTCATTTGTACGTACTAATTGATATTCTATATCTGACTCTGCTTCAGTTACAAAAGCCATTTGTTCAATAGAAATCATAATATTGGGAACACTTTTAGGGTGTAGATAATTTTCAATCCAGTCTTTAAAAGAAGTCCTATATCCCCCTTGTTCTGTTGCTGTTGTTCCCAAAAGATCATAATATTCATCTGAGAAGTAGCATACAATTTTATCGAGTGGTGTATCTGTTCCTTCTGACTCAATTCTCCAAGAAGCCATTTTCGCTATTTTAAATGCTTCTTTTAACTCTTTATTTCTTTGTTCTCTTTCTTCTTCAAGTTGCTTACGTTCTGTGATATCTTGAGCTATTCCCTCTCCTCTTATTTTCTCTTGTAGTGGATAATGTTTAGTTTTTAAGTTCGTTTGATAATTAATAATATCCCCATTCACTTTTTTAAGCCTAAACTCACTTACCAAGTTAAATTCTTCATTTTTCAAGACATCAACAAACTGAGCTAAAACATCAGGAGCATCTTCAGGCACTAAAAACTTCTCTGTCCAAGCCTGAATAGACATTCTATAACCACCTTGTTCTTCTGCTGTTGTACCCAAAAGAGCATAATACTCATCTGAAAAAGTAAGCATCGCATCTGTACCATCTATATTCGATTCCATACTCCAAGCTCCTGATTTAGCAATTACAAAAGCTTGTTTCATTTTTTGAGTTTGTTCTTGAATTTGTTTTTGGGCTACTAACAATTGTTCATTTGCTTCTAATTGAGCTTCTGCCAATGCTCTCATTTGCCTCTCAGATTGTTCAATTTCTTTTTGAGCTTCTGTAAGTTTTTGGTTAGCTCTATTTTGCTCAACTAAGTTCTTTTGAAGCTCTCTTTGAGCAACAGCAAGCTTCTGATTAGCTTTTTCTTGCTCTTCTAATAGACGTTTTGTTTCTTGATCAGAAGTTTCCAACTGTACATTTTTTTGTTGCATCTGCCTTTGAGCTAAAAACAATTGCTCATTAGCTTCCAACTGCTTTTCAGCAATTTCACGCATTTCTAATTCTGATTGTTCTAGTTTTTTAGTCTGTTTTCCAATTTCTTCTAAGTATACATTCATTTTCTTCACTACAGGCTCAAAAAAGAAGATAGCTAATAAAACGATTATACCTACAATAGTAATACCTACGCCCCATGTAATTAAACCTACAGTATTAGACCTACCTTTAGAATCTTGTGTATATAAGTTTGTAATACCATCCATAAGAGGTAAAAATTTAACCTCGTTATTTAAGATTATTTCAATATTAGCATTCATTTCTACACGACCTATGCTATCTAATGTATTGAAATCAAGTACAGATATCTTAGATGCTGCTTCCTTCATTTGGTCAAATATAGGTTGTACTTCAGCATATTTTCCAAGAATTTCTTGACTATTAGGCGGGGTTTTTATTCCCAAAACTACATCACCTTTTTGTAAAGCTTCATGAGATTTTTTCCAATTATTGAGGGCCTCTGTTAATTCTCGCTTTCTAGTCTGAAATACCTCTAGACTAGATGTTTGCCCCATAATTAAAGCACTCTTTGTAATCCTTTGACTCAACATTCTTTGTCTACCAGAGATATTAATTACACGAGCATCATCTGCTAAAGTTGTCAAACCTAGCTGAACAGCCAACTCTCCAATAATTACGAAAACTGCAATTACGAGCAGAGCAACAATGTATGTAGTTTTAAAGCGTTTCATTTTTTAGTGCTTTTATATGATGTTATTTAAAGTTTGATTCCTATGCCACCTGCTAATGTCCAGTAATTTTTAGGACCTGGCAAGTAATAAGCTGGCATTGCCAATATAAATTTTTTATATTGAAATTGCAAACCTATTCCTAAAATAGGAGAAACAATCTTATTACTATCTTTTTCTTCTAAATTAATTCTGAGCGAAGGTAACATCCCAAGAGAAAGAGATGATTTTTTAGAAAACTCTGCTTTGATACTGGGTCCTCCAAAATTTGTAAATAAAGAGTTTCCATTAGTTGCTACTACAAATTGGCCACTCCAAGCTACAGCTTTGGGTTTGGCGTCCTGAGCATATATAAAATGCCCTACAAAAATACATACAAGTGTTAACAATTTTGACTTCATACTGCTATTGATTTTAAATTTTGACAAAAAACAAAATACATTTTTATATTTTGAATAAATCGCCATATAAAAATGTCTTTACCTATAATTTTATAGAGTTCTAATAATTTAGTCCTTCATAAAAATAACTTCTATCATTACTTCTGAAACATTTTGATATATAACTTTTCAAGCATTTTTTAATTCAGTATTCTGACTACTCTTTAAAAAGTTTTTAAACATATAAATGAGTATCTGCTCAAAATGAGCAAAGTGTTCTGTCGATAATCTGTAATTGATATGTTTTTTTGTTATAGTTTTGAATTAGGCTTTATAGCTTCTCAGTTATCAACACTTTTTAATTAATTAAAACTATTTACCATATAAAAACTAGTACCCATAATAGTTTTCACCAATACCTTTTGCAAAGATTGTTGTATAAGATTTTTTCAAAATTTGGACAAAAATAGATTATTATGATTTTTTATAGAGCATGTACAGGTATCTCTATTTGATAAACCTCTTTAATAGATTCTTTTACCAAGCTAACAAGTACATCATTAAGTTCCATAGCATCAGTAGGATTAGAAAGCTCAGTAATGTTTAAACCTGTATTTTTGAGGGCATCTAAATTTTTCATTACTATTCTTTGCCAAGCTAATGGAGTAATATTATCATCACACCATTTTTTTATAACTACTATTTTCATATGCATAGATATTTAAGTACAAAACAAATATATATTTATTTTAAATAGATTCTGCTTGGTTTTCGGTAGAATTGTTTTTTTGCTCGATGAAATGGATGTGTAGGCCGATAAAAAAGTCTTCTAAAATAGTTTTAGAAGACTTTTTTTATTATGCTTTAATCCAACTTTTAGCTTCTTCTATATCATCAAAAATAGTCATTGTAAAGTCTGCAATGGTATTGCTTGAGCTAATATAGTTTACAATGGAAAGATTGGCTGTAATATCTTTAGAGGCAACAAAAGCTTTTTTACTGATTTTATTCATGGCATAGAGCTTATGAATTTCTGTATTGAGCCAGTCTATTACTTGTGGTGTAAAAGTATTGCCATCTAATTTTCTACAATCAGCTATTAAGTTTATAGGTTTCTTATATTTTATTCTTATTTGAACGATTTTCATAACCAATTCAATAATTAAACTTCTAAACTTATTTTCAGAAACGGCTTGTTTCCATTCTTTTACAATAGTAGAAATAGACGAATCATAATAGAGTGTAAGGTATTCATCATCATACAGTACTTCCCTTTCACTCATAGCTTGTTTTTGTTCCATATATTTTATTGTTTATCTAATTTTATACTTTAGCCCAACTTTTAGCTTCTTCTATATCATCAAAAATAGTCATTGTGAAGTTTTCAATGGTATTACTAGAACTAATATAATTCACGATAGAAAGATTGGCTGTAATATCTTTAGAGGCAACAAAAGCTTTTTTACTGATTTTATTCATCGCATATAACTTATGGACTTCAGCATTTAGCCAATCTATCACTTCTTGGGTAAATGTATCTCCTCCCAATTTTCTGCAGTCAGCTATTAAGTTTACTGGATTTTTGTATTTAGTTCGAGTCTGAACTATTTTCATTAAAAGGTGAATAATCAACTCTCTAAACTTATTTTCTGGGACAGCTTGTTTCCATTCTTTTACAATACAAGAAATGGCTGGGTCATAATAGAGTGTGAGGTATTGATCATCAAATAATACCTCATTTTGAGCGATAATGTTCATAATTTTGGGAGTTAAAAGTAAATAAATACTTAACTATCAAAATAAAAAAAGGTTTTCATCTGAAAACCTTTTTTTATACTTTAAATCCAAGAACCATAATATCATCTATTTGATGGTCATCAGCTATCCAATCTTTGATAAAATTTTCTAAAAAATCTTTTTGTTCATGAAAAGGTTTTTGATGAATTTGAAAAAGTATTTCCTTTAATTTCCTTGAACCTAGTCTCTTTTTTTCAGCTCCACCAAACTGGTCTTGTAACCCATCTGAAAACATATAAAAATAAGTATTTGGTTCAACCTTAATCTCTTGCTTTGCAAAAACATGGTCTGTATCATCAGCACCACCTATGCTTCTTCTATCTCCTTTCAACTCAAACATTTCACCATTATAAAAATAAAGAAGATTTAACCTTGATGAAGTAAACTCTAATATTTGACTATTTGGATGATAGGCAATAATTCCTATTTCCATGCCATCTTTGTTATCATTATCATCTTGCTTGAGAGTTCTTATAACCCCTGAGCGTAAAGAATTTAAAATATTATCTGTTGAATACTCATCTTTATAATCAATAATAGAATGTAACAAAGAACTTCCTAAAATACTCATCAAAGCACCAGGCACACCATGTCCTGTACAATCTCCTGCTGCAACAATAATTCTATCATCTTTATCGAAAGATGCGTAAAAATCTCCTCCCACTATATCTTTAGGTTGATATAAAGAAAAATTATCTTGAAAATATTTAGAGAAATCTTGTTCTGTTGAAAGAATACTTCTTTGTATCTTACGAGCATACCTAATACTATCTGTAATTCGTATATTGGTCAGCATTAATTGATTAGTTCTTTCTATTACTTTAGCTTCCAACTCCTCATTTGCCTTTTGAAGTTGCTTTACTAAATCTTTATTATCGTTTTGTAATTTAAAGGATTCAAGAGCTTTATCCAATGTCAATTTCATCTCCCCATTATCATAAGGTTTTGTCATATACTGATGAATAGAGCATTCATTAACAGCTTGTATTAAATCTTGAATATCGGAGAACCCTGTTAAGACAATCCGTATTACATCTGGATAATATGGTAATACAGACTTTAAAAACTCTGTGCCTGTCATTTCAGGCATTTTTTGGTCTGTAATGATCAGGTGAATATTATTTTTTTCTAATATTTCTCTTGCTTCCTTAATCTCAGTAGTAACAAAAACATTATAGTGTCTTTTAAAGTTAATCTTGAATATCCTTAAATTGGACTCTTCATCATCGATATATAAAATATTGGGAGTGAAATCAATGCTCATAGAATTAATTATTTTTTGCTATTTAACACAAATTTATATATATATTTTTAATAGTCTTTTAAAAGACGGTGAAACATTAGTTTTTCTCGATTAAATATAAGATTTTTCCAAACTTAAAATATGAAAATATTTGTTGAGTTTAGTTTAATACTTTTTATTTAATGCATATATTTATTACAAAATAACTTAATTAAAATGATAAGATTTTTGATTGCTTTGGTATTTTTAATGCTACTTTATGCAAAAGGATATACTCAAGTATATAGTGCAGAGAATATATATCAAAATCTAAAATCTACCAATGATTACGTATTACAACATCATCTTATAGAGCAATCTTTAGGTTTTACTTCCCAAAAATGTGATTATTTAGAACAATTAGAAAATTTAATAGGCACAGACGAAAATTTAAAAATCACTTCTGCTATCATTCTAATATTAAAGGCAAAAGAATGCTCTAATGAAAATGCTTCTCAACAAGCATCTTTAAGAGAGAAAGCTTTTCAATTGATTCGTTCATCAAAAGAGCCTTGTTTTGAGGCATTTATTGCTTCAAGAATGGCATTAGGCAAATTTAATAGTGCTAATTTTAAATCTAATATAGATTATTTAGAAGATACAAAGTTATTTATCAAGCAACAAAATTGCTATCAATATGCTTATGTAGTTCATGAAATTAATCACCTCATTTTATTGAAACAAGGTAAAAACGATTTGGCTTTGAAAGAAATTTTAGAAGCGGAAGAGTTATACAATAAATATTCTCGTTTAAATGGATTCGCTTGGATAAACCTACAAAAAAATATTGGTTTAATTTTTTACCAAACTAAGAATTATGCAATGGCTCTAAAGCATTGGTCTGCTGGTCTGAATACAAGTGAGAAATTATTACCCAAAATTAGAACAGTCATAGGTCTGAAAAATGATGTAGGTTTAGCCTATAAAGCTTTAAAAGATTACAACAATGCTTTAAAACATTTTTCTTTAGCTATAGATATGGCTAAAGAAATAAAAGACTCTGTTTGGATAGGAATTCCACAAGGCAATATGGCAGAAATTTTTATTGAGCAAAATAAGTATGAACAAGCCAAAACGTATCTTAATAATTACTTGGAATCTGGTTTTAAATTTGGAGAACATGGTATTGTAGTGGCTGCTTATACAAAACTGGCTATTGTAAACTATAAACAACAAAAAGTACAAGAAGCTCTTAAAATGCTTAGTTTGGGTGAAGCATACTTAAAACAACATGAAACAAAAATTTATAGAACCAATCAAATTGCTTATTTAGAATACCAAAAAAAACTTTATAATACATACGTACAAGCTTTTGAAAACATTCAAGATTATCCTAAAGCATTCATCTATCAAAAAAAATATCAAGAAATTACTGACAGTTTAAATACTATTTTCAATAGAGGTAAAATTTCTGAAATAGAAGGATTCTATAAATTTAAAGAGCAAGAAGTAGAAAATAACTTGCTTAGGCAACAAGCAAAAAGCAAAGAAAAAGAGCTTTTTAACCAAAGAGTTATTATTTTTACCACTTCTATGATTGCATTCATCAGTATTATAGGAGGTATTTACATGTTTACTTATTTTAATCTTAGAAAAAAATATATTAAAAATTTAGAATATGTAAATAATTTTAAAAGCAAGGTTTTTTCTGTGGTATCTCATGACTTAAGAGGCTATATGAGTAGCCTAAAGGGTTTCGTTTATTTAATACGAAATCAGAATCTTGATAAAAAGGATTTAGATACTATTACTGAAGAACTATCTAAAAATACAGAATACACATCCGATTTAATGGATAATTTATTACTTTGGGCAAAATCACAACTTGAAGGACAAAAGTTGAAAATAGAAAATCATTATGTAAAAGAAATAGTTGTTGAAACTATTTTTGAAGTTGGTTGGTTTTCTAATAACAAAAAAATATCCATTGAGATGGATATTTCAGATAATTTAATTATCAATGCTGATAAAAATGTTTTTGAGATAGCTTTAAGAAACTTATTAACTAATGCTATTAAATTTACCAAAATTGGTGGAAAAATTTGGGTAAAAGTAGTTCGAGTGGATAAATTCTGTGAGGTTTCTGTTATAGACATGGGAGTAGGTATTTCTCCTGAAGATTTGAAAAAAATACAAAATGGAATAAGTCTGACCACTAAAGGAACACAATTAGAAAAAGGCATTGGATTGGGACTCGTCTTGTGTCGAGACTCTATTCAGGAAAGTGGTGGAAATTTTTATATAGAAAGTACATTGGGTAAAGGCACTATTGCAAAATTCACTTTACCTTTAGCTACACCATCTCAAACAAAAAATAATAACATGCAAATTTCAAGTACAAACAACTCTTATGAAAATTCTATTAGTAGATGATGAAATTATTTTGCAAAATCTTTTTAAGTTTCATCTTAAAAATATGGGGTTTGAGGATGTTATGGTTACTCAAACAGGTGAACAAGCTATTGCTCTTGCAGAAGAACACCAACCTCAAATTGCATTTTTAGATATCAATTTGCTCACCAATGTAGATGGTATTCAGGCTGGTAAAGAAATTAAGATTAAATCTCCAAATACTTATATTATTTTTGTTTCTGCTAATGAAGATAGTCTGATTATGGAAAGAGCTTCACAAGTTGAAAACTTAGGCTTTTTAAATAAGCCTTATAATCCTGAACTGATTGAGCAGTACATCAAAATGGTTGCTATGCGTATAAGAAAAGCCAATCGAACTAAATAAAATAGTTAAGCTTTTAATTTACTATTTTTTGTTTTTTTGGCAAAATTTTTGCAACTTTATTCAAAAAAGAGTGAAAGCTATGTTGGGGTTATTTGTTTACTTATTCTTTTTCACTGCAATTTTCACAATTGTAGCTATCCTCATGTTGCGTAATTTTAAAAATAACTCTTTTCCCCCAGACTCTGATGATGATGGAGGTATTGGAGGTGGGAATGATTTTCCTATTATTGACTTACCACCTGGTGGCAAAATTGAAGACTTATTGGTTGATAGATGGCATGGTGACCATGTTAATAATAAAATTAAAATTCATTAATCTTTTTGTTTAGATTTTATCCAGTTTCCTATTAACTGAGCTATGTTATTTGCTCCCCAATCGTTAAGATGAATGTAATCTGTTAATGTTAAAAAACCATGTGTTTTGCTAATGGCATTCCAACTTCTTCCAAATATATAACGCTGTAACATAGCCATTTCAATTAGTTTATGTTCGTCTTTGTTTTTTTTAGGCTTTGATGTCCTTTTTTCTAAATATTCTTTATGCAGTTCATAAAAAGGTAAATAATTTATTTGATTTTTTTCAGCTACTCGTTTCAACACCATGATATATTCTTGTAAGTGTTGATGTTTTTTATCTCGTAAATCTTCTCCCAAAACAGGCATGGAAACAAAAGCTATTTTAGCTTGAGTATGGAGTTGGAGTTGTAAGACAATGTTTTGCAGATTTTCTTCATACTCAAAAATAGATGGTGGATGGGGTAAATTTTTAAGCTTTTGGTAAATTTCTTTATTTCTTTTACTCAGAGTAGCATTTGCATCATTGGTTCCTATTAAAATGGTGATATAATCAGGATTACAGGCTATGATTTCTTCCAATCTGCTCAACAAATTGTAACTCAAATCTGCATTGATACCAGCATTGATGTATTCATATTGACGCCCTAATGCATTTTCAACAATTTCGGTATAATTAGCACTCATATTCCCGCAGGTTAAGCTATCACCTGCAAAAACTATTCTTTTCTTTGTTTTGGACTGTTGAAGAAATGCGTTGGGGTTATTTTTTGGCTTCTTGAAAAGAAATTGATATAAATAAAGATAAATGCCTACTCCTATTAGAGTAAGCACTACCAAAAATATCACAAGAAACATTAAAGCGTTCATAAAATGCTTGTTAGTATCTGAATAAACGTACACTATCCCAAGGAATGCGACTTAGAATTAATAACAAGGCAATCGTATAAAAAATTGCAGATTTTTTGTGTTTTGCTAAATCAGTAGTAGCTTTTTTAGATAAACTTCTTCCTGTTTGAGCAACTATAACAGCTAATATCATTACTGTTATATGTTCAACAGCCCAATAGCGAGTTCCTGCACTTTGCATTACAGCTTTCATTCCCATGCTCTGAATAGCTTGTAAACCCATAGGACTAAATGCAAAGTATAAAAGCCCCCCTAATAGAGTCTGTAAGTGTATAAATCCAACAAATGAAGCACCCAAAATATTATCTTGTTTGGTGAAAGGTTTTTGCCCCATCCAGCCTGAAAAAGCTTTAAAAATTGCTAAAACAGCAAAAATCAATATAAACCAGCGTGTCCACGAATGAACTATCAAAAGAATATCGTACATAATTTTTAAGAATTAGTTTAAATGTTTAGGTAAAAACTGCCCAAAACTATAAAAAGTTTTTAGGATTCTTATAGTTCATGAATAAATTATTCGTTTTTACTTTGCAACAAAGTTGCACTTTTGTAAATTGCAAACCTAATTTTAGAATATGAAGAATTTAGTTTTTGTTGGGTTGCTTTTATTGATGAATATTAATATCCTTTTAGGACAGTGTGTAGGTTCAATACATGGGCATGTTTATAAAAAGAAAGGCAAAGTATCTTTAACAAACGTAGTAGCCCAGATTCCTTCCGTTAGTTTAGAAGCCATAAGTAATGAACAAGGCGAATTTTTATTTGAAGGCATTTGTGAAGGCTCTTATTTAATGAGAGTTTTTAGAGAAGATTTTGATACACTCTGGATAACTGCAAAAGTTACAGCAAAATCGCTTCACTTTCACCAAGATATTTTTTTAGAAACTCACAAAGAAACATTGGAAAGCATTGAGATTCTTCAAAGAAAAGATGCTCCAATTAGCTCTCAGACACAACAATATCTCAGCAATGCTGAATTAGAGGCTTCCAGAGGAAAAACACTTGGAGATATGCTCAAAAATATTGCTGGTGTTAATTCGCTCAGCACAGGAGCTGGTATTTCTAAGCCCATGATTCATGGTTTACATAGTCAGCGTGTTCTCATTTTAAATAATGGAGTAAGGCAAGAAGGGCAACAATGGGGCGAAGAACATGCTCCTGAAATAGACCCATTTTCAGCAGAACAAGTAGCTGTTATCAAAGGAGCTGCTGGTGTACGTTATGGTTCTGATGCAATGGGTGGTGTTGTTATATTAAATCCTAAACCTTTGACAACCTCTTCAAAATTTTCAGGAAAGGCATACTTAATAGGACACAGCAACAGTAGAATGGGAAATATAGCATTTCAGATGCAAAAAGCATTTAGTAAAGGTTGGGCATGGAACTTTCAAACTTCTGCAAAAAAAGGAGGTGATTTCCATACACCTAATTATGTACTCTCCAATACAGGCATACAAGAGTTAAATTTTTCTGGCACAATAGGTTATACAAAAGAAAATTGGAATATACAAGGCTATCTTAGTCGTTTCGATTCTGAAATAGGTATTCTGAGGGCTTCACATACTGGTAATATTAACGATTTGGCATTATCTATTAGTCGTCCACAACCTTGGTATATTGCTCCTTTTACTTATGATATTAATAACCCTCGCCAGCGAATTATCCATTATTTAGGCAAAATAAATGCTGAAATAAAATTAAACCATGTAGGAACACTTTCCTTGCAATATGCTTTTCAGGATAATTCTCGTAAGGAATATGATATACGAAGAGCTGGGCGTTCAAGTATGCCAGCTTTGTCTTTATCTTTACAAAGCCATAATTTAGAAGCTGTTTTGGAACATCATGCTTGGCGAGATTTTAGAGGTAGTTTTGGTATTAATACATTGTATCAGACCAATTATAACATCCCTGAAACAGGCATTGTACCATTACTTCCCAATTTTACAAACATTACTCAAGGTATTTTTTGGGTTGAACGTTTTATAAAACCCAAATACGATTTGGAGTGGGGACTTAGATACGATTATCGTCATACACAAGTTCGAACATTTATTCAAAATCGAACTTATATCGAACCCAATTATCAATTTAATTTTATCACTGGCACAATTGGGTATAGTTACTTTCCTAATGATTCATTTACATTTAAAACTAATATTGGAGCTACTTTCAGACCTCCACATACAGCCGAATTGTTTAGTCAAGGCTTACATTTGGGTATTGGCAATATTCAGGAAGGGTTATTATTTGAAAATGGATTTCTAAATCCCCAAAAGAATTTCTCCATAGAGCAATCTTATAAATGGGTAGCATCTTTTTCTTATAAGCAAAAAAACTGGACTCTAGATATCCAGCCTTATTATAATATTATCAATAATTTTATTTATCTCACCCCCACAGATATTAGATTAACAATAAGAGGGACATTTCCTGTATTTAATTATATACAGGATAATATTAGTATGCGAGGTATTGATTTAACAAGTATCTATAAACTAGGCAAATGGGGATGGCAAAGCAAATTCGCTTATTTACAAGCTCAAATTCAACAAACCAAAGAAGGACTCATCAATATGCCCCCTTTACGTTGGGAAAATAAATTATTTTTTGAACAAAAAAAGTGGAAAAGTTTAGAAAATATAGATTTTTTTGCAACTTTGTTGCATGTTTCAAAACAATCAAATGCTCCAAGAGTTATATCTCCAACGATCTTTGAAAATATTACTAACGAAGAACAAGCTACTATTTTGGCAGGAGGTAATTTTGATTTTATGGAAGCTCCTAAGGGCTATACCTTGTTAGGGTTAGGAGTGCAGGCTTCTTATAAAAACTTTACATTTTCTGGTAAAGTAGAAAATGCTACAAATCTTATCTATCGAGATTATCTGAATCGTTGGCGTTACTATGCCAATGATCTAGGTAGAAACTATATTTTTCAATTAAACTATAAATTTTAAATCTTAATTAAATTTTAATCGTATGAGAATGAAACCTTTTAACAGATTAACCATGTTTTTATTAGCAGGTACATTATTTTTAGGAGCTTGTAAAAAAGATGATCCAGAACCTGTAAATGAACAAGAAGTTATTACAAAAGTTACTGTAAACTTTACAAATACCACTAATAGCTCTGAAGTTGTTACGTTTACATACGAAGATACTGATGGCGTAGGGGGTAATGCTCCTGTTGTAACAAATGGTACATTAAAAAAGAATACTTCTTACAATGTTTCTGTAACTGTTACAGGTGAAGGTAATGAAGATATTACAGCTGAAATAGCTGAAGAAAAGGATGAACACCAAATTTATTTTGGTTTTTCACAAACTACATTATTTGCTTCTTTTGAGTATTTAGACAAAGATTCTAAAAATCAGCCTGTTGGGCTTTCAAGTCGTGTAACAACTATCAATAATAATGGTGGTGGTACATTACAAGTTATTTTGGCTCATGAACCTAATAAAACTTTGAATGTATCTAGTAGCCCTTGGGTTTATAGCTCTAATATTGGTGGCGAACAAGATTTCAATATTACATTTAATGCTACTGTTCAATAAGTTAGTATTATTTTAAAATTAATAAAAGAGTTCTTTCTTAAAGAGGAACTCTTTTATTTTTATCTATAATTTAACACAGCTTTTAAATAATATGTATGCATGCAGAATAAAATTTGGAATATCTTGAAATAATTATATTTTAAAATCAAAAAAAATCAATTTTTGTTAAAAAAAAAGAAAAAAGTGCAAAATTTCTTAGTGAATGTTTGCAGGACTTAAGAGCTAATCGTAATTTTGTATCAACAATTTAGAAAAACATTGTATAACCCTTAACATATACTATTATGGCAACTGCAAAAAACGCTGCTACTGAAACAGTAAACAAAATGGCAGAACAAAATCAAGAAAGCTTAGTAAAAGTGAAAAACACTTTGAAAGACGCATTCACTAACGTAAAGAAGACTGTAGGTTTCGATAACGCTCCTGAGTTTGTTAAAGAAGCTGTAGAAGCTAACGAAACACTTGCTTCTAACTGGTTCGATTCTTTGATTCGTGTAGCTCAAGTGAAATCTGTAGAAGAATTAAACGAAGTGTTAAACTCACAAGTGAAACATTTCCAGAAGAACATCACTACCGCAATGGACTTAGAATTTTGGAAAAAATCTTCTAAGAAAGGTGCTGATTGGAAAGCTGCTGACTACATGAACGCTGATTTCGCTAAAGAAACAGTATTGAAAGTAATTGATCTTTGCCAACCTGCTAAGTAATTCCTCTTCAACTGTTATGAAATTAAAAAGCCGAGCTAAGCTCGGCTTTTTTCACGTTTATTAAGTTTACATATTTCTTCTATATTGTCCCCCTACCAAGTATAAGGCATTTGACATTTGTCCTAAACTGCAATATTTAGCTGTTTCCATCAAGGCTTCAAAAATATTTCCGTTTTCAATGGCTATTTTCTGGAGATATTTAAGCATTACAGCCGAATTTTCAGAATTTCGGGAATGGAAAGCATTTCGTTGAGCAATTTGGAATTCTTTTTCTTCAGTGGTACTTCTAATTACTTCAGCGGGTATAACTGTTGGAGAGCCTTTAGGGTCTAAGAATGTATTTACTCCCATAATAGGTAACTCTCCTGTATGCTTTTTCATTTCGTAGTGCATACTTTCTTCTTGTACCTTACTACGTTGATACATTCTTTCCATAGCACCTAATACACCACCACGTTCTGAAATAGATTTGAACTCATTTAGTACTGCTTGTTCTACCAGATCAGTCAGCTCTTCGATAATAAATGCTCCTTGTAGAGGATTTTCATTTTTAGCAAGTCCCAACTCATGATTGATAATGAGTTGGATAGCCATTGCTCTTCTCACACTTTCTTCAGTGGGCGTTGTAATTGCCTCATCATAAGCATTGGTATGCAATGAATTACAGTTATCATAAATTGCATAAAGAGCTTGTAGTGTCGTTCTAATATCGTTGAACGCTATTTCTTGAGCATGCAAACTACGTCCCGATGTTTGAATATGGTATTTTAATTTTTGACTTCTGTCATTTCCTCCATATTTGTATCTCATTGCTTTCGACCAAATACGTCTTGCAACACGTCCCAAAACAGAGTATTCTGGGTCCATACCATTAGAGAAAAAGAAAGATAAATTAGGAGCAAAATCATCAATATGCATTCCTCTACTCAAATAATATTCTACAAATGTGAAGCCATTAGAAAGCGTCAGAGCTAATTGAGTAATAGGATTTGCTCCAGCCTCAGCAATATGATAACCAGAAATAGAAACTGAATAAAAGTTTCTTACTTTTTTGTTGATAAAATACTGCTGAATATCGCCCATCATACGTAAGGCAAACTCTGTAGAGAAGATACAAGTATTTTGAGCTTGGTCTTCTTTGAGAATATCAGCTTGTACTGTTCCACGAACTTGCGAAAGTGTATAAGCTTTAATTTGGTCATATACATCTTTGGGCAATACTTGCTCACCTGTTACACCTAAGAGCATCAAACCTAAGCCATCATTGCCTTCTGGTAAGTTATCTGCATTGTAGCGAGGTCTTGGTAAACCTTTCTTCTTATAAATTTCTTCAATTTTAGCATTTATTTCAGTCTCCAAACCATTTTTCTTGATATATAACTCACATTGTTGGTCAATGGCTACATTCATAAAGAATGCAAGAATCATGGGAGCAGGACCATTGATGGTCATGGAAACAGAAGTTGCAGGGTCACAAAGATTAAATCCTGAATAAAGTTTTTTTGCATCATCCAGTGTAGCAACATTTACACCTGAATTTCCAATTTTACCATAAATATCAGGTCTGTGGTCTGGATTTTCGCCATAAAGTGTTACACTATCAAAAGCTGTTGATAAACGTTTGGCAGGAAGTCCCTTTGATACATAATGAAAACGTTTGTTTGTTCTTTCGGGTCCACCCTCACCTGCGAACATACGAGTTGGGTCTTCACCTTCTCGTTTAAGAGGAAACACTCCTGAAGCATAAGGAAAGAAACCTGGTGCATTTTCAGTAAGCAACCATTGTAAAATATCTCCCCAATCTTCGTATCTAGGTAAGCTTACTTTAGGAACTTTAGTACCTGAAAGAGATGTATAATACAAGTCTTGTTCTATAATTTTATCACGAACTTGGAATTGGTATTTTTCTGCTTTGTAACGCTTTTTAGTGGCGTCCCAATCTTTAAGCATTGCTTTACATTCAACATCCAAACTTTTTTCTAAACGATTGTATCTATTTACCAAATCAGATAAATATTCTGGCTCACCTTGAACGTGTTCGACTGCATGAACCAAATTTTCAGATTGCTCCTTGATTTCAATAGTTTTTTTACCAATATCTGCTCTCAGCATGTCAATTGTACCTTTGAGTTGATACATTTGGCGAGCAATGGCACTTTGTTCCTTTACAAATTTATCATAGCTTTCACTGTTTTCACAGATTTCGGACAAATAACGAACTCTTTCAGGAGGAATGATGTAGATTTTTTCCGACATTTTTTCTGTTATCTCAAAATCGGATTGAAGAGCATTTATATTTGTTTTTGCTACAATCTTATCCATGATATTTCGATAGAGAACGTTTGTGCCGGGGTCGTTGAACTGACTGGCTATTGTTCCAAAGATAGGTAATTCTTCATCAGGTGTTTCCCAAAGGTTTTTGTTGCGTTTATATTGTTTACGAACATCACGCAATGCATCCAAAGAGCCTCTTTTATCAAATTTATTGATTGCAATGATGTCTGCAAAATCGAGCATATCAATTTTTTCAAGTTGAGTTGCTGCTCCATATTCAGAAGTCATCACATACATACATATATCTGAATGTTCTACAATTTCAGTATCTGATTGTCCAATACCAGAAGTTTCAACAATCAACATATCAAAACCTGCAAATTTACAAATATCAATAGCATCTTGTACATATTTGCTCAGAGCCAAGTTGCTTTGACGAGTCGCTAAACTACGCATATATACACGATTGCTGTGTATAGCATTCATTCGGATACGGTCACCCAGCAAAGCTCCACCTGTTTTGCGTTTGGAAGGGTCAACGGAGATAACAGCTATATTTTTTTCTTCAAAATCTAAAATAAATCTTCTTACAATTTCATCAATCATGGATGATTTCCCTGCTCCTCCTGTTCCTGTAATACCCAAAACAGGTATTTTAGTTTTTATACCTACGATTTCATCTTTGATAGTTTGATAAACTTCAGGGAAGTTTTCTGCAATAGAAATCAGTCTGCCTATTGCCAAATGACTTTTTAGTTTTGCTTGAGCCAATAAAGAATGTATTTCGGAAATAGCCTCTGCTTGAGTAGAGTCAGGATTTACAGTTTTCTGATTATTATAAGTTGCAAAATCGCATTTTTCAAGCAAATCATTTATCATTCCTTGTAATCCCATGGCTCTGCCATCATCTGGATGATAAATTCTTGTTATTCCATAAGTATGTAATTCTTCTATTTCTGAAGGAAGAATTGTTCCACCTCCTCCTCCAAATATTTTGATATGCCCTGCTCCTTTTTCCTTCAATAAATCATAAGCATATTTAAAATATTCTGTATGTCCACCTTGATAGCTTGTAATGGCTATGGCTTGGGCATCTTCTTGTATTGCACAATCTACAATTTCGGCAACGGAACGATTATGTCCGAGATGGATTACTTCGGCTCCTGATGCCTGAATAATTCTTCGCATAATATTGATAGCAGCATCATGTCCATCAAATAGCGAAGCAGCCGTAACAATACGAATATGATTTTGAGGTTTGTAAGGCGTTGTCTGCATATTCTATGTTTTATCTTGGTTTTATTACAAAAATAATAAAATTTTTACAATTTTATTTTTGTTAGAATTCTTAATTTTACCATATCATCAAATTTCTTACTAAAATGTCTTTTGAAGTTATAGCCTCTGTGGAAAATCTCACTCCTGAAACATTAAATCTATTTGAAAGTTTAGGGGTGGGTGTTGAACTATCTTATTTTTCTTTACCTTGGAATTTAGATAAAGAAACTCTTCAAGAGGACATTGGTCGTTATAAAAACATGCTAGTCGGGTTTTCAAAAAAAATTACTATGCATGGAGCTTTTTATGATTTGAACCCTGTTGCCAGAGATTCTAAAATTATGGAAGTTTGTCAATTTAGAATTTTACAATCCATAGATATTGCAACACAATTAAATATTCATAAACTCGTTTTTCATGCAAACTTTATTCCTTCCACAGCAAAAAACTATGAAGAAATTTGGATTGAAAAACAGACTGAATTTTGGAAACAATTTATCCCTATAACTGAACAAAGAAATATTAAGATTTTTATAGAGAATACAAGAGAGGAAAGTCCTCAGTTAATTTTAAGAGTATTAGAAAAAATCAATCATCCAAATTTTAAAGCTTGTTATGATACAGGGCATTCTTACTGTTTTACAGATAGTAAAATGTCACCAGATACATGGTTAGCAGGTTATCAAGGAAAAGCAATGTATATACATTTGCATAGCAATCATGGTTTTACAGATGAGCATATTGCTTTTACAAAAGGTACTCAAAGCTTTGATAAGTTTTTTGATTTACTCAATAGTTTAGAGAATAAGCCTTTAATTGTTATAGAAGTGAAAAAGAAAGAGGATTTTTTAGAAAGTGTTGAAGCTCTCCAAAACATTGGTATTTTAAAAACAAAATAAGGTAGTTTTCACTACCTTATTTTTATCTTCTACGTACTTTTCTTGTTTTCACAACTGTTGTCTTTCCTCTTCTATTAGTATGAACCACAGTTTTTCCATGTGGTTTATGAATTATTACAGTCGTAGATCTACGAGGAGCATAAACCCTACGAGCTACAACTACTCTACGTATGGGAGTTGGACGGTAATATACTCGAAAAGGTGCTGTTCTAGTATAAAAAACTGCATGTCCCCATGGTCTCCAAGGTTTCCACCACATAGGATAGTAACCCCATCTGTGAGGAGATACCCAAACTCTATAACTAGGAGCATAAACAAATTGTACGCTAGGCCAAAACCATACATTTACACGAACAAGTTGGATGTCTGATACACTAGGACCTCTTTTATTTGATTTTTGTTCTTCTTCAAAAGGTTCAACAATAGTATTAGTAGCGTATAAATCTTCATCACCTTCTATTTGCAAAATAGCTTCTTCTTTACCTGTTTTTTCAATTCCAATAGTTGCAATATCCTGCTTTTCTTTTTCATTAATATAAGTACTAAGTACAATTACGTGTGTTTCTTTATCTTGTATATCTTGCACAACCACATAATCAGTTTGCCCATCATTATTTAAGTCTAAGTTATTGACATTATTATCTTCTTGATTTAATAATTTTTCAAATTCTTCAAGACTTTTTGATTTTTTGAATAAATCTAAAGCACCTTCAAGACTAAAATTTTGACCTTTAGCTTCTGTATTATCGTTTTTTTGTGCGTATGTATGCGAAATGCCTATTCCAGAAATTATCAGCATACTCAAAAATATATTTTTCATAATTTATATTTTATTTGTTTTATAGCTTCGACATCTTTTATACAGAAAGGTTTAAAAACTCCATAAAAAAAGTGGGATAGTTTTGCTATCCCACTTTTAGAATTATTTAGATTCCTCGTCTTTAGATTTTTTCTTTTTCTTCTTTTTGCCTTTTTTACCAGCTTCTTCTTCAGCTTTTTTCTTAGCTTCTTCATCTGCTTTCGCTTTCGCTTCGGCTTCAGCCTTTGCTTTGGCATCATTAGCTGTTTTTGTGGCTTTTTCTGCTTCTGCCTTTATAACATCCTCAGCCAATACTTTACCAGTAGCATCCAATTCTGTAATTTGGTAACCCAAACGACCTAAACCTTTCAATACCACAGATTTATCACCTACTATCACAATAAGCATGTTGTTGTAAGGTAGATGCTTCTTAGCCAAAGCATTGATTTCTTCTTTTGTGATACTTTTTAAGATTTGGTTCTGAGTTTGAGTATAATTTGTAGGTAAATTGTACTCCAAAAGTCTGTTTAGGAAACCTGCTTTTTGGAAGCCTGTTTCGTAACGTAAAGCTTCAGATTGGCCAATAGATGCTTTTGTAAATGTTAGTTCTGCATCTGTAATACCTTGTTCTGCATAATTCCTTATTTCTTTCATGAATTCGTAAACAGCACTATCAGTAGCTTGGATTTTGATACCACCAGAAGCTGTATAACGAGTATCGAAATTATCTCCTGAGAATGCACCTCTTGCACCATAAGTCCAACCTTTATCTTCACGAAGATTTAAGTTGATACGGCTATTGAATGCTCCACCTAATACATAACTCATCAAACCTACTTTATAATACTCATCTAATGCTCCATATTTTAAGTTAGGGTTTACAAATCCTATTCTAATTTCTGATTGAGCAGACTTAGGCTTATCTATTAAATAAATACGTGTTTTTTCAATAGGCTTGATAGCTTCTGGTTTGTATTCGGTACGGAAACCTGTTTTTTCAGTTACAGTTGCTGTAACAGGTTTGTTTTTACCTACTTTACCTAAGAAAGATAATTTTGGTAAAATTTCAGCTTCTGTAATATCCCCTACTATAATCAAGTTACCTTGTAATGTTTGGGGTGTAATTTGTCCAAGTTCATAAAGAGCCTTTACATCATCCAAAGTAATTTTTTCTAAAGTTTCAGGTGTTCCAGATTCAGAAATTGCTCTGATTTCTTTATTACCATGCAATAGTCTGCCAAAAATATCTGAAGCAATAAATGTTGGTTGTGATTGTTGAACTTTTAAACCTTGAATGCTTTGCTTTTTAATTCTTTCGAATTCAGCAGCATCGAATTTAGGCTTATATAATCTTTCTTCAAATAATTTCAGTGTTTTATCGAGGTTTTTCTTTAATGTCAGAACACTAAAGCTAAGTCCTTCATCATCTACAGAAACAGAAATACTACTTCCAAGCTTTTCTAGTTCCGCTGACATTTGTTCAGCAGTGTAGTTTTGAGAAGATTCATTCATTAAACTTCCAAGCAAACTCGCTACTCCAGCTTTTTCAGATGTTGTATTAAGGAACCCACCTTTCTTAAGATTGAATACTAAAGTTACAGTAGGGGTTTCAGAATTTTTTGTTCCAATAATTTTTACACCATTATCCAATTCTTTTTTCCAAACAGCAGGAACATTTACAACAGGGCTTGCACCAGAAATAGGGCGTTTGCTTCTATCAAAATTATCTTTTGCCTTGTTATATTTTAAGCCATCATAACCATAATTAGGAGCAACATAACCTGTTGTATTAATTGTATAGTTATCCTCAGCAGCAATATTTTTTTGCCCTTTAGGATAGTAGCTTAAAATTACAGAAGGCTTACCTTTGATATATTGGTTGAATACTTTTAAGACATCTTCTTTTTTAAGAGCTTTTAATCTCTTCATTTCCTCTTGAATAAAGTTTGCGTTACCTGCAAATGTCTGATAAGCAGCTAATGAAGAAACTTTACCAGAAACACTTGATAAGCGATTTACATATCTGGCTTCTCTTTGAGCAACAAATTTCTGTATATCTTCATCTGTAACACCACGTTTTTCAAATTCGGCAATACTTTCACGAATAAGTTTTTCCATATCAGCAAGCGTTTTTCCTGGGTTAGGAATTACTTGCAAGAAAAACTCACCCGATAATTCGCTTGTAGAGCTAAACACATTCGCTTGTAAAGCTTGTTGTGTTTTTACCATTTTTTGATACATGATTGAATTTTTGCCTTGTCCCAAAATTTCTGCTAAACAGTCTAAAGCAAATTCATCATTAGAACGAGCTTGAGGTACAGGAAAAACCATTGCAAATAAAGGCAAACGAATATAGGGATCTTCAAAAGACACATAACGATCTTTGTCTAAAGAAGCCACCATAGGTGTCATATTTTTTACTTCAGGTCCTTTTGGGATTGAACCAAAGTATTTTTCAACCAATTTAATAACTTCCTTAGGGTTTACATCACCACCTACTGTTACAACAGCATTGTTAGGACCATACCAACGTAAGAAGAAATTTTTAAGGTCTTCTGCTCCCACTCTGTCCAAATCTTCTACATAACCAATTGTTAACCAAGAATATGGATGTCCATAAGGATAAAGATTTTTAGAAAGAACTTCTTGAACCAAACCATAAGGACGGTTATCGTAGTTTTGTCCACGTTCATTCTTTACAGTTGATCTTTGTACTTCAAATTTTTTCTGAGTTACGGCATCCAATAAAAATCCCATACGGTCAGCTTCAAGCCATAAAGCAATTTCTAATTGATTTGAAGGCAATGTTTCAAAATAATTTGTACGGTCTCTGTTGGTTGTACCATTAAGTGTACCTCCTGATTCCGTAACAATTTTGAAATGTTCTTCATCTGCTACGTTATCAGATCCCTGAAACATCATATGCTCGAAAAAGTGAGCAAATCCAGACTTTTTGATTTCTTCACGAGCTGAGCCCACATGGTAAGTTACATCTACATGTACAATAGGGTCAGAGTGGTCTTCGTGAACAATTAGGGTCAAGCCATTGGGTAGAACGTACTTTTCGTAGGGAATTACAACCTCACTACCTTTTTTAGTAACTTTTTCTACTAATTTCGCCTGACTAAAAGCACCAAAAGCTACTCCAGCTGTTAGAGCGAAGCTTAAGAATATTTTTTTCATCGCGTTAAGTTTATGTGTTTTTAGTACAGCAAGTATAACGGATAAGAAGGCAAAAAGATATAAAAAAGTCTATTTTTTTTTAGAATAACACTCCCGCTTGCACCTGTCCAAAGTGAATAATTTTAGATTGACTTGGTATTTTTCTACCATTATAAAGAATATTTATTTGAAGTCCGTTTGCCAAACGTTGTTGATAGGTAGCTGTCCATACCCAATTTTTACCTGTTTGCAAGGCTTCTAACATTTCATAAGCTACTGGTGAAGCCGTTTCGCCTGTAAAACGAATATCTACCAAACGGATTTGAGCTGATAGAACAAAAAAAGAAGGTTTACTCCAACGCAATTCACTACTCCACTCTTGTAAATTGACTTTTTCATTGCCAAATTCATTTTGTTTGTCATTTTGTAGAAATGCAATGCTCAATCGCCAATTATTGGAGGGTTGATATGCTACTTGTGGTTGAAAACTTAAAGCATTTATTTTAAAATTCCGATTTACCAAAAAATCTGACTGATTCTGAATCTGATTGTTTTTTATTTGTATTTGTCCATTCCAGTGCTTTCCAAGATTTTTGCGTCCAGTAAAACCTATTTCCTGAAGTTCTCGTGTTTCAAAACCATTGGTTAAGAGTTGTTTCTGATTACTTTTATTAAAATTCACATCTGCCCCAAATTGTGGATTTCCTCTATTGAAAAATAATATACTTCGTATACTTTCTTGTACTGATAAAATACTCTGATTATCAATATTTGATAAAGGAAAAATTCTTTTTAAGAAATCTTGTTCAGTCGTTTTTCTACGAAGTAGAGCACTTCCATTAAAAGAAAATTTAGATAAAGCGTATTTTAAGCCTTTCTTTTTACTCCATTCGGTAGGTGTTTGTAAATTTAGACGATAATTAATATCAGTAAAAAAAGCTTTGATATAATTATCCGTTGGCGTAAATATCTTAGCGTATTGTCGTTCATCAGGGTTGATAGCTAAATAAAACTCATTGAGTTCTACAATATTGTTGTTGTTGTCATCTCGCCAAGTATGTGTACCCTGCCCTGTAGGTACTTGTATGTAGCTAAATTCTCTTTGCAGTTCTCTTGAAGCTGTATTCTGCCAAATTAGTTCTGAACGAATATTTTTCTTCCACAATTGTCTTGTCCATTCCAATCGTCCCATTAAATTTTCTTCATTCTGATTACTCATAATGAAATTTTGAATATTACGATATGTTGCTAATAATTTGAGAGATTGAATAGCATTTGCTTTGGTTTGCAAAGAACTCTGTATAGTTTGAGCAATTGTCCTTAATTTTAATTCGCCACCAACTGGCTGGTTGTCTGTTCTGTAACTATAATCAGAAGAAAAACGAACTTTAGAGCTATCTGTTGTTTTTACAAAAACTTTATGTTCATCAAAATTCATGGCTGAGAACGTAATAGAATCGTTTTGAGTATTTTTAAGTACATTTTTATCTAAAGAAAACACATAACCTTTTGTTATTTTTTTACTTTGATGTGCTACCTCAGCATTGAGCCTTTGCCAAGTAGAGTTTTGCTTTTCAAGATTATTTTGCTGACTATTGAGCAAAAAAGCCTCTCCTCTTAATAACCATTTATCTTTAGTTTGGGAAAAATTTATTCGATTCTGAAAACCAGACAATTTATTTTGCCTATTTCGGTAAATATGTGCAGTTGAAATAAAATTTTGGATATCTTTTTTAAGTGATAACTGAATTTCGCCAATATTTTCAACTCTTTGTTCAGGAACAGAAAGTGTATCTAAATTTAAGTTCCAATCTCTATTAAATTCAATATTTCTGAATCTGTCTATGGGCAAAAAAGTTGGATTATTTAATTCATAACTCAATTTGCTTTCAAATTTATATTTTTTCCATTCGTACCTGTCTTTATGTTCAACAATTGTTTTTAGAGCAAAACCATTGTTATCTTGGTCATCTAGGCTAGAGAATCGATTCAAGTCTCTTTTGGAAAAAGCCATTTCAAAATACACTTTTTCATATTGATTTGGTTTCCAAATACTTCCCAGTGTAAAAAGTTGTCTTTTTTGAGGTAGAGGAACAAGGCTAATAGGTTCATAATTACCTTGAGGTATGCCTCCCAAAGGCTCTACCCATTCATAAATTCTGCCATTTTGCAAGGTTTGTTTGAGAACATAATTCCCTTTATTGGCTCCAATTTCTGTAAAAGCCACTTGCCAAAAAGCTTTTTGAGGATTTTGGGAGTAAATAAATATAGGATAAATTCCTGAAATAGTACTTGTATCCTTTTTTTCATATAAAATAGCCTCATTGGAAAATCCAACAGAATCAGCTGTATTCAAAAATGCTTGATTCACATTATCTCCTATTTGAGATAGTTGTAATTTCTGATTATCTGATAACTGAATGGCTAATGGATTTCGTGGATTATCTGTTTCTGCATAATATTGTCCAAAAATTGTATATTTTGTATACTCCTGAAAATGAGCAGCATATAAGTTAGTACGACTGTAGTTACGTTCTGTGTATTCATAATCTACCCTGATACGAGTGTATTGTGTAATAAGAATATTAGGGTTAAATGTGATTTCTGCAAGATTATAATCTATTACATAATCAGCATCAAAACCTCTACGAAGCAGTTTACCATCCAAATACACTTTTTCTGTATTTGCGATAATTACAATAAATCGTTCATTATTAGCTCCTCGTAAACGATAAGGTCCTTGTACTCCTTCCAAAGGGCTTACAGCAACAGAGGCAAATCTACCCTTAGCAAGAGCAACTCCAAAAGAAGTAGTTGATTTTGAGCTATCTTTGTAAATTTGTTTTGTTTCAATCTGTATACCTTGTACATTTTTATAATATCTTAAAAACTCTGAATTTTTATTTTGCATAATGACGTCACCAGCTTGTAAAGTGGTTTTTTTGCTCTGTAGTTCTATAAGTATTCTGTCCAACTGCTGAACTTGTTGGGTATTTCCTTCAGGCTGAAAAGGCACTTGTTGGTCATTAAGTAAAGCTTTTAATGTAACATCAGGAGTAATCTTCCCTTCTAATTGTAGATTGAGTGAAGAATTTACAAATGCATTTTGCTGGTTTCCAATGGCAATACCTCTATAAATAGCTCCTGTTTTTTGGATGCTATCTGTGCTGATAATTTCTTCTCTTTTTTCTGTTTGCTTATCTAAAGGAATTAAAGGTGTTATGAAAAAAGTAAGTGTATCAATACTTTCTCGGCGTTGATATTGTTTGTGTAAAGAAAAAGGTAAAGTCTGGTAGCAAACTAAAATGCTATCCGTACTAGTATAATCTCTTTTACTTATCCAGACAGCTTCATTTTTAGAAAAATTGAAATCAATACGCAGTGTGGAGTCTTTTGTTTGGAAAACAAAGCTATTAGGAACAATAGTAAGGGTATCTGTAATTTTCTGATGGAGAGCTACTTTTTTGCATTGTTGCTGGGCTTGCAACTCATAATGAAAAACTATTAGAATACATAAGCAAAAAAAGTATCTGCTTGTAAAATATTGGCTATAAGCAATATGTAAGGGTTTACTCATTTATATACTTACAAAAAGGCTATTCCTATTTTTGCTCCCAAATGGATTGTACCTCCCGTATATACTTCTGTTTTTTTGTAGTTATATTTGTTTTTTACAGGTTCAAACTTATTTTCAAATTTATAGTAAAAAATATCTCCTTTTGTACGTCGAGCCCCTATTCCCCAATAAGGTTCAAAGAAAAACCCTAATTTTCCTTTGATTGCTTGATACATAAAGCGTTTACCCATAATAACTTTAAGTCCTGTTATGGATGTATTAATATCTGCATGTATCCAATATTCATTATCCATGCTTTTGGGTGTCATATAATGCCAATTACTACTTTCTGCTTTGCATTCTCTATAATAAGCTGAAACAGAAATATACATATTTTTTTTAAAATGATATTTATACGCAAGTTCTATCATACGAGATTTATTGAATTTTGCCCATCTCAGTGTTTCATAAAGAAATATCCCATCTGTATTAAGACTTCCATAAAAACCTGGGCTTCTAACTTCGGAAACATCACGTATGGGTTGTGTGCTTCCTATTAATTCTATTGAACTTCGTTTGGTAAGTATTCTTTCATAGCTAAACTGATATTCTTTAAAAATAGGTTGTGTTATTTGAAAACCAATGTAGTTTTTAGGTAAGTTTTCATTTTGAGCTAAACAAACAGAAGTGAATAGTAGAAATATAGTAAGAAATATTACAAAAATCATTTGTATAAGTTTCATAATTTTGGCTATTTTAATCATTGTATTCATTACAAAAATAAATTATTTCTGATGGAAAACACTCAAACTCCTCAACAAATTGTAAATGATTTTTTGGATTGTCTTTTTGGACAATATCACCCTATTATCAGAACTTTTATAGAAGATATGGGAACTTTAGGAGAAGCGAAGGCTTCACAATTATTACTTACAAATGTATTAGCATTAGGCCCAGAAGAAGCTCAAAAAGCCCTTTCAGATGCTCAAAAGTTTAGAGATACAAACACAATGTCTTTCTGTATAGAAGAATTTAAACAAAAGATAAACATATTATCTCCAGCACAAGCCTTAGAAACAAAAGATTTATTAGAAAAAACCTCTATTGCCAAATTTGTAAATAATATTTTATCTTAATCCTTATAAAAATAGCACGTTTTTTGATGAATTTATTAAAGTTTTTTTTAAATTTATCAAAATTAAAATTTTATGAAAAAATTACTGACAACATTAGCACTATGTTTTGTGGTAGGTTTTGTGGTTGCTCAAGGGCAATTGCCTATCAAATCGAAAGCAGCCTCTAAAGTAAATTCAAACACTAATTCGAGAGCCAGCAGTACAGGAAGCTCCACAAAAGCTGGAGAAACTCCTCAGCAAGTCGCTGAAGAACTTTGTAATTGTTTCAATAACTATTTTAGCCAATATCATCCTCTTATCAAAAATCTTATAGAAGATATGGCTATTCATGGAGAAGACAAAGCTGTTCAAGCATTTCAAGATAAGGTTGTTAAATTGTCTCAAGAAGAACAACAAAAAGTAATTGCTGACGCTCAAAAATTTGCAGAAGATGCAAGTAAAGAGAATAATGGTATGACTGGCTGCTTTGAAACCTTCCAGAAAAAAACAAGCACCATGCCTGAAGAAGAAGTAAAAAAGGCTCTTGCTGAGTTAGAACTATCTCCTTCTTGTAAAACAGTTGATGAATTGATAAAAATAGGTAATGCTAAAAAATAAATTTTTAGCTACATTTTATTAAGATTTTTCAAAAACTCTTCTTTGTAGGTATTGCCTATGGGAAGAGTTTTCTCATTGATAAGTACTTGTCCGTCTTCAATACTTTTAATTTTAGAAATATTGATAAGATATGAACGATGAATTCTCTTGAATTTTTGATAGGCTTGCATTTTTTCCTCAAATTGTTTGAGTGTAGAATAGACGATGTATTGCCTTTTTTCTTCAGTATGAATAATTACATAATCGGACATTGCCTCAAAATAATCAATTAAATTCACTTCAAGCCTCACTAATTTACTATTAATTTTTACGTAAATTTCGTCCTCTGTAGATTCATTTGAGACAAGAGAAGAACTTTTAGATTCTAAAAAACTTATAGCTTTTGTAACAGCTTTTAAGAATCTTGGGTATTCAGGTGGTTTAATGATGTAATCTATAGCATCCAGTTCAAAAGCTTCCAATGCAAATTCTAATTTTGATGTAATTAGAATTGTTTGAGGCTTTTTAGGCAACATTTTTAATAAATCTAAACCTGATATTTCAGGCATATCAATATCTAACAATAAAATATCTATTTCATTTTTTCCTAAATACTCAAAGGCCTCAACAGGGTTATTGAACGTAGCTTTTAATTCTAACCGAGAGATTTTTTTTACATAATTCTTCAGTATAACAAGCTGAACATCGCTGTCATCAACTGCAATGCAGGTATAATTTTGCATATTTTTGCTAATAGTTTTGTGGTATTAGGTATTTTTAAATAGTATTACTCTTTTTACAAATTTAATTTTTTTTCATAAATATCAAATTTTCTCATTAAGAATTTAACTTTAGCTTTTCTTGTTTTACCATCTCTTTTATTTTCTTACGGCGAATTTTCAAGCTATCTTTGTTTATAAACATACTAGAATCCTTCTTTTTTTCTATGATGATGGGTTTTCCTATGTTCAAGGTAGATTCTCTATCAACTAAACTATCTATCACTTGTGCATAGATTTTTTCAAACTCTTGTAAATTATTCAAGTAATACCTATAACTTTGCTGATATGTTAGGGAGTCTATTTGATGCTTTTGAAATATTTTTTTTTCATAAGCTTTATAAAGAAAATGGGCAGAATCAGGCATTCGAGTAAGATGTGGTACTTGAGATTCTAACAAATGTATGTCTATCAAGACTGCAACCATTTTTTTGGGTTGGATTACATTTCTGGGAGTTTCTGTTTGTTCCTTACAAGAAAACATAAAAATCCCAATAACAATTATATAAAAGAAAGACTTCATCGAATATACTTCAATTTCTTCAAAAATAACAATTTTTATACCTAAGTTAAAATTATGGAAGAAATTTTAGCCAAACTCCGAAAATATGAAATAAAAATCAGAAAAGTTATTAACTCTCAGATGAGGGGAGATTTCCACTCTATTTTTAAAGGTTCAGGTTTGGAGTTTTCTGACGTTCGAGATTATTTGTATGGAGATGATGTTCGTAGGATAGACTGGAACGTAAGTGCAAAAGGGCAAGGCACTTTTGTGAAGGAATTTAAAGAAGAAAAAGAACAGACTGTATTTTTCTTGATAGACGTTAGTGCATCTCAAGATTTAGGTGCAAGTATAACCAAACTTCATACAGCTCAAGAAATTTGTGGAGTACTAGCTATTTCGGCAGCCAAAGAAAATAATGATATAGGGCTTATTTGCTTTTCAGATCAAAAAGAACGCTATATGAAACCCCAAAAAGGACAAAAGTATGCGTACGAAATGATTTTAAACTTATTCAAATTAGAACCCAAATCTTTGAAAACAGATATTTCTAAGATGATTCTTTATACTTTACAAACTGTTAAAAGAAAGAGCATTATTATTTTATTATCTGATTTTATTGATGAAAATTATGAGTCGCATTTGAAAGCATTGTCTAAAAAGCATGATTTAGTAATCATTCAACTTTATGATAAAAAAGAGATTAGTTTACCTCGACTGGGTATTATTCCAGTTTATGATAAAGAAACTCGTAAAACATTTTGGCTCAATACATCGTCTAAAGAATTTAGGTTAATGCAAAAAGAACGTTTTGAGAAAACTCGAAATCTTCTTGAAAACATAGCTCTTAAAAGTAATGCTAATTATCTATCTATCAATACTGAAGAAGATTTCGTACCACAACTAATAGACCTTTTTAGAAAAAGAAACAAAAAAATCAAATAAAATATGACTATCGAAGAAGCTCAAAAAATTATAGATAAATGGATTAATAGTATTGGAGTAAGATATTATAATGAATTAACCAATACTGCTATTCTGATGGAAGAAGTTGGAGAACTTGCTCGTATCATGGCTCGAACTTATGGGGAGCAATCATTTAAAGAAGGAGAAAAACACGATTTAGCAGATGAAATGGCAGACATTATGTTTGTCTTAATTTGTTTAGCAAATCAAACAGGGGTAAACCTTACAGATGCATTACAAAAAAATTTAGAGAAAAAAACAAAAAGAGATAAAGACAGGCACCAAAACAATGAAAAGTTAAAATCTTAAATTTCTTGTATATTTGCTTTTTAATTAACATTCCATGAAAACTCAAGATATATTTTTAGATAAAGCAGAACAAAAAGCTTTTGATTTAAAGCATCGTCAAACTATTAACTTTAATATTGGTAAATATGACAATGCTGTAAAATCAGGGTTAAAACAATATGAAAATCATGAGCTTGCTCGTGAAAGAGCCTCTTTTCTTAAAACTCAAGCCATTGCTCATTTAGATGAGCTACTCATAGATTTTGAAGAAACATTTACTAAAAGAGGTGGTAAAGTAATATGGGCAGAAAACAGTGAATCTGCCTTAAAAAGCATTTGGCAAATTTTTGAACGCCATAAAGCTAAAATGGCTGTTAAATCAAAATCTATGACTACTGAAGAAATTCACTTAAATGAATTTCTTGAAAAAAAAGTAGTTGAAACCATAGAAACAGATCTTGGCGAATATATTGTCCAATTAGCTGGGCAGAAGCCTTATCATATTGTCACACCTGCTATGCATATGTCTAAAAAAGATATTGCAGAGCTTTTTGTTGAAAAGCTTCGTATTTCTCCAACTGATGATGCCCAAGAGCTTACGCTTACTGCAAGACGAATTTTAAGAGAAAAATATGTAACTGCTGATATTGGTATTACAGGGGCAAATTTTATTATTGCAGATGCCGGGGCTATTGCTATCACAGAAAATGAAGGAAATGCTCGCATGAGTACTACATTTCCAAAAGTACATATTGCTATTGTCGGAATTGAAAAAATTATACCCAAACTTGAGCAACTAGATATGTTTTGGCATTTACTTGCTACAAGTGGAACAGGGCAGAAAATGACTGTTTATAATTCCATATTTTTTGGTCCTAGACAATTAGATGAAATTGATGGACCTGATGAAATGTATGTAGTTCTTTTAGACAATGGCAGGACTAAACTTTTAGCTGACCCTGAAAAGAGAGAAGCCTTGAATTGTATTCGTTGTGGAGCTTGCCTTAATGCCTGCCCTGTTTATAAAAATATTGGAGGACACACCTACGATACGACTTACAGTGGTCCTATTGGCTCTGTTATTACTCCACACCTTGCAAGTATGAAAGAATACAAGCATTTAAGTTATGCAAGTTCTTTGTGTGGGGCTTGTAGTTCTGTTTGTCCAGTAAAAATAAATATTCATAATTTATTGTTACTCAACAGAAAACAAAGCGTAGAAGAAGGACACAGCACCTTTAGTGAAAAAATAGGTTTCAATTTTTGGAAAAGGGGGATGTTGAGCAGAAAGCTCATGGATTGGCTCAGTGCAAAAAGTAAAACGAACTTTATTAAGAAGTTTTTTAGTAAAACTTGGGGTAAAAAACGAGAAATGCCACACATTGCTAAAAAAACGTTTGCCCAACAATGGGAAGAAAAAATGAAACTCTAATGTATTGTACTTTCAAGATATTTTTTATAAATTAGTATATTCTAACAGAATCATAAGATTATGAAAGCGAGATTTTTATTGTGTTTGTTGATGCTTACAGTTAGCTGGAATATGCTATGGGGACAAGTTAAAAATCAACAAAACAAGACAACTCAGAATCAAACCAAGCTCAATAAAGATAAAAAGGACGAAAGGGTAAAATTTCAACCAATTATTAAATATGATACAGTAAAGAATAAAAAGAAAAAAGATGAAAGAGTTGCCTATAAAACTATTATCAGGTACGATTCTGTTAAAAACAAAGTTAAGAAAAATGAAAGAGTTGCTGTTGCTAAACCTGTAATTAGGTATGATAGTGTTCCTAAGGTAAAAAAAGAATACGTTCCACCCCCTATTCAAATAGATAGTACTTGTACACGATGCAAAGGCTACAAACATGATAGGGCTTGTGATGACTTACATTGTTATCAAGGGCATTGCTCCACTTGTAAGGGTTATAAAAAATGTGTGCATTGTGCAGGAACCATGATGAAAAATGTAGGATTAGAAGGTTGTCCAGATTGTACAGATGGGAAATGCAGGGTATGTAGAGGTTCTGGTTTATGTGCTAAGTGTGAAGGAACTGGCAGGCTACCTTGTACAAAATGTAATGGAACAGGGAAAAAAACAAAAGAGCAGATAGATGCAGAAATACGAAAAAAAGAGGCAGAGCGAACAGCCAATATTCCTATGCCAACCTTTAAGCCTGAGTAAAAACTAGAGGGCTATTCAATTGAATGCCCTTTTCGTTTTATATATGAGTTTTTTATACCCCAATCAGTGTTTTATAAGCATCTGAATCCATCAGCGTAGTAGCTTCTGCAACATCTATTACTCTTACTTTTACCATCCAACCATCACCATAAGGGTCTGAATTTACCAATTCTGGACTTCCAGAAAGCTTATCGTTAAATTCAACTATTTCGCCAGTTATTGGCATAAATAAATCTGAAACTGTTTTTACAGCTTCTACTGTTCCAAAAACTTCATTGGAGGCAATGGTTTGTCCTACTGTTGTGATATCCACATACACAATATCACCTAATTCTTTCTGAGCGAAATCACTAATACCAATATATGCAAAATCACCATCCAAACGTAGCCATTCGTGGTCTTTAGAGTATTTTAATTCATTAGGAAAATCCATAATTTTCAAATTTTAGGTTTTAATGAAGATGCACAAACATAAGAAATCTATCTAAAAAAACAAATGAGTTTTATTTCTTTATCAAAATTTCAAACTCCACTCTTCTGTTAAGTTTTTTGTCTTCTGGAGAAACTTCTGGCACAATAGGCTTTGTATTTCCATAACCTATAGCATCTATTCTGCTAGGAGAAATTTTCCCTCTTAGAATAATAAATTCTTTTATTGCATCAGCACGAGATTGTGAAAGTTTAAGATTAGCATCTTCATTACCATCTGAATCTGTATGTCCACTAATTTTAATTCTGATATTAGGATGGTCAGCCATGAAGTAAACCACTTTCATAAGATCTGCCTCCATATTTGTTTGAATTTTTGCACTTCCTCCATCAAACTCTAAGGAAGCAAATTTCCATTTATGAAATTTAATAGATTCAGCTTTGATGTCCAATTGTGTATCTTCTTTCAAGAAAAACTTTTTTTCTATCCTGAAAAAATCATCTCCTGTAATAATAACTAGGTAATTATTATTTTTGATAAGGTCAAATTCATATGAACCATCTGGACGAAGATATTTGGGAGCTACCTCTATACCATTATCTAAATCTATAATAGACACAATTCCTTGAAAAGGGTTACCAGTTTCAGCATCGACTACTCTTCCCTTAAAAACTACGGTGGCTGTGGGTTGTGCTTCCATAGGTACAGGAAAGGAATATAAATTCAGGTTCTCTGGGTCATCTTCAGAGGCTTTTGCATAATACAAATCTTTAGCTTTGCTATCAATAGCAAAGTAATATTCATCATCAGCACTATTGACTAGTGGACCCAAATTTACAGGTTCTTGCCATCTGTATAAAAATTTATAAGACTTGTAAATATCGAAACCTCCTAAATTCACCAAGTGGCCATTTGAGCTAAAATACAATAAATCGTATTTGGGATGCATATAAGGGCTTACTTCACTTTGACGAGTATTGATAGTGGGTCCCATATTTTTAGGTTTTGCCCAAACTCCATCTTTTTGTTTGTAGGTATAATAAATATCTGAAAGTCCAAATCCACCTAATCTATCTGATGCAAAAAACAAAGTATCTTCACTTTTTGAAAGAGAAGGATGCGAATCCCAAGCGACACTATTAATATTAGGACCTAAATTTTTAACTATCCACGAACTATCTTTCTGCATGTGAGCTACATACAAATCACAATTACCATAACCATCATTGGGAGAGTCACATCTTGAAAAATAAATTGTCCTACCATCTTTCGTAATATGAGCAGAACCTTCATTATACATAGTATTTAACCCTTTGAACTCCTTTGCATCACTCCAATATCCATTTTCTTTTTTAGAATAAAATATATCTTCATTGGCTTTGGTATCTTTTTTAATAGCCATGACATTTTTATATTTTCTTTTAGAGCTAAAAATCATCATACTATCTGTAATATTGATAGTAGGAGCATAGTCTGCTTTTTTAGAATTGATGGCATAATCCATTTCTAACAATACTCCTTTGGGTGGTATAAGAGTATCAACAAGTTTTCTATATTCTACCAATTCATAATAATATTCTAAAGGCACATAATAATCTCTTTGATTGACAGTCAGGGAATCGTAATGAAGTTCAATGGCTTTTACTTCAGAGCCTCTATGATGTTTTAAAATGGTTCTATACAAACTTTTTGAAATCTCGAAATCATCTAATAATTCTATCATTTTGGCTAACTGCCACATTCTTTCAGCATCTTTATAGAAATTTTCAACACCAAAATTCATCACATAATTATAAAGTAGTGGATAAGCTTTTTTCCAATCTCTGTTTTTAATATATTTATCAATTGTTTTTAACTCAGATTCATTGAAGTAGTATTTAGTATTATTGATATTATTAAATTGGAAAACACTCTCTTTATTACGAGCTACAATTGGGTCTTTTGCTTGAATAACACCTTGGGATTTAACTTTATCTATTTGCCCAAAAGAGTACTCATACATTGTTAAAACAAGAAATATAATCAGATAAGCTCTCATAGATAGCATTCGTATGATTAGAAGATTATAATTTGTAAAGGTACAAAAAATTTATTTTTAGCCAAAATCTTACACAAAAATCCCATAATACTGCCTTTTTTACAGTTTTCAAATTTGGCACAACACTTGAACAAACATAGAACCTGCTTCAAGAAAATTCATTTCATTATTTTCTTTGAAAATATACTCTGTTATAGACTTGAAGCTGACACTGACAAAAAGACAGTTTTTATTATTTTCCTGTTATACGTAATTTTTTTATAAAAGATATATGAGTTCTCACAAAAATTATACACCTTTTTTGCTTGCTGATACTGATACAAATGGAGGTGTTGATATTTTTCCACTTTTTGATGAAAAGGTGAACGGCAATGGAGAAAAACTTCCAGAACAATTGGGTATTTTACCTTTGCGTAATACTGTTCTTTTTCCAGGGGTAGTTGTACCTGTAACTGTAAGCCGTAAAAAAGCAATGCGTTTGGTAAAGAAAGTTTATAAAGGAAATAGAATTTTAGGAGTAATTGCACAACAAAACTCCCAAGAAGAAGAGCCTGCAACCTCTAATCTGTACAATGTAGGCACTATTGCCCAAATTTTGAAAATGATTACCATGCCTGATGGTAATGCAACTATCATTATACAAGGGCGTTCGAGATTTCAAGTAGAAGAGTTTTTAAAAGAAGAGCCCTATATCACTGCAAAAATAAAACCTTTACAGGAAAATTTTCCTGAAAAAAATACAAAAGAGGTAAAAGCTCTTAAGTCTTCTTTAAAAGATGCTGCTCTTAAAATTTTACGTTTGAACCCAGAAATTCCACAAGAAGCTCAAATTGCTTTGGATAATATTGAAGCTATAAGCTTCCTAACTCATTTTTTGGCTTCTAACTTAAATGCAGAAGTAGGAGAAAAACAAGATATTTTAGAAATAGATAATGGCATACAACGTTCTACAAAGCTTTTGGAACTTATGCTTCGAGAGGTACAAATGTTGGAGCTTAAATTTGAGATACAAAGTAAAGCTCATAACGATATGGAGCAACAACAACGTGATTACTTTTTACGTCAACAACTCAAGGTTTTACAAGATGAATTGGGTGATGAAGTAGGGGGGATTCGTATTGATGAACTAAAAGCCAAAGCTAAAGCTAAAAAATGGAGCGAAGTAGTATCCAAACATTTTGATAGAGAGTTAATTCGATTACAACGTTCTAATCCAGCTTCTCCAGAATATGGCATAGCTCTTAATTATATCGAATTGCTTTTAGATTTACCTTGGAGCGAATACTCTGAAGATAATCTAAATTTACAAAATGCTCAAAAAATATTAGATGCTGACCATTATGGTCTAGAAAAAGTAAAAGAACGCATTTTAGAATACTTGGCTGTTCTTAAACTACGCCAAGATATCAAAGGTCCTATTTTATGTTTATATGGACCTCCAGGTGTAGGGAAAACCTCGTTGGGGCGTTCTATTGCAAAAGCTTTGGGCAGAAAGTATGTAAGAATGTCTTTAGGTGGATTGCATGATGAAGCTGAAATCAGAGGACATAGAAAAACGTATATTGGAGCTATGCCAGGAAAGTTTATCAGTAATATTAAAAAAGCTGGTACATCTAATCCAGTCATTATCTTAGATGAAATTGATAAAATTGGAGCTGATTATAAAGGTGATCCTGCTTCTGCATTATTAGAAGTTCTTGATCCAGAACAAAATAGCACATTTTTAGATAACTATTTAGAAGTAGAATATGATCTATCTAAAGTTTTGTTTATTGCTACAGCCAATACTCTTGATACTATTCATCCTGCATTAAGGGATAGAATGGAAATTATTGAAATTAGTGGTTATACAACTCAAGAAAAACTTCAGATAGCCAAAGAACATTTAGTTAAAAAACAAAGAGAAGAGAATGGGTTAAAAGCTTCACACATTCAACTTTCTGATGAAGCTTTGGTAAAAATTATAGAAGATTATACAAGAGAATCGGGTGTTAGAAATTTGGAGAGAAAAATTGGTAATGTAGTTCGTAAAATAGCCAAATCTGTTGCTCTTGAAGAAAAATACGAGAAGAAAATAACACCTGAAATTGTGGAAAAACTTTTGGGAACACCTATTTTCGATAAAGAACTTTACCAAAGTGATGATGTGGCAGGTATTGTTACAGGACTTGCTTGGACTGCTGTTGGAGGTGAGATTTTATTTGTAGAATCTTCGTTGAGCAGAGGAAAAGGTAAATTAACGATTTCTGGACAACTTGGAGATGTTATGAAAGAATCTGCATCAGCAGCACTTTCTTATCTAAAAGCTCACGCAGAAAATCTGAAAATTGATTACCGAGTTTTTGAACACTTCGATTTGCATGTCCATGTACCAGCAGGAGCTGTACCTAAAGATGGTCCTTCAGCTGGTATTACATTACTTACCTCTTTGACTTCCGTTTATACTCAAAGAAAGGTCAAAGATAAAATAGCTATGACTGGAGAGATTACTTTAAGAGGTAAGGTATTACCTGTTGGAGGTATTAGAGAAAAAATATTGGCAGCTATCAGGGCTGGTATTAAAGAGGTTATTTTATCTGAAAAAAATCAAAAAGACATTTTAGATATTCCTGAACATTATTTGAAAGGATTAAAAATCCATTATGTCAATACAGCTCAAGAAGTTTTAAAAATAGCTTTATTGCCTAAAAAAGTAGCTGAACCAATGGATTTAAGTGTTATTATAGAAAAGTAAAAGGAGGCTTTTGCCTCCTTTTTTTATTTTTAGTTTATTGAGTAATTGTAATAGTAGCTATTTTCTCTCGAATGCAATCAAGCAAATCTTGTGGTGGGCATTTTTTTGCTAATCGGGTTTGTAACAATTCTCGAATAGCGACCTCCAAATCGTATTGTTGATAACAAGGCAAACATTTTTCTATGTGAGCCATCAATTCTTCTGTATTTTCTTCTGAAGCCTCTCCATCTAATATTGTATAAAGAGAGTCCAAACAACAACAGTTGCATGGGTCTGAACTTTGTTTCATATCATTTTTTTCGTGAAAATTCTTATCTGAGGTCATAGTAATTTATGATTTTTGCAAATAACCCATTTTTTTTGCATAACTACTCAATTTTTCTTTTAACAAACCTCTTGCTCTATGCAATCTGGAACGTACTGTTCCAATGGGAATGTCAAGAATTTTCGCCATTTCTTCGTAAGTAAACCCTTCTATATCACACAAAATAATGGCTATTCTGAAATCTACTTCCAACGAATTGATAGCATTAGCCACTTCATCACCTATTAAATCTTGTACAGATTCGCTACGCAAATCTGAGGTGGCTTCTATTTCATTATCAAATTCTTCAGAATTATAGAAAGTCTCAACTTCCTGATAATCAACTTTAGAAGGTTCTTTGCTTTTCTTTCTAAAGTCATTTATGAAGCTGTTTTTTAATATTCTAAACAACCAAGCCTTTGCATTAGTTCCTTTCTCGAAGGAATTAATAAATCTAAATGCTTTTAAATAAGTATCTTGTACCAAGTCCTTGGCATCATCCTCATCCAACGTAAGTCTAAAAGCAAAATTATACATAGAATCCAAATGTGGAAGCATCTCGCTTTGGAACACCATGTTTTTTTCTTTTTCTGTATATGTAGTAGGTATCATAATGCTAAATCGAAACCAGTGATATAACGCAAATGTAACAATAAGATTGCTAATTTCTTTTTATTTCAGTCAAAATAAATGCCAGCATAAAAAGTCTGCTTTATTGGCAGATTCTTGGAAAAATAGACAATTGAATGTGTATTTCCTGACAAAAAGTTTATGAATTTATCATGATTATTTTCTGTCTAAATCCTTTCAAAAAATTAAGTATTCCTCTACCAAAATCTATTTGGTTATATGTACATCATTTTGTATCTTTGTTGGGTTAAAGTATATTCATAAGCCTATAAATTTATATCCCTATACACAATATGAGCGATTCGTTGGAAAATTTGAGTCAAGCCGAACAACCCACCTACAATGCAGAAAATATCCAAGTTTTAGAAGGTTTAGAAGCCGTAAGAAAACGCCCCGGTATGTATATCGGTGATGTAGGTGTCAGAGGCTTACATCACTTAATTTGGGAAGTTGTAGATAACTCAATTGATGAAGCATTGGCAGGCTATTGTAATCGTATTGAAGTTGCCATTCATGAAGATAACTCTGTTTCTGTTTCTGATAATGGTCGTGGTATTCCCACGGATATGCACTCTAAGGAAAAGCGTTCTGCTTTAGAAGTAGTTATGACAGTATTGCATGCTGGAGGTAAATTTGACAAAGGAAGTTATAAAGTATCTGGAGGTTTGCATGGTGTCGGTGTATCCTGTGTGAATGCCTTATCTTCTTTGTTGCATGTAACTGTTCAACGTGAAGGAAAAATATTTGAACAAGAGTATTCACAAGGAAAACCTTTATACTCTGTAAGAGAAATTGGAAAAACTGATAACCATGGAACAAAGGTTCATTTTAAACCTGATGATACTATTTTTCAGAGTTTAGAATACAAATACGAAACAGTTGCTACTCGTTTAAGAGAACTATCCTTCCTAAATAAAGGTATCATCGTTACACTTACTGATTTTCGTGAAAAAGACGAAAATGGACAAGCTTTGTATGAAGAGTTCTTCTCAGAAGGAGGCTTGAAAGAGTTTGTAGCCTATTTAGATGACACTCGTGAAAAATTAATTCCTGAACCTATTTATTTTGAAGATGAGCGTGGAGAAATACCTGTTCAGGTTGCTATGCAATATAACACCTCTTACACCGAAAATATATTTTCGTATGTAAACAATATCAATACTATTGAAGGTGGTACTCATGTGGTTGGTTTCAGAGCTGCCCTTACAAGAACCCTTAAAAGCTATGCTGACAAAAATGGTATGTTGGATAAGCTCAAAATAGACATTACAGGTGATGACTTTAGGGAAGGACTTACAGTTGTTATTTCTGTAAAAGTTTCTGAGCCATTATTTGAAGGACAAACTAAAACTAAGTTAGGAAATTCTGAAGCTCGTAGTTCTGTAGAAAGCACTGTAGGAAAAGCTTTAGAAGCATATTTAGAAGAAAATCCTAAAGTAGCCAAAGTCATTATTGATAAAGTTGTTTTGGCTGCACAAGCTCGACATGCTGCCCGTAAGGCTCGTGAGATGGTTCAACGTAAAAACGTTCTTACGGGTTCAGGCTTACCAGGTAAACTTGCCGATTGTGCAGAATCTGACCCTGCTATTTGCGAAGTATTCCTTGTGGAAGGTGATTCGGCAGGTGGAAGTGCCAAGCAAGGTAGAAATAGAGCTACACAAGCTATTTTGCCCCTCAAAGGTAAAATATTGAATGTTGAAAAAGCTCAAGAATACAAAATTTATGATAATGATGAAATCAAGAATATCATAACAGCATTGGGAGTTAGTTTTGGAAGAAAAGATGAAACAGGAGAGTTTGATGAAAAAGCTCTCAATATGGAAAAACTACGTTATCATAAAATTGTAATTATGACGGATGCTGATATTGATGGTAGCCATATTCGTACACTTATCTTGACATTATTCTTCAGATACATGAAAGAACTCATTGAAAAAGGATATTTATACATTGCTCAGCCTCCATTATATTTAGTTAAAAAAGGTAAAAAACAAACCTATTGTTGGACAGAAGAACAACGTAAGCGTGCTGTTGCTGAACTTGGTGACGGAAAGGATGAAAGTGTTGGTATTCAACGTTATAAAGGTTTGGGAGAGATGAATCCTGAGCAACTTTGGGAAACAACAATGAATCCAGAAAATAGACTAATGAAGCAAGTTACTATTGATTCAGCAGCTGAAGCAGATCACTTATTTTCCATGCTGATGGGTGATGAAGTTGCTCCTCGTAAAGAGTTTATTGAAAAAAATGCAAAATATGCAAATATTGATGTATAGTATAAAATACTGATAATGAACAAAAAGTGTTAGAAATAAATTTCTAACACTTTTTTGTTTGTAGATTTTTTTTAACTAACTTTTCTTTATATAGTTCTAAAACCCTAACTTTCGCATTCAAAGTCATCTATTACAATGAGTCAAGTAAGCAAAAATATACGTTATCTTAGAAGATTACATGATTATACCCAAGAGGAGTTTGCAGAACTTTTAGGCATAAAGCGTTCTTCTTTAGGAGCTTATGAAGAAGGAAGAGCCGTTCCTAACTTCAATACTTTGATGCAATTGGGTAAACTCTTTAGCTTGACTATTGAACAAATTGTTTCTTCTGATATTTCTACCATTATTCTTGAACCTAAGAAGATTTTGATAGATATAGAAGGAGATGATATTTTAGAAGAAAATGACAACAAAGAACTTCTTGAAATTCTTAGAAAAGAAGAAATTAAAACTGATACTCTAAAAGAAAACATAGAAAATAAAAATGATTGGAAAGCTCTTGAAAAAGAGAAAGCCACACCAGAAGTAAAAAAAACAAGAAGAGAAGAAAGTCATGAAGAAATAAAGGAAAAATTTTATCCAACCTTAGAAGATGGTTTGTTTTCAGTAGAAAATCAGGTGGAGCATTTTTCTGAAATTGATAAAGGTGATATTCCTTTTGTAAAACAAAGTAATTTGGCTAGTTATTTAGCTAATTACACAGAAAAGACATTTATTGAAACGTTGCCCAAACTTCAAATTAGTTTGTTGGCTAAAAATCAGGAATATAGAGCTTTCGAAATGGATAGAAACTTTCCTTTGGAAAAATCTATTTGTATTGGCTCTTATCTTAAAAATTGGTACAACGTTCAAACAGGCGAAACATATCTTTTCCTTACTCAAAAGCAAGGTTTGATATATGGAAAAGCTGATAACCGTTTGCGTAATGAGGGTTATATCAGAGTACAAGGAATTGGACAAGAATACAAAGTACTTGTTAGAGAATTATTCGAAATTTGGCAATTTCAGTTGTTTGTTAGTGCTGGAAAAATTGAAAATATTTAAAAACCCTCCTCAAACATTCCAAAGCTCACAATTTTGGAATGTTTTCGTTTAAAGACCTTTATCTAAGTTAAACTGTTTATTCTTCATGCAACCTTTACTTTTCTCAATTCAATCATATTTATATCTTCAGGAACGTATCTTAACTTTAGGAGGCTTTGAAAAAGGAGAAGTAGAAGTAAAAGTCTTTCCTGATGGAGAACGTTATCAGCGTATTTTATCAGATGTTGAAGGTCGAAATGTAGTATTATTGGGAGGAACACCTACAGATACTGATACACTTGAGGTATATGATTTGGCTTCTGCTATCGCCAAATATGGTGCTAAAACACTCACTGTTGTTATTCCTTATTTTGGATATTCTACAATGGAGAGAGCTGTGAAAACTGGAGAAGTGGTTACAGCCAAAACAAGAGCAAGATTGCTTTCATCTATACCCAAAACAGGAAGCAGAATTACATTTATGTTGCTCGATTTGCATACAGAAGGTTTACCACATTATTTTGAAGGGGATGTTCAAGCTACTCATCTGTATTGTAAAGAGATTATTATAGAAATATGCAAAGAAATTGCAGGAAATGATTTTATTTTGGCTTGTACAGATGCAGGAAGAGCTAAATGGGTAGAATCACTCGCCAATGATATGAATGTAAATGCAGCTTTTGTATTCAAAAGGCGTATAAGCGGAAATGAAACTGTCGTAACAGGTATCAGTGCTGATGTGGTGGGAAAGACTGTTATTATTTATGATGATATGATTCGTACAGGAGGCTCACTTATCAATGCTGCAAAATCGTATAAAGAAGCTGGAGCTACTCACATTTTTGCCATCACCACACATGGTTTGTTTACCAACAATGCTTTAGAACGAATAGAAAAATCTGGTTTGTTTGAAGGCGTTTATTGTACAGATACGCATCCAAATACACAAAAAGAATCTCAAAATCCGTTTTTGAGTGTAAAATCTGTTGCTAAAATTATTTACCCTAAAATAATTTAGAACGGCTTAATGTGCCGTTCTAAATTTGAATATTGTTTGCCCGATACGGATGGTATCACCATCCTTTAGATTTCCTTCTTCTATGAATTCTTCGTTGATAAATGTTCCATTCGTAGAAAGCTCATCTTTAAATTTAAAATCGCCCATTCTATAAAGAATAGTCAAATGCTTTCCTGAAACCTGACTATCAGGGATTATAATATCACAAGCGTTGTCTGAGCCAATAATATTTCTACCTTCTCTGAGTTTAAAATCTGTACCCAAAGCATCCATTGTAAATGAAACAAGCCAACCAACCAATTTTCTACCTGATGTATTGGCATTGGTGGTTACTGTTTGTTTTTCTTCAACAATATTACCTGAAAAAATAGAGGTCTTATTGAAGTTCGCTATTTTATCGTTTTGGATGCTTGTTTTATCATCAGGAGTCATAGAGTTTATCTTTTGGTCAGTATTCTGAATAATTTGCGTTTTGTTAAAATCAGTTTCTTTTGCTGTAGGGCAATATGGACAAGCTTTTAGAGTAGTTTCATAATAGTGTCCATTGGGGCATAATTGATACGACATAGTTAATTGATTGTTAATACTTTGTAAAACTATAAAAATTATTCTAAAATTAAAAACAAAAATCTATAACTCTTTGATATACAGAACACATAAATAACATAATAAAAACTTCTAATAGCCTCTCATTAATTTGTTCTGATAATTCTTATCTTTGCTTTAGTGCTTTTCTCTTAGAAAATCCTCATAAAATATGGATACTCTTTACAAAAAAATAGCTTTAGCCATTGGTTTAAATCCCAGAACTGAGGCTTTGGTTTCCGAAGCTAAAAGGATACAAAAGGCTTTTCAAGCTGAATTGTTACTAATTCACGTAGGCGAACAAACTACTGAAAGAGAGCAACTTATGAGTGAATTTTTACAAAATGCCCAAGCGAAAGATTTACCCCTTAAATGGATTGATAAAAGCAGTGTAACAGAAAATATTATTAAAACCTGTGAATCAGAATCGGTAGATTTGCTCATTATTGGAGCTTTTGCTCGTGAAACTTTTTTGAAAAGGCAAATAGGCTCTGTTTCAAGAGCATTGGCTCGTAAAGCATATTGCTCATTACTGATACTTACAGAACCATCTAAAGCACCTACACCTTTTAGAAAAATAGTAGTAGATGGAAATGATCCAACCAAAGCTCTTGAAACTATTTCAGTGGCTCTTGCATGGGAAAAAATAGAAGATGCAACCCAAGTACATATTCTAAAAGAAGCTAATATGCTTGGGCTCAGTATTATGGCATCAGAAGATAGAAGTGAAGATGAGATTGTTACACTTAAAAGAGATGCCGTAAAAAATACCATTGACGAACTTGAAAGACTCATTCAACCTGTTATTTCACCTGATTCTAAAATCAATATTAAAATTATTAGTGGTAAATTTGGTTATGAGATTGCAAGATTTTCTTCCCGTATTTTAGCTGATTTACTCATTGTACCAGCCCCAGAAAGAAGTTTAGGTATTTTGGATAGAATTTTTACCCACGATTTAGAGCACATATTAGCTGATTTACCCACCAATGTACTAATTACCTACTAAGATGGAGAGTTTAAGTCATCATGAAGTAGTGCTGTTTTTGGTACAGCTTAGCCTTATGTTATTATCAGGCAGAATAGTAGGGGAAATTATGCGTTTTTTCAATCAGCCTATGGTAATTGGAGAAATTTTAGCAGGGATTATTTTAGGCCCAACACTATTGGGTAATTACTTTCCTGAATTTTCTGCTACTTTATTCCCAAGAACAGGACATTCTCCTGTAGCACTTAATGGATTTACTCAGGTTTCTGTTGTTCTTTTACTTTTTATTGGTGGTTTGGAAGTAGAACTTCCAACTGTTATCAATCAAGGTAAAAAGGCGTTTGTTACAAGTTTCTTTGGGATTTGCATTCCTTTTGCAATAGGTTTTTTTGGTAGTTATTATAACATGGATTTCTTCCATATTCCACCACAAAAGCACTTGGTTTTTTCATTATTTATAGGAACTGCTTTATCTATTACAGCATTACCTATTATTGTACGAACACTCTTAGATTTAGGAATATTCAAGTCGCAAATTGGTATGTTAATTATAGCAGCAGCTATGATTGATGACTTTTTGGGTTGGATGATTTTTTCTATTATTCTAACCATGATGGAAGAAGGAGCAGAGCAATCTATTATTTATACAGTAACTTTTACTATTATTTTTGCCCTTCTGATGCTCACAGTATTCCGAAGGCTGATGGATAGGGTTTTACCCTGGTTTACAGAACATTTAGCTTTCCCTGGTGGCATTTTGTCTATTATGCTGGTTTTGAGTTTTTTAGGAGCTGCTTTTACAGAGTATATTGGCATTCATGCTGTATTTGGGTCGTTTTTGGTGGGTGTAGCTCTTGGCGATTCTGTTCACATGACTGAAAAAATCAAAGAAATTGTACATCACTTTGTAACAAATATCTTTGCACCATTGTTCTTTGTAAGCATAGGACTCAAAGTGAATTTTGCTACAAATTTTGACCTTATTTTGGTAATTGTTATTATGGTTATGGCATTTACTGGTAAAATTGTAGGTTGCTCCCTTGGTGCTATCTTATCTGGTTTTACTAAGCGTCAATCATTAGCTATCGGTTTTGGCATGAACGCAAGAGGAGCAATGGAAATTATTTTGGCAACACTTGCCTTACAAAATAAGCTTATTAATGAAAAAATGTTTGTGGCATTGGTAGTAATGGCTATTGTTACCAGTGTAACAGCTGGTTCTATGATGAAATTTTTCTTACAACTTAACCCTAAAAAAACTCAAGGAATACCCCATGAATCCCACTAATAAAACACGTTTTGGTATACTAATTGTAAATTTAGGAACTCCCAACTCTCCTAAAACTCCTGATGTCAGAAAATACTTGAGAGAATTTTTGATGGATGGTAGAGTCATTGACATCCCTTTGATTCCTCGTTGGATGCTCGTAAACATGATTATCGCTCCTTTTAGAGCACCGAAATCAGCAAAGATATATCAAAAAGTTTGGACTGAAAATGGTTCACCACTCAAAATTTATGGTATAGAAACCGAAAAAATGCTTCAAGAATCTCTCAATTCAGAAGAATATGTGGTTCGCTTGGCTATGCGTTATCAAAATCCTAGCATTGACTCAATTCTCAAAGAATTTGAAAAAATGAATTTAGAGAAAATTGTTGTCATTCCTTTGTTTCCTCAATATGCTTCTGCCTCATCGGGTTCGGTACATCAGAAGGTAATGGAAATTATCAGCCATTGGCAGATAATTCCAGAGGTTGTATTGGTGCGTCAATTTTTCGATAATCCTTTGTTTATCAAAGCTTTTGCAGAAATTGGCAAAGAGTATTTGAAAAAAGAATCTTATGACCATTATATATTCACTTATCATGGTTTGCCCGAACGCCAAATCCGTAAAGGTGATTGTAGCAATACCTGCCTGAAAAATACCAAAACACCCAATGAAGCCAATTGTTGTGCCACTTATGGCATCCAAAATATAGGTTGTTATCGAGCTCAATGTTTTGAAACGACCAGATTACTTGCTTCAGCAATGGGACTCAAAGCAGAAGATTGTAGTACTACATTTCAGTCTCGATTAGGCAAAGACCCTTGGATAAAACCTTATACAGATGATGTCATCAAGACATTTCCAGCTAAAAATAAAAAACGCATTTTAGCATTTTCGCCCTCTTTCGTTGCTGATTGCTTAGAAACAACTATAGAAATAGGAGAGGAATACAAAGAACTTTTTGAAGAAGTAGGTGGAGAGCATTGGCAACTTGTAGAAAGTCTTAACAAAAATCCGATTTGGATAGAAATGCTTCACAAAATGGTTTTAGAGCATACCACTCCCCAAGTAGGCTTAGACAAAATGTTGCAGGTAATTGCTGAAGAGAAGATTTAGAAATAATATTAATTTATGATTTTAAGACCATATTGTTTTTTACTTTTTTTCTTCTTTATACAATCAAATGTATCTTTTTCACAAAAAATACAATTAGAGGTTTTGGGTCATCAGAAAAGTGCTTTTTTTAAAGATTATTCAGAGAAAGATACCAAAAAAATTATTAGTGATAGTTTAATCAATCGAATTTATCTTATTGCTGCAAATCAAGGTAGAAAAGGGGATATTATCATTGATTCATTAGTAGCCCAACCTGATTATCATTGGCAAGTAGTAATCTTTGATACTGTTTTATATAACCAAAATCACATGGGTTTCAAGTATAGAATTTTTGAGAGTTCCTCTCCTAAAATACCACCCTATGAATATGGTTCTATTTCTTTTATGCTTTCTTATAACAAAGAAAGGCAAAAAAGCATATTTAACATGATCTATACAATTATAGCTTCATCAAGTATAAGTAGAATACCACTAAAAAACCCTCAGCAAAAAAATACTCTTGATACTGACTCTTTAGACACCTTTAATGAAATCATTATTAGAATACATAATAAAACAAATAATGTTAGGTATTTTACACACCTTAAAAAATTATTTTTAAGTACATTGTCATCCATCCAATCTAATTTTAGCTTAAGAAAGCAACAATACATTAATTTCTACATTTTAGAAGAAAAAGATAAGTTACCTCCAATTTCTTCCAAAAAACCTATTATTTTACATTATTCTTTAGAACAAAATAAAGATTCCCTATTATTAAGAATATCTGCAAATTCACCAGAGATAGAAACCAAAGGGCAAATATTTTTTCAAGATTTTGATTTATTAAAAGAATCTAAACAGACTTTTTCAATAGAAGAACTTCTTTTTTATCCATCTGATATATATTCGAAGTTTCAAGTGAGTATAATGGGTCTTTTATATATTAATGGTCTTAAACCTTAAACTGTTATAATATAAAAAGGCTTCCTGATAATCAGGAAGCTTTCTTATTTCTATTTCAAATTTTTATTCAAGTAATCTGTGTATTGTTGGAAGAGGAGCAGACGGCTTTGAGGGCTGTATGCAACTCCATGGTTACCAGGGGGATATATACGCAAATCTACGTCTTTTCCTGCATCTGTCAAGCCTTTTACAAGCTGGAATGTATGTTTTACGTGTACGTTTTCGTCCATAGCTGAGTGAACAAGTAACATTTTACCTTTCATGTTTTTAGCATAAGTTGTACTTGCAGAAGCTACATATTTAGCATCATTTTCAGGTAATAAACCCATATAACGTTCTGCATAAGCAGAATCGTACAAACGCCAGTCTGTTACAGGAGCTCCTACAATTGCCACTTTAAAAATATCAGGATAGTTTAAAACTGTAAAACTGGACATATAGCCTCCGTAGCTATGTCCACGAATCGCAATTTTATTGGCATCTACATAACCTTGTTTTACCATAAACTGAGCCGCTTCTGCAAAATCTTTACTTTCATATTTTCCTAATTGCTCATAAACAATTTTCTCGAAAGCATAACCATAACCTCCACTACCTCTGTTATTTACATTGATAATCACATAGCCTTGCTGAGCTAAATATTGCTCCCAACCATCTCTGCCAAACTCATTATAAACACCCTGAGCCCCTGGACCACCATAAATATTTACAAGTAACGGGTATTTTTGGCTTGGATTAAAATTTGCTGGTTTCACTACATATAAATCAATTTTTACACCATCAGAATTGGTAAAACTTGTCAATTCTCTTGGAGAATAAGTATTTTGGTTTAGATATTCTGTAACTTGAGCGTTATCAACAATTTTTTTAAGCATTTTAGACTCCTTGCCTGTTTCCCAAAGCTCTATCTGAGTGGGTGTAGTTATATTTGAATATCTATCCAAGAAGTATTTGCCATTAGGTGAGAAGTCAATATTGTGCCTTCCAGCTACTTGTGTAAGTTTTTTCTTATTCTTACCATCAAAGCCTACTTCGTACAAATGTCTTTCAAGAGGAGAGACTTCTGTAGAAGTATAATAGATTTTCTTGTTTTTAGCATCTACACTATGTACAAAAACTACTTCCCAGTTCCCTTTGGTTACTTGTCCAAGTAGTTTTCCTTTGTAATCGTAGCGATAAATGTGTGCAAATCCATCTTTTTCAGAAATCCAGAAAAACTCTTGTGTTTCTTTTGGAAAAAAGGCATAATGCATAATACCTGCAAAGAAATCAAATACATCTATCCATGCTTTAGAAGTTTCTTCCATAATGAGTTTTGCATCACCATTTTGAGCATTTGAGAAGAATAGTTTCATTTGGTTTTGCTTACGATTGAGATGCATAACAGCCAGCTGTCCCGAAACAGATGTCCAATAGATACGAGGAATATATCCATCTCCCAAATCTACTTTTACCCATTCTCTTTTATTTTGAGCAAGATCAATGATTCCAATTTTTACAAGAGGGTTTTTGTTTCCCACTTTGGGGTAAGGCAATTTTTCATAAGTATCAGCCAATCCACTATAATCTGTCATCTGGAAAATGGGGACTTCTCTTTCGTCTGTTTGCCAAAAACCGATGAATTTGCTATCAGGAGACCATTCCCAAGCCTGAGCCAAACCAAATTCTTCTTCATACACCCATCCAAAACGACCATTCCAAACATTTTCTTTGGCATCATTGGTCAGTTGGGTTTCTTTTTTGGAAGCAAAATCGTAGATATATAAATTTCCACCCTTTTCATAACCTATTTTAGATCCATCAGGAGAAAGTTCTCCTGTTTGAGCATCTTTGGCTGCTAACTGAAGCGTTTTACTTGCTACATCATAAAAATAATAATCTGAAATACCCGATCTACGCCAAACAGGACGAAAATTGCTTTGAAAAAGCAAATATTTACTATCCTTAGACCACTGAAAAGAGCTATAATTGAAAGCTTTATCAGAATCAGGAAACTTCATACCTTCACTTTTAAAAACTACCTCTTCTTTACCATCTTTAGGCGAAAAAGTTTTGATAACACCTCCACCCTCAATGTAAGAGTATTTTTCTCCACCCTCAATCCAGTTTACACCACGAGGACCAAAATTTCCTGTAAGTCTGCCTCCAGCTTGCAAACCTTCTTGAAGAGAAGCAAACTTCTTCTTGTCTTGGGCATAGCCTTGTATTGCTATAAATAACAACAATACCCAAATCAGATTTCTTTTTTGCATATAAGTTTATGTTTTAGATAAAAAACGCTTTTTAAAAAAGCAATATTACTCATACTTATACAAAAAGACAAAAGTCTTTTATTTTATCATAGATAGTTTTTATTTTTACAATTATTAATAGAAATCATGGAAAACACTTATAATAAAGAACTTGCAAATCTTCTTAAAGACTTAACACCAACTATTTGGTGGAAAAGGCTTTTAACTTTTATTATTGATAGAGCTATTTTATATGGTATATTCTTCTTTTGGGGAGCTGTTGCAGGAGCAACTGGTTTTGGGCTTGATTTATTATTAGAAATAGCAGACAATCGACTTTTAGATATTCTAGTGACAGCTTTGGTATATGTAGTTTATTGCGGTATTTTAGAATATGCAAGTGGAAAAACCATTGGTAAAATACTTGTAGGGACAAGAGTTATTAGAGCAGATGGTTCAAAACCTGATTTACCAACTATTATTAAACGAAGTTTATCTAGAATCATTCCTTTTGATGTATTTTCATTTTTAAGTAATAATCCAAGAGGCTGGCATGATAGTTTTTCTGATACTATTGTAGTAGATGATGTCGTTTTAAATTCTTACAGCAAAGTGTTATCACAAAAAAATGATGAAGAGGAAGATACTTTTTAAATTAAAGCACATGAAGATACTTTTCTGGACTATCATATTTGTTGTTTTTTCTTTTCAGAGTATTGCTCAAATTAAATTTGAACAGGGATATTTTGTTAAAAATGACTTAGATACCATTAAATGTTTAATTAAAAATTTGGATTGGAAGGATAATCCTAAGTTTTTTAAATATAAATTCTCAGATACATCAGAAGTAAAGACGGCTTCCATTGATTCTGTTATGGAGTTTGGGATACAAGAAACGGTGAAATACAAAAGATTTGATGTAGAAATTGACCGTTCTAGTGAACAAGTAAATCTGTTAAGTCTAGATAAAGCCCCTATATTTATAAAGGAGAAACTATTTCTTAAAGTTTTGATAGAAAGTAACGCTAATCTTTATTATTATGAGGATGGCAATTTGAGACGTTTTTTTTATAATGTTAGTCATCAGCCAATCAAACAATTAGTTTATAAAAGTTATCGAACAGCAAACGATTTAATAGCTACAAATGAATCTTACAAACAACAACTTTGGGCTAGTTTTCAATGCTCTTTAATAGATATTGAAGATATTAAAAAGCTAAATTATAGTACACAGGCCTTAATTTCTTTATTTATAAAATATAATACTTGCAAGTCTGCTCAAATTCATAATTATTTTCAACAAAGGAAAGGAAAACTTCTGTTTGATGTAAAAGCTGGTCTTAGATATTCTACGTTATTAATCCAAAATGATGTTTCAGGTCTATTTTTTGATTTTGGAAGTAGTTTAACAGGTAGTATTGGTTTTTCTGGTGAAATTGTATTGCCTTTTAATAAAAATAAATGGAGTATTATTGTTGAGCCAAGTTTTCAATACTTTAGTTCAATTATAAAAAACTCCTATGATCAAAGTTTTCTTCGTCCTATAGATATTAGTGTAAATTATAAATCTATAGAAGTACCTGTTGGCTTAAAACACTATTTTCATCTCAATAAAAAATCGAAATTATTTATAAATGCCCTTTATGTATTGGATTTTCAGTTAAAATCCAAAGTAGATTTTTCATCTTATAGAGAAGACTTATTGGTTACATCAGGTAATAACTTTGCTCTAGGAACAGGTTTTTTATACAACAGATACAATATTGAGTTTCGCTATCATTTTCAAAGACAAGTATTATCAAGATACATGAATTGGAATTCCAAATATCAAACCATTGCTGTTATACTTGGGTACAGATTTAAAAAATCTTAATCTTTATTTTGTGATGAGTACGTATTATATATTCAAAGGAAAGCTAACTTTTGAAACTCCTGAATTGGCTCAAATAGCTTTTGATTATCTCATTCAAGAAGAAAAATGTTATTTTTTTATTCCTGAGCAAAATAGAAACGACCCAAGTTTCTCTAAAACTCTTTTTCTCAAAGGAAATACACTTCAAATCGAAGATGAAAACTTTGGAAGTGGAGGTATTTATGATACAGCAGATTGTATAGCCAATGTAATTGGTATAGCAAAATCAGGAAAAGTTGTTTTTCAGGATGGTGATGATGAAAATGACGCATATTATCTAAATCCAAGTTATGAGCTAAAAAATAAATTAGGTTTGTAAAATACTTGATAATTTTTCATATCAAACCTCAATAGTTTTCAATTCTATCAGAACATATTTGTTTGATGTAGGATTTTTGTGCAATTTTATCCCCACAAAATACAACGTCGTTATATTGTTTACTTATGAAAGATTTACTTGCCAAATTTGAAAACAAAGCCCCAGAAATCGTATTTGAGTGGCATGACTCAGAAACAGAAGCCAAAGGTTGGATCGTTATAAACTCTTTGCGTGGTGGTGCTGCAGGGGGAGGAACACGTATGCGTAAAGGCTTAGACCGTAGAGAAGTAGAGTCTTTAGCCAAAACAATGGAAATTAAATTTACTGTTTCAGGTCCTGCAATTGGTGGAGCTAAGTCAGGTATTGATTTTGACCCACAAGACCCACGCAAACATGATGTTTTAAAGCGTTGGTACAAAGCAGCTTTTGCGTTGCTTAAAAATTATTATGGTACAGGTGGTGATTTGAACGTGGATGAAATCCATGAAGTAATTCCTATTACAGAAGAATATGGTTTGTGGCATCCACAAGAAGGTATCGTAAATGGGCATTATAATCCTTCTAAACCTGATAAAATTAAGAAAGTAGGACAATTACGCCAAGGTGTTTCTAAAGTAATCGAAGATTCTAATTATATTCCTGATGGTGCAAAACGTAAATATGTAGTCGCTGATATGATTACAGGTTATGGTGTTGCAGAGGCTGCAAGACATTTTTATACTTTGTGGGGTGGAAATGTAAAAGATAAAAGAGTAATTATTCAAGGTTGGGGAAACGTAGGAGCTACAGCAGCTTTGTATTTAGCAAAGGAGGGGGCTAAAATTGTAGGTATTATAGATAGAGTTGGTGGTATTATGAAACCCGAAGGAATGACTTTGGATGAAATAAAAAAATTATTTGCAGACAGAAGTTCAAATTTTTTGGTAGCAGACAATTTAATTCCTTTTGAAGAAATTAATGCCAAAGTATGGAGTATGGGGGCAGAAATTTTTGTTCCTGCTGCCGCTTCTAGGCTTGTAAAGCGTGAACAGGCTGAAGCTCTGATTCAGAATGGTTTAGAAGTGGTTTCTTGTGGAGCCAATGTACCTTTTGCAGATCCTGAAATTTTCTTTGGAGAAATTGCTCAATTTGTAGATAGTAAAGTAGCTTTACTACCAGATTTTATTGCAAATTGTGGTATGGCAAGAACTTTTGCATATTTGATGAGTGAAAGAGGTGGAAATATTACAGATGAAGCTATTTTCTCTGATATTTCTAATACTATTCATAATGCTCTTTTGAAGGTTTATGAAGCAAATCCTAAGAAAACACAAATCACAGAAAAAGCTTTTGAAATTTCACTTAAACAATTAGTATAGTATGAAATATTTCATTTGGGTATGCTTTTTCAGTTTAATGTCTTATGCTTGTAAGCAACCTCCTCAATCCAATAAAACGATGGATATAGAAAATAAAAAATGGTTTTTAGTTGAGTTAAATGGAAAAGCATTTACAAACTCTCAAGGAGAAGATAAAAAGGTATTTTTGAAGTTTAACAAAGAAATCCAAAAAATTGAAGGTTTTGCAGGGTGTAATAGCTTTTCAGGTGTGTACAAATTGGAAGACAGTAAAGTTTCTCTTTCAGAAATGATTGCAACAGAAGCGTATTGCGAGGAAATTATGCCACAAGAAAGAGCTTTCTTCAAAGCTTTGGCAGAAATGAAAACTCTTTCTACTTCAAAAGATGGTAAAAAACTTTCTTTAGTTGCTGAAAATAAAATAATATTGGCAACCTTAAAGTCAGAATAATAAAAAAGCCTATCAAATTGATAGGCTTTTATTTTTTAAGCTTCCTCAGCAAGTTTCTTGATTCCTCCTCTTTTTTTGGTAGATTTTTCTTCTACTTGAATTACTATTTCTTCTACACCTGCCAAAATACGTCCACAATGCTCGCAAACGATAAGTTTTTTCTTTTCTCTAATATCTACTTGACGTTGAGGAGGAACGATATTGAAACATCCACCACAAGCATCTCTTTTTACCATCACTACAGCCAAACCATTAGAAGAGTTTATACGAATCTTCTCATAAGATGTTAATAAACGCTCGTCAATATGAACTTTTTGCTTATCTCTATCAGAAACTAAACCCTTTTCTTCTTCTTCACTTTCACCAACCAATTGGTCTAGCTCCTTTTGTTTTTCTTGAAGATATTTGTTTCTGTCATTTAATATTTTCTTAACAGATTCAATTTCATTTTTTTTGCTTTCTATTTTGTCTTTGGCTTCTTTTGTTCTTTTATCACAAAGTACCAATTCCAATTCTTCTGATTCTATCTCTTTTGACAAAGCATCAAACTCACGATTATTTTTTACGTTCATTTGCTGATTTTTGTATTTGTCAATAAGCTTTTCTGCTTCTTTTTTCTTGTTTTTTAAATCAGTGATGGTTTGGTCTAACTCTTTGATTTGTTCTTCAAACCTTTGAATACGAGTTTGATAACCAGCTATTTCATCTTCTAAGTCTTGCACTTCATTGGGTAAATCTCCACGAAGCTTTTTGATATTATCCAATTCGTTATCAATGCTTTGTAGTTTCAACAAAGCATGTAATTTCTGTTCTACTGTTTTTTCCATTGATTGTGCCATTAAAGGTAATACACAGGATTGGTATTCGTTTGTGAAATTTGAACTGCAATATTAGGAAATTTTTCTGATAAAACCTTATGCAATAATTCTTTTGTAAAAATTTCACTTTCATAATGCCCAATATCCGCCAAAATTATTTTATTTTCAGTATCAAAAAACTCATGATACTTTACATCAGCTGTAATAAAAATATCAGCTTTAGAGGCAATAGCAGTTCTCAGAAGGAATATACCACTTCCTCCACAAACAGCTACTTTTTTGATAGATTTATTGAGTAATGTTGTGTGTTTCAGAACTTTTAGATTCATTTTTTCTTTTAAATAAATTAAAAAATCTTTTTCATTCATCTCATTAGAAAGCTCTCCAATAGCTCCTGAACCTATCTCTTGATTCTCGTTTTCTAAATGATGGAGATAATAGGCTACTTCTTCATAAGGGTGAGCTTGTTTAAGTGTTTGAATTATTTTCCTTTGCAAATATGTGGGAAAAACCACTTCTATACGTATTTCTGATGCCTCTTCCAATTTACCTTGTTCTCCCAAAAATGGATTGGCTTTTTCATTGGGTTGAAAAGTACCAGTTCCTTCTAATTGAAAACTACAATTTTGATAATTACCAATTTGCCCTGCTCCTGCATTCCATAAAGCATCTAAAACCTTTTGGCTATGCTCTTTTGGGCAAAATGTTGTCAGTTTGGATAAAATTTGTGATTTAGGTGCTAATATCTTTATATTTTTTAAACCTAAACGTTCTCCAATATGAAAGTTTACTCCACCTTGTACATTATCTAAATTGGTATGAATTGCATACAAAGCGATATCATGTTTGATGGCTTTTAAGATGGTTTTTTCTACATAATTTTTACCTGTAAGGCTCTTCAATGGCTTAAACAAAATAGGGTGATGGGCTATTATCAAATTACATTTTTTTTTGATAGCTTCATCTACAACATCTTCTGTCATATCTAAAGATGTTAATACTCCTGTTATTTTTGCTTCATAATTTCCTACAATTAAACCTGAATTATCATAACTTTCTTGATAAGCAGGTGGAGCAATACCTTCTAAAAACTGTGTAATTTGCTTGATTGTATCCATTTTTATTATATTTCTAAGTATTTTACAATGATAATGCATTTTAGGTATTTTTCTATCTTCAAGGATGCTCCCCTTATATGACTTTTACTATTTTATGTAATATTTATACTCATTATTGAACATATTATCTTATCTTATTTTTATAGAATGATAAAAATTTAGAGTAGCTTTTTATAGTAAATTAAAGATAATCACTTTATATTGTTGATGTTCAAAAGTCATTATATTGTAATTTTTCTATCAAGATTTTCTATAATTAAGATTACATTATCATATTTTTTCGATATTTTGAAAGAGCAAGTACTTCCAATAGCTTTAAAACGCATTTTGTTGATATTTCTACCTATTCACAAATCTTTTTTATTGATGTAATTTTAAAGTATTTTTTGCAGTTGTTCTAAACATTTTTTTTTTTAGATTTACACAAAAATAGCCTAAAGTTGGCACTTTGATATGGAAAACTTATTAATTAGAGCTACCGAACAAACCGCAGAAGTTATTTTAGATGCCAAAGAAGGGAAAATATCGTTCTCAGGGGTTTCTATACCTGAAGACTCATACACCTTTTTTACACCCATTTTACGATGGATAGAGCAATACAACGAAAAACCTCAAAGCAAAACCACAGCTTCATTTAATATCATGTATTGTAATACTAGTTCATCTATGTATATTTCTGAGATTTTACGAAAACTACGTAAAATAAAAAATGCTACACAAGAAATAGAAATACTATGGTATTATGAAGAAGAAGATGATGATATGAGATTGTTAGGGGAGGATTTTAAGAGGATTAGCCAATTAAATTTCAAGATTATTTCTATGCCCTCAGTTTCATAAAAAATTATTACTTGACTAAAAAAGCAAAGCCTCTGTTATACAGAGGCTTTTAAAATTTTTGGGATATAAAAATTATCTGTTTCTACCATATTGTTCGTGGCTCGATACCCAATCAGATGATGAAATAGCAGAAGCCAAAGAGATTTCACCAGCCAATACCACACCAGCGATAATTTCAGCCAACTTATTGACAGTATTTCTACCTGTACATCCCAAAATTTGTAAAGATTCATTTTGAGTGGCAAGTTTTACTCCACCTCCATGAGTTGCAATAATCAGAGATGGAATTGTGATACTCATATACAAATCTCCTTCTGGTGTAAGTTCAGAATATAACAAACCCGCTGATGATTCTGATACGTTTGCTACGTCTTGTCCTGTAGCTATAAACAAGGCTGTAATCCCATTGGCAGAATGCAAACCGTTGTTATTTGCTCCAGATAAAATTGAGCCAATATTGGCTACATTATAATGAGCCACTAATTTTTCAGGTTCTACACGCATCAATTGAACCAAAACATCACGTTTGATTACACACTCAGCTACAACACGTTTACCACGTGTACGCATTACATTAATTTGAGAAGCTTTCTTATCTGTTGCAAAATTTGATTCTAAATAAAAGTTTTTAATTTTATTAGGAATATAAGCATCCAACATCCAGCTACAAGCTGCAAAAGTAGCTCTGCCTACCATATTTTGCCCTGCTGCATCACCTGTAGAGTAGTTGAAACGTAGATAAGCAAACTTATTTGATAAATATGAATCTATATATTGCAATTTGGCTACACTTGAAGTAGCTTCTGCTTCTTCTGCAATTTTCTTGAAGTTGGCTTGAACCCATTTTTCAAATTCTCTTGCTTCACGAGCATTTTCAAATACAAATACAGGAGCCCTTTGCATAGCATCTCCTATTACAGTACAAGTTACTCCACCACTTAAATTCAATACTTTTATACCTCTATTATAAGAAGCAACTAACGTTCCTTCGGCTGTTGCCATAGGAATTAAGAAATCTCCTTTTGCATGTTCTCCATGAATTGTAATAGGACCTGCAATACCCATAGGTACTTGAGCTACACCTACGAAATGCTCACAATTTCCTTGTGTAAGATGTGGATCAAAAGAGTATTTTGTAATATGATTTACACCTTTAAAATCAGGGTATACATATTTCTTCACATAATCATCCAAAAATTTCTGTCTAGTTTTGATAGCCTCTTCAGAATAATCATCCATATCATTTCTGGGTATTTTGATGACTCCTGTATCTTGTTTGGCAATAGAATCTTCAACCTTTATTTCTAAACTACCAAAAGGGCTTGCTTTAAATTCTATTTTTACTTTATATTTTCCTTCAGGTAAAGCATCTGTTTTAACTATTACATTAATAGCCTTACGAATTGGGAAGTCAATAGGTGTAGCTTCTGTTATTTGTTCTGCTGTTAAGAGATTGTTATCACCCAAATCAAACAAAACATCTTTTAAAGGAATATTTTTATCACCTATTACGACTTCTTTTAAGCCTGTTAGTTTAGCATCACTTAGTCTATTTTTAACAGAGAATACAACTCCTTGTGGGTCATTACGAAGGCTACCTCTTGTATAGAGTTGTTTCAGTAGCATACTTGGAATGAAATTCATACGTTTGTGCTTTAATGAGTGAAAAGAATATATTTTAGATACGCATAATAAAGAATTTCGCAGAAAAAGCAAACTTTTTCATAAAACTTTTATATTTTCCAATCATAAAATAAACCTTAACTTTTTATGCAAGAAGAACTTCAACGTTTGTATAATTTTCTTGAAAGTGATGATGAAGCCAACATCCTTTTAGCTTTAGAGTTATTAGAAAATTTTTCTTTTGAAGAAAAATTCTTGACTCCACTTATTTATTATGCCTTCTTACAAGATGAATATGCAGGTTTAGATGAAGCTATTACAGAAAAGTCTAAAGAGTTTTTTTTGAAAAATGCCTCAAAACCACTCCAAGAAATTGCTTCAAAAATAAAAAGAGAACATATAACAGGTTATTATACACAGGAAAACACAAAAGTTCTTACGGAAATTATTTCACACCCTAGTATTCAAGATAAAACATTTTTTTTCCAAAAAACGCATAGACTTGGTGATGAAAATTATACGCTTCATTGTTTAGAGTCTTATGATGAAATAGAAGATGCCGATTGGATTGATAGCTTATATATTGATAATAAACAAATTAAAGATTTTAATAAAATTCTAAAAAAAGCTTCTAATGTCTCCTATATCAGTATAGGGAACAATAAAATTAAAGAATTTGATATCCCATCTGTTAATTATAAAGTTCAAAGTTTTTATGCAAGCAATAATCAAATCAAGGAAATTCCTAAAAATATTGGTTATTGGCAGAATCTTAGCAATTTAGATCTTTCAAATAATCGTTTGGAGGACATTAATGATGAAATAGGCAATTTACAAGAATTGTGTTATTTATACTTATCAAGCAACAGAATTAAGCATATTCCTATAAATGTAATTGGTTTGAAAAAACTTGTCTCTATCACTTTAGATGATAATATACTTGTCGAAATTCCTAAGGAATTTGAAACAATGACTCAATTACAGATTTTAAATGCTAATAGAAATAAAATAGTTTTGATTCCTGATATTTTTAAGAAACTCCCTTTGACTACTTTTAGTTTTAGTAATAATTGTATTCGAGAGTTACCCGAAAGTCTATTTCAAATAAATACACTACAAAATTTATATCTTAGTAATAATCGTATCAATAAACTACCTGATGATATAGGTGGTTTGACTTCTCTTCAGTATCTTGATATAGCCAATAACAAAATTCAGTTTTTGCCAAAAAACTTAGAAAAACTCACTCAACTATATACTTTATATGCAAGTGGTAATAAAATTACTAGTTTTGATTCTCATGTTTTAGGGAATGGTAGTATCCAAACAATTTATCTATCTAATAATAAGATTAAAGAGTTTGTTCATGATTGTCCTGAGAACTATAAACTTCAAACAATGGATTTAGGTTCAAACCAAATTTCCAGTTTACCCAATAAAATAGGGAACCTTAAAGGCTTACAATATTTTTATATTTCTAATAATAAGATTAATCATCTACCTGAAAGTTTTTCTCAACTCGAAAATCTATCTTATTTTGATTGTAATAGTAATAATTTACAAAAATTACCCAAAGATATTGGCAAATTAAAAAATTTAGAATCGCTATATATATCTAACAATAATATATCTGAGTTACCAGAAAGCATTTGTTTTCTAGAAAATCTTAAAAATTTGAACTTAGGGAGTAATAAACTCAAAAAATTACCACAAAATATAGGCAAATTAAGTTCTATCTCTTATTTATATTTAGAAAACAACTTCTTAGAAGAACTCCCTGATTCCATAGGTGAAATGGAAGCCTTAAATTCTATTTACCTCTATAATAATCGTTTAAAAACTATCCCAAAATCCATTGGAAATTTAGATAATCTAACTTATTTGTCTTTAGATTCAAATAAATTAGAGATTTTGCCCAAAGAGATTGGAAAACTTGAGTCTTTAGAAACCTTACAAATGGGCAACAATCGTTTGATAGAGCTTCCTAACTTTGAGAAAATGGAAAGGCTTACTTATTTATATGTCAATAATAATAAAATTTCAAAAATAAATCCTGATATTAAAGCATTAGAAAATCTTACAACTCTCAATTTATCAAGCAATCAAATTAAGGATATTCCAGTAGAATTATTCAGCCTATCTCATCTACAGGAGCTTTATTTGGGAGATAATCATATTCAAAAAATAGATAATAGCATTCATCAATTAGAAAATCTTAAATATTTATACTTCCAAAATAATAAAATAAAAAGTATCCCAGAAAAAATTGGTAATTTACAAAATCTACAAACTTTAGACTTATCCTATAATATGCTGAAATCTCTGCCTAAGAGTATTTCCCAATTATCTTTATTGGTTCATTTATATCTTCAAAAGAATCTATTTACAGAAATTCCACAAGAATTATATCATTTAACTTCATTAAGTCATTTATACTTGTCAGATTGTAAAATTTCAAGTATAGACTCAAAAATCAAGAACCTGATAGATTTACAATATTTATCTTTAGAAAATAATCAAATTGACACTTTACCAGAAGAATTAGGTTTATTAGAAAGTCTTGAAGGTTTGTATTTGAGTAATAACAAACTTACCACTCTTCCTGATAGTGTACTCAAATTGGAGCAATTATCATATCTAAATCTTTCTGGCAATCCTATTGCAGAAAAAGAAAAAAAGAGAATACAAAAAGCTCTCAAATACACACAAGTTACTTTTTAAAAGTAAGGGATTTTTATAGTTTCTTTTCGCTTTATTTTTAAATTTGTGCCTGATTTTTAAAATATATTTTTCATTCTAAAAAAGATAAATTTTTATGAAAGCAACCGTAATTGGGGCAGGAAACGTAGGTGCAACTACAGCAGATGTACTTGCATATCGTCAAATTGTTGATGAGGTAGTTTTACTTGACATCAAAGAGGGTGTAAGTGAAGGTAAATCATTAGATATGCTACAGGCAAGCACTCTTTCAGGTTCACAAACCCGTTTTATTGCTTCTACAAACGATTATTCTCTTACAGCTAATTCTGATGTAGTAGTCATTACTTCAGGTGTTCCTCGTAAACCAGGTATGACTCGTGAAGAACTGATTGGTGTAAATGCAGGTATCGTAAAAAGTGTTGTAGAACAAGTTGTAAAATACTCTCCCAATGCAATTTTAGTGATTGTATCAAATCCTATGGATACAATGACTTATTTAGCACATAAAGTAGCTGGTTTGCCTCAGAATCGTATCATTGGTATGGGTGGAGCTTTGGACAGTGCAAGATTTACAATTTATTTATCAAAAGCTCTTAATTGTTCTCCTGCAGATATTCAAGGTGTTGTAATAGGTGGACATGGTGATACAACCATGATTCCTCTTACTCGTTTGGCTACATACAAAGGTGTTCCTGTAAGTCAATTTTTAAGTGCTGATGCCTTAAAACAAGTAGCTGCGGATACAATGGTGGGTGGTGCTACACTTACAAAACTTTTGGGTACATCTGCATGGTATGCACCTGGTGCTGCTTCTGCAAGTGTTGTTGAAGCTATTGTAAGGGATCAAAAAAGAGTTATTACATCTTGTGTACCTTTGAATGGCGAATATGGTCAGAATGATATTTGCTTGGGTGTACCAGTTGTAATTGGAAAAAATGGTTGGGAAAAGATTATTGATTTCAAATTGAATGCAGAAGAACAAGATTTATTTGGTAAATCTGCTGAGGCTGTTCGCAATATGAACAGTGTATTATCTACACTTTCTTTATAATCTACTCATTTTCAGAAACAAAAAATGTCAGAGCTTAAAAACTTTGACATTTTTTGTTTCTTTAGCATTATATTTGAAATAGAGGTTTCATCATCAAATCAATTTTTTATGAAAAAGATTAGTGTTTTATTTGCTTTATTATTGACAAGTTTTTTTGCTTCAGCACAAACAAGATTTGGCGTAAAGGGTGGTTTACAGCTAGCTGATATGCGTAATAAACCAGACGACAGAACAGGACTTACAGACGAAACCAAAATGCTTTTTGGCTATCAGGCTGGTGTTGTTTTAGATTATAGCTTCAATAAGGTGTTGTTCTTTCAGCCAGCATTACAAGTTAATAGCAAGGGTTCTAAAATACAAGAATCTCTAACACTAGGTGGTATTACTACCAAAACTACTATCAAGGCTAATCCTTTGTATGTAGAAATGCCTTTGCTTTTGGGGGTTCGTTTTGGTTTAGAAAACTTAAAAATTTATGGGATGGCTGGTCCTTACTTGGCTTATGGGATAGCTGGAAAAAACACTGCTAAAGTAGAAACTACAAGTGGAGGAACTACCACTATTCTTTTAGATTCATCAGAACCTATCAAATGGGGTAATGAAACTTCCTTATCAAATCCTGTAAATCTTCGCCGTTTTGATATGGGGCTTACTGTTTCGGCAGGTGTAGAACTACGCAATATGCAATTGGGTGTATATTATAGCCCAGGGTTTGTGAATATCAGTCCCGATAATAGTGGAAGAGAATTATTCAATACCAATGTAGGTATTAGTGCTACACTTTTATTTGGAGATAACGACTAAAAAACAAAAAGCCCCGAAAATTCAGGGCTTTTTGTTTTTTAAAGAGCTTTTTTGTATAATTCTGTAACTTTATTCCAGTTTACCACATTAAAAAATGACCCTACGTAGTCTGCTCTACGGTTTTGGTACTTCAAGTAGTAAGCGTGTTCCCAAACGTCTAAACCTAAAATAGGTGTTCCACAACGAACTCCTTCAATATCCATCAAAGGGTTATCCTGATTAGCAGTAGAACAGATTTTTAGTTCTCCATTTTCTACACAAAGCCAAGCCCAACCTGAACCAAAGCGAGTCATAGCAGCCTTAGAAAACTCCTCTTTGAATGTATCAAAAGAACCAAATTTCTTAACAATAGCATCTCCCAATTCGCCAGTAGGTACTCCACCAGCATTAGGACCCATAATTTCCCAGAAAAGTGTATGATTGAAGTGCCCTCCACCATTATTGCGTACAGCAGGAGAGTATTTACTAATATTTTTACAAATTTCTTCAATACTTAGATTTTCTGCATCTGTACCAGCCACTGCATTATTGAGATTTGTAATGTAAGCCACATGGTGTTTGCCATAATGGATATTCATTGTTTGAGCATCAATATGAGGCTCTAAAGCATTTTCTGCGTAAGATAATGGGGCTTGTGTAAATGCCATAGATTTAGAAAGTTTAATTGAAAAATAGATTTATCTGTTTTATAAATAACCAAATAGATTCTAAAAAAGTTATTTATTGGGAGTAATTTTAATGAATTTGTTAAAAAAAGCCAAGACATTCTCTTGGATAAATATTGGTTTTTTATTCTTTTCAAAAATATTTTTGATTATATTAGCAAATGATTTTTTTTTCTAGAAAACAAAAATACCTTAATAATATGGAAGTTACACGCGTTTTTGACCTGTTAGAATACCAAAGTTATCATTTTCCTAAAAGAGATGCTTTAGCTTTAAAAGAATATGGTGGATGGACGACTTATAGTACACAAGATTTTATTGATGCAGCCAATAGAATATCCTTAGGATTGAAGAAATTAGGTATAAAAAAGGATGACAAAGTAGCTATTATTTCTCCAAATCGTCCAGAATGGAATTTTGTAGATTTTGGTATTCAGCAAATAGGTGCTGTAAGTGTTCCTATGTATCCTACTATCACTTCCGAAGATTATGAATATATTCTTAAAGATTCTGAGACTAAAATTGTTTTTGCTGGGACTCAAGAAATTTATGATAAAGTTTTGAAAGCTGTCAAAAATGTTCCTGAACTCACTCCTGATAAAATTTACACTTTTGATAAAATAGCTAATACACAACATTGGAAAATTGTAAGCGATTTAGGTGGGCAAGAAAATGTCAAAAACTTAGACTCTATCAAAAAATCTATCACTCCAGAAGATTTATTCACAATTATTTATACCTCAGGTACTACTGGTACACCCAAAGGAGTAATGCTTACTCATAAAAATGTGGTAAGTAATATCAAGGCTGCTATTAGTAGTCTTGTATTGGGAGAAGAGCATATAGCTCTGAGTTTCTTGCCCATGTGTCATATTTTTGAGCGTACTGTAACCAATGCTTATATTTATAAAGGCATTTCTATTTATTATGCTGAAAATATGGATACTATAGGAGAAAACATGAAAGAAGTTCAACCTCATGTATTTACAGCAGTTCCAAGAATTTTAGAAAAAGTTTATGAGAAAATATTAGGTAAAGCTCGTGAGCTTTCGCCTGTGGCTCAAAAAATGTTTCATTGGGCATTAGATTTAGCACAAGAATATGATACTCAAGAAAATAAAGGCTTAGTTTATAATATTCAGTTAAGTATTGCAAACAATTTAGTATTTGATAAATGGCGAGAAGCTTTAGGAGGTAATGTAAAATATGTTATTTGTGGTAGTGCTGCTCTCAATCCTAAATTGGCTCGTATTTTCTGGGGAGCTTGTATTCCTGTTTTAGAAGGATATGGCATGACTGAAACATCTCCTGTTATTACAGCTGGTATGCCAGCGAAAGAAGATTATTGTATTGGTACAGTTGGCAAAGTAGTTGAAGGTGTACAAGTAAAAATTGCTGATGATGGCGAAATTCTTGTGAAAGGAGATAATGTAATGAAAGGTTACTACAAACAACCCGAAAAAACTGCAGAAACTTTTACAGAAGATGGTTGGCTTAAAACAGGTGATATAGGGGAGTTCATCCAAGGGAAATACCTAAAAATTACAGATAGAAAGAAAGAGATTTTCAAAACTTCAGGGGGTAAATATATTGCTCCTCAACACATTGAAAATCAACTTAAACTTTCTTTGTTTATTGAACAAGCAATGGTTATTGGAGAAAACCAAAAATACCCTGCCGTTCTAATTGCTCCTATGGAGCAAGAGCTTAAAAATTGGTGTTTAGAAAATAATATTGTTTATACAACATTAGAAGAAATGGTCAATAATCCTCAGGTAATTTCTTTATATCAAGATGAAATTAATGAAGTAAATCATGGATTAGCTCAGTATGAGAAACTAAAGAGATTCATGGTATTACCTTCTGTTTGGAGTATTGAAGGAGGGGAGTTAACACCTACTCTCAAGTTAAAAAGAAAAAATATTCTTACAAAGTATCAAATTTATATTAATCATATTTACCAAGAAGAAGCCACTTTAAGCATCTAAATTTTATGAAAAAAATAGCTGTTTTTACTTCTGGAGGAGATTCCCCTGGGATGAATGCTTGTGTGAGAGCTGTAGTAAGAGGTGGCATTTATAAAGGTCTTGATGTATTTGGAATTATTAGAGGTTACAATGGAATGATACAAGGTAATATTATCCCTTTACAATCTCATTCTGTAAGTAATACCATACAGAAAGGAGGAACAATTCTCAAATCTGCCCGTAGCAAGGAATTTTTGACAGTAGAAGGTAGAAAAAAAGCTTTTGATAACATCCAAAAATTTGGAATAGAAGGCATTGTAGCAATTGGAGGTGATGGAACATTCAGAGGTGCAGCAGAATTTTACCAAGAATATGGAATTCCTACTGTAGGTTGTCCAGGTACTATTGATAATGATTTATATGGTACAGATTATACCATTGGCTATGATACAGCTATCAATACGGCTTTAGACGCTATTGATAAAATTAGAGATACCGCCGATTCTCATGATAGGGTATTTTTTATAGAAGTTATGGGGAGAGATTCTGGTTATATTGCTATTGCTTGTGGTATTGCAGGGGGGGCAGAAATTGTAATGGTGCCAGAAACTTTGATGGGTTCAGATGAAGTGGCATCTATTTTGCAAGCAGGTTGGAGCAGGTCTAAGACCTCTTCTATTATTGTAGTAGCAGAAGGTGATGAAGAAGGAAACGCTCAAGTAGTTGCAGAAAAAATAAAAACATTACTCCCAAATCAATTTGATATTCGTGTCAGTACATTAGGGCATATCCAAAGAGGTGGCTCACCTACAGCCAGAGATAGAATTTTAGCTAGTCGTTTGGGTTTGGCTGCTGTAGATGGACTTCTGACTGGGTATAAAAATGTAATGGCAGGCATCATTAATGACCAAATTGTTTTTACTCCTTTTGAAGACACGTTCCAAAAAGACAAACCTATTAGCCAAGAAATGATAGAAATGGTGAAAATACTGAGTATTTAATATATAAACGAGAAATATAATATGCTTGCAAAAGTTTTTGGTAGTGCTGTATATGGTGTAAACGCATTTCCTATTACCATTGAAATAAATGTTGGGCAAGGGCAAGGCTTATTTATGGTTGGTTTGCCCGATAATGCTGTAAAAGAATCCGCTCAAAGAGTAGAATCAGCTCTCAAACATTTAGGTTATTTTTTTCCAAGACAAAAAATTGTTGTTAATCTTGCTCCTGCCGATATTCGTAAAGAAGGAGCAGCTTATGATTTGTCTATTGCAGTAGGTTTATTAGCTGCCTCTGAGCAAATTCATGCTAAAGACATAGACAAATACATTATTATGGGTGAACTTTCTTTAGATGGATTGCTTCGCCCTATCAAGGGGGTATTGCCTATTGCCATTGAAGCTCGGAAACAAGGTTTTAAAGGCTTTATTTTACCAAAAGAAAATGCCTCAGAAGCTGCCATCGTAAATAATTTGGATGTGATTGGTGTAGAAAAATTAGAAGAAGCCTTAGATTTTCTTACAGGAAAAAACAATGTAGAGCCTCTCCAAAAAGATACACGAAAATTGTTTTCTGAGAATTTAGATAAATACGAAGTAGATTTTGCAGATGTTCAAGGGCAAGAAAGTATGAAAAGAGCCTTAGAAATTGCTGCCGCTGGCGGACACAATGCCATCATGATTGGACCTCCTGGGGCAGGAAAAACCATGCTTGCTAAACGTATTGCAACCATTTTGCCTCCACTTACATTACAAGAAGCTCTCGAAACCACCAAAATTCATTCTGTAGCAGGAAAATTAGGTACAGAAACTTCTCTGATTTCTACAAGACCCTTTAGATCCCCACACCATACCATTAGTGATGTTGCATTGGTTGGAGGTGGAGCTATTCCTCAACCTGGTGAAATATCTCTGGCTCACAATGGTGTTTTATTTTTAGATGAATTACCTGAATTTAAAAGAACAGTTTTAGAAGTAATGCGACAACCTTTGGAAGAAAGACAAGTGAGTATATCAAGGGCTAAAGTTTCTGTGGATTTTCCTGCAAATTTTATGCTCATAGCTTCCATGAATCCTTGTCCCTGTGGGTATTACAACCATCCTGAGAAAGAATGTGTTTGCCCTCCTGGAAGTGTTCAAAAATATTTGAATAAAGTAAGTGGACCTCTTTTAGATAGAATTGACTTACATGTAGAAGTTACTCCTGTTTCTTTTGATGAATTAAGTTCTACAAAAAAGGCTGAAAGTAGTGCTACTATCAGAGAACGTGTCATCAAAGCTCGAGAAATACAAACCAAACGTTTTGAGACGTTGGGCATGAAAAATATCTACTCCAATGCCATGATACCTTCGCAATTAGTCAAAGAGATTTGTTTTATTGATGATGTAGGAAAGCAGCTTTTAAAAGTTGCTATGGAGAAAAAAGGTCTTTCTGCAAGGGCTTATGATAGAATTCTAAAAGTAGCTCGAACTATTGCCGATTTAGCTGAAAGTGAACAAATTAAATTAGAACATTTGGCAGAAGCTATCAGATATAGAGATTTAGACAAAGAGGGTTGGGGAGCTTAAAAATTATTAGCTTTTTAACTATATTTGCAACTCCTAACTTTTTTCTAAATTTTATGGATATATCTTATTTTGAGAAAATATTAGCTTTTGTTACTATTCCTATTTATACCATTTTTATTGCTCTTGAAATGATGATTGGGAATTTTCAAGGTAAAAAGTGGTACTCTTGGCAAGATATATTCAATAATTTGCTCATGGGTAGTTTCAATGTAGTTATTGATATTGCTGTTCGTGTTATTTTTGGACTTGCATTGCTTTCTATTTTTGAAAAATATAGTTTTGTTCATTGGGAGCATACGAACTGGTTGTATTGGATAAGCCTGTTTGTTCTTCAAGATTTTTTTTATTACTTAATTCATTTTTTAGAACATCGCTGTCGTTTTTTTTGGGCTGTACACAATATTCATCATTCTTCCGAGTTTTTTAATTTTACAACTGGGTTACGTTCATCTATATTTCAACCTATTTATAAATTTCCTTTTTATATACCTCTTATTTTAATGGGTTTTAAAGGAATTGATATTATGTTGGTTTATGCATTGGGACAAACTTATGGTTTTTTTGTGCACAGTTCATGGTTTAAACGTTGGAAATGGGTAGAGTGGATTATGGTTACACCTTCACATCATAGAGTGCATCATGCCAAAGAACCTGAATACATAGATAAAAATATGTCTATGGTTTTTATTATTTGGGATAAATTTTTTGGAACATTTATACCCGAAAACACTCAAAAACCTATTAGTTTCGGTATTACCAAGCCTATCGAACAAAATAATCCTTTTAAAGTTGTCTTCCATGAATGGTTTAATATCTGGAAAGACGTAAGACACGCATCCACTTGGAAAGAACGTTGGATGTATATTTTCGGACCTCCAGAGTGGCAACCAACACACGAATTAGAAACCACAGAAGAACAAACAGCCTCTATAATTCTTTATAAAAATGATTCAAGGTAAGAAAATTATTGTAATTGTTACAGCAAGTATCGCTGCTTATAAATCTGCTTTACTTGTTCGTTTACTTATAAAGCAAGGAGCAGAAGTACAAGTACTTATGTCTGAAAATGCTACAGAGTTTATTACTCCTCTTACACTTTCAACTCTTTCTAAAAAACCTGTATTGATAGATTTTGTAAAAGATAAAACTGGACAATGGAATAATCATGTCGATTTGGGTTTATGGGCTGATTTAATTGTTTTTGCACCAGCCTCTGCCAACTCTATAGCCAAATGTGTCCATGGCTTATGTGATAACCTAATTTCTGCTGTTTATCTTTCTGCAAAATGTCCAGTATTTTTTGCACCAGCTATGGATTTGGATATGTACAAACATCCAAGTACACAAAATAATCTAAAACAATTACAAAACTATGGTAATTATATTATTCCCTCTGAATTTGGTGAGTTAGCCAGTGGACTTATAGGCGAGGGGCGAATGGCTGAACCAGAACATATTGTACAATTTATAGAAAATCACTTTACTTCAAAATTTATTTTTGCAGGCAAAAAAGTACTCATTACAGCAGGAGCAACCCAAGAAGCCATTGACCCTGTTCGTTTCATTAGCAATCATTCTACAGGTAAAATGGGTTATGCTATTGCAGAAAATTTTGCACAAAAAGGTGCAGAAGTAACCCTTGTTTCAGGAACTACCAACTTGCCTGTACCACAAGGTGTTAAGCTAATTAAAACCCCTTCTGCTCAAAATATGTTTGATGCTTGCCAAAGTATGATTGATAATATTGATATTTGTATTTTTTCTGCTGCTGTTGCTGATTATCGCCCTAAAGAAATGGCAAAAGAAAAAATCAAAAAGAATAGCCCTGAAATGGTTTTGGAACTTGTAAAAAATGTAGATATAGCTGCTACACTTGGAAAAAACAAAAAAAATGACCAAGTTTTTGTAGGTTTTGCTTTAGAAACCAACAACGAAACCGAAAATGCTTTGAAAAAGCTTGAATCCAAAAATTTTGACATGATTGTTCTCAATTCTTTACAAGATGCTGGAGCTGGTTTTGCTCATGATACCAATAAAATTAGTATTATGACAAAAGAAGGTAAAAGAGTAGATTTTAGTTTAAAATCTAAAAAAGATGTTGCAGAAGATATCGTTCAGACAATTCTTAAAGAAAAATTTGAGTAATTTATTTTTTAAATTTTATATTTGAACTTATTAAAACATTTTAAGCCATGAAAGCCCTTGTTTTTATTTTAAGTATAGCATTTTTTACTGCTTGTGGCGGTGAAAACAAAAAAGATGTTAAGTCTGATACTACCAAAACAGAAGTAAAAAAAGACACCATAAAGGTTGAGTCAGAAAAGAAAACTGACACTACGAACAAAACGTCTAAAGATACTTCTGGTGTAAAAGTAACTTCTGAAACTGTAAAAGAAGAACCTTAATAGCGAATCTTGTAGAAACTTGGACAAGGACGTGACTGAAATACATAGCTAATGCCTATACTTGCATTGAAATACATATCCTTGTCATTAGGATTACCCGCAAACAATTTGGGGTCTCTTGTACCTGTTACATACACATCATCTAAGTAATCTGTAAACGTTTTTCTTGCTCCAAACTGCAAACTAATATTCCAGTTTTCATTTACCATAAATTTAGCTCCCACACCAAATGGTATAGCAAATTGCATGGTAGTATAAGGAGCATTATTATCTTGGCTATTTTGTGGGCTCATTACAAAACCTGCTACTCCTCCAAATAGATAAGGTGTCCAAGGATGCGTTTCCGCAAAATGTCCAAAATCATAAAAATTATATACCAGTTGGGCAGAAAGCTCTGTAATACGAGTTGTAAATTCATAATTTCGTTGTTGAGCAATAGCTCCTGTACTATTTCTATCCGCTCCTTTCGCATTCCCTCTTGAAAAGGTTAGTTGCGTTGAAAATGCTCTATTCCAGTTTTGTCTAAACATCAGTCCGCCTAAAGCTCCTGGGCTTTTCCAACTAAAATCTGAGACTTCTCCTCTGTAAAATGTTCCACCAGCAAAAACACCTATTTCATTTTTTTGGGCAAAAATTTGACTATAAAAAAGGATAAATAATGTAAGAATTGAGATTTTTTTCATGGTTTTTAAAAAAATAAAGGCTATCCACAAATCGGATAGCCTGCAAAATAAGTACCAAATATGAAATATCCAAAATAAATTATCTTCTTACTCTTCTAAATTTAGGACATCTTACACCTCTTTGTTCAAAGAAATATTGTAATCTGAATGTATTTACAATATAAATATCTCTATCTTTTGCCTCTCCTCTTTTATCACCTGCTCTACCAAAACCATTGATAGTTTCTCTACCTAATCCATCTGTAACATAACCATTTGTACTTTCGGCTACTGGTCTCCAGTCTCTCACTGAGCCAGAAATAGGGTCTCTATCTTCCGTCGTTCTGTTTCCCATTGTGGCAGAAAGAGGATTGAAAGCAGCTAAATCAGCAGCATTTGCATAATTTCCGCTCACATCATCCAAATAATCTGTAAATGTAAAACGATAACCTATTTCAAATGCAATATCTAAATTATCTGTTACTCTGTATTTAATACCTGCACCAAAAGGAATGGCAACATTCACCAAAGAATATGGTTTGCTTTTGTATGAGCCTGTTATGCCATTTACATCTGGAGTTGCTCTTAGACCTTGTCCTTCTGTACGTAAAGGTTGTAAATCTACCCATCTGCCATCAGGAGTCATACCTTTAGGATTATGATAGAAACCTGCTATACCTCCAAATGCATAAGGTCTCCATGTAGGCCTTCTGAAGATACCTCCAATGGTTGGTTTAAAGTCAAATTCACCCGTAACTGCAAACTCAAAAACATCATTTCTAAAGTTTTGATTACGCATATATCTGTAGCGGTGACGAACATTACGTGGATCTGCTGTTTCAAAGTCAGAAGAAATCAGTCTTATCCAAGCTATATCAGCCTCTACTGCAAAACTTTCAGTAAATTGATATGCAACATCTATACTTGGGCTTAATCGAGTATATTTTATATCTGTACTAACATCATTGGCTTTAGGTACTATATCACCAAAATAATTGGCTACTCCCACACCCACACCCATAGACCATGAGTTCATCTTCATTTGTGCTGTCGCCAACAAAGAAGCACACATCAATACACCTGACAAAAACGCTTTTTTCATAAAATCAACTAGTTATGGAGGCTTTTAAAAGTACAAAGATATAAGTTTAGGAAATAAAAGCAAAAAAAATGCTAATTTCTTGCATCCCATCCCCAATTTAATTTACTACGTAGTGTGTTTAAGAAGTTTTGGTCATTTATTTTTATCAATTTTGCTTTAAATTGTTCTTTACTAATTGCTAATTGTACAGAAGCGTCTATTACTCTTGAACGAGAATCTAATGAAATCAAAAAATTCTTGCTTCGTCCTTCTATTTCAAAAGAAATTACACTTTCATCAGAAATAACCATTGGTCTAACAGTCAGGTTATGAGGGCTTACTGGCGTAATGACAAAATTATTGGAACGTGGCAAAATCAAAGGTCCTCCACAACTTAAAGAATAGCCCGTCGAGCCTGTTGGCGTTGCAACTATCAATCCATCAGCCCAGTAAGAATTCAAATACTCTCCATCAATATAAGTATGAACCGTAATCATGGAGGCTGTATCTCTTTTTGTAATGGTAAAATCGTTTAAGGCAAAGTTGTACCCATCAAATAAATTTTTATTACACTCTAAGTGTAATAAACTTCTCTCTTCTATGCTATAATAACCTGAAAGAACAGTTTTCAATGCAGACTTTATTTCATCAGGAGAGTTTGTTGCTAAAAAACCTAAACGTCCTGTATTAATACCTAATATAGGTGTTTCTTTTTCTCCAATATGTGTAACAGATTCCAGTAAAGTGCCATCTCCTCCCAAACTTAAAAAGAAATCATTATCTTGTAACTCTGTATGATCTGTATAAATATTATCAGGAATATGTTTGATAATAGCTTTTTTGAGCACTTTCTGAAAAGAAGATGATATTTGAACTTCAACATCCAATTTAAAAAGTGCGTCAAATAAATCTTGGATATGCTTACGAATATCTTTATGAAAAATTTTGCCATGAATAGCGATTTTCATATAATTAAGTTATTTAACGTAGTTACTTAAATACAGTATAATTTATTTTCTTCACCAAAATACAAGAAAATTATGTATTTAAAATGGATTTTATGGACTTCTATTATTTTTTATTTAATAGCCTGCTTTTTAAATGCATTTAAAGATACCAAAAACAATAAAGGCATGTATAAAGGTGGGGTTTGCTTATTTTTTGGTTGGATGAGCTTTATGTTTACAGATTGGTTTGCTTTAATTGCTTGGTTTGCAAATATTTTGTATTGGATTTCCGTTATCAATTATGACAAAACAGATTTATTATTTTTCGTTTTTAGTATTTCATCTATTTTATCATCATGTTTAGCCTTTTTTATAAAAAAACTCTTAATAAATGAAGCTGGAACATATGTTCCCGTAAAAGTTTCATGGGGATTTTACTTTTGGTTGACAAGTATGGTAATGGGAGGCTTTTATAGATACTTTATTCAATATCAAGATATAATAAATAGTCTATTTAACTTTTTCTAAAAAACAGTATGCAAGCCGAATATTTTTTTGTATATTTCGGGCAAAATCGTTTTTTGTTAATCACTTTTAGGTTTAAACAAAATATATAATGGAAACAACCTTAGAAAAAAACAAAGTTCAAAAAGCTTATGAAACACGCCGAATTCGAAAGGTAGCTGTTTTAGGAGCAGGTGTAATGGGAAGTCGAATTGCTTGTCATTTTGCCAATATTGGAGTGGAAGCCTTATTATTGGATATTGTTCCAAAAGACTTAACTCCAGAAGAACAAGCCAAAGGCTTAACATTAGACCACCCCGCCGTTCGCAATCGTATTGTCAATACTGCCTTCCAAAACACCATCAAATCTAAACCTGCTGCCCTTTATAACGAAAAATTTGCTAATCGTGTAAAATTAGGAAATTTTGAAGATAATATGGCAGAAATTGCTTCTGCAGACTGGATTATTGAGGTAGTAATGGAGCGTTTGGATATCAAACATAAAGTATTTGAACAAGTTGAAAAATACAGAAAACCAGGTACACTTATCACATCTAACACCTCTGGTATTCCCATTCACATGATGGCTGAAGGTAGAAGCGATGATTTTAAGGCTCATTTCTGTGGTTCTCACTTCTTCAACCCTCCTCGTTATTTAAAATTATTAGAAGTTATCCCAACTCCTTATACAAAACCTGAAGTCGTAGATTTCTTGATGGAATATGGAGCTCAATTATTAGGTAAAACAACTGTATTGTGTAAAGATACTCCTGCATTTATTGCTAACAGAGTAGGCGTTTATGCTATTATGGATGCTTTGCATACAATTGAATCTATGGGGTTAAGCGTAGAAGCTGTTGACAAACTAACAGGACCAGTTCTTGGAAGACCTAAATCAGCTACTTTCAGAACTTTGGATGTAGTAGGTTTGGATACCATGACACTCGTTGCGGGCGGTTTGGCTGCCAATGCTCCTCACGATGAAAGCAAAGAATCTTTTAAGTTGCCTAAATCACTTGCCTTTTTAAAAGATAAAAATTGGTTAGGAGATAAATCAGGACAAGGTTATTATAAAAAAGATAAAGAAACCAAAGAAATTTTCGCTTTAGACTTGAACACACTTGAGTACAAACCTCAAGAGAAAGTAAAGTTTAAGGCTCTGGATGCAACCAAAATGATTGAAAATGTAAAGGAGCGTTATCCTGTACTTTTAAAATCAGATGATCAAGCAGGTGAGTTTTACAGAAAAACATTTGCATCTGTTTTTGCTTATGTAGCAAATCGTATTCCTGAAATTGCAGATCACTTATATCAAATTGATGATGCTGTTTCTGCTGGTTTTGGCTGGGAAGTTGCTCCTTTTGAAAGTTGGGATGCAATTGGTGTAGAATATGGTTGTCAGCTTATTCAAGAAGCTGGTAAAACAGTTGCTCCTTGGGTACAAGAAATGCTTGCAGCGGGACATACTTCTTTCTATAAATTAGAAAATGGCAAACAATTATATTATGATATTGCTTCAAAAAGCTATAAATCTATTGCAAAAAGTGGAGAGATTATCATTTTAGACAATATTCGTAAAACTAATAAAGTATGGGGCAATTCAGGCACAACTCTTTTTGATATTGGAGGAGGAGTTCTTGGTTTAGAGTTCCATACCAAAATGAACTCTATTGGTGCTGAAGTAATTGAAGGTATCAATAAAGCTATTGAAATTGGTGAAAAAGACTTTAGAGGTTTGGTAATTGGTAATAATTCAGAAAACTTTTCGGCAGGTGCAAACTTAGGTATGTTATTCATGTTTGCAGTAGAACAAGAGTGGGACGAAGTGAACTTGATGATCGCTCAATTCCAAAAAACTATGATGAGAGCAAGGTATTCTGCTATTCCTGTGGTTACAGCTACTGCTGGACTTGCTTTGGGTGGTGGATGTGAGTTAAATTTACATGCAGATCATATCCATGCACATGCAGAAACCTATATGGGTTTAGTAGAGTTTGGTGTGGGGCTTATTCCTGCTGGTGGTGGCTCTAAAGAAATGGCTTTGAGAGTTTCTGATTCTTTTAAAGAAGGAGATGTAGAGTTTAATAGTCTGCAAACTGCTTTTATGAATATTGCTACAGCAAAAGTTGCAACATCTGCACATGAAGCCTTAGAAATGGGTTATTTACGTAAAAATGATACAATTGGAGTAAATCGTGCATTCCATATCGCAGAAGCTAAAGCTAAAGCTATTGAAATTGCAGAAATGGGATATTCACAACCTAAACAAAGAGATGATATAAAAGTATTAGGGAAAGGTGCTTTAGGTACATTGAAAGCTGGTATTACAGGTATGGTTTACGGCAGATTTATTTCTGAGCATGATGCTAAAATTGCTGAAAAATTTGCTTATGTAATGACTGGTGGTGATTTGACAAGTCCTCAATTTGTATCAGAACAATATTTGTTGGATTTGGAAAGAGAAGCATTTTTATCACTTTGTGGTGAAAAGAAAACTCTTGAGCGTATTCAAAGTATTTTGACTACAGGAAAACCTTTGAGAAATTAAAGATATAATCTTCATACTTTGGTATTTTGATTAATAATTCTGGATTTCCAAACAAAATTCAATATTCACATTAAATTGAAATTCATAATGAACGCATATATAGTGGCTGGTTATCGTACAGCCGTAGGAAAATCTAAAAGAGGTGGGTTTCGTTTTACTCGCCCTGATGACCTTGCTGCTGAGGTTATCAAACATTTGGTAAAGTCTGTACCTAATTTTGATGCCTCAAGAGTAGAAGACCTTATCGTTGGTTGTGCTATCCCTGAAGCTGAACAAGGTATGCAGATTGGTAGAATGATTGCTTTGCAATCATTGCCTGTAAATGTTCCTGGTTTTGTAATCAATCGTTATTGTGGCTCTGGTTTAGAAGCAATAGCAATTGCTTCTGAACGTATCAATGCTGGTATGGCAGATTGTATCATTGCTGGAGGAACTGAATCTATGTCTCTTGTACCCATGATGGGTTATAAACCCGCTCTAAACTTCCAAGTAGCGACCAATCATCCAGCATATTATTTAAGTATGGGACTTACTGCTGAGCAGGTTGCTCAAGATTATAAAATTGGTAGAGATGCTCAAGACGAATTTGCTTACATTTCTAATATGAGAGCTGTTGAAGCTATCAAAAGTGGTAAATTTAAAGATCAAATTGTACCTATTAGTGTTGAGGAAGTTTATGTTGAAGAAGGTAAAAAGAAGAAGAAAACTTGGATTGTAGATACAGATGAAGGACCAAGAGCAGAAACAACTGTTGAGGCTTTGGCTAAATTAAAACCTGCATTTGCAGCAGGTGGAAGTGTAACAGCTGGAAATTCTTCTCAAACTTCTGATGGAGCAGCTTTTGTAATGATTATGTCTGAAAAAATGGTTAATGAGCTTGGTTTAAAGCCTATTGCTAGACTATTATCTTACAGTGTAATGGGCGTTGAGCCTCGTATCATGGGTATCGGTCCTGTGGCTGCTATTCCTAAGGCTTTGACTAAAGCAGGCTTAAAGCTTTCAGATATTGGCTTGATTGAACTCAATGAAGCATTTGCGGCTCAAAGCTTAGCTGTTATTCAAGAATTAGGTATTGATAAATCTATCACCAATGTAAATGGTGGTGCTATTGCTCTTGGACACCCCTTAGGCTGTTCTGGTGCAAAGTTATCTGTACAACTATTTAATGAGATGCGTTTAAGAAATGCCAAATATGGTATGGTCAGTGCATGTGTAGGTGGAGGACAAGGAGTTGCAGGTATTTTTGAATTGTTATAAGAAACTAAAAGCCTTTGTAAAATTACAAAGGCTTTTTTTCTATTATTTTTTGCTTGATTTTTTCTATCCAATCTCCATCATCTGGTTTGATACAAAGCACCTCAAAACCATATTTTTCTCCTTCTATTTTTACCCCTTCACTATCATCTATCAATAAATCTATTCCAAAAGCAGGAGGGTATTTACTGGCTTTATGCTTTGCTTTTTTATTATAAACACTTTGATTTACAACACCTTGCAAATGTGTTCCATTTAACCAAAATAAAAAGTAGATATAAAATTTACTTCTAAATGAGGTTGTGTAAATCCATGTTTCTATTTTATTGTTTTGACAAAAATGAAAAATATTTGTTGTATTTTTCTTAAATGTTCCACATGAAACATTTTTGCAAATAACTGATATTTAGGATTTTGTACTGAAAATTTATGATTAGATGGTATCAAACTATCATCCAAATCGAAGGCAATTCGCATAAATTATAAAGCTCCAGCAAGGAGGTCTTTCATTCCTAAAACACCTTTTTTATCTTTGATAAATTCAGCAGCAAGTACAGCCCCTAAAGCAAATCCTTTTCGGCTGTATGCTTCATGTTTTATTTCTATAAAATCTTCAGGAGAACTATATGTAATAACATGTGTACCTGGGACATGTGGTTCTCTTTTAGAAATAATGCCTATTTCTTCTTGTGCTTCTGTTTTTTGGTTTACCCAACTTATTTTTTGTGGATAGTTTTCGATAATACCTTTTGCCAAACTAATAGCCGTACCACTTGGAGCATCTTTTTTCTCTGTATGATGAATTTCTTCCATACTTAATTGATATTGACTATGCTTACTCATTAATTTTGCAAGATATTCATTAAGCTGAAAAAACAAATTTACTCCCAAACTAAAGTTTGATGCATAGAAAAATGCTTTTTCTTGAGAAACAGCAAGTTGTTCGACTTCTGATTGTCTGTCTAACCATCCTGTTGTACCAGAAACAATAGAAACTTTGTTATTCAAAGTTGTTTGAATATTTTCAAATGCTGTTTCAGGCTGAGTAAACTCAATGGCTACATCTGTATTATTGGAATTGATTTTGAAAAGGTCTTCTTTATTTTCGATATTAATTCTAAAAGAGATATGGTGTCCACGTTCAAGGGCTATTTTTTCAATTTCTTTACCCATTTTTCCATAACCAATCAAAGCGATATTCATAATTGTAAAAAATTTTATGTTGAAGTCTCAAAACTGTAATTTCTTTTTATTTTTTATTCCAAACTGTATGGTAGTAGCAAAATATGCCTGCCCTTGTGGGCTAAAGTCTATCTTAGGATATATTTTAAGGCTTAAATTATCACTAATATCATAAGTAGAAAAATGTGCATCCACAATTGCATCTACAACTGTTAGTCCATAAAATACAATACTTCCAATAATAAGCTGTTCTTTACTTCTTCTAAATTCATTTCTTAAAAGAGCCGCTTGATCTAGATTTATATTATTAGGATTTCCGGTGAGGAATGCTTCCTGATAAATTCCTCTATAATACTGATAATAAGCATTATTCCAGTAAATACCATAACCCAAACCCATTGCACCACCATATACCAAAGGTAATTTCCAATATTTTTTATTATAGATTTGCCCCCAACCTGGCAATACAGCAGCTCGAAGTGCTGCTATTTTGGGCGAACGTCCCTTTAGTTTTTGAATCGTATCTTTCTTACGAATTTGACTAGTGTCTGTTTGAGCGAAATTTAATTGGGGTAAAAAGAAAATTAGGAAAATAAGTAAAACACTTATTTTCCATTTTTCAAGGTTTTTAAGATAAATATATTGGAGTGTTAAGCTAAACATTTAATATATCAAGTATGCGATTCAAGTCTTCTGTAGAATTAAAAGGTATTTTTATTTCCCCTTGATTTTTGTTATTAGCTTGTACAGATATTTTCGTGCCAAAATGTGATGATAGCTTTGTTTGAACTTGTTTTATTTCAAAACTATTTCCTGATTTTGTAGGAGTTTTTACCTTTGTCTTTGATGCTGAAAGATTTCTTACCATATCTTCCACAGCCCTTACAGATAAATCCTCAAGTAATATTTTCTTCAAAATAGCAATTTGGTCATCTGGATTGTCAACATTGATAATAGCTCTTGCATGCCCCATGCTAATCTGTTTATCTCTCAGAGCAGCCTGAACCATTGGAGGTAATTTCAATAATCGCAAATAGTTTGTAACAGTTGTTCTATTTTTACTTACTCTATCTCCTAATTCTTCTTGCTTTAAATTACATTCTGAGATTAGTCGTTGATAACTAAGAGCAATTTCAATAGGATTTAGGTTTTCTCTTTGAATATTTTCTATCAAAGCCATTTCGAGCATTTGCTGGTCGTTGGCCGTACGAATATAAGCAGGTATCGCTTTAAGTCCTGCTCTTTTAGAAGCCTGCAAACGGCGTTCTCCTGAGATTAATTGATATTTACCTTCACTTAATCTTCTGACAGTAATAGGTTGTATAATACCTTGTAACTTAATAGATTCAGATAACTCATTGAGAGCATCCTCATCAAAGTCAGTACGAGGTTGATATGGATTAACTTCTATACTTTCTACATCTATTTCGTTGATACTGGCTTGTACAATTGTTGGTTTTTCATTTTCTTCCTGTTGAACTGAGTCTGTAAGTAATGCCCCTAAACCACGTCCTAATACACCTTTTTTCATCTTTTTTACTTTTTATCAATATCTAGAATTTTAGGCAAAATTAAGAATTTTTCTTAGAAATCATGAACATCTTTATAATAAAGTATATAGTAGAAATAAAAATCAAGCTTATAATTCCAAAAATTAAGATATTAGGTAGTGTACCTACATTATTTTTAGCAATATTGATATTGAAAATCTCTACAATACACATAACTAAAATTGTCAAAAATTTTAAATATCGAAGCATCTGATTGCTCAAATAATATAGTTTGAAAGCATTTTCTTCTGTAACAGTTACAGGATAGTTGAGGAGGTGAGGAATTTTTTTAAGAACAGATAGTACAATGTAGATAATGGTTGCTAAAATGGCTAAGATAAAAAGGTTGTTTTTATGTCCGAAACCATCTGCTTGTCCATTAAAATTAAAATGAGTTGGTATTCTTTCTGGGAGATTAGAATAATGATATAACAACCATACCCACATAAAAAACAATAGAAACCCTGTTAGGATTTCTATTGTTTTATCTAAAGGCTTTATTTCCAAATTAATTTTGGGATTGCTCATCAGAGTAAAAATTTATTTTACAGCACTTTTTTTAATTTTATTTTTCTCAAGAATTTCTTTAGCAAGTTCTAAATAGCTTGCTGCTCCTTTACTTGAAGAGTCATGTTGGATTGCAGGAAGTCCAAAACTTGGAGATTCACTTAAACGTACATTTCTTGGAATAACTGTTTTAAAAACCATCTGTTTGAAGTGATTACTTACATCTTCTACAACTTGTGTAGAAAGGCGAACACGGGAATCATGCATAGTAAGTAATATTCCTTCTATTTCTAAGCGTGTATTCAATCTAGATTGAATAATTTTAATAGTATTGAGTAATTTTCCAAGTCCTTCTAAAGCAAAATATTCGCATTGAACAGGTACAAGAACAGAATCAGCTGCTGTAAGAGAATTTACAGTTATGAGTCCTAATGAAGGCGAACAATCTATTACTATAAAATCGTACTCATTTTTAATAGCATTGAGTGCAATTTTCATTTTTTCTTCTCTACTTTCAAGATTAATCATCTCAACTTCTGCACCTACTAAATCAATATGTGAAGGTATTAAGAAAAGATTATCTATAGATACGGGCAAAGTAGCTTGAGCTGCACTTGCACCATCCACCATACATTCGTAGATACTTGTTTGTATTTGCTTAGGATTATGCCCTAAACCTGAGGTAGAATTTGCCTGAGGGTCAGCGTCTACAAGCAATGTTTTATAACCCAAAGTAGCCAAACTTGCAGCTAAATTGATGGCTGTGGTTGTTTTACCTACTCCTCCTTTTTGGTTCGCTATGGCAATAATTTTACCCATATTTAAAAATAGTGTTAGTATGTAAGTTCAAAACCGTTTGTTTATATAGAATAAAAGCAAGAAACGTTTTTTTTTTCTAAAAAAAAATTTAATTTGCTTACCAAAAATAATATATATTTGTGATGTTTCTTGTAAAAGTGAATTTTCTTAGAAAATTTATGCAAATATAGAACTTTAATTCAAACAATTTCAAAATTTTATGATGAGACAATTATTATTGTTCGCTGTGGCTTTATTTCTCTTTGCTTCTTGTGGTGGTAAAGAAGATAATGGAGGCAAGAAAGTCTTTCGTTACAATCAAACTGGTGGTCTGAATTCACTAGACCCTGCTCAGGCTCGAAATAGAGCAAGTGTTTGGGCTACGAGTCAAATTTTCAATGGACTTTTGGAATTGGATGAAAATATGCACCCAACACAATCCATTGCAGAGTCTTACTCTTGGGACTCTACAGAAACGGTTTATACCTTCAAATTAAAGAAAAACATTCGTTTTCATGATGATCCTTGCTTTCCAGGTAACACAGGAAGAGAAGTTCATGCTGATGACTTTGTTTATAGCTTTCAAAGAATTTTGAATCCTAAAACTCGTAGTACAGGTGCTTGGATTTTTAGAGGTAAAGTACACCAAAATCCTGATTCTGCATTTATAGCTCTTGATAGATATACATTACAGATTCGTTTACAGAAAAAATTTCCTCCTTTTTTAGAGATGCTTACGATGCCTTATGCATTTGTAATACCAAAAGAAGCTATTGAAAAATATAAAGATGATTTTAGGGCACATCCTATTGGAACAGGAGCTTTTCAATTAAAAGAGTGGAAAGAGGGCGAAAAGCTGATTTTATCTAAAAATGAACATTATTGGAAGATGGATCATGATGGTCGTAAATTACCATTCATTGATGTTGTACAAGTTTCATTTATCAATGACCCCAATCAAGCATATAATGAATTTGTTGCTGGTAAATTAGATTTTATTACAGGACTTCCTGAAACAGCAAAAGATATTTTGGATAAAGGAAAGGTGAAAGAAGAATTCCGTAAAAAATATAATGTTGATAAAGTTCCCTACATGAACACTGAGTACATTGGTTTTCAGCTTAATACAGGAAAATATAAAGATACTACACATCCTTTCTTGAAGAAGAAATTCCGTCAAGCTTTAAGTTATGCTATTGACAGAGATCAAATTGTTCTTTCTTTACGTAATGGATTGGGAATGCCTGGTATTTCAGGTATCACTCCTGCTGCACTTCCATCTTTTGATTCTGTAAGAGTAAAAGGTTATACTTATAATTTAGCAAAAGCTCGTCAATTATTAAAAGAAATTGGTCATGAAGGTGGAAAAGGTTTACCTGAATTAAAACTTCATACTTATCAAACGGACAAAGAAATTGCAGAGTTTATCAAAAAACAATGGAGTGAAATTGGTGTAAATGTTACTATAGAGAGTAATCAGTTTGTAACGCATCAACAAATGGTAGATGATGGAAAAGTTACTTTGTTTAGAGGTTCTTGGTTAGGAGATTATCCTGATGCTGAAAATTATTTTGCAATGTTCTATAGCCAAAACTTCTCTCCTGTAGGTCCTAATAAAACAAACTTTGTAAGCAAAGAATTTGATAGACTTTATGATGAAGCACAATCGAAGGACGAACATGATGAAAACCATCTGCTTCTTTATAAATACTACCATGATATGGATAATTTATTGATTGAAGAGTCTCCTATTATCGTATTGTATTATGACGAAATTTTAAGGATTTATAATAAAAAATTAAAAGGTTTAAAAACTAACCCTACTAATATTTTATTCTTAGAAAATGTAGATTTTGGAGATAAGGCAGAAAAAGAAGGTGAAAAAGAAAAGAAAGCAACTGCTTCAAAATAATAACTAGTATTTGATACTAAAAGGATAGCTAAAATTAGCTATCCTTTTTTATTGTCTTACTGAAATATTTTGCTGATATAAATAGCTTTTTAAATCTTGAATGGCTATTTCTTTAAAGTGAAAAATACTTGCGGCAAGAGCAGCATCTGCTTTACCTGTTGTGAATACTTCTGAAAAATCTTGTATTGAACCCGCTCCTCCAGAGGCTATTACAGGAATGGAAACAGCTTCTGAGATTTTGGCTGTAATAGATATATCAAAACCTGCTTTTGTCCCATCTGCATCCATAGATGTAAGTAAGATTTCACCAGCTCCTCTTTCTGCTACTTCTTTTGCCCATAAAAATGTTTGTATATCAGTAGGTTTACGTCCTCCATGAGTATGAACATAATGAGTTTTATCAATATTTTTAGTATCAATGGCTAGTATAATACATTGACTACCAAATTCTAATGCTAATTCATCAACAAGCTTAGGGTTTCGTACTGCTGAAGAATTGATAGAAATTTTATCAGCTCCTGCATTTAAAAGTTCTGATACATCTTGTTTACTACTAATTCCGCCACCTACAGTAAAAGGAATATTGAGATGGGCAGCAATTTCTTTTACCAAAGCTACCAGTGTCTTTCTACCTTCAACTGTTGCATTGATATCTAAGAAGACTAACTCATCAGCTCCTTCTTCTGCGTAGCGTTGAGCTAATTCTACAGGATTTCCAGCATCTATTAAATTTTCAAAATTTACACCTTTTACTGTTCTACCATCTTTTATATCTAAACAAGGGATAATTCGTTTTGTGAGCATAATAGTTTTTATAAAATGGAAGGCAAATATATAATTTTTATATTTTCTGTTTTCTTTGTTTTTTACATTTATCACTACAATACAAAACTTCGTTCCATACTTTTTCCCATTTTTTTCGCCAAGAGAATGGTCTTTTGCAAATTACACAGGTTTTTTCAGGCAAGTCACTTTTTTTTCGCATTTTAGCCATTCATCTATTTTTTTAAGTAAAACCCTTCTTAATAGTTGAGTGTTTTATATTTTTACTATTATTTTTACTCTCAAATGAACTAATATTATTTTTGTTTTCGTTAAAGTAAAGAATTCATGATAATGGAAAATACATATAAAGAATCCGCCCCCGAACGTCCTGAAGCAAAGAGAAGTGTTTTTCTTTGGATTGATAATTTAGTAAACGTAGATTTTCTTACCCAAAAAAGAAAACCTATCAATTATATTCCTTATGTACTATATCTCACAATTTTAGGTATATTTTATATCAGTAACACTCATTATGCAAGGAAGCTCCAACGACAAATTATTATTTTAGAAAAAGACGTCACTAATCTTCGTTCTGACTATACACAATCTCAGGCTAAGTATATGAATACTACAAAGTATTCAGAAGTCGAAAAGCGAGCTAAGGATATGGGTCTTGAACGAGCCGAAAAAGTTCCTTATCAAATCATTATCAAAAAATAACCCTATACCATGAAAAAGTATCTTATTTTAGCATCATTACTCTTATTTATTGTAGATGTTGCTATTGCACAAAAAAAAGTAAAAAACTCAGCAAAAAGCAGTATTACTCCAAATTTAGAACTTGAAAACTCTGTTTTTTGGGAAATTTCGGGAAAAGGAATTAAAGAACCATCTTATTTATTTGGTACACACCACTTATATCCACCAGATTCTGTTAAGAAGAATGAGTTTATAAAAGAGAAAATCAGAAAAAGCAAAACTGTTATTGGCGAAATAGCATTAGATAACATGATGGCTACATCCATGGCTATGATGAAAGTAGCTATCATGCAAGATACAACACTTAAAGATTTGTTGGGGGAAAAGAAATTTAACCAAGTAGATGAATATTTACAAACAAATATGGGCATGAGTGCTGCTCTTTTTAATAAAATGCGTCCCATGATGCTTATTCAAATGATTTCTGTAAAGAAGATTTCTAAAGAATTGGGCTTAGATGAGAACAAAATGATGAGTGGCGACCCCAGTAATAGTTTGGATGGATATTTTCAAACGTATGGAAAATCTTTAGAAAAAGAGATTATTGGTTTGGAAACTGTTGAATTACAAGCTAATGTTTTATTAAAAGGGTCGTCTTTACAACGCCAAGCTGAAATGTTGATGGAAGTTATTGAAGATAAAGGTTCACAATCATCAGAATCTATGAAGAAATTGAATAAGTATTATGCAGAGCAAAATCTGAATGAATTGGCAAAATTTGGATTAGATGACAAAAATATGAAACCTGAAGAATACAATTCTTTACTAAAAAACAGAAATGACGCTTGGATGCCTCAAATCTACAAATTAGTTCAAGAAAAACCAGTTTTTATAGCTGTAGGAGCATTGCATTTAGTTGGCAAAGATGGCTTGATTTATCAATTACGTAAGCAAGGTTATACCGTTAAACCTCTCAAAACTAAGATATAAAAATTGATTCATTAAGCCGTAATATAATTTGATAAACAAAAAAGTTTCTTTCATAAAAAGACCCTCTATATTTTATGGAGGGTTCTTTATTTTTGAGAAATTTTAAACAAAATGTATTATGAAAAAGCTACAATTTCCTTTTCTACTTTTACTAACAGTTTTATTCATGGGTTCATGTATTTCTTCTGAATATCTTATAACTGATAAAACTGCATTTGTTGATGATGACCAATTAGTTGGCTCTTGGAAGTTTGTTCCTCCAGCTAAAAAATCTGCTGAAGAATTAGAACTTCCTATTGATAAAATTATTTTCACAAAAAGCTCTTCAACAGGAACATACACCCTTGATATCAAGAATAAGCCAACAGAAGGTGAACAGCCCAAAGAAGATAAACCTTTAGATGCGTATATATCTATACTAAAAGGAACAAAAATCGTTAATTTTGGAGCAGAAGAAGAAGGTAAAAAAGGATATTGTTATTTTAAGTATAAAGTAAAAGATGGAAAATTATCTGTATCTCTATTTTTTGAAAAAGGTGTAAATGAGGCAAAAGCCAAAGGCAAAAGATATGATGCGAGTAATGCAAAACCTACAAAGTTTGCAAGTGAAAAGATTTTCAGAGATTTTATAGCTAAAAACTTGAATAATAAACTTTATTGGAGTGAAGAGCTTGTTTTCACAAAAGAGTAGATGTAGAATATATAAAAAGAAAAGCTATCTATAATATGTATAGATAGCTTTTCTTTTTGAGGAGAAGAAGAGATTCGAACTCTCGATACAGTTTCCCGCATACACGCTTTCCAGGCGTGCCCCTTCAACCACTCGGGCACTTCTCCAATTTTTAGGAATGCAAATTTAGTAAATTTCCTTTAGAGTGTGTTATAGTAATCAAATATTTTTATCATGTCAAGACGTTGTTGTACTCCCAATTTATTCTTTTTCATAAATGTTTCTAATTGAGAAGTCTCTTCTTTCATTTGGGACAAAAATTGTTTTTTACTTCCTGTTCTCAGTTTTACAATTTTTCCGCTTTTATTCATAATGTAAAACTCTGTAATGATTCTATAAGAAAAAGTCCGTCCTCCTGTACCATACCAACCCCATCCTGCTTGCGGATTCATGCGAGTTTCTAAATACTCTGTTCCTAATAGTGTTACTTTGTTTCCCTCTGTAAGCACCTCAAAAAAAGTAGCAGATTCATAACTGATATTAATGTTTTTTGCATACATAAGGGTTAAAAATCTTCTATTTGCTTTCACTTTACTATCATAAAACGAAAAACTCTCAATGTTTCTTGCATTAAAGGTTTTTAGTGTTCCTCCATTGTCTACCATCACTGTTTGTTGTTTGGTATCATATTTTATTTGTCCTCCCCATGTATTTCCTTCTTTATCTTTTACACTCCCTGCGTGGAATGTTCCTTCAGCAAGAATTTGCCCACAAACATTTTGACTTATGCCAAGTAAAATTGTTAAAATTAAAATAAAGGCTTTCATATCTTCTTTGAATTTAAGTATTTATTTACAAAACAATTTAAAATCACAATTTATCTCTCTAAATTTGCAAAATAATAATTTGATGTTGTAGAATTTTTTGATAACTTTTTTTACAATTTATAATAATTTATAACCATAGTCGTTTTTATAGAAATTACTACAATAAATATGCGATTTTACATTTTACTTATCATTATTTGGGGTTGGATTGGCGTGTCAGTTGCACAAAAGCTGACAAGAAGGGCTTTTTTAGGCATTGATCCAGTAGAAAAAAATCAAGTTTTAGTTATCAATAAGATTTATCCCAAAACTGCTGCAGAAAGGTCTGGAATGAAAATCGGAGATGAATTATTGAGTATCAATGATTTTCAGCCTCATTCTATTCAAGAGCTTATTCAAGGACTTAAAAAATTTAGTCCAAAAGAAAAAGTAAAACTAAAAGTTCGTAGAAATGATCAGGAAATAATTCTTGATGCTCGTTTAGATGAAGCACCCAAAGAAATTACCTTTGCTAACAGAACCATTTATGGCGAAATCCCTGTAAATAATGCTGTTTTACGTAGTATTATTACGGTTCCCCAAAAAGAAGGTAAATATCCTGCTGTAATTTTTATTCAAGGGGTAGGTTGTTATCCTGTTGATACTCCTATGGATACTACTTATGGGCATGTTCAAATGTTGCGTCATTTAAGTAAAAACAATATTGTAACCATGAGGGTTGAAAAATCTGGTGTTGGAGATAGTCAAGGTACTCCTTGTGAAAAACTTGATTTCCAAACAGAATTAGCTCATTTCACAGAAGCTCTCAAAGCCTTAAAAACATATCCTTTTGTAGATAAAGATAACATTTTTGTAATTGGGCATAGTTTAGGAGGCGTAATAGCCCCTATGATTGCACAAAAAGAAAATGCAAAAGGAGTTGTGGTTTATGGTACTATTGGTCAGAATTGGACAAATTATTTGATAGACTCTCGCAAGGCAATGGCTATACAAAAAGGAGAAGATTATGAAGATGTAGAAGAATGGACAAAAAATGTAACAGATTGTAGCGTTAGATTTTTTATGCAAAAACAACATTTAGATAGTGTTTTTAAATATAATTCAGATTGTCAAGACTTTTTAAAAAGATTCAGTTTCAGAAGTCCACAATATTGGTATCAATTAAGTGAGATTAATGTAGCTCAACAATGGAAAGAATATAATGGTTATGTTCTTTCCATTTGGGGAGAATCTGATAGGTCAACTTTTGCTTCTGAACATCAGCTTATTACAAATATTATCAACCAACATAATCCTAAAAAAGGAACTTTTATCAAAATAAATAGAGCAGATCATAAAATGTGTTTGCGTAACTCCCAAGATACTGATAAAGAATCTGATTTTAATCCACAAATTGCTGAAAGCATTTACGAATGGATAGGTAAAGTAATAGGAGGTTTATAATATTTATGTTAAAAGCAGATATTCGTAAAATATATAAAGAAAAAAGGCTTTCTTTATCTGAGTCTTCTTTTAAAGATAAAAATAATACTCTTTCTAATCTTTTTATTTCTTGGGATAAAATAAAAAACATTGAATTTATTCACACTTTTTTACCCATTTTATCTCAAAAAGAACCTGATACTTGGAGTTTTATTCATAAAGCTTGGGAACAAAAACCTAAAATTTCTTGGATTATCGCAACTACAAACTTCAAAAAGAAGGAATTAGCTCATTTTCATCTAAACAAAGAGACCAAACTACTTACCAACCAATGGGGAATTAGTGAACCTGTTGATGCCCAAATATTTTCTATCGAAAATATTCAAATGGTTTTAGTTCCTCTTTTAGCTTTTGACAAACAAGGGTTTAGAGTAGGTTATGGACAAGGGTTTTATGATCGGTTTTTGGCTCAATGCCCTCAAGTCATTAAAGTTGGTATATCATTGGAGCCCCCTTTGGAAGAAAATATCACAGATATAGATAATTATGATGTGTCTATGAATTATTGTATTACTCCTGAAGGCATCATTGATTTTTCCAAACAATTTTAGAATACGTTTGTTTTTTGTCGTTAAGCAAGCTAACTTTGTAGTTGGTTAGATTTATTTTTGTTGATTATTTTATTTTTACTGAAAATTTATGGGTTGTTCTTCTTGTTCTTCAGGAGGTTGCTCTACTGATAAATCATCTGGTTGTGGGGGAGGTTGTAAAACAGGTGGCTGTAATAAAATGAACTCTTTTGACTGGCTTTCTAATATGGATTTGCCTGTTGACCAAAAGTTTCGTATTGTAGAGGTTCGTTTTAAAAATGGCAATAAAGGTTTTTTCCGAAATACCCAACATTTTGATTTATATACTGGTGATGCAGTAGTTGTAGAAGCACAAAACGGTTATCATTTGGGGCATGTTTCTTTGCAAGGTGAGCTTGTCCGCCTCCAAATGTTAAAAAAAAATGTAATAGAAGAGAACGAAAATATCCTCAATATTTTGCGTATAGCCTCTGAAAAAGATATTGAAAAATTTAAGGAAACTCAAGCTCGTAATTTGCCTACTATGTTTAGAGCAAGGCAAATTATTGGAGAACAAAGTTTGCCTATGAAACTTTCAGATGTTGAGTTTCAAGCAGATAATACCAAAGCTACTTTTTATTATTCTGCAGAAAATCGAATAGATTTTAGAGAGTTAATCAAAATTCTTGCTTCTGAGTTTAAAATTCGTGTTGAAATGCGTCAAATTTCTCTTAGAGAAGAAGCTGGTAGGCTTGGAGGTATAGGCGTTTGTGGGAGAGAGCTTTGCTGTTCTACTTGGCTAACTGATTTTAAGAGTGTTACCACAACGGCTGCTCGTTATCAAAATCTTTCTCTAAACCCTGCTAAACTCTCTGGACAATGTGGAAGACTCAAATGTTGCTTGAATTATGAATTAGATACATATATTGAAGCTGTTAAAGATTTTCCAAATATTGAAAAACCTTTAAAAACCAAACAAGGAAACGTAAGTCTCAAGAAAACTGACATTTTTAAGAAAATTATGTGGTTTGGTTATGAGAATGATAGCAATTGGCACCCTCTTACTATTGAAAGAGTAAAGGAAATCATGGAGTTAAATGAAAAAGGCATTATTCCTGAAACTTTAGCACAAATAGAAACAGGACAAGTTTCAGCAGAAGCTAAAAAAGCAAAAGAGATTGCTACAGAAAAAGGAGCTATTCAGGCATTGGATAAAAAATTAAAAAATAGAGAGAAAAAAAATCTAAAAACTGAAAAGCCTAAAACTTCAAAAAATCATCCTAATAAAAATAACAAACAACATCCTCCAAGAAATAATAAATAATGAATTCCTATAAAAAAATTCTATTTTTTAGCTTTTTGATTATCAATATGACGTTTCTTAGTGCTTGCAAAGAAGAGGGCGTTGTATTTGAAGATAATGAGAGTATTAAAGAAGGAAAATGGGCTATGGAAAAACCTGTAAAACTAAACTTTGAAATCAAAGACACTTCCAAAGCCTATAATTTGTACTATAATATTCGTAATGAGCTTTCATATCCTTACTATAACGTATATGTTACTTATTATTTACGTTATCCTGATGGTAAAAAAGTTGATTCTTTATTGCAAGATGTTGTTCTTTTTCATCCCAATACAGGTGAGCCCTATGGAATAGGAACTGGAGGTATCAGGGAGCATCAATTACCTGTTTTTCAAAATTTTAAGTTTAAGCAAAAAGGAAAGTATACTTATGAGTTCAAGCAATTTATGCGTATCAATCCACTTAAAGGGATTCTTTCTATGGGTTTACGAATTGAAGATGCTCAAAGTGAAGTACATAAAAAATAATCATTCAAAAAAATATATTCATAAGGGAAATTTTTTAAATATTTTTTTGTGTAGCGATAAAAATTTCTAATTTTACGCACTCAATAAACGAAAGGTTCAACTAAAATTTAAGGATTGTGGAAGAGTACAAAGAAACCAACGACCGAGCTGCGGATGTTTACTCTAAAAGAGTAAGGGCAGGTAAAAGAACTTATTTCTTTGATGTAAAATCTACAAGAGGTAGCGACTTCTACCTTACTATCACTGAAAGCAAAAAACGTTTCCGTGATAATGGATTTTACTACGAAAAACATAAGATTTTCTTGTATAAAGAAGATTTCGGGAAGTTCATCGAGTCTTTAGAAGAGGCTATCGTGAAAATTAAAGAATTGATGCCTGATTATGACTTCAATCAAGTTGTAGAGCAGGAAGCTTTTGAAAGCAATGATGAGGCTCAAGAAAGCGAATTGAAATGGGAATAAAAAAAGAGGCTTAAGCCTCTTTTTTGTTTTATATTTAGCTTATGAAAACCCAATATTTAGAAGAGCTTAAGTTTCTAAGAAAACGTATTCCCATTCCCATCTCTCAGGCAGTTTCATTATTAAATGAATATCAAGGAAATACAGATATTATTCAAAAAATATTTAAAGAACAATGTATCCAAGAAATTATAGAAGCAACTGATTGCTCTTGGGAAATTGCAGAAGAAGCCTATCGTTATACACGTTATGACATTACCAAAGCCATTACATTAGTAATTGAAGATGAATTTGATAGAAATTATGTCTTTCATTCTGAAATCACCAAAGAAAAGTTAGAAATTGTACGTGATTGGCTCAATTGGATGACTGATTATCATTACTGGGAGCTACCTTTATCTTTAACAGAAACAACAAATATTGTAATTGACATTTTAACACACCTAAAAGATTTTGATGAATTAAAAAATATTTTAAATTCTAATCCTATTCTTGATGAAAAAACTTTCAATTTGTATAAAGATAAATTAGACAAAGCCCTCAGCAGACATTGGCGAAATTTAAACAGAGATTTTGAATGAAATATTGTATTATAGTTTTATGTGCAAGTTTTTTGTTTTTTTCCTGTAAAGAAAAAAGACATACTAAAAGTTTTATTGTTTGGAAAAATACAGAAGGTATCAAGAAGTTTGTTCATATAAAGGATAAGTCTTACAGGGCTTTATTTTTACATACTAAGGAGAAAAAAATAAATGATACCATTTCGCAATCTATAAGTAGTTGGTTTGTAAACAGCTTGATTTTTAGTGATTATACCGAAAATATCAGCCCTAATTACGTAGATTTAGTCGATATAGGTATGTATGAGTTAGATTCTAATAACACACCTATGAGACTCAATGGTGAAATTTTAAGAAAACAGCTACTCAAAAATGGATACTTAGAACATCATATTCAATATATTTCTAAAAGGAACATTGGACTTACCTATGACATCAAAAGAAAAACGAAATCTCTAATAAAATCTATTGATACTTTGGATATTAAATGTTCAGATTGCATGATTATACAAGGCTCCTCTATAGTGAAATTGATTTACAATAATTTAAGCAATAAAAAAGATACAATGGGATACTCAGAAAGTATAAGTATCTTAAAAAAAAATGAAGGACTTATATTCTTTGGCAACAAAGAGAACAACATTAGTAATTTTTATGTTTTAGAAAAGTATTTAGAATAAAATCACCCTACTATATGGCAGAAAACGTTTTCATCCCTCAGAATTCAACAAAAAAAGATATTTATAATGCCCTTGTACCACAAATAGATGGCATTTTACAAACAGAAACTGATCTTACAGCCAATTTAGCAAACTTTGTAGCTATTCTCAAAGAAGCTTTTGGATTCTTTTGGGTTGGCTTTTATTGGGTAAAAAATGAACAATTAGTACTTGCTCCTTTTCAGGGAACATTGGCATGTACACGTATTGCTTTTGGCAAAGGTGTTTGTGGGGCTTCTTGGAAAGAACAAAAAACCATCCTTGTACCTGATGTAGATGCTTTCCCTGGGCATATTGCTTGCAGCTCTCTTTCAAAATCTGAGGTAGTTGTTCCCATTTTTCAAAATGAAAAAGTTGTAGGAGTTTTAGATGTAGATAGTGATAAACTCAACGATTTTGATGAGCAAGACCAAATTGGGTTAGAAAATCTTATCAAAATTTTAGAAAAGCATTTATCTAAAATGCAATAAAAGCCAAAAACATCCCATTATAAAATCTTTATTTCTAAAAACTAAAAAACTAATTCATTTTCTTTTTCTTGAGAGAGTAATTTTTTTATATTTGAACATCTACATTTTTAGAATTAAAAACTTACAGAAATGGCAAAAAAAACCACTAATAATAGTAGTTCCACCAGCAACACAAATAGTACTGGCGTTCTTCGTCAGCATGCTGAAATACAATTTGCCCAAGAATTAGAAGAATTAAAAAAACAAGATTCAGGAAATGTTCCACCTCTCTGGCATATGTCTCCTGCATCTGTAGTTATTTACCTAATGGGTGGTAAATTAAAAAATGGTTTTGAAGTAAGCCCCAAATATATTGGTTCTCGCAGATTGATGGAAATAGCTGTTGCTACACTCACTACTGATAGAGCTTTGTTGTTGTATGGTTTACCTGGTACAGCAAAATCTTGGGTATCAGAGCATTTATCTGCTGCTATTTCTGGAGATTCCACTTTGCTTATTCAGGGTACAGCAGGTACAGGTGAAGAAGCTGTTCGTTATGGTTGGAATTATGCTCGTTTGCTTGCTGAGGGTCCCAGCGAAAATGCTTTGGTAGTTACGCCTATGATGGTGGCTATGAAAGAAGGCAAAATTGCTCGTATTGAGGAGCTTACTCGTATCACAGCAGATGTTCAAGATACATTGATCACCATTCTTTCAGAAAAAACAATGCCTATTCCTGAATTGAATACAGAAGTTCAGGCTGTAAAAGGATTTAATGTTATTGCAACAGCCAACAATAGAGATAAAGGTGTAAATGAACTTTCTGGAGCATTGAAACGCCGTTTCAATACGGTTATTCTTCCATCACCAGAAAGTATTGAGGAAGAAGTAGATATTGTAGAACGTCGTGTCAATAGCATTGCTAAAAACTTAGAATTGCCTGCAGAAATGCCTCCTCTTAAAGAAATAAAGAGAATTGTTACGATTTTTAGAGAGTTGAGAGCAGGTGTAACCTTAGATGGTAAAACCAAAATTAAAACTCCTACAAGTACGATGAGTACAGCAGAAGCTATTTCTGTGGTAAACAGTGGTTTAGCTTTGGCTGCACACTTTGGTGATGGTACGATGAGTGCTTTGGACGTAGCTTCTGGTTTAGTTGGTGCAGTTGTAAAAGACCCTATACAAGATAAAGTTGTTTGGACAGAGTACCTTGAAACAGTTCTTCGTACACGTGAAGATTATAAAGATCTTTACAAAGCTTGTAAAGAAATGATTCTTTAATTTTAAGAATACTTGTGTTGAAAGCCTTGCTTTTGCAGGGCTTTTTTATTACTAATTTTATGGGATTAGAAATTGAAAGGAAATTTTTAGTAAAAAAAGATATTTGGAACATTCTTTCTATAGAAAAAGGAGAGTTTTACAAACAAGGTTACATTTCAACAGAACCTTCCAAAACAATGCGAGTACGACTAACAGAAAGCCATGCCTTTTTAACTATAAAAGGCTCCTCACAAGGGTTTTCAAGAATGGAATTTGAATACTCTATCCCACAAGAAGATGCCAAACAATTATTAGAAAAGTTCTGCTCAAATATCATCAGTAAAAAAAGGTATAAAATATTTTATCACAACCATTTATGGGAAATAGATGTATTTTTAGAAGATAATGAAGGACTTATAATTGCTGAAATAGAACTTACATCAGAAAATGAACATTTTGAACTGCCTCCTTGGGTAGACAATGAAGTAACCACAGATGAAAGATATTACAATTCTTATTTATCACAAAATCCATTTAAAAATTGGAAAAACAATCTTTAATTCTCTCAAATAAAAAAGATTATAGTCTTTGTTTTTCTTTTCTCTTTGCTGTTTTATCCTTACATTTGCACAAAAATGTACCGACTTATAAATCATGAAAAAACTTTTTTTTGTAATAACTATACTTGTCTTACAATTATCTGTTGTAGCTCAAAATAAAAAATTGACAGCTCAATATCAAAAAGGTAAAACAGCTTTAAATGCTAAACAATATCAAGAAGCTATTACAGCTTTTGAGCCTCTACAAAAACCTACAAAAGGAAATATTTATAGAGAATATGCCTATTTTTATACTGCTCTTTGTAATTTTAATCTAAAAAAATACAAAGATGCTGAAAAGTCTTTGGAGAACCTTTCAGAGAAGTTTCCTAATTGGGATAAAATGCAAGAAGCTTTGTATTTGCAGGCAAATATAGCTTTTGAACGCAAAGAAGATAATATAGCTCTTACTTATATAGATAAAATCAAAGATGCTTCTATTGCCAAAGATGCCAATGAAATGAAATCTTTTTACTTAGGCAAAAGAGAAATCAGTGCCTTAAAAAACCTTCAAATTGTTTATCCAAAAGACAAACAAGTAGCTCAGGTGTTGGTAGATAAGCTTGCAGCAGAATCCATTGAACCAGCAGATTTAGATTTGATTGATAGTTTAATAGAAAAACATGGACTCAGCCGTCCTGAAAAAACTCGTTTACAAAAAGTTTCTAAAGGTTCAAAAAGAGCATTTAAAGATACTTTGAATGTAGGTGTTTTCTTACCCATTAATTTCAAAGACTACAAAGACTCTAAAAAAAGAACAACAGCTACCAACTTAGGCATTGAGTTTTATCATGGAATGCGTATAGCCAAAAGACAATTAGATACTTCCAGAGTATTTGTAAATCTATTGGTGTATGATGTATATCAAAATCCTGATACATTGGAACTCATGTATAAGAAAAATGAATTTGCAAGAATAGATATGTTTGTGGGACCTTTTTATGATGAAGATTTTGCAAAAGCTCTCGAAATAGCAGAAAAGAAAGACATCCCGATTATCAATCCATTTTTAAGTACTCCTAAATTTTTAGATAGTAAAAATGCTTATTTTTTACAACCTACTGTGGAAACACAAGGTAAGCAATCTGCTACCTTTGCCATTAAAACATTTGGTAAAAAAGTTATTATTTTCCATAGCGACCTTGCTGATGACCTAAAACTCATGAATGCCCATAAAGCAGAAGTAGAACGTTTGGGTGGACAAGTGCTTGCTCAACAGAAACTTTCAGTTACAACTATTCCTCTTATTGAAGAAATTTTGGCAAAACCTGAAAATAAAGATGTTGCTTATATTTTTGTAGCAAGTCCAAGCCAAGCCGCTGCCGAAAAAATTATGGAGCAGATGAAAGAAAAAATGCCCAATGTGCCTATCATTACAACACTTGCTTGGAAAAAATTTGCTGAAATCAAACCTCAAGATTTAGAGGCTCAAAAAGTACATTTTATAGACCCTGATTATACAAGATTAGGAGGAGAAAAAGATAAATTAAAAATCCAATACAACCTTAAAGTTCGTCATGTAGAAATGTACAGCAACATGGTTGCTCCGCCTCTTGCTACACACAAAGGTTATGATGTTACAAGAACCTTCATTAAAACTCTTTATGAAAGCAAAGATAATTTTTATAAAAAAGTTGTGGATAATGAAGATTTTAAACGAACTTACAGAGGCTATATATTCGGAGATAAACAACGAGATAACCAATATGTACCTATATTAAAATATTCTGAGAAAAAACTAATTGTTGTAAACCCTCTTTTTGAAGAAAAGCCAGAACCCAAAAAAGATGGCAATCGATAATTTTTAAGCTTATTAAAACTATACTTTTATGGAAATATTTCTTGCAATTGTGTATTTACTAGTTTCTCTAATTTTAGGACTACTAGTTACATTTAGTACAACAAGGCTTTTTATCAGAGCTATTCGTAGAAAATATAATATTACACATCAAAATACTTCTTTTGCAATTTTACTTGCATCTGTTATTTTTTCAGTGGGTTATATTATTTCGGGTGTTTTAGAACCTGCTTTCAAAATGATAGCAACAGTAAGAATGCTTGAAAAGAATGGAGCTGATGTATTTTTTAGTGTTGTCAAATATGGCACTATTTTCGGAATTGTAGGCTTTGTTGTGTCATTTCTGGTCATTTTTTTAGCCATGTATCTATTTAATTTTTTAAATACAGAAATCGAAGAATTAGAAGAAATTAGTAATAACAATATTGCTGTTGGTATTTTAGTGGGTACAATTATTATAGTTATCACTTTATTCGTAAAAGGAAGCATTATTTTCTTCTTAGAAAACTTAATACCTTACTCAGAATTACCAAGAAATATAGGTTAAATACAGATTATAAATTATGGAGCATCAAGAAAATTTATTTGATAACAGATTAGACCTGAATGGTTTGCAAACAAAAGTAAGCCAAATAAAAACAGAGATTGGTAAAGTAATAGTTGGACAAGAAGATGTAATAGATTTGATGCTAACAGCTATTTTAGCTGATGGACATATACTTTTAGAAGGTGTACCAGGTGTTGCTAAAACCCTTACAGCAAAACTTTTTGCTAAAATTATGGCTATTGATTTCTCCCGAATTCAGTTCACGCCAGATTTAATGCCCTCTGATGTAATAGGAACGTCTATTTTTAATCTAAAAACCTCTGATTTTGAGTTCAGAAAAGGTCCTATATTTAGCAATTTAGTCTTGATTGATGAAATCAATAGAGCTCCCGCCAAAACACAAGCTGCTCTTTTTGAAGTCATGGAAGAAAGGCAAATCACTTTTGATGGTACAACTTATATTTTACCTCCTCCGTTTTTAGCAATAGCTACTCAAAACCCTATAGAGCAAGAAGGAACATACAGATTGCCTGAAGCACAACTTGACAGATTTTTATTCAAAATACAAGTAAATTATCCAAATTTAGGTCAGGAAATTGGTATTTTAGAAAAAGCAAATTCAAGAAAATCGAACTCCCAATTGGCTGGTGTTGAGCCTATTTTAGCAGGCCATGAAATTATGGAGTATAGAAAAGTTATCAAAGATATTCATGTTGAAAATAACTTGTTGAGTTATATAGCTCAAATTATAGACCGTACACGAAACAATCATTCTTTATATTTGGGTGCTTCTCCAAGAGCATCTTTAGCTCTTTTAAATGCATCAAAGGCTTATGCTGCCATTGATGGTAGAGATTTTATTAGTCCAGAAGATATTAAACATCTTGTTTACCCTATTCTAAGACATAGAATTATGCTTACTCCTGAAAAAGAAATTGAGGGTGTAAGTATCGAAGATGTTATCAATCAGATAGTACAGTCTATTGAAGTTCCAAGATAAACTTTATTCTTCAAAGTTATTTTGTTATCAAATTATTTAGAGGTAAAAAAGCAAGCTTTTATGCTTGCTTTTTTATTGATTTTATCTTGTTTATTATTTTGTTAAGTAATAACGGAAACCTAAAGAGAATGAAGGTCTGATAGAATTAGCACTCAAACCAAATGTAGAATTTGTGAATTTTGATTCGTTACCATTACCCAAATCCGTTTTTGAAGTAGTAGATGAAAAACCTACAAATCCAAAATTTGCTTCTAAACCAACTTTGCTTGTAGGGAAAAACACGATACCAGGTGTGATTCCTATTTCTAAATCTGTTGTTTTGGGTCCATCATTAGTTACAGTTGTATTTCCATTTTTTTCTTCTATTTTAGAACTTCCAAATGCTACACCTGCACCAAATGTACCTGTAAAACCAAAATTATCACCCACCATCCAATATTTACGAACATAAGGAGTAAAGCCAAAGCTTGTACCCGATGTTTTTTCATAATCATCTGGATCGTTATTATCTGGTACTTGAACAGAAGAAGAGTTTACTGATAGGTCTAAACCAACAGCCAATTTATCAGCTACAAAATAACCTACACCTGGTACAATAGAGAAAGTTGTTGATTTAACACCATCAGATTCAATAGTTGTTCCTCCAAGTGTTGTGGTAAATTTTCCAGAAGAACTTGTAAAACCTAAACCACCTCCAACAAACAACGTACCTTTAGAAGTTTGTGCAAAGCTACTCATAGCTGTAGCAAAAAGAATTGCAATTGTTAAAAGATTAATCTTTTTCATATTATGATTTTTAGTTGAAACTGTGATAGTGTTTACAAACAAAATGCCAAAAATAAATTTGTAGTCTTAAAATTTTTACTAAATTTTGAAGACAATTTAATTTTCAAGAAGTTATGAGGCATATAAGTTTGTTTTTTGTTTTGCTTTTTTTGAATGTCAGTGTGTATGGACAAACTGTCAAAGTAGATTTAGTGGCTCAAGAAAGCCCCACAGATGCCCATTTTAGGGGTTTATGGGTTGTCAATGAGTCTATTGTTTGGGCAAGTGGTACAAAAGGAAATGTAGTTAAAACTTTAGATGGTGGGAAAACTTGGCAAAAAATAGTTGTAACAGGTTTTGAAGACAAAGATTTTAGAGATATTGTAGCATTTGATGACAAAAAAGCTTTTATTATTAATGCTGGTTCGCCTGCTTATATTCTTAAAACTGAAGATGGAGGCAACTCTTGGACTTCTGTTTATCAAAATGATTCACCTAAAGCATTTTTAGATGACATGGGATTTTGGGATGAAAAGACTGGTTTTGTTTTTGGCGACCCAGATGATTCTGGTAAGTTTGTTTTATTACAAACCTCTGATAATGGAAAATCATGGAAAAATATAGGAGATAAACTTCCAACACCACAAGAAAACGAGGCAGGTTTTGCCGCAAGTGGCACAATTATGCGTTTCAAAGACAAGACCCATATATGGATAGGAACAGGAGGCGGGAAGGATTCAAGAATACTCTTTTCTAATGATGGAGGGAATTCTTGGAGTTTTTTTCAAACACCTATTTTAAGTGGTAAAAATTCTCAAGGTATTTTTTCAATGGCTTTTAAAGATAAAAAAAGTGGAATAGCTGTAGGTGGTGACTACACTACTCCCAACGAGCCGAACAAAACATCCATTTATACAAGAAATAGTGGGAAAACTTGGAAGCTATCTAAAAAAATGCCCAATGGATATCGTTCTTGTGTCTCTTATGTAAGAGGTGATATCTATATTTGTGCAGGAACAAATGGTTCAGACATATCCAAAGATGGAGGAAAAACTTGGCAGAGTGTTTCTTCAGAGGGTTTTAATACCATTCGCTTTGCTCAAAACGGAAAAGTTGGTTGGGCAGTTGGAAACAAGGGAAAAATTTTCAAGGTTTCAATTAATTAGCTTTTTTGAGTTGTTCATTTATTGAATGCCAACAAACAATCCCAATAGTTACAGAAACATTAAGCGAATGTTTTGTCCCAAATTGAGGTATTTCTAAACAAATATCTGAATTTGCGACAATATCAGCATTTACTCCAAAAACCTCGTTTCCAAATACAAAGGCATATTTTTTTTCTGTATCAATAGTAAAATTTTGTAACAATGTACTATTGTGAGTTTGTTCAATACTTACAATGATGTAACCTTTATTTTTTAGATTTTCTATTAGTTCATTTATTTTTTCTATATACTCCCAAGCTACTGATTCCGTTGCACCTAAAGCTGTTTTTTGTATTTCTCTGTTAGGGGGTGTTCCTGTAATACCACATAAATAAATTTTTTCTGCTGCAAATGCATCGGCTGTTCTAAAAGCAGAACCTACATTGTGTAAGCTTCGTACATCATCTAAAACAATCACAAAACTATTTTTATGAGTATTTTGAAATTCTTCTACTGAAAGGCGTTGTATTTCGAATGTTTCTAATTTTTTCATCTTCATCATGGAAAATATTTTGACAAAAATAAAACTCTATTTTCTTTTTTTGAGTTTTTGGCAAGGATTTTGACAATTTTTTTCACATACAAGGCAACTTTTTACTATATAATGTCGTCTTAGTGTTGAAGATTGTTTATTTTTGTAAATGTTATATCCTGAATCACTATGAAATTATTCTTTAAACTTACTTTTATTGCTTTTTTATTAATTGGGGTTTCTACTTTTCAGGCTTGTGCCAATACTATTGTTGAAGTGGTGCCTCCAAATACAGGAAAGCTATTTGAAAATCACCAAATTAGCATTTCAAATCCATACCCATATCCTGCCAATGAAGTTGTATCATTCAATTATCAGCTTCTACAAAATAATATAGATGCTAAAATTGAATTGTATGATGTTTTAGGTAATGAAGTTGGTTCTTATCGTTTACAATCTGAATACAACAAGGTTGTAATCCAAACATCTTCTTTAAAAACTGGTGTATATTTCTTTACACTGATTATAGATGGCAAAAATATGATTACAAAAAAATTAGTTGTAAATCATTGATTTTTAACTTAACTTTGCAAAAAATTTTTCAATAATTTTCTATGAAGAAGGCTTTTTTAGTGTGGGTGATATTATTATTAACTTTCTCTGCGTGTAGCAAACTTAATAAAATTCGTAAGAGCAAAGACCCTTTAGAAAAATATCAAGCTGCTATTAATTATTACGAAAAAAAAGAATATAACAACACCTTAATTCTATTGGAAGAAATAGAACCTTTGCTTAGAGGGAAAAAAGAGGGAGAAAAAGCTCAATTTGTAGTAGCTAACTGTTATTACAAATTAAAACAATATGAGATGGCTTCATATAACTTCAAGAGATTTTATGAAACTTACCCAAGGAGTGAGTGGGCTGAGGAATCTTTATATTTTCATGCTTATGCTTTGTATAATCAATCTCCTGAAAGTGAATTAGATCAAACTCCTACACTTTCAGCTATTCAATCAATACAATCTTACTTAAATTCTTATCCTCAAAGCAAACGTATAGAAGAAGCTAATGGGATTATTAAAGAGTTGAGAAGTAAACTAGAACTAAAAGCTTATCAAAATGCTTTGTTGTTTTATAATACTCAAAACTACAAAGCTGCAATTCAGTCTCTAGCAAATTTTGAAAAAGATTATTCAGACTCTGATTTCATAGAAGAAGTTTCTTATAAAAAATTTGAAACTGAATATAATTTGGCTCGTCAGAGTATCGTAAGCAAGAAAATAGCTCGTTTTAATGAAGCAATTGTATTTTATGAAGAATACAAATACAAGTATCCTAATGGTAAATATCTAAAGGATGCTAAAAATTTATATGAATCTTGTTTGAAACAAATAGAAGAAATTAAGAAGTTGGATAATCCCAATAAAAATAATTCAGAAAATCAAAGTAGAACTCCCAATTCGCAAGGCAATGAAAAATAACAAAAATCTTATTAGTGCATCTACTTCAGGTAAACTAACAACAACATCTGCCTCTCTTATTACAAGAGATATGTCTGATATTGCTAAAAGAACAGGCAATGTTTATGAATCTGTGTTTATTATTGCACAAAGAGCAAAACAAATTGCAGTTAAAACCAAAGAAGAATTAACAAATAAACTCAATGACTTTTCTTCTCCTATTGACAATCTTGAAGAAATCTTTGAAAATAGAGAGCAAATTGAAATCTCTAAATTCTATGAAAGAATGCCTAAACCTACTTTGGTAGCTACTGAAGAGTTTATTGAAGACAAACTTACTTGGAAATATCTTGATGAAAATCAAGGTGAGTAAATTTTCATAAAAGATTATAGATGAAATCACACAAAAATTTTTGTGTGATTTTTTTGTTTCTATTTTTTATATAAATTGCCAAAAACAAAAATAATATGAGCTTCAAATTAGGTGTACTGATTGTTCATGGTATTGGAAATCAAAATCCTGCCTACGCCAATGATTTTATCAAAGATTTACAGGAAAAAATCAGACTTTTTGATAAAAATCCTGATTTTGTAAAAATGATGCCTACCACTTGGGCAACAGAAGTACAACCCGACGAAGAAGAATTGTGGAGAAATGTATCTCATGGTGAGCCTCTTAATTTTGGTAAACTCCGCAAATTCTTGATTAGTTATGTGGGAGATGCTGTTGCCTATGGAGGAACTCCTAACAAAAGCAATGGTGTTTACCAAAAAATACAAAAAAATATCCATGAAACTATTGAAAAGCTTTACATAGACTTGGGAAAACAAGATAAGCCTCTCATTGTTATTTCACATTCTTTTGGAACACAAATCATTTCAGATTATATTTGGGATAGACAAAAAGCTCATAAAGAAAATAATTTAGACCTTCTTGCTGACAACGAGTTTGAGCGAATGAATACATTATCAGGTTTATTTACTTTTGGTTCAAGTATTCCTTTATTTACAATTGGTTATCATCCTTTAGAAGCCATTGAGTTTCCTCCCAAAGCATTGCCAGAAGATTTAAAAAATAAAGCTCGTTGGTATAATTTTTATGATGTAGATGATGTATTGGGCTATCCACTCAAAAATTTAAGTGAAAGTTATCAACAGAATGTAACTGATGATGTAGAAGTGAATGTAGGAAATTGGTTACAATCTTGGAATCCATTATGCCATTTTGGATATTGGAAAGATGATGATTGCCTCAATTCTATCGCAGAATTTATTGCAGGAGTGATATAAAAAAAGCCCTCTAAAAAGAGGGCTTTTCTATTAAAATGCTAATTGTTTATTTGAAACAGTTAATTTTTTGACTTCTGCGATAATTTGCTCATGAGCAAAACCTGCTTCTTTATGTAACTCTAATTGTGTTCCATGTTCATAAACTTTATCTTCCATACCTAAACGGTGTACTTTTGCACTATAACCTTTATCTGCCATCCATTCTAATACAGCACTTCCAAAACCGCCCATTACACAACCATCTTCAATAGTAAGTACTTTATCGAATTTTTGAAATATTTCATGTAACAATGCTTCATCAAGAGGTTTTACGAAACGCATATCGTAGTGAGCTGGAGATAAGCCTTGTTTTTCAAGCTCTTTATATATATCATTCACATAATTTCCTATATGTCCAATTGTTAGAATAGCAACTCCTTCACCATCCCTTAATTTTCTACCTTTACCAATCTCTAATTTCTCAAAAGGAGTTTTCCAGTTAGGCATCACACCTTCACCTCTTGGATAACGAATAGAAAATGCTTTTTTTCCACCTTCTTCCATATTAAGCATGGCTGTGTACATCAAATTTCTAAGTTCTTGCTCATTCATAGGAGCAGAAACTATCATATTTGGGATACAACGCATATAAGCTATATCATAAGCTCCATGATGTGTTGGACCATCAGCACCTGCAAAACCACCTCTATCCATACAAAATATAACTGGCAACTCCTGAATACATACATCATGGATTACTTGGTCATAGGCTCTTTGCATAAATGTAGAATAGATATTACAAAAAGGAATAAGTCCTTGTGTTGCTAAGCCTGCTGAAAATGTTACGGCATGTTGTTCACAAATCCCTACATCGAATGCTCTTTCAGGCATTTCTTTCATGATAATATTCATAGAAGAACCTGAAGGCATTGCTGGGGTAATACCCATTACTTTTGAATTTAATTTAGCAAGTTCAACCAATGTATGTCCAAAAACATCCTGATACTTTGGAGGTTGAGGTATTTCATGTACTTTTTTAAATATTTCTCCTGTTACCTTATCAAAAACACCAGGAGCATGCCATTTAGTTTGGTCTTTTTCTGCAAGAGCATAACCTTTTCCTTTGGTTGTTACACAATGCAATATTTTAGGACCAGGAATATTCTTAAGATCTGATAATACATGATATAAATGATCTATATCGTGTCCGTCAATGGGTCCAAAATAACGTAACCCTAAAGCCTCAAATAAATTACTGTGTTTAAGAAGTCCACCTTTTATAGTATTTTCTAATTTAGAAATAGCTTCTCTTGTCAATTTACCTATTTGAGTTTTACCTAAAATATTCCAAACCTCATCTTTAAGCTTATTATATGTTGATGAAGTTGTTATATCTGTTAAATAATCTTTCAATGCTCCTACATTGGGGTCAATAGACATGCAGTTATCATTTAAAATGATAAGCATATTTGCATCAGAAGCACCTGCATTATTCATTGCTTCGAATGCCATTCCACCAGTGATAGCTCCATCACCAATTACAGCAATGTGTTGTTTATTTATTTCACCTTTATATTTAGAAGCAAGAGCCATCCCTAAAGCAGCTGAAATAGAGGTTGAAGAATGTCCTACACCGAAAGCATCATACTTGCTTTCTTTTCTTTTTGGAAAACCAGAAATACCATTATGTAAGCGATTGGTATGAAATACACTTCTTCTTTCTGTAAGTATTTTATGCCCATAAGCCTGATGCCCTACATCCCAAATTAATTGATCATATGGAGTATCAAATACATAATGAAGAGCAACTGTAAGTTCTACCACACCTAAACTGGCTCCGAAATGTCCTCCATAAACAGAAACTATATCAATGATGTACTGACGTAATTCTTGCGTTACTTGTGGAAGTTGTTGAGGAGTAAGTTTTCTTAAATCTTCGGGTCGTTCAATTGTAGCAAGCAGTTGTCCAGGTTCGATGAGCATACAATAAAAAAAATTAAATGAAATTTGTATTTCAACTATATTCAGTAAGAAATTGTTTTTAGTTTTTTCAAATACAATGCCAAATTTACTGATTTTTTATCAACCTACCTAAATCATTTAAAATATCTTTTTAGTATAGCATTTCTTTCTCCTCATTTCTAAGAAAAATACAATTAATAAAAAAATATTATTATTTTTTTGTTGAAAATTAGGATATGTAGATATCCACAATTTTATAAAAAACTTTGTGGATAACACACTTTTTTTGTGGATAACTTGTGGGTAACCCTGTGGGTAACTTTTATTGGCATTCTAATTGCTAAGGAAATCTATCAACATTGTATGTGTATAACTATGTGGAAAACTCATTATTTTTCCACATTTTGCAAAAACTTTGTTTATAAGATTATGACTTGTTCACATTGTTCTCTTCATGCTTATCCACATGTTTATTCGATTTATCCACAATTATACCATGCTTATCCACATTTTATCCACATTTTTCGAGTACTTATCCACGTACTTGTGGATAAGTACTTATCCACATTTTATCCACATTTTTTTGATTTTTATGTGGATAATAGAAATAATATTTTTGATTATCAGTCGTTTATATTGTTTATAACACTTATCCACATTTTATAATTTATGTGGATAAGTCTGAATTTTCGTAAAAATCTTTAATTATCCACATACCAATAACAATAAAAATAGTTTTAAAAAATTTATTATTATTATTGTTTATAAAAAAAAGGAATGAAAAAAGTCGTTTGGAAAAAAAGAAAAAAATCGTTATCTTCTGAAAAATTCACTACTATGGAAAAAAGTCATATCAGAAAAATACTATATTTTATTTTTCTAATTACACTGATAAGTTCGCCTGTTGCAGCACAAGATTTACAACTTGCTGAAGAATACTTTGTACAAGGAAAATATGAAAAAGCTAAAGACATTTATGATAAACTAGCTCGAAATTCATCAAATTGGAGAAGTATTCATCAGTCGTACCTACTTACACTTATTAATCTGAAAGATTATAAGACAGCAGAAGATTTTCTTAAAAAACAAATTAAAAATGACCCTAACAATCTACCTTATAAGATAGATTATGGAGTTATCTTAGAAATGCAAACCAAAATAAAAGAAGCTGAGAAAGAGTTCGATAATGCTATTAGTATTGCTAAAAAAGATAAAGAAAAAACATTGACTACTCATGCTAACTTCGAAAGGTATGATAAGTATGAATGGTCTGAAAAGCTATTTTTAGAGGCAAGAAGACACGAAGGTGTATCAGATAAATATGCACTTCAATTAGGTGATATATATGCTAAAATGGGCAAAAAAATGCTTATGATTGAGGAATATGTAAAGCTATATAATAAGGATGAAGATTATGCTGAACATGTAAAAGGAATGTTACAAGATGAAATACGTTTGGATGAGGAAATGGATAAGCTGGAACAATATCTTCTAGGTGTTGTACAAGAAACTCCCAATCATACTGCTGGTAACGAATTACTTTTATGGCTATATATGCAACAAAAAAACTTTAGTAAAGCATTTTTACAAGCTAAAGCAATAGATAAACGCTTTAAAAAACAAGGTAGCCAACTTTTTGATATAGGAAGAATAGCTTTTGAAAATAGCGATTATCCTGCTACTGAAAAAATACTAGGATATTTTGTAGAACAATATCCTAATAGCGAATTGTATTATATTCCTGCCAGAAGATACTTAATTCGTTCTAAAGAAGAGGTAATTAAAAATGTATATCCCATTGATAAAGGAAAAGTTAAAACAATTATTAAAGATTATCAGGATCTTGTAAATTCTCAAGGGAAGAGTAGAGCAGTGGAAGCAATTAAAGATATGGCATTGTTGTATGCTTTTTATTTAGACGATAAAGATAAAGCTCTGAGTCTTTTGAATGAAGCTATTGAAGAAGCTAAATACAATTTGAAATTTACAGCTTTGTGTAAAATTGCTTTAGGTGATATTTATGTTCTGATGGGTGATTATGGTGAAGCCAGTTTATTATATTATCAAGCTGAAAAAGCTCAGAAAGATAGTCCAATTGCTTATGAAGCCAAACTAAAAAATGCAAAATTAAGCTATTATAAAGGAGATTTTGAGCTTGCTCAAACACACTTGGATATTCTAAAAAATGCTACTTCTCGTGAAATCTCTAATGATGCTATTGACCTGAGTGTATTTGTACAAGATAATGTAGGTATGGATAGTACTGAAACTGCTATGAAAGAATACGCTAAAATAGATTTACTAATATTTCAGAATAAAACAGATGAGGCTCTTATGGGTTTAGATAAAATGCTCAAAACTTATAGTGGACATAGCCTCACAGACAATATTTATTGGACAAAAGCTGGTATTTATATAAAAATGGGTAAACCTGAAAAGGCTGTTGAAATGTATGAACTAATTCTAAAAGACTATAAATTTGATATACTAAGTGATGATGCTCACTTTAATTTGGCTAAAACCTATGAAGAACGTCTGAATAACAAAGAAAAAGCCATGAATCTATATCAAGAACATTTGACTCAATACCCAGGGAGTGTGTATGTAGCAGAAGCTCGTAAACGTTTTAGACTTTTGAGAGGAGATAAGTTGAAATAGTAAAGATATGAAAAACATAATTTTGATGCTTTTTCTTTTATTTTATCAAATAAGCTTTGCTCAACTAAAAACGTATAAAGGAAAAGGTGTGGTAGATGATATAAAACGAGCCGATTCAGTGATTATATTGAGTCATTTGAATAGTAATGGAGAATACTCTCAAAATGGTAGTCTCTTGGATACGAGAGTTGTTATTAACGATTCAATAAATAATTTTATAATTAAAGAGAAACAGGTTTTAAACTTAAGCCAAAAAAAAGAATTAATAAAAATTATTAATACGGCTAAATATAAGCCACCTAAAGGAAAACCAACAGAAATTAAAAAAGCAGGTTGTTATATTCCACATCATTCAGTTCTAATTTATATTAATGGAGAGATATTTCATTGGGAAATATGTTTTAGTTGTATAGGTATGAGTTCTAATACTCATGATCATTATAGTAGTATTGATGATTTATTTGATAATAAAAAATATACCTTGCTTCAAGAGTTTTTTAAGAATCAAGGTATGAAATACGAGTTGAATAAGTAAAGTTCTATGATAATTCTATCAAATCAAAAATTTTACGAGATTCTTCAATACTTCTTATCGGTGATAATAATAAATATGAATTTCTAATCATATTTATTATTTCAAGATTTATATTAATATCATTTTTAGTTTGATAAAGTAAAGACAAAATAGCTGTTTTTAGAGAATTGGCATTACTTCTGATAGAATTTGGAGAATAACGACTTGGGTGAATATGAATATATTTATTTACTTCATTGCCTTTTAGAAGTGTCCAAATAGAGTTATCAGATAATTCTATTTCTTGGTAATTTTTATTTTCTTGTAACCATTTTAGATATTTCTCTTCCTCTAAACAATCTTTTTCCTGTAAAATTGAAATAACTTCTTGATAAATATTTTCAACTGAAAGCGAACCGATATACAAATCAAGAACTGAGTGTCCTATTATTTTTATTTGATTATTTAAGTCTTCAATTTGTTCAAACTCTTTAATTTGTTTTTGGATATATTTCCAATGATGTTTCCAAGCATTGAATAAAATAGGTGATAGATTTTCCGATTTCATAGTAATAAAAAAACTCCCATAGATTTTTTATGGGAGTGAAGTTAGTTTTGTAATATAAAAATTATTTACCCATGTAAACCATCAATATCGAAATATCTGCTGGAGATACACCACTAATTCTTGAGGCTTGTCCTAAAGTTTCAGGACGTATCTTATTTAATTTTTGTCTACCCTCCATCGATAATGCTTTTACTCGTTCATAATCAAAATCATCTCGAATTTTGAAATCTTCTAAGTCTTTCATTTTTTGAGCATTCTGCTGCTCCTTCACTAAGTAGTCTTCATACTTAATAGCAATCTCTGCTTGTTCTATTTCTTCCTCATTATATTTGCTTAAATAGATTTTTAACTCTTCATAATGTTTTGCTAATTCTGCAAGTTCTATTTGAGGACGTTTTAGTAAACTATAAAAACTGCTTTTTTCTTTGATGCCTGATGTACCTAAGTTTTCTAACGTACTATTAATTTCTTCAGGTTGTACTTTTTTCTGTTTTAAATCATTCAGAAGTTTTGCAATAGAATCTTCTTTTTTCTTTAAACGTTCTAAACGCTCATCAGAAGCTAAACCTAACTGATGCCCAAGTTTTGTAAGTCTGCTATCAGCATTATCTTGTCTTAATAAAATTCTATATTCTGCTCTTGATGTAAACATTCTGTAAGGTTCCTCAGTACCTTTATTGATAAGATCATCAATCAATACACCAATATAGGCATCCGAACGTTGCAGAATACAAGGCTCTTTCTCATATACTTTATTATGAGCATTGATACCAGCCATTAGACCTTGGCAAGCTGCTTCCTCGTAACCAGTTGTTCCATTAATTTGACCAGCAAAAAATAGATTTTCAATTAGTTTTGTTTCGAGAGTTAGCTTGAGTTGGGTAGGAGGGAAGTAGTCGTACTCAATAGCATAACCAGGTCTAAACATTTTCACATTTTCTAAACCTTGTATTTTTCTGATTGCTTTATACTGAACGTCCTCTGGTAAAGAAGTGGAAAAACCATTTACATATACTTCTACAGTTTGCCAACCTTCAGGTTCTATAAAAATCTGATGACGTTCTTTATCTGCAAAACGATTAATTTTATCTTCTACAGATGGGCAATATCTCGGACCTAAACCTTGGATACGTCCTGTAAACATTGGAGATTTATCAAAACCTGTTTTTAAGACTTCATGTACTTCCTGATTGGTATAAGTAATCCAACAACTCATTTGTTTTGTGAGTTCAGGAGTATCTAAAAATGAAAATTTACTTGGTTTCTCATCACCTAACTGTTCTTCAGTTGCTTCATAATTAATAGTCCTTCCATCTAAACGGGGAGGAGTTCCTGTTTTCATTCTGCCTGCTTCAAAACCTAATTCTACTAATTGTTCTGTAATACCTGTTGCTGCTTTTTCTCCTGTTCTACCTCCTCCAAATTTCTTTTCACCAATATGAATAATACCATTTAAGAATGTTCCACTTGTTAAAACCACAGATTTACTTTCTATTTCTATACCCATACTGGTTCTAATACCTGCAACTTTCCCATTTTTTACAAGAATTCCTGTTGCCATATCTTGCCAAAAATCAAGATTAGGAATGGCTTCCAAAGCTAATCTCCACTCTTCAGCAAAACGCATTCTGTCATTTTGTGTTCTTGGACTCCACATAGCAGGACCTTTAGAACGATTTAACATTCTAAACTGTATAGCTGTTTTATCACTAATTATCCCAGAAAGTCCACCAAGAGCATCAATTTCTCTTACAATTTGTCCTTTGGCAACACCACCCATTGCAGGATTACAAGACATTTGCCCAATTACTTGCATATTCATAGTAATCAATAAAACTTTGGAGCCCATGTTTGCTGCTGCTGCTGCTGCTTCATTTCCTGCGTGTCCTGCACCCACTACAATTACATCATATACTGGAAACATATTTTTTTATTTATCGAGTATGAAAATGTTCCACGTGGAACATTAGGTTATTTTATTTTTTACAAAGTTACAACAAAAACAAAGAATATGCATGATTTGTTCATTGTAAATAAGAACAAAAAATACAATGTTCCACGTGGAACATCTGAAATATTCTTTCTCCAAAAACGTTGATAAATAAGCCTTTTTCTGTATTTTTGAATAAATTATACCATTTAATATGCAACTTTCAACCAGCAACCAGTACCAAATTCAAGGAGTAAATGTCTTAGAACTCTGTGAAAAATTTGATTCACCTTTGTATGTATATGATGCAAACAAGATGCAAGAAAAGGTGAATCTCCTCAAAGATTCGTTTAAAGATGTAAATGTAAAAATAAAATATGCTTGTAAAGCTCTTAACAATTTATCAGTTTTAAAGCTTTTTAAATATTATGGAACAGGTTTAGATACTGTTTCAATTCAAGAAGTACGCTTGGGTTTAATGGCAGGCTTTGTTCCAAAAGAGATTATTTTTACGCCTAATTGTGTAAGTTTTGAGGAAATAAAAGAAGCTGTTCGTTTAGGAGTTGTTATTAATATTGATAATATTTCCATTTTAGAGCAGTTTGGACATGAGTATGGAAACTCTGTTCCTTGTTGCATCCGTCTGAACCCACACATTATGGCAGGAGGGAATCATAAGATTTCTACGGGGCATATAGACTCTAAATTTGGTATTTCTGTCCTTCAAACAAGACATCTTCTACGTGTAATCAAAACCAATAATATAAAAGTAAACGGATTGCACATGCATACAGGTTCTGAAATTGTTGATTCAGAAGTGTTTTTACAAGGTGCAAATATCCTTTTTGATATTGCTAAGGATTTTCCTGATTTAGAATTTATGGACTTTGGAAGTGGCTTTAAGGTTGCTTATAAAGAAGGAGACGTAATTACAGATATTGCAGATTTAGGAAAAAAACTTACAAAAGCTTTTCAAGGTTTCTGTAAAGAGTACGGCAAAGAACTAGAATTATGGTTCGAACCAGGGAAGTATTTGGTAAGTGAGTCAGGATATTTGTTTGTAAAAACAAATGTGATTAAAACTACTCCAGCAACAGTATTTGTAGGTGTAAACTCAGGGATGAATCATCTTATCCGTCCTATGATGTACGATTCGTTTCATGATATTGTAAATGTTTCAAATCCCATGGCTCCTACGAGAGTTTATACAGTGGTGGGCTATATATGTGAAACTGATACTTTTGGTTGGGATAGAAAGCTTAATGAGGTGAGGGAAGGGGATATTTTGTGTTTAAAAAATGCAGGGGCTTATGGTTTTACAATGAGTTCACAATATAATGCTCGTTTCAGACCTGCTGAAGTATTGATATTTGAAGGAGAAGCTCACTTAATCCGTCAAAGAGAGGCTTTAGAAGATATTTTAAAAAATCAAGTTGTTATGGATTTTGAAACAGTAAAACTTTAGAATCTACTAATAAATCCAAAATGTATTTTGGATTTCGTAACACTTAGACTTTGGTTTTGGGAGTAACCCAAAGCATAACTTAAATTGAAGATACCTCCTTTAGTCTGGAAACTTATACCTGTTCCAATACCAAAGGGGGTATCATTTGTTTTTATCTCAAGTATTTTTGTTTCTAAAATAGCTTGGTCATAAAAAAATGAAAAATAGGCATCATCTTGCCAAAAGAAACGATATTCTAATGTACTCAAGGCGTAAGAAGAAGCAAAAAAGAAATTCTGATTAAAACCCCGAATACTTAACAAGCCTCCTAAACGAAATAGCTCATTTTGAAGTAAGTTACTATTTAATAAAATGCCACCTTCAAGCTTTGTATACACACCACTTTTTTTGTTAATCATTCTATAAAAATTTTGTTTAAAATTGATAGTGGTTTGTAAACTTCGGAGTTGAATGTTTTTGTACAAACTATCAGATAAGAAAGGCAGGCGTTCAATAATCTTATTTCCTGTTTGTAAATCTAACTGTATTTGAAAACCATTTTTAGGTAAAAAAATATCATCTGTACGATTATACTCATAACCTAATCCATAAAAAGTATATTTGTTTTCTTGATTTATAGGTAGCGTATTAATATTGATATTGGGAGTGAAACCTGTTTGAGAACTTTGTACTCCTCCAAACAATTTAAAATTTGTATAGATATTGATAGGGTATGTAAAACGTAAATTCCTATTAATATTAACAAAATTAGTATCTTCTCTGAGAAGTTTAAAATTGAATTCAAAGTTGAGTTTAGAGCGAAAAAGTATGGGGTGTTTGTAAATGGCTTGGAGTAATTGATGATTAGGTTTGAGTTGCTGAAACTCTGCTTCTAAACTTTTAGCAGAATTAAATAAATTTCTTAGTTTTACTTGAGCTTGTCCTGTGAGTAATAAAGTATTTGGAGAAAGTTCATTGGGCATAAAACCTAAAATACCATCTATCTCATTACTTCTACTTTGATTTACGAAAAAAATAGGTTTTGCTCTCTGAGCTTCAAAAAGAACTTGAGTAGGTTTTGTTATTTTTATAAAACCTAAATTCTTTAATAGCTTTTCTGCTCTTTCAAGTTGTTCTTGACTATAAGATTCGTCTTTTCGGATTTGTAAATAGCGTTCTAAAAAAGAACGTTTTAATTTTAGATTTCCTTGTACACTCAGAGTATCCCAAGTAACATAAAATCCTTTTTGAAAATTGATTTTGGCAGAAATAGAATCATTCTTGTTTTGAATACTATCCAATTGAATTTTTGCAAAAGGATAACCTTTATTCTCTGCATTTCTTAAAACTCTTTCTGAAAAAGCTTCCCAAATACTAAAATCAAAAATTTTATTTTTAAAATCATTCAAAGAAAGTTTTCCTAAGAACAAATTTTCTATATTCCCTTGTTCAAGAGCTTTCCAATAAACTTCTTTATTTAAAATCACTTTAATATTTAAAGTATTGTTAAAATATTTTTTCTCTTGAATATTAGAATACCAATATCCTTTTTTTTGCAGAGTAGATAGAATATTATTTATATGAGACTCTCTTGAAAGAGAATCTATGAATTTTTTTTGATAAAAATAATGAATATTAGGTATAAATTCAATTTGTAAAGTTTTTTGAGCAAATGAAAAGAGGCTCAAAAAAAGAAAAAAAGGGGTTAGTATCGCAAGTTTTTTAATCAAATCATTTTATAAATTTTACAATACCATTTATTAAACCATCTGAAAGGGGTAAATCAGGTTTTGAATAAGTATCAAAATTCTCTTTCCTATCAGCAGAACTGGTTTTAAGCACATGGTTCATTTTTTCTATAAGCAAATATTGTGCTTTAGGACTTGCTTTTAATAATAATTGAGCCTCACTTTCAGGAATTTGTAAATCTGTTGTTCCTTGAACAACTAAAATAGGTAGAGTTAATTTTTTTATTTCTTCTTGTGGATTGTACTTGAGCCATGAAATCATGTAAGGTTGTACACTTGGACGGAAAAGACTGTAATACATTGGGTTAGGCTTTTCTATTTTGTTGCCTTTTTTCAATTCACCAAACATATCTGTTATATCTTTGAGTATATTTTCAGGTTGTTTTTGGTCTTTCAACTGTTGTAAAATCACTTCATCAATAGGTCTGCCTGTGCCTGCTAATGAAATGTATTTGGATACTTTAGAATTTTTAGAAGCAATCATTCCAACCAAAGAGCCTTCACTATGTCCTAAAATTATAATTTTATTAAATCTTTTATCTTTACTTATAATATCTATCCACCTGGTTACATCATTGATATATTGGTCAAAATCAAGATTATCTTCTTTAAAATTAGGAACTACGCTTTTTGCGATACCACGTTTATCATAACGTAGAGAGGCTATATTATTTTGAGCTAAACCTTCAGCCAATAATTTATAAGAATTAGATTTTCCTGCTAATGGATTATTGCCATCTCGGTCGGTTGGTCCAGAGCCTGCAATGATAATAACTAAAGGAACAGGAGTTTTATTTGTTGGAATTAATAAAGTACCTTCTACTATATCATTTTTGATACTTTCCTCTTTTGTATTTTGAGAAAATACAAAATTTACCCAAAATAGAAACAAAATAATTCCAACAACTTTTTTCATAATGATTATAGTTTATGATAACCCTAAACCCTTTTCAATCAGACCAATCCAAATATGGATAATTTTAATATGTATCTCTTGGATTCTGTCAGCATAACCCGTGTGAGGAACACGAATCTCAAAATCAGCTAATTCAGCCAATTTTCCACCATTTTTACCAGTAAGAGCAACAGTTGTAATGCCTTGATTTTTAGCTACTTCAAAGGCTTTTATAACATTTGTAGAATTTCCACTGGTACTAATACCTACCAATACATCTCCTGATTGTCCTAATGCTTCTATAAATCGAGCATATATGTGGTCAAAACCATAATCGTTTCCTACACAAGTAATATGTCCACTATCTGAAATGGAGATAGAAGGAAGAGCTTTACGGTCATTTCTATATTTTCCACTTAATTCTTCAGCAAAGTGCATGGCATCACAATGTGAACCACCATTACCACAAGCCAATATCTTACGATTGTTTTGGATAGCATCTATCATTTTTTGAGCCGTAAGAACTATTTTATCAAGGTTCTCTTTATCCTCAAAAAAAGAATTTAAAACTTTTTGAGCTTCCAATAATTCAGCTTTTACAAAATTTAACATACTGGCTTTTACTTTATGATGCAAATTAAGAAATAATCAAGGTTTCTCAAAATAAAATACCTATTTCAAGCATTTTATAGATAGTTGGAAAATTCAACAAAAAACGTTTTCTTTGCCATTCAAAAAGCTATTTTATGCAAAATTCAGAAAATAAACCTTTTCCTTTTGATAAAGCCAATTATATCATCATGATAGTAGGGCTATTACTTCTTTTATTGGGCTTTGTAATAATGGCAAGTGATAAAGAACGATATGGTTTTGGCTTTATGGGTATTACACTTGGTCCCATTGTATTATTATTAGGCTTTCTTACTCAATTTATTGCTATTTTCTATAAATCGAAAAAATGAGTTTATTAGAAGCTATTTTATTAGCCATTGTAGAGGGACTTACGGAGTTTTTGCCCATATCTTCTACAGGACACATGATTATTACGGCTTCATTTGCACAAATGAAAGCTGATAATTTTTTTAAAATGTTTATTGTTGCTATTCAGTTAGGAGCAATTCTTTCGGTAGTGGTATTATACTGGAAGCGATTTTTTCAAAGTATTGATTTTTATTTTAAACTCATAGTAGCCTTTATCCCTGCAGCTATAGTGGGTTTGCTTCTCAAAAAACATATTGATACCTTGCTTGAAAGAGTAGATGTAGTGGCTGTTGCATTGCTTTTAGGAGGCATAATACTTTTGTTTGTAGATAAATGGTTTTCTAAGAATGAATTAAATCAAAACCAAACCACTCAGGACATTAACTATAAAACAGCTTTTATCATTGGTTGTTTTCAGTGTATTTCTATGATACCAGGGGTAAGCCGTTCAGCATCAACGATTATAGGAGGGCTAACTCAACGCCTAAATAGAAAAGTGGCAGCAGAATTTTCTTTCTTTTTGGCTGTTCCTACTATGTTTGCTGCTACTGTCAAAAGTATTTGGGATGTAAAAGAAGATTTTTTGAATCAAACACAAGAACAATGGACTTTATTTTTTGTTGGGAATATAGTAGCTTTTGTAGTAGCTCTGATAGCAATTAAATTTTTTATTGGTGTTTTGACTAAATATGGCTTTAAAGCATTTGGTTGGTACAGAATTATTGTAGGATTGATATTATTAACCTTAATAATTAGAGGCTATTCTTTGGAAATGCTTTAGAAGTTTTTTATCTTACTCTTTTCTATATACTTGATGTTCAAAAGGCTTTTTATAGTAACTCTCATGTTTGTGTATTCTTTACAGGGATACTCACAAGGTGCTATAGATAGCTCTCTGGTGGAAGTACGTAGTTTTAAAGATAAAAATTTAGAAAAATTAAGAAATGACCCTGATTTTAACTACGAAGAAGAAGATATAAAAGATTATAATAAAGAAGATAGTGATTGGGAGTGGAAACAATGGCGTTATGAGCAGGAACAAAAAAGAAATGGTAAAAATCAAGGAAATGGAGAAAATGAATGGGAAGTAAAGAAAATAAGAAGACAAGAATCTCCTAAAATTCAACTGGGCGAAAGTGCTATTTATATTGCTTCAGCAATTGCAATCATATTTTTAGTGCTTGCCTTACTGGGAATCAATCCTATGAGTCTCTTTAGAAGAAATAATAAAATAGTTGTACAAGAAGTTCTGGAAGAAGATATTGATAAATTAGATAAAAGTAATTTAGATGAGAAAATAAACAAAGCAATAGCCAAAGGAGATTATACCCAAGCTGTAAGATTCTTATATTTAAAGACATTATTTTTACTTTCTCAAAAACAATATATTCATTTACAAAAAGAAAAAACTAATTTAGAGTATCAACAAGAACTAAGACAAAATAAAAAACCTTTGTACGAAGATTTTAAATATCAAAGTAAAATATTTGCCTATATCAAATATGGTGGTTTTGAAATATCGTCATCTCAATTTGATAGTTTACATACTCAATTCAAAAACTTACATAGTAAAATATAAGAATCCCATTAAAAAATGAATCAGGATGAACAAGATGACTTCTTGGAAGATGAAGATGTTTCGGAATTGTACGAACATTATAAAATTATTGTAGATAAGGGTCAAGGCTTGCTCAGAGTAGACAAGTTTTTGGTTGATAGAGTTCAAAATGCAACTCGTAATAGAATACAAAATGCTATAGAAGCAGGCTTAATAAAGGTAAATGATAAGATTATCAAATCGAATTATAAAATAAAGCCTTTTGATAGTATAACGCTTCATTTACCTACTCCACCTCGAAACAAAGAAATTCTTCCTGAAAATATTCCTCTTAATATTATTTATGAAGACGATGAATTTTTGATTGTCAATAAAGCTGCTGGAATGGTTGTCCATCCTGCTCATGGTAACTGGGATGGGACGCTTGTAAATGCTTTGGTATATCATTTTCAGCAACTTCCACACTTTAAAGATGGAGAAATACGTCCAGGATTGATACATAGAATAGACAAAGATACCTCTGGTCTTTTGGTAATTGGTAAAACGGAAAGAGCTTTAAGTTTTATAGCCAAACAGTTTTTTGACCATAATATTGAAAGAACATATTACGCATTGGTTTGGGGTGAACCTAAAGAGTCAAAAGGAACGGTTAATGCTCCCATTAATCGTAGTACAAAAGATAGGAAATTAATGGATGTGTACCCTTTAGACTCAGAAATTGGAAAAAGAGCTGTTACACACTATCAGGTAATACGCTCATTTAAATATGTGAGTTTGATACGTTGTAATTTAGAAACAGGAAGAACACACCAAATACGCATACACATGAAATCCATTGGTCATCCATTATTCAATGATGTATCTTATGGAGGGGATAAAATACGTAGGGGCAATGCTACAGGCAAATACAAAAAATTTGTAGAAAATTGCTTTGAAATGATGCCACGTCAAGCCCTACATGCAAAAAGTTTAGGATTTATTCATCCTACAACATTAAAACCTGTTTTTTATGAGAGTGAATTACCTGAAGATTTTCAAAATTTACTAAAAAAATGGGAAGATTATACAGAATAGAGTATTTCGAAACAAAATATTTCTAAGAATTGTTAAAATTATTATCTTGCTCAAAAATTAAGTTTTATGGCTGTACTTACTAAAGAAATTATTATTGAAGATATCTTAGCAAAATTTGAAGGTAGTTTGATTTTGGATGAACAAACAGCAACAGACTTGCCTCTATTGATTTGCAAAAGAGAAAGCATCATCAATCTTTTAGAGTATCTATATTTTCATAAACAATTTCAGTTTCAGTTCCTGACAACACTTTGTGGGATTCATTATCCTGATAATCAAGGAGCAGAGTTTGCGGTGATGTATCAAGTACATAGCCTTTTAAGTAATATTCGTTTGCGTTTTAAGGTGTTTTTATCTCAAGACGATTTGCATCTTCCAACACTTACAACACTATTTGCATCTTCTAATTGGATGGAAAGAGAAGCTTACGATTTCTATGGAATTATCTTTGATGGACACCCGAAGCTGACGAGAATTTATAACGTAGATGAAATGGATTATCACCCACTACGTAAAGAGTATCCTTTGGAAGACCAAACACGCCAAGATAAAGAAAATTTATATTTTGGAAGATAATACAAATAACTTTAGAATATAAAGTAAGCTCACTTGATAGTGGGCTTTTTTGCTTATTAGGGTTTTTCATGTAGTTTTGTATAAATACCAATACCAGCCATGAACAAATATATTATTATTGATTTTGACAGCACTTTTACACAAGTAGAAGGCTTGGATGAACTTGCCCGAATAGCCTTAGAGGGCAAACCCAACCAACAAGAAATAGTTTCTAAAATAGAAGAAATTACTAAAGCAGGAATGGAAGGGAAGCTCTCATTTGAACAAGCTTTGGAACAACGCATACAACTACTTTCTGCAAACAAAAACGACATCTTAAAATTGGTTGAGTTTTTAGAAAGTAAAGTATCTGTTTCATTCTCAAGGAATAAGACATTTTTAGAAACTTATTCAGGAAATATTTTAATTATCTCAAGTGGTTTCAGAGAGTTTATAGAGCCTATCGTGACTAAATATGGCATTAAACCTGAAAATATTTATGCCAATGAATTTGTATTCAATGAATCGGAAAATATCATAGGTTATGATAAAAATATTCTCCTCTCTAAAAATAAAGGTAAAGTTCTATTACTCAAAGAATTAAATCTAGAAGGAGAAGTGTATGTAATAGGAGATGGTTATACAGATTACGAAATGAGAGAAGCAGGGCTTGCCAATCATTTTTATGCATTCACAGAAAATATTGAACGCCCACAAGTAGCTGAAAAAGCCGATTACATTCTACCTAATTTAGACGAATTTCTATTTATCCATAAACTACCTATGCAAGTTTCTTATCCAAAACATCGAATAAAAGTTTTATTACTAGAAAATGTACATCCTAAAGCTCAAGAAATTTTTAAGAATGAAGGTTATCAAGTAGAAGCATTGAAAGGAGCCTTGAATGAAGATGAATTAATTGAAAAAATAAAAGATGTATCTATTCTTGGTATACGTTCAAAAACAAATGTAACAGCTAAGGTTTTAAAACATGCTGAAAGACTTATAGCCATTGGAGCTTATTGCATTGGTACAAATCAAATAGACTTAAATACTTGTATGCAAAAAGGGATAGCTGTGTTCAATGCTCCTTATAGCAATACAAGAAGTGTTGTGGAAATGGCTCTTGGTGAAATGATTATACTCACAAGGCAGATTGCAGAGAAAAGTCAGAAAATGCACCAAGGAATTTGGGATAAATCGGCAAACAACAGTAGAGAAATTAGAGGTAAAAAATTGGGAATAGTGGGCTATGGGAATATTGGTTCACAACTTTCTGTCATTTCAGAAGCTTTGGGAATGCAGGTCTATTTTTATGATGTGGTAGATAAATTGGCTTTAGGAAATGCTCAAAAATGCAATAGTTTAGAAGAACTTTTACAAATAGCGGATTTTGTAACACTTCATGTAGATGGCAGAAAAGAAAATGAAAATTTGATAGGAGAAAAAGAATTTGATTTGATGAAGCAAGGAGTTGTTTTCTTGAATTTGGCAAGAGGTCATATTGTTGATATAGAGGCTCTTGTAAAGAATATTCGTTCTGGAAAAATAGCGGGTACAGCTGTAGATGTATTTCCTTATGAACCTAAAACCAATGATGAAAGTTTTGAAAATGAATTGAAAGGCTTACCAAATGTAATTCTCACACCACATATTGGAGGTAGCACAGAAGAAGCTCAGGAAAATATAGGCACTTATGTTCCTAATAAACTCATAGAGTATATCAATACAGGAAGCACTTATGCAAGTGTAAATATCCCAAATTTACAGCTTCCTGCTCAGAAAAATGCTCACAGATTGCTTCATATCCATAAGAATACAGCAGGTATTTTAGCTAAAATAAACCTGATTTTGGCTAATCATCAAATTAATATTTTGGGACAATACTTAAAAACTAATGAAGAAATAGGATATGTAATCACAGATATAGATAAAGAATATAGTAAAGATGTGATTACAGATTTAAAAGAAATAGAAAATACAATCAAGTTTAGAGTGTTGTATTAAAATAAAAAGGGTTCATGCAAATATTATGAACCCTTTTTATGAAATTTATTATAAATTATAAAACCCAACCAACAAAAAGGATAATAAAGAATAAAAAATCCAATTGAATTAGAAACAAACTTAAGATTAAAAGTTTCATGCCGAATAATAAAAAACTCTGTTCCAAAAAATAGAATATGATTCAATATCATTGATAACCACCCTAAAAGACTTCTTTCTAAAAGATTAAAAGATAGAGTTCTCCAATACCAAGCTAACAAATAGCCATTAAAAATCAAGGCGATCATTACAGTAAAGCCTAAAATACCTAGTCCTTTATTCCATAAAATAGACCACAATACAAAACCTACGGGTATATTAAAGGCAAAACCTAATATGATGATTTTAAAAGATTTTGGCATAAGGTACAAGATTATGTCTTTTATAAGGTCAAAAATTGAACCAAATAAGACTTAACTATGAATAAACTTATTTTGGAAAGATCTTTGAGAATTTGTATATTTTCAAAAAAATGTTTGGGTTATGAATACACCTTTAAAACAAAAAAGCCCTTTAGTACCGATTATAGTGTTGGTGTCGGGTTTGGTAAGTGCATTTGCAATAGCCCCTATCACAGGGCAAAATGCTGTTGAAAAAGAATACAGAGGGGATTTTTCGAGATGGGAAGAAACTGAAAAAGACATTCAAAAAAATGTTATTAATTGGTTTAAACCATCAGAAATAGAGGATTTTACGAAAGATTTTGAAAATATAAAAAGTTCATATAAAAATGCAAAAACTCTTTATGAACAGAAAAAGAAAAGCTATTCGGTGATAGGATTACAAGATGTTTATACTGAAATGAGAATATTCAGGACGAATCAATCTTATTTCTATAATAAACATATTAGTCTCATTAGTTTGAAAAGTAAAACTAAGAAAGACATAGAGGGCATTACAGCACAACAAAAGATGCTCAATTCTAATGCTGAAAAATTAAAAGGAAAAATTAATGAATCTCCTTTTGAAGAAAGACATAAAAAAGCATTATTAGACTGTTTGGCTATTTTTAATACTTCTAATAATAAGATAGACAATAGTTTGCAACTGATTAATGAATTTTACGCTTCTAATTATGAAGGCAAATCTGCTGTTAGCCAACATACCTTAATGACAAATAGTGCTATTGCAGAAATAGAGTCAAAAAGAATGATGGGTAGTTATGAATATACTAATAATTTATTTGTAGGCTTTGTGAATGCTCCAGCAACGGTGCCTAATTCAATAATATCATTATCTAGGAATATTAATCTGATTAAACTTGAAACAAATATTAGTACATCACAACCCAAAATGTTGGTTAGTGGTTCACCAGCCATGAAAAGAACAGACTCATTATTAAAAATATGTATGAATTTGTTACCACAGGCTCAAATAAAGTCCACTAATAAAGAATACATAGATGCTTTGTTTATACTGGAAAAATTAGCTCCTTATGAAATGGCTCTTATGAATGAGTACAATACCCAAAAAGAATCTTATAATAACTTTATAACCCAATACAATGCCATTGATAAAGACTTGAAATCTACAAAAAGTGCGAGTATTAGTAGTTCTGATAGAAGCTCATACGATAGACTATCTAATGAAGCATTTTTGGCACAACAATTGGCATGGCAGTACGCTATGGCGGGTAATTGGATGTATGCTCAAAATCAGTTACAAACTAGTTCTGAAAAATCGAATAAAGTATATAATCTAGCTTTTAAGAAACCCTCAACACGTAGTTATTCATCTTCAAGTAGTTCAGGATCAGGATCTAAAAATTACAGTAGTAGCTCAAACTCTGGTTCTAAAAGTAGTAGTGGGTCGAGTAGTGGAAGTTCTTATTCTAGCTCTAGTAAAAAATCAGATTCACGTTCTTGGAGTTCATCATCAAGCTCGTCTAAAAAATCGAGTTCATCATCCTCTAGCTCAAGTTCCAAACGTTCAGATTCACGTTCTTGGGGTAGTAGTTCTAGAAAAAAACGTTAAACAATATAAAGTATTAAAATATGGGTTCAACTTATTTCTTTTTTTATGTAGGAATTATTGTAGCAATAGTAGGAGGTATTTGGTTGGTAAGGAGGCTATTATATAATCGTAAAATAACACAAACCGAAAAACAAATTGAACGAACTAAATTTGAAGAACAAATGGCTTTTGATAATGCTTCCGTTTACGATAAACTTCGTAAAATTCAAATAGGTAATTTGATAGTACATTGGGAAAAAAACTATCAGGTTTTAGGAAAAATGAAACTTGTAGAAATGACTTGGGACGAAAATGACAATCATCTTGAGACAGGTCGTTTTTTTCCAATATTGAGTGTAGATGATAAGAAAGCACTTATTAGTATGCCTAAAGGAGAAGGAGCTGATATTATTTGGTTCTTTTTACAAAGACAAAGTATTGAAAAACCTCTGACACCATTCTTTTTGGGGACAGATGATAACCCTGGACCAGCCATGCAGTTTGCAGATAGTGATCAAACAGCAGATGTATTTTTCAGTTTGCCTAATGGACAAGAACAATGGAAAATGGTAGATGTCGGGAGCTTCTTTTTTGAGGCTGAAGGTGAAAACTTTGTAGAAGGTAAAGGAGAAACTAGACATGTATTGGCTCAAAGTAAGGATGCTCCAAAACGCTATATGTTATACTTCGATTTGCTTGAAGGACAAGGCAGTAACGCTTTTTATGTTGGAGAAACTCTTAATCCTGAATCAGAAATAGAGTATATCTTGAGAAATAATCCATAAATTTTTATTTTGTGCACTCATCCCAAATCATTTTTGTGACATCTGCAATAATTTGCTCATTGGTTTGAAAATCTTCTTTGGAATTAGACACAAATACACAAACAGCAATGTAGTTTCCATTCGGTAACATAATGATACCCATATCATTAATAGCTGATGTAATGCCATCTTTATTGTCTGATGTTCCTGTTTTGTGAGCTATAATGGTATTTTTAGGTAAGAGATATTTCATTCTTTTTAAACCAGTAGAAGTTTCGACCATTGTTTTCCAAAGAAACTCTTGAGAGGTTTTAGAAAGAATATTCTTTTGATGAAAAATTTCTAAGAGCTGAACTGTAGCTAAAGGTGTCGTCCAGTTGGTAAACTGTACATCCCACTCTTTGTGCATTTCTTCTTCTGTTGCTTTGATAGCAATTTCTTTGATTCCTAAAGATTTAATATATTTATGGACTTTTTTTGTACCTCCCAATAGTCTGAAAAGAATATCACAACCATTGTTATCGCTGATTGCTACTGTATAATGAATAATTTCACTTAAAGGCAATTCTATATTTCCTTGTGGATATTTTTCTCGGAGAGGACTCCAAGTATTGGGCAGTAAATCTGACTTTTTTACTAAAATTTTCTGTTCTAAAGATAATTTACCTTTATCTACTTGATGCAAAACCGCCAAAGCTAAATGAAACTTATAGACACTTTGCATAGGATACTTTCTATAATTACCCCATGTAATGGTGTCTTTGCTTTGTAAATCATAAATAGCAATTCCTACATCTGCTTTTTTTGTTTTGAGCAAACTATCTATTTTCTGTCTGATATTTTGAGCAAAAGAGTTTTGAACAAATATTAATAAGAATAAAAGGCTAAGAATTTTTTTTGAGTACATACAAATAAAAGACAAAATGAATTAGTTTTTAGGTAGAGGAATTGTAAACCAAAAAGAACTACCTTTGTTTTCTTGACTAGTTACACCAATATTTCCTCCATTGGCTTCCACAAACGATTTACAAAGTAATAAGCCCAAACCAGTTCCCAGTTCATTGTTTGTTCCTTTTGTACTGAGTTGTCCTTCTTCAAAAATTTTCTCAAGATTCTCTTGACTAATACCTATGCCTGTATCATTACAGAAAACAGTAACTTGGTTATTATTTGTGAGTGTTTTAATTTCTATGGAGTCATTTGTGGAACAAAATTTAATCGCATTGGAAATTAGGTTACGAATAACTGTTTTGAGCATTTCTTTATCAGCCTTAATAGTTAAATCTTGAATGTTATTGTGTAGTATCGTAATTTTTTTTGCAAAAGCAATAGGTTTTAATAGTTCTATGGTTGGTAGTAGAACTTCTTGTATATTAAAACTAGAGACATTGGGTTTTGGTTGTTCAAACTGATTTTTTGCCCAATGTAAAAGATTATCTAAAAAGTTATTGACTTGTTCTGATTGGATGATAATCTTTCCAACAGTATCTTTCATTTCTTCTTGTGTTAAAGCATCATTTTCAAGAAGAAAAAGAGTTCCTTTAAGAGAATTTAATGGACTACGAGTATCATGAGAAACTACAGACAAAATTCTGTTTTTGAGTATATTGAGTGTTTCAAGCTCTTCTTTTTGTTCTTTAATTTTTCTGTAAGAGGCTGAAAGAGTAAGCATAGATTGTACTCTTGCCAAAAGTTCAATGGGTTCAATAGGTTTTTTGATATAATCAGCAGCACCAGCTTCCAAAGCAACTTTTAAGTCGTTGGGAGTAATCATTATTCCCGTACAAATAATTATAGGAATATCTTGTGTATCAGGGTGTTGTTTTAATTCGGAAATGGCTTCTAAACCATTCATTTCAGGCATTTCCCAATCTGTAATAATTAAATCGGGTTGTTTCTTAATAGCAATATCTACAAGTACTTTTCCATTAGGAACATTGATGAATTCAAATTGTAAGGATGATTTTTGCAGAATCTCAATAATAGCTCTTAAATTATCAGGTTGATCATCAGCTATTAACAATGTAGGCTTATCTTTCAGTGTAATCATATTTTAAGAATTTATTTCCTTTACAATCTGTAAATACAGAGGCTGATTCATAGTAAAAATAGCATTTCTTAATCGATTGTGCCAATGCTGAAGCCGTTCATTATCATCTAAAAAAGAGATACTTTGTAAAAGATTTTCTAAATCGGATACATAATATACTTCTAACTTTTGTAAAGCAGAGAAAAAAGGCTCTAATAATAATTTATCTTCATGCGAAAGTTCTAAAGAATCTTTATGCAAAACAAAATTTTCTTGAGTTTTTTCTCCAATGCTTTGACTATCAGATGTTGTAAGAGGTATTTTAAACCAAAACTCTGAGCCTTGTCCTTGCTGAGAGCTAACACCTATAATTCCATGATGAGCCTCAATAGCCATTTTGCAATAAGTAAGCCCTAAACCTGTAGAACGCATACCAATAGAGGAACGAGCTTCCATTTGCACAAACTTATTAAAAACCAAATGAAGTTTTTCTTCAGGGATGCCAATCCCAAAGTCTTTTACACTACAAAAAACTTGTTCATGATTTTTATTGACTTTGATTTGTACTTCTTGATTGAAAGAGGAATATTTGATGGCATTTGTTAATAAATTGACAAATACTCTTTCCAACATTTCTTGGTCAGCATAGACATACAAATCTTTTTGAATATCTTTTTTGATAACAATATTTTTCTGTGATATTAAGAAGTGTGTTTGATTCAAGGCATTTTCAACAATATTTGTAATATGGATAGTCCGTTTATCCAAAGAAATTTGAGCTTCTTCAAATTTTTGTACATCTAAAATATTAAGGACCAAACGTTGCATTTGTTGAGCATAACTTCGTATTTGTTCTGTATAATTAAGCATTTTTTGTGGTGAAATATTTAAAAGAGCATTGAGTGGGTTTTTTAAATCGTGAATAATCATGCTGGTCATGTTTTGTTTGAACTCGTCTAACTCCACTAACCTATGATTGATAGCTCTTAATTCTTCTGCTTGAGCAGAAATTTCTTCTTTTTGACTGGCTAATCTTCTATTATTCTGCATTCGGGTTTTATTACTTTTCCATAGAAAATAAATTAAGAAAAAGCTCAAGATCAGAATTACAATAAAACTGATAATCAATTTGTTTTTTTGCTCATTTTCAAGAAATTGAGCTTGTTCCTTTTCAATGTGTTTATCTATCTCTATCTGATTTTGAATTTCACTTGCCCTTTGATTTTCTTCTGCCAATTCAAGGCTATCTTTTAAATGATGAAACCTTTCTGAGTAAGCAAAAGCTTCTTTATAATCACCAAGCTGTTGATAATATAAACCACACATTTCATAATAATTTCTTGCTAGTCTTTTATTTCGACCTCTATCATGAGGTATATTGTTTGTGGCACTATCTTTATAAATCTTAGCATTTTTTAAATCATTTAATCCCAAATAAGCTTTTGCAATGCCCACTACAACATTGATGGTATTACCATCTAAACGAGTATTTTTGTGATTCCTTGTGGCTAAAGACAAATTGATAAGCATATAAGGAATAGCCTTTTCATATTGTTTTTCAAGAAGATAAGTGCTTCCTATATTACCATTTGCAATACTTATCCAAGCTGTATCTTTATAAAAAATAGCCCTCTCAATTACTTTTTTGAAGTAAAATCGGGCTGAATCGTGTTTTTCTTCATTACGATAAGACACACCTATCGTGTTGGTAATCGTTAAGTGTCTTCTCAAATCCTTTCCGTCAGTTTTGATGCCTAACAAAAAATATTCTCTTGATTTGGCATATAGTCTGCCTCGATAATAAACACTTCCAATAAAATAGTTAGCAGAATTGGAAAGACTATCATGAGACACTTGCTTACTGATTTCAAGAGCTTTGGTTGCAAAATACAAAGCTGAATCATATTTATTGGCTTGTAGAAAATAAGCCGATTTTTTCATTCGGAAATAAAATAAAGCAACAGTATTATCACCCTTAAACAGATATTTTTCTGCATTTTTTAAACTTTTAATTCCTAAAGGAGAGCTTTTATCAACAAGGGTATTTACTTCACTTAATTTGCTATAAATAATACTTTTGAAAAAAGGAGATTTTGTTTTGATGGCTTCTTTTTCAAGATATGTTATCATTCTTCTTCGACAGGTGTCATCATTTGCATGATTTACTACTCGTTTCAGATTTTGGAGTTCAAATATTTTCTCCAATTTAATTAAACTGTGAGCATCTTCTGTTTTATACAAATCAAAGAGAAGGCTATCTAAAACAGATTGAGCTTTAGAAGGCAAAATATTGTGAAGTAAAATAAATACAGCAAATAGGCGAAAAAACATATAAGGTGTGATCGGATTCAAAAGCTATTAAAAAAATAAAAAAAAAGCAAGGAAATATATATTATCCTTGCTTTTTAAATATTCAATAATCCATACTTTAAGTATTATTAAAAGAATAAAAAGTAGCACTTTTCCAGTTTACAATTAAATGCTCTTCGGGATTATCTTTTATATCGTAAAACCATGAATGTATGGGATTTTCAAACATATTTAAGGGTTTCTTAATTAAGAGCTCTTTAAGACTTTTATGAACATAGATTATGTCATCCCAAAGGTCTCTATTTTGAGTGTAAATATCCCCTTCACCATTGTCAAAAATCTCACCAGCTTCCAAAAAGAAATAATCACTTATCCTGTCAGGATTTTCTTCAAAAAACTTTTTAGTATCTGATAATGATTTTTCTAATAATTCTTGAGGTATTTGTTTTTGGGTTTTAAAATAATCCAATAAATCATAGAAAAATTGTAAGCCTTTTATGAAATCTCCTTTGATAGCTATTGGATGAGCATAGTTTTCCCATAATTGAGATTTACAGATTTCTGCATCTACCCCTAAAATGATTTTATAAAAAAACGGAATAGAGTTTTTGCACTCTGACAAATCTCTTAATTTTGTAAAACTTTGATTTGCACTATAAAGAAATGATCTTTTCCCCATAATTAATTGTCTTTAGATTTTTTTGTAGTGATAGCAACAATAAGAGTTGTCAAAATACCCATAATAGGAGCTCCAATAGTTCCTTGAATTATATAATTTTTCAAATTAAAGAAATCTTGGGCTTCTGTTAAAGTCATTTTTTTGTTTTTAACAGTAAAATTGATAGCGTTTGTAAAAAAATCTGGAGTGATGAATGTCAAAATAATATATTGTGATAGAGGAGTACATATTGTAACAATGAGTGTGATTATCAAACCTGAAATAACACCTTGTTTGTAAGTCATATAACCTTCATAAACATTTTTACGTTTATCTAGCAAGGCAAACACATAAATAGCAATAGCTGGAATAGCAATAAAATTAGTGTAAATAGGGTGTTTTTCTATATTTACATCGTGTAAGCCAATTGTTTTTTCAAGCAACATCCACAAGAAGGTCATTATTATAAAAATAATAGCCCATTTAATTTCAATAACAATGTTTTTCATAAAAGTTTTATTTAAATTGTTAGTTAATAAAACACTTTATGAGCAAATAAAGGTACTTAGTCCGTAAAATTTATATGTAGTATGTAATTAAAAAAAACATATTTCAATTGAGTTTGTATTAGAAATTTCACACATTTGTAGTAATTCATAGATATCAATTCAGCATGAAAAAACTAATCTTTTTATTTTTCTTTACATTTTTTGGTCAGGGGCTTATAGCTCAAACAGACACAGTAAAAATTGGATGTTATATTATTAGTTTACATGATTTAGACTTTATTGAAGAACAATACACCGCTCGTTTTTGGCTTTGGATGATTCATAAAAGACCTATAGAAAAGCCCACAGATGCTGTGGAACTACCTGATGCAAAAGATTATAAGATAGATAATATCATAGCTGATAGTCTTAATGGAAAAGGTTGGTTACAACTCAAAATAAAATCAGTGATGAAACAAAGATGGGAACTTCACAATTTTCCATTTGACAAACAAAAACTTAGAATTAAAGTAGAAAACCCACAATTTACAACCAAAGATTTAATTTTTATTCCTGATACTTTAGGAAAATCGTATGATCCGAAATTAGAAGTAGATGGGTGGAAAATAACAAGTTTTAAAATAACAAATGGAATAGGGCATTACAACACAGCTTTTGGAGATAATACACAAAAAAAGCCAGAATCCTACTATTCTCAGTTTTTAGTAGATATTACTATAGAACGGGATGCTTGGGGACTTTTTTTCAAACTTTTTTTAGGTATGTATGTGGCATTTGCAATATCTTTTGTAACATTTTTCATTGACCCAAGCCATGCTGAACCTCGTTTTGGATTGCCTGTGGGTGGTTTGTTTGCAGCAGTAGGTAATAAATATGTAATAGATAGTTATTTACCAGAAACATCTACTCTTACAATTGTTGATACTCTACATGGCTTAACATTCATCATGATTTTTGTAATCATTGCATTCTCAGCACTTTCGCTTCGCCAAGATGATGACGGACAAGACAAATTATCCAGTAATACAGATAGATTGGTCGCTTGGATATTGGGTTCTATTTATCTGATTTTCAATTTGGTATCAATTATTATGGCTTTGGATTAATATTTGTTTTGCTTAAAAAACCTCAAACCTCTTACTTCTTATGCAACGTAGAGATTTTTTAAAAAAGACAGGACTTGCAACTCTGGGCAGTCTTTTAAGCACATCATTGGCCAATGCCCAAATAAATACTCTTAAAAAAGGAGATACTATTTTAATTTTAGGAGCGGGTATTGCGGGACTAACAGCTGCCTATAGACTTTCGCAGAAAGGCTTTAAAGTAATTGTTTTGGAGGCTCGTAGTAGAATAGGAGGAAGAGTTTTTAGCTATTCTTTTCCAGAGATACCAAATTTATATGCTGAATTAGGGGCAGAGTGGATAGGGAAATCTCATAAACAACTAATAAAATTGTGTGAAGAGTTAAATGTAAAAACGGTTAAACATCAATACAATATTGATATGTTACTTCAAAACCAACATATCCGTTTTGATAAAGTTAAGATGGATAAAGTATGGGAAGAGAAAATAGCTCAAATATTTAAAGATTTTAAAAATTTATCTCTAAAAGAACAAAAGAAGATAGATTCCATTAGCTGGTGGCGTTTTTTGATGGAAAATGGTATTCCTGAAGACGCATTACTGATGAGAGAATTAAATGATAGTACGGATTTTGGTGAAAGCATTAGGCAAGTTTCTGCTTATGCAGCCCTTTCAGAGTATGCAGAATCAAGTGATTACAATGAAATGGATTACCAGATGATAGGAGGAAACTCTCAAATTATCAATGCGTTATCTGAAAAAATTGGTAAAGAAAATATTTTACTAAATAAAAAAGTAAATGCCATTATTCAAGATAAAAAAGTAAAAGTAGTTTGTGAAGACAAAACCATATTTGAAGGAGATAAAGTGATTTGTACACTTCCAACATTTGCATTTTCTAAAATAGACTGGCAACCACATTTACCACCATTAAAAAAAGAAGCTATCAGGCAACTACTGTATTCTCGTATCATAAAAATACAGTTGTTATTTAAAGAAAGATTTTGGGGTAGAGAGGATTTTGCTATGAATACAGATAGTTTATCTCATTTTATTTTTCACACAAGCCAACAACAAACTCATGAAAAAGGCATACTAACTTCTTATGCTATTGGTGATAAAGCATTTCTTCTGAGTCAAATGAATAAAACCCAACAAGCAAAATATGTATTAGATGCTTTAATGCCTGTTTTTGGTGATAAACAACATTTATTTGAGCAAGCTGTTTCCTATTATTGGGGAGGAGATATATATACACAAGGAGCATATGCTATTTACAATATCCATCAATGGTTTGGTATGAAAAGTATTTTAACTCAACCTTTTGAAAATGTATTGTTTGCTGGAGAATATATTGGAGAATGGCAAGGTTTTATGGAAGGTGCTGTACAAACTGCACAAGATTGTGTAGAGATGTTATTAAATAAATAAAATCATAGATAGAAAATCGCTAAAAAACTAATATTTTAGCAAGCAAATCATAAGAAAACCAATTTCTATGATTAAATTGTAGCCAAACAAAATTTTAAAAAATATGTCCGATTTAGTAATTGTAAGTAAACACGAATCTATAAAAACAATAAGCCTTAATAACACAACTCGAAAAAATGCCCTTACCAAACAAATGGTATTGGATATACACCAAGCAATTACAGAAAGTGAAACAGATGGCACAAAAGTCATAGTGCTTACAGGAGAAGGAAAAGATTTTTGTAGTGGAGCTGATTTGGTAGCAGGAGGAGCTGAGCTGATGTCGGGTGTTACAAAGTATTTAAAAGAATGTGTAAATCCTCTTATTTTGGCGATGCATAATACCAATATTCCTATTATTGCAAAAATCAGAGGTGTTTGTGTAGGTTTAGGGTTTAATATGGCACTGGCTTGTGATATGCTTTTTGCAGCTGAAGATACACGTTTCAGCCAAATATTTACGAATATAGCCTTATCAAGTGATGGAGGTGGAGCTTTTTTCCTTTCAAGACGTATAGGATATTACAAGGCATTTGAACTGATGAGTTTGGCTAGTATTTTTAGTGCAGAAGATGCATATAACCTTCGCCTTATCAATAGAGTATGCACAGAAGAAATGTTGGATAAAGTAGTAGATGAAATTAGTGAACGTTTAGCAACAGGACCTTTCATTGCTATCAAAAATACCAAAGCTAATCTTAAGGAGGGTTTTGAGGGGACTTTAGAAAAAACATTAGAATTGGAAGCTGATAATCAAGGAGTTAATTTTAAAACAGAAGATTTTGCTGAAGGTGTTCAAGCCTTTTTACAAAAAAGAAAACCAAACTATACAGGGAAATAAATTTGCATTAGTATCAATTTGAGTTTATGAGTGAGGTTCAAAAGAAGAACAAGAATATTCTTAAAAGGATATTGTATTATTTTAGGGTAGATTTTACCACTATTCAAGGAAGGCTGACAGGAGGCTTTCTTTCAATGGCTCTTATTTCATTTATTTTGATTCAAGGGGCTAATTATCAGTGGAGTAGAATGGTTGAAAATCGAAATGCTGTTATTGAAAAAATTGCTCCCATTCGATTTTATGCAGCGGAAATTACGGATAAAGTTGATGCAGGAATTGTAACTCTCGAAAAAGCTTTTCTATTCAATGATGAAAGTTTCTTGGAAGAATATGATATTTTGATGGAAAATCTTAAAGCTGATATGAATGAGTTACAAACTTATTCAGAAAAATCAAATAATAATACTTTGGTTGTTTTATACTCTAAAACTGAGAATCAAATCAATAACTTAAAAAGAGAAATTAATCAATTAAGAAACATTTATTCAAAAAGAAAGCAAATAGTTGGGATTGATAATGTAACACAAAGACTACAAAAAACGCTTCAATCTGATATTGCATCTATTGTTACAGATATTAAAAAGACAACTACGGATATCATCAATCTGCAAGACAACCTTGAACAGGATTATGATACAGCCTATCAAGAATTAGAAGAGTATAAGCCTTGGATTATATTTTTTGAATTTTTCATTGCTGTTGCCATTGCAGCAACCATTGGTTCACTACTTATTTTGGATATTTTACGAAGGATTCGCCGTATGAGAGATGCTCTAAAATTACTTGCAAAAGGGGATATCCCTCCCAAATTAGAAGAATCGGGTGATGAATTGAACACAATGGTGAAATCAACAAACGATTTAATCGTAAACTTGCAGGAAATAGAAACATTCGCATTGGATGTAGGTAATGGTCGTTTTGACTCTGAAATCTTGGTATTTGAAGGCAAAGGTTCATTGGGTACATCTCTTGAAGATATGAAAAATAGTTTGAAACTTGTATATGAACAAGAGCAACTAAGAGCTTGGGCTACAGCAGGTCTTGCTAAGTTTTCGGAAATTTTACGTAGAAATAATGATAATATAGAGATATTATGTTCTGAAATTATCTCAGAATGTGTCAAGTATTTGAAGGTTAATCAAGGAGGTATATTCATTTTGAATAAAAATGATAAGGAACAATTTTTGGAGCTGAAAGGAACATATGCCTATAATAAACAAAAAAGTTTGCAAAAGAAGATAAAATTAGGGGAAGGTTTGTTAGGGCAGTCATTTTTAGAAGGTGGAATTGTGCATATCAAGCAAATTCCACAAGACTATATGATGATTAGTTCTGGTTTGGGTAATTTACAGCCTAAAAGTTTGTTGATAGTACCATTACGATATAATGAGGAGGCTATAGGAGTAATTGAACTTGCAAGTTTTGATGATTTCCAGCCACATCATATAGAGTTTCTTAAAAACATTGCAGAAGTAACGGCTTCAACCATTATGTCTGCCTTTTCTAATGATGCAACTCGTTTGTTACTTTTAGATATGCGTTCCAAAACAGAATCTATCAAAGAACAAGAAGAGATGTTGAGATTAAATGCTGAAACTTTGGTTATTGGGCAAGAAGAACTTTCTAAAAACTTGGATGTTGCTGAAAAAGAGTTGTTTAAAATGAAACAAATTCTTGATAATATTCTGAGTCCTATTTTGGTTTATGATGAAAAAGGAATTATAAGATTTGTAAATAAACAAACAGAAACATTATTTAATTATGATTATGGTGAATTGAGTGATACAAGTATCAGAACCCTTTTAGAAATGTCACCTGATGAAATTAGAACAGATTTTGCAGCCAACAAAACACGTAGAGGAGGAGAGAATACTACAGTCAAAGAGTTAAAACAAGTTCGAGCTTTTTCTAAGAATGGAATGCAGTTTACTGTACAAATACAAAACAAAATTTTTGAAACAGGAAAAGAGCGTTTGTTAGTTGCAACACTTCAAACACAAAACTCATAAAAGAAAAAGGCGAGACTTAAATCTCGCCTTTTTCTTTATTTCTGCCCTCCATTACCATCTTCTCCTTGCTTAATATCGTCATTATTAAGGGTTTTCTTTTTACGAGGTTTTCTTTGTTCATTTTGTATTTTACCAAAATTGTAATTAAAACTCACTCTGATACCTCTATTATACTGATAAACAGTACTATTCGATTGGAAGGAATCTGTATTGAATTTAGAACGAATCACCATAGCATTAGCAAAAGGATTATCCAAACCCAATGTAATACCACCTTTTTCCTTGAATAAAGCTCTTCTTAAACCTAAATTGTAATAGAACCATGTTCCACTGATACCTTGTAATTCAACACGAGGAGAATTGATAATGCTAAATGATTGTAAACTGAAGTTTTTATTGAATTTATAAGAAATATTTACATTGCCATTATACATCCAACCTTCATTTTGATTGTTTAAATTCACATAATAGACGTTTAAATTACTATTGATACGTCCATTTTTCAAGAACTGAAATCCTCCAAATACACTCACACCATAACTATTGTTGGTTGCAAAATTATCGAAGGTAGTAGAAGAAATACCATTGGCATCTACGCTTCTAATAGAACTTATAACATCATTGGTGTTTCTCCAATATAATGTAGTATTGAATGATGTATTTTTTTTGAAAACACTATAACCCAATTCAAAATTGTTGGTCAGTTCAGGTCTTAAATTCGGATTACCAAAAGAAATATTTTTGTTATCTACAAAATTCACATACGGATTCAGATAGAATATAAATGGTCTTTGTATTCTTCTACTATAACTAATCTTGAATTGCCCTATTTTATCGAAACTTTTTGAAATAGCTAAACTGGGAATAAGATTATCATAGTTCTGATTAATAGTTGTGTCAGAAGATTTAAAATCTCCATTAATGTCAGTCATTTCGTAGCGTAACCCAGCTTTGATACCCAGTTTCTTTTTGGTATTCCAAGAGAATACAGTGTAGCCTGCCATTACATTTTGTTGGTATTCAAAAATGTTAGAAAGATTAGGCTGATTTATATAATTGTTTTCATTGAAATCGAATAAATCTAAACGAAAATCACTATTGACATTTCTTAGTGTAGCTCTTGCTCCTAATTCTAAAGTCTTCGAACTATCCAAAGGTTGAGTAAAATCTGTTTGGAAAGACCACTCCTGATTGATTGCTTCATTTCTATTTCTTTCTTGATAATCTACAATGGTGCTATTGGCAGGATTTTGTAAAAGCTCATAACGATTGTTATTGATACCTCTACTGTATTGAGCAATGACACTCCAATCTTTACGAGAATCTTTGAAAATACGAGTATAGTCAGCCGTAACATCTGTATTGCCATTGTTATAGGTTTGGTCTGTATCTCTAGCAAATTGTTGTAAAGGGTTTAAATTTTGGTCTGCAAAATTGGTAGATAAAATAGAGTTACTCATGTACCCACCTCTTGAAAAACGAACATTCGTACTGAAAGCATGTTTACTACTCAAATCGAACTCTGTATTCCAATTTCCATTCCCCCAAAAACCAAGATTATTACCATCATTATCCTGATTCAAAAAAGATAAATTTGGCAGGAGATTATCTCTATTTGTTTCACTACGAAAAGGAGCATACCAAGCCCCACCACCAAAAGATAAAGATGTCCCTATTTTTTTTCTTTTGATGTTTAAATTTGTAAACAAATTGCTGTTTCTTGTGCCAGCAGCCGAAAATATGCTACCATTTACTCCCTCTAATGTTTTCTTTTTGGTAATGATATTGATAATACCTGCTGTGCCTTCTGCTTCATATTTGGCTGATGGATTGGTAATTACTTCTACTTTTTTAATCATGTCAGCAGGAAACTGCCTCAAGGCTTCACCTACATTGTTTGCCATCATAGCAGAGGGTTTCCCATTTACCAATATTTTTACATTAGAGTTACCTCTGATTTGAACATTGTTATCCAAATCTACAGATACCATTGGAGCTTTACGAAGTACATCGGCAGCTGTACCACCTGCGTTGGTTAAGTCTTTTTCAGCATTATAGACTATTCTATCTGGAAGTTCCTCAAGCAAATCTTTTTGTCCAACGACTTCAATACCTTTGATTTCTGAATCATCTTTGAGAGTAATATTGGAGAGAGTAATTTCTTTCTGAGTATCAGAAATAGTAAGAGAATCAACGATTTTATCAGTGTAACCTACAAATCGAGCTGTGAGTTTGTAAAAACCATTGGGAACATTCTCAAGTGTAAATTTACCTTCTTCATTTGTTGTGTTGCCTTGTACAACTTTTTGAGTGGTTTTGTCTTGTAAAATAATGGTGGCAAAGCCTACATTTTGCCCTTTGGTGTCTTTGATTTGTCCTGTAATTTTTCCTTGAGCAAGCCCCAATAAAGAAAAACTACAACAAAAAATAATGAGTAAAGTTGTGCGTATCATAGCAAAAGTTGTCTGAAGTAATAATGAAAATAAAGAGTTAAAACGTTTTATATATAGGTTTTTGTATAAAAGACACAGTATATTGTGAAAAGTTGCACAAAAAAAGAAAAAAATGGAGGTGGATTTCACACAAAAAGAGGTATGAATTGCAAACTCACACGAGCAGGTATAGTTTTAGTTAATTATACACTATATGAACTAGTCTTATAGTAGTATTGAGTAAAATATAACTTCTTAATTTAATTGGTTGATGAATAAACAAGACAAAATATTAAGAATAACTAGAAGTTTTATATGGAGTACTTTTGGCAATATTTCCAAAAACATGAAATCTATTTTTTTATTGGAAAATGCCCATCATGAAAATATGGATTTTACGATTTATTTTGTATTTGATAAAAAAGCTAAGGAATTAGAATTAGAACAGGCTTTAATTCTGGGTCAAGATATGGAAAATGATTTAGAATATGTTAATGGTAAATTATGTATAGAATATGATTATATAGTAAGCTATGAAAACCCAAATAATTCAGATATTATTCTATGTTTATTCGCATTAAATAATCAATTACAAGATTACCAAATCTATCATTTTTTAGAAAAAGAATATGATATTAATTTTTCTTATAAAGATAAATGGATAGCTTTTTTTGCTCAAATATTGGTAAACAATGTATTAGAAACAACTATTAAAAGCACTTTAACCATTGAAGAAAACAATTATAATTCCATAGTAATTACATTTTATCAAACTTCAAATAATCTTAAAGAGCAGGTTTTGATATTTGAAAAAAGTCTTCAAAAATATATAAAGGAAAGCAAATTAAGTATCCATTTAACAATAGTTGCTTATAACATATTAGACAACCCAACTCTCATGAGTAAAGGTTTTTAGCCCTTGTTGGTGTTTTAGCACAGCGACACCAACAAGGAATTGTTTATTTTCGTTGGTGTTCTTCACCAACGAAGGCAAAAGATATCTCCAATTTAACTGCCATGGCTGGCATGATTGATGATGCAAATAATACTGATAAATACCTCATTTATCCAAACTGTGCCATAGGTTTATGAAAAAGTTGTGTTGTTTTGTTTTCTTAGTTTTTCTTGCTTGTACCCATGAAGAGGATACAAAAATATCTCATAACCATATTAAAATTATTGTACAAGACAGTTCTAAATATCATATAAAAAAAGGAGCATTCAATCCCTCTGGAATGTATGAAGGAGAACGTTTCATATTAAATTTATGCTTTTATTCAAGAAATATTGATTACCCAAAGTTATCTATTGAAAAGACACATATAGACTCTTTGACCAAAAAAGGTATTATTCCAAAAGAAGATAGTAATGGTAACCTTATAGAGTATAACTTGAACAAGAAAAATCGGCAAGTAGTTTATTATGAAATTACGGATAAAAAGAGTTGGCAAAAACATAAAACCATTGGACGTTTATACTCAATTGGTACACAAGAAAAAAATGCAATAGGTGGTGGAGATATTTACATTTCTGATACAACTTCTAAATTTGGATGGTTTGTTGTACAAACCCATCCTGTTTTTATGCCATCAGGCTATATTCCAAAAAAAACTTTAAAATCCTTAAAAATCACAAGTACTGAACATAAGGCAAATGAATTGTGTCATAGCGAATATTCTAAAATTTCAAACTCTGTTTATCGAATTATTTTAGATGAAGAAGTAAAAAAATAAAATAAATGCTGGTGCGAGCTTTTTTAGCTCTTATTAGTGTTTTAGCACGCAACACCAACAAGGAATTGTTTATTTTCGTTGGTCTTCTTCACCAACAAAGGCAAAAGAGCAGACACACTTAAAACAAAACTTAGGACAGAAATACTTAAAAATTCCACTAAATATGAATATCTAAGTGTAATTTCACCTAATTCTGCAATAGTGATATGAAATTGTTATATTTTTCACTGCTTTTATTATGGGGATGTGATAAAGCAAAAAATGAAGAAATTAAAACAGTAAGTTTAGATTCTGCTAAATATGATGGAATGTATCTTGGAAGCAATTACGAGATAGCAGGTACATATCATAGTTCATATTTTTTACTAACCATTTGCCACTACATAAGATATGAGAACTATGAAGATTGGTGGTCAGCAAGATATTCTACCAAAGGTGAGGACTATTATAAAAAAACAAAAGAATCTAAAAGCGTTATATATTATGAAATAATAAATTTATCAGCAGCTTTCAAACCTAAAAAATTAGGTAAGTTATATTTTTCTAAGCTAAATTTTGAAAATGGAGAAAGAGTTATTTATACTTCTGATACAACAAGCAATGGTTTTTATTTTCAAATAGCTAAGCAAAATTTTATATCATATAAAAGCAATTTAGAAGGCGTTTTGGTAAGTAAATTAGTTAATTCTTCTCTTGATAGTTTTTGTGTAGAAAAAGAACATAAACCTGAATGCTTTTATGGTATTTACAAAGACGTAGTAGAGGTACCCTATCGCATTATTACAGATGAAGAAATAAAAGACCCTACAACTAAAGTGAAAAATGAAGAGTTCATGAGGTCTATTAGCTCATACCAAGCTAAAAAATAAGATATGCGAGTTGCAAACTCACACCAGAGGTCATTTGATATTTACTAATTATGCAATAGGCTTATGAGATGGCTGTATATTATATTTGTATTTCTGATGAGTTGTAAGATTCATCACAAAAGCGAAAGAAATTTTTCTGACTCAATCAGGTATATGTTCGATAAGGGAGAGATTTCTGGTGTATATTTGGGTATTTATGATTCAAAAAGTATTCAATTTAATTTATATATCTATGAGAATTGCTATCAAAAAATAAAAACAATTTTCCAAGAAAAAATATCAGAAGAGATGAAGATATTGGAAAGCAATTTTGATAGAAAATATAATGAAGACTCTATTAGATATGATGAACAAGAAAGAAGACTTGCTAAATATAATAAAGCAAAATATCCATATTTTTTACCTCGTCGAATGCGTGATTTTACTGGAAATACAGAAGAAACTGATAAAATCGTTTACCAAAATTTGGATTCTATTCCACGTGCCTATTATGAGATTATTAATTTAGGACTTTGGAATAAACCTAAACAAATAGGAAAATTGTATTTACTCTATGAAAATAAAAATGCAGGTTATCAAGGTAAAAGGCTATTTATTTCTGATACCACACAACAATACGGCTTTTTTATTTTAGAAACAGTAATGAATAGGAATTTACCAAAACCTTCTCCATCAGAAGTCTCTAATTATAAAGCTTTATTTCTAGATGACGTCAATTTTAGAGGTGTGGGTAGCAATCAAATTAGAGAGTTGTCAGATAGAATACTTTCACCTTATCAGGTAATTAAGGATGAGGAGTTTAATAAAAATAGGAAGAAACGTAAAAAATAGCTTTCAATTATTTCCTCTTGTGATTGGTATATTACCAACCACAAACTTAGCTAGGTCAGGAAAACGAATCAAAAAAGAAATTTATTTGTAAGAGATAACAATAATTAGAATTTTAATGATTATTATAATCTTTAAAATTTCATCCAATCTCAAACTTAAGAAACAATTTTATGAGAATAGAGTTGATATGTATAATGATGTGCCATATGTACAATATAGACTATTTTGGTGAGCAGTCCCTATAGGTACACAAAAAAAATGGCACATCAAATTTTTTATAAAATCAGTTTGGGCGATTTCTTACAAAAGAAACAAACTCTTTTTGGATATGCCAGTCTTTTGATAATTTGAGCAAAGATGTTGCTTCTATTTCGCTTACATAACCTTTGACCCTATTGGCATCCCATGCCTGTACCAAAAAAGAAAGACGAGTTTGATTATCAAGTGTTTGGATGGTATTGTTGAAGAAACCTCTTGCCCTTTCAAAAGAACTAAAATGGTCTTGAGCAATGAAATCGTTTACCCATTCAAGCTCTTCATAACCATCTATTTCTTTGGCTGTTTTCTCTAAGATTTTTCTCTCTTCATCATCTAAACCGTGATAATTGAAAATAACAGCTTTGAGCAACAATAAGGCTTTTTTCTGTTCACTTGTCATGGTATTGATGATTGTTTGGATAAAGTTCTGTTACAAATATAATAAATTCAAAAAAAATACAGTTGTTTTTTGTATTTTTTTTGAATTTATGAATAAAATTCTCTTATCTACTAAGGGAATTTTGGATATTTTTGGAAGTCAGGCTTTCTTTTTTCTAAGAATGCTTTTTTACCTTCTTGAGCTTCTTCGGTCAAGTAATATAAAAGTGTAGCATTTCCTGCAAGTTCCTGAATACCAGCTTGTCCGTCTAATTCTGCATTCAAACCCACTTTTATCATACGCAATGCAAGAGGGCTCAATTCTTGGATTTCTCTACACCATTGTACAGTTTCTTCTTCCAATTTATCGAAGGGTACAACAGTATTGACAAGACCCATTTCTAAGGCTTGCTCTGCACTGTATTGTCTGCACAAAAACCAGATTTCACGAGCTTTTTTCTGCCCTACCACACGAGCCAGATACGAAGAACCAAAGCCTCCATCAAAACTGCCCACTTTAGGACCTGTTTGTCCGAAAATAGCATTGTCAGAAGCAATACTCAAATCGCAAACAACATGCAACACATGCCCACCACCAATGGCATAACCATTGACCATTGCAATCACAGGTTTGGGTAAGGAACGGATTTTTTTCTGTAAATCCAACACATTCAGACGAGGTACGCCATCCTCTCCAATATATCCACCTGTACCTTTTACATTTTGGTCGCCACCACTACAAAAGGCTTTATCGCCTTCTCCTGTAAGAACAACTACATTAATTTTATCGCTGTATCTACAATAATCAACAGCTTCAATCATCTCCATAACCGTTTCGGGACGAAATGCGTTACGATAACGAGGGCGATTGATAGTAATTTTTCCTATACCTTCAAAAAACTCAAATTTAATGTCTCTGAATTCTTTAATGGCTTCCCAAGCAAATTTTGACATAATTATCTGATAATGTTTATAAATGAACGATTTTATTGTTTAATAATTTTTCCAGAACCCTTAATCGTAATCTTTTTTTCTTTGGGTTCTTTTGTATATACCACATTTCCAGAACTTTCTATCAATACATCCAAAACTTCAAGAGGTTGAACCAAGATATTATTTTGGCCTTGATGTATAATTCTTGCTGAATGAGTAGCTAAATTAGAGGCATCAACCTTGCCATAACCTCTTGTAAAAATGGAAAGTTCACTACTTGTACCTTCAAGAGTAATATCAGCTCCCAAGTTGTAATACAAAAACAAACCAATGGCATTGATATTCAGATTTATTTTGGGATTTACGTCAAAAATATCTAATTGTAAATATCCAAAACGTAGATTTTCTTCACTAGTCAAATTTCCATAACTTCGCCAATTAATATAACTTATATTATTGATTCCTACATACACTTTTACAGGAATATCATAACTCCTCAACCAACTACAAGAATTTTTATTGCTGATAATCAAGGTGCTATCTTCTCTGAGTTTGAAGTCTATACCATTTATTAGTTTTTCTCCTGCCTCTAAAAATATTTCATTTCCTTCAACCAATTCTACACTAATATTATCTTCTGCCCATACACTTTTAAAATATCCAATCTCTTTTTTTATTTTTTGTACTGAGCCTGTTTCTTTGAAGCATTCTTTTGGTTTACAATTGCTTATGAAAAAACAAACAAAAAGAAAAATCAAAAATCTTATCATAAAATATGAACTAAATCCTGATAGTTTTTTGTATTTGGTATAATTTCCAATTCCTGCAAGGTATCTTGTACTTTTTGTATCATGGTTTCAGGGATTTCATTGGTTTCATCCCAAATAGTTTGATGTAACCAGTGAGCAGTGTCTTCTAAATCTATGTTATATCTATCAGCCAAGATATGGATGATTTGTGGACGTTGCTTAAACCCTTTTACATAATAATTAAGTGTTTGGCAAATTGTTTTAATAACAAACTCATGCTTTTCAAGAACATCTGTTCTTACTGCCAACACAAAACAAGACCAAGGTGTGATGCATTGTCCAATTTGTTTTAATTCACCATTATCTACATAAGGCTGTGTCATCACTTGTTCCCACATAAATGTATCAGCAAGATTACTTTTAAGCCCTTCTCTGATACCATCTAAGTTTTTAAGCAACACAAATTGCATTTTTTTTGTATTCCAATTTAAATCTCGCCCTTTTACATAAGCCATGAGGTGTGAACCTGATCCAAATCGGCTGATACCAAAAAATTTCCCCTCCAATTCTTCAATCCCTTGGAAAGAACTGTTGGCATTTACATAAATACCCCAAGTAAGAGGAGATTTTACATAAACTTTTATAATTTTAGCACCATTGCCTTTTGCTATATCAGCTACAATACCTTCTGTGAGGCAAATAGCCATATCTAATTCGCCTTCACGCAGAGCTTTGGTCATAGAACCAGTACCGCCTGCATGATCAATCCATTGTAAATCAATGTTTTGATTTTTGAAAACACCTTCTTCAATCGCTAATCGCCAAGGGAGATTGAAATGTTCGGGAACGCCACCTAACTTCAAAGAAATCATCTTAAATAAATCTTATATCTTATGATATTCATTAAAACAACTTAATCTGAATATCTTTTTGTTTTATCTGAGGAATTTTGAGTTGCAATTTACAAACATTATTTAACTTTTGAATAAAATAAACAGATAAGTCTGGAGCAAGCACATTATCAGGTTCATGTACAAAAAAATAAAGCGTTTTAAGACCTTGTTCAAACCAATTTTTGAGTTGTTCTACCCAAGTATCTATACGTGTATAATCAGTTGGGTGTAAAGTATTTCCAACAAAACGAATGAGTAAAGTATCTGTGGTAATGCGTTGATGTAAAACATCTCTCCTGCCTGCAACATCAGTAATAACTGTACTTATGTGGTGTTTTTCTAGAATTTGAGCAGTTTTTTCAAAAGCATCATTTTTAAACCATGAAGCATGCCGGAATTCAATAGATAAAGGAATTTCTTTTGGAAATGAGTTTAAAAAAGACTCTAAAATATGTAAATCTTTGAACTCAAAAAATGGAGGTAATTGTAAAAAAGAAACGCCCAAATGTTCTTTTAAACCTGCAATGGCATCACAAAATTCCTTGACCATCAGTCCAACACCTTGTAGTTTCTTTTCATGGGAAATGGGTTGAGGAAATTTGGGTGAAAACTTAAAACCTTCAGTTACATCTTCTTTCCATTTTTCAATAGTTTCTTTATCTGGAACTCTGTAATGAGTAGTATTCAGTTCAATACTATTGAATTGCTCCGCATAATATTTCAGGTAATCTTTGCTTTGAGCATTGGAAGGATAAATTTTACCAACCCATTCTTTGGTTGCCCAAATGGGACAGCCCACATAAACCTCCAACGTTTTATCGTATTTTTGAGCTAAAACCCTTTTATTTTCGCTACTTTCAGTAGGTAACGAAAAATCTATATGACTAATGTCTTTCAGTTTTCCAAAATCCATTTTTTCTCAAATTATAAATTGTTATCACATAAAATTATAAGATATAAATATAACAAAAAAAGCACACTTTTTGATTATATTTGTAGTCCATGTAATGCGTAAATTTTTTTGAAAAATTATGGTGATAGACAAACAAGAGCTTGCTGCAAAGAAAAAAAAATTAGAAGAGTGTAAAGAATACTTAAAAACAGAATTTATTGGAATTGATAACATCATTGATGACCTTATCAATTATATAGAAATTTGGTATCTGATTCCTGAAATCTTAAACCGTCCCATTATTGTAAACCTTTGGGGAATGACAGGTGTTGGAAAAACAGATTTAATCAGGAAAATGGTTAAATTTATTGATTTCCAAGATCGTTTTGCAGAAATAGAATTAAGTAATATAGACCAAAGTGGTTGGAGCAATAGTGTTGCTCAAATTTTGGAAAATTATGAAATCAATGATGAAAAACCTTCGATTATTTTATTTGATGAAATTCAGCGTTTTAACACGCTCGATGAAGAAGGAAGACCTATGCCTCAAACCAAATTTACAGATTTTTGGGAGCTACTAAGTGATGGAAGATTGAGTAGAAAGGAACGTCAGGATTTAGACTATATTCTGTTTAATTATATGAACAGAAAAAAAGACAAAGAACGCAGAAAAGCTCGTGGTGAAGATATGTATGAAGAAGGAAGTTCTGTGAGTCTTTGGGATGCAAAAGACTTGAAGAAAAATTTGAGTCTGGATTCTAATTATGATGAAATAACTGAACTCACAGAATCGCAGGTAGTAGACTTAATTCTTCAGTCCAAAAAGAAAAAGAAAATCTATGAGCCTATCAACCATAGCAAATCGCTAATTATTATTAGTGGTAATTTGGATGAGGCTTTCAGAATGGCAGATCAAACCAGCGAAGCTGACGTAGATGCAGATATTTTCCATGCATTTACCAAAAAAATTACGTTGGTAGACATTAAAAATGCTCTTTCTCGAAAATTTAGACCTGAGCAAGTAGCTCGTTTTGGTAATATACACCTTATTTACAACTCTTTACGAAGAATAGATTTTGAAAATTTGATTGAAAAAGAGATTCAAAAAATTATTATTGATCGTAAAGAAAAGCTAAATATTGATATTACGATTACCAAGAAAATGAATGAATTAATTTATAACAATGGCGTTTTTCCTGTACAAGGCGTACGCCCTGTGTTTAGTAGCATCATTGACATTTTAGAATCTTGCTTGAATCAGTTTGTGTTTACAGCCATTATCAACGATTTTACAAATATCCATATTGACTACAACAAAAAAGAACAAAGAATAGAGGCTTTGGTGGGCAATGTTAAATCGGAATATCCTTACGTGGGACGTATTGATAAAATCAGAGAATCCAACTTGGATGATGTAGTTGCCAATATCAGTGTACATGAGGCAGGACACGCAGTTGTATATATGAAACTCATGGGATTGGCTCCATTGCAATTGAAAAGTAAAATAGCCAGTAGCTATGCAGGTGGCTTCACATTCCCTCATCAGATATACGAAACCAAAGAAAATATTATCAATAAAATCAAGATTTACTTGGCTGGTGGAATAGCTGAAGAAATTATTTTTGGAAAACAGAAAGCCAGTGTCGGTAGAAGCCACGATAGAGACCAAATAACAGTTTTAGCGTCTGATTATTTCAGAAGATTCGGTTTTGATGATGCGTTTCAAGCTGTGTATAGTCTGGAGGCTTATCCTTACAAACTTGATTCGTATGTTACAGATGCTGAGATAGAAAAAATGATAGCTCAATTAGTGGTTGAAACTAATGAACTTCTCATGCAAAATATTGATTTGCTGAAAGATATAAGTAGAGAACTTGCCAATAAAGGAAGTTTAGATTCTTCTGAAATAGCCAAAATATCTAAAAAACATAAAATAGAAGTAGAAGTTCGTGAAGAGGGCTACCTTCATATTTATGAATACAAAAAGAAGATGATGGAGTAAGGGTAGTAAAATTAATAATAAGATGAAATAGGAATCTTTATTTCATCTAAAACAGATAAGTTTTCTCTAAAATATGTTGAAACAGAATCAAGAACTGATTTTTTTATCCAAGATTCCAAATTAGGTATGTATAAACATCTTCGTGTAGCACCAGAAAAAGCAACTTCATTTTCGGGTATTTGTAAGTAAATTACAACTATTATACTTTTGTTACTCAAATGTTCTAAATTCAAATTTTTATAAACAGATTTTAATCCTCTTTTAAAAGCATTTTCATGAGAACCTCCTAAAAAACATAAATTATTGTTTACATAGGAATATGAATAATATATAGGTTTATTTTTTTTGTCTAAATCATTGGTATAGGCAAAAACTATATCAAGTTTATAATCATTTTTTTCTGTGTGAATAGTAATAGGACTTGATAATAAAGTTTTCTCAAATGTCAAATGAAAAAAATGTTCTAATATTCCTTTGGGATGATGAAAAGCAGATTTAAAATTATTTTGCTTATCCTCAACAATAAACTTTCGGTCAGGGTTTAAAAATGATAACTCCTGAAGCATATTCATTAAATTGGTATAAGGTAAAGTATTGAGTGAGAAAACTCTTTTATCAAGAATAAATTCTATTATAAAATTAGAACGGTTTTTATTTTTTGTTTTAATATAATTTCCTTCTGAAAAGTGTAACTCTTCTTTTTGAAACTTAAAAACACAACTTGTAGATAAAGCATTTAGAACTATAAAACCAAATTGTGTAGATGAGAAACTACCTATTGGAATAAGATTTATATGAAGATATAGATTTTGAATTTTAATAGGTTCAAACCAACAAGTGTCAAACTTTATTTTATAACTATCTTTATTGATGAGTATTTGGACAGTACACCAATTTTTATTCTCTAATGAATTCTCTAAAATTTCTCGGAATATATTCAATATACCACTTCTATCAATACAACCAATATACATCCCAGGTCTTTTTCTAATATGTTCTACGGATGTTAATACTTGTACAGTTTCTTCATTATAAATATCCATCGAAATATGTTTTTAAAATAAAAAGATACGCATTTTTGTGCGTATCTTCAAGTATTTGTAAAGCTTTTCTTAATAATTCAAAACAGGGCTTAACCAGCGTTCTGCTTCATCTAAAGTCATTTTTTTGCGTTTGGCGTAATCTTCTACTTGGTCTTTTCCTATCTTTCCTAAACCAAAATATTTACTTTCTGCATTGGAAAAATACATTCCTGAAACGGCTGCTGTGGGATACATCGCATAGCTTTCTGTAAGCGTAATGCCTATTTTTTCAGTTGCTTGTAAAAGCTGGAAAATCATGCCTTTTTCTGTGTGGTCGGGGCATGCAGGATACCCTGGAGCAGGGCGTATACCAATGTATTTTTCTTTAATCAAATCTTCATTTGTAAAATGCTCATTCTTCACATAACCCCAAAACTCTTTGCGTGTACGCTCATGCATCAGTTCAGCAAATGCTTCTGCCAAACGATCTGCAATGGCTTTTACCATAATGGCATTGTAATCGTCATGGTCTTTTTCGTAAGCTTCAACAATTTTTTCGATACCAATACCCGCTGTAACAGCAAAAAAGCCCATATAGTCTGTTTTGCCTGTTTCTTGTGGAGCAATGAAATCTGCTAAGGCAAAGTTTGGTAAATTTTCAGCTTTTTGGTTCTGCTGACGAAGTGTATGCAATACTTCAAGCGTTTCAAAATTATTTTCTGCTACCAGAATGTCAGCATCTTGTTCTTTTTCCTGTTTTTTCTTAGGTTGGGAAACTTGATGTTTGTGTTCACCATGTTTATCGCATTGTGTAGTAACTTCTACATTTTCAAAATCATATAAAACAATATCGTCATCTCCTACACTGTTGCATGGGTAAAAACCTATGACTGCATTGGCTTGTAGAGATTTCTCTGCAATAATTTTCTCAAGCATTTTTTGAGCATCTGCATAAAGCTTTCGAGCCTCTACCCCAACGATTTCATCATCTAAGATTTTAGGGAATTTCCCTGCCAACTCCCAAGTTTGGAAGAAAGGAGTCCAGTCAATATATTTTGCTATTTCAGCTAAATCGTAATTGATAAAATACTGATTTCCTAAAAATTGAGGTTTTGTAATTGTTTGGCTGTTCCAATCAATTTTTACCTTATTTTTACGAGCTTCTTCTAAAGAAATATAGTTTTTATCAGATTTTCTGTTCAAAAAGTCTTCTTTAATTTTAATGTATTCTTCTTTAATATCAGCTACAAACTTTTCACTCTCCCCTGCTTCTTTGGTGAGTAATTTGGTTGCAACAGGTACACTTCGGCTGGCATCTAATACATGAACTACAGCACCAGAATAGTTATGAGCAATTTTTACAGCTGTATGAGCTTTAGAAGTTGTTGCTCCACCAATCAACAAGGGTACTTTAAAGCCTTCACGCTCCATTTCTTTGGCAACACCCACCATTTCATCAAGACTTGGCGTGATAAGCCCTGAAAGTCCGATAATATCTACATTTTCTTTTTTGGCCGCTTCCAAGATTTTTTGTGTAGAAACCATTACACCTAAGTCAATGATTTCAAAGCCATTACAAGCAAGTACTACACCCACAATATTTTTACCAATATCATGAACATCTCCTTTTACAGTAGCCAAAAGAATTTTCCCAGCCGAAGAAGAGGATGTATCAGCATTTTTTAATTTTTCTTCTTCCATAAAAGGCATGAGATATGCCACAGCTTTTTTCATCACCCTTGCTGATTTTACTACTTGAGGCAAGAACATTTTACCTTCTCCAAACAAATCACCTACGATGTTCATTCCATCCATCAATGGACCTTCAATCACTTGTAATGGTCTTTCAAAAGTATGTCTGGCTTCTTCTACATCTACTTCAATATAATCTGCAATACCTTTCATCAAGGCATAAGCCAAACGTTTGGCTACAGGTTCGTTTCTCCACGATAAATCTACTTCTTGGGTTTTCCCTCCTTTATCTTTAATTTTTTCGGCAAAAGAAACCAATCTTTCAGTAGAATCAGGTCTTCTATTCCAAAGAACATCTTCTACCAATTCCAATAAATCTTTTGGAATATCTTCATAAACAGCCAATTGTCCTGCATTTACAATGCCCATATCCATACCAGCATGGATGGCTTTGTATAAAAATGCTGAGTGCATCGCCTCACGAACTACTTCATTGCCTCTAAAGCTGAAAGATATATTACTTACACCACCAGAAACTTTAGCATGAGGTAAATTTTCTTTTATCCAACGGGTTGCATTTACAAAATCTATTGCATAATTATTGTGTTCTTCGATACCTGTGGCAACAGTGAGGATATTAGGGTCAAAAATAATATCGTTGGCAGGGAAACCTACTTGCTCAGTAAGAATATTATAGGCTCTTTCACAGATTTCAATACGGCGTTCATAACTATCAGCTTGTCCATTTTCATCAAAAGCCATTACAATCACGGCTGCACCATATTTTTTAACTAAATTAGCTTTCTTGATAAAATCCACTTCACCTTCTTTAAGTGAAATAGAGTTTACAACAGCTTTTCCTTGTACACATTTTAAACCAGCTTCAATAACACTCCACTTAGAGCTGTCAATCATGATAGGTAGTTTTGCAATATCTGGTTCTGAGGCAATTAGGTTTAGAAAGGTAACCATGACGGCTTCAGAATCTAGCATCCCTTCATCCATGTTTACATCTATCATCTGAGCTCCACCCTCTACTTGATTACGAGCTACAGCCAAAGCCTCTTCATATTTTTCTTCTTTGATAAGCTTTGCAAAAGCCCTTGAACCTGTTACGTTGGTACGCTCACCCACATTGATGAAACGAATTTCTTTGGTAGCTTTGAGAGGCTCTAAACCTGAATATTTAGAAATTTCATCGTTCTGAGGCAATGGACGAGGCTTATATTTTTTAGTAAGGTCTGCAATAGCCTTGATGTGAGCTGGTGAAGTGCCACAACAGCCACCAATAATATTGACAAGCTCATCTTTCAAAAAGCCATCAATAATGGATGCCATTTCTTCAGGAGTTTGATCGTACTCTCCAAAGGCATTGGGTAAGCCTGCGTTGGGGTGTGCAGATGTAAAAAATGGAGCTTTCTGAGCAATTTCTTCTGAATACGGACGTAATAAGTCAGCACCTAAAGCACAATTGAAACCTACAGAAAGTAATGGCAAATGTGAAACTGAAATTAAAAATGCTTCTGCTGTTTGCCCTGAAAGTGTGCGTCCTGAAGCATCAGTGATAGTTCCAGAAACCATGATAGGTAGTTTTTTACCTGTTTTTTCAAAGAAACTTTCTATAGCAAATAAAGCGGCTTTGGCATTTAGCGTGTCAAAAATAGTTTCAACAAGTAATAAATCTGCCCCACCCTCTACCAAACCTCTTATCTGTTCTGTATAAGCTTCTACGAGCTCATCAAAAGTAATAGCTCTAAATCCAGGGTTATTGACATCAGGAGAAAGCGAAGTGGTTTTGCTGGTTGGACCTAACGAACCTGCTACAAAACGAGGTCTATCAGGAGTAATAGTTTTATATGTTTCACAAACTTCTTTAGCAATTTTTGCAGATAAATAATTTAGTTCATACACCAAATCTTCCATGTGATAATCTGCCATCGAAACAGAAGTACTATTAAAAGTATTGGTTTCTAAAATATCAGCACCTGCTTCTAGGTATTTTCTATGGATTTCTTTGATAATTTCGGGCTGTGTAATAGAAAGCAAGTCATTATTTCCCTTCAAATCATGAGGGAAATCTTTAAATCTTTCACCACGATAGTCTTCTTCAGTCAGCTTATATTGCTGAATCATTGTCCCCATTGCACCATCCAGCACAAGGATTCTCTCTTTCAGTATTTCGTAAATATTAGTCGTCATTTTTGTATAGGAAATGGTTATTATCTCTTAAAACTCTTTTATCAATTCAAATCTTTTTATTTTTTTGCCTTCCCATTCTATTTCTTCTGTGAACATAGACAAAGGTCTTACCCAAACACCATATTCACCATACAAAGCTCTATAAACTACAAGTTTCTCCCCTGTTTCTGAGTGAGTAGCAATCTCAAAAACTTCGTATAAATTATTTTTGTAGTGTTTGTAGATACCTCTGGGTATATTCATAGTTATTTTCTTGAATTATTAGTATTTAACTAAATCCAGAGAGATAATTTCATAAAAACAAGCGTAGGCATAAGTAGATAGGCTACACTTATCTTTCTCAAAACAAGTTTTGAGGGGGATTTGGCACCATTTTCCTTGCGGGTGGAACGGTTGCCAAGCCTTCATAGACCCCATGTCTCAGGCTTTCTGGATAAGTATGCAAAATTAACAAAATATTTTGAGATAAAGTTTAGATATTTGAAAAAACATATATTTTTGATTTTAAAACAATGATTTTCAATTATTTATATTCACATTGTCATATTCTTGACTTTTTTCTTTACAAAATGCTTTAAAAGAATTAATTTGCTAAAAAACTATCAATAAATACTATGGACGATTTTTTTGACGACGACTTCAATGACGACCCCAAAGATTTAGAAACACTACTTAACAACTATCGTAATTCCCCAAAAGATTATGATGCTGTTGTAGATTTAGGGTATCATTACTTGGATACCAACGATTTTGAAAATGCTATTAAGTATTTCTCTGAAGCTCACGATTTAGAACCTGAAAACCCTGAAGCTATAGAGCAACTTGCTTTTGCTTACAGAGAGCTTCGTAATTATGCAAAAGCTCTTGAATATTATTATGTAGCGGATAAATTAGAGCCAGACGAAAATTGGATTCTTAAAAATATAGGTTGGTGTCTGTCTTCGATGGGTAGATACGAAGACGCTTTAGAATATCATATTCGTGTGAATAGAACAGAACCTTCTGATGCTTGGAATTTAAGAAATCTGGGTTGGTGTTATTTAAAACTTCACGATTATAATACTGCTCTTAAATATCATCTTAAATCGGATGAGTATGAAGGGAACAATCCTTGGAACTTGGGTAAAATAGGTTATTGTTATGGGCAAATCAAACAGTTTGAAAATGCCTTGACTTATCATTTAAAAGCTGCTGATTTAGACCCTACAGATGCTTGGAACTTGAGTAACACAGGTTGGGCATATTCTTCTATTGGTAATTACGAACAAGGACTTTCTTTCCATAAAAGAGCAGCTGATTTAGACCCTGAAGATGCTTGGAATATGAGCCAAATTGGTTGGTGTTTGTCCTCTGTTGGTAAATATGGAGACGCTATCGAGTATCATGCAAAATCTGCTAAATTAAATCCTATGGATTCTTGGAATACAGGGAATTTAGGTTGGTGCTATGGAAAAGTGGGGAAATTCCAAGAAGCTTTAGAATGGCACTTGAAAACTATGGAGGTTAATCCAAAAGATGACTGGAATGTTGGAAATGTGGGTTGGTGTTACCAAAAACTTGGAGATTATACAAAAGCATTAGAGTATCATCTCAAAGCCCACGAAATCAATACACAAGATTCTTGGAATGAAAGACAAATAGGCTGGTGTAATTTTATATTGGGCAATTTGGAAGAAGCTCGTTTTTACTTAGAACGTTCAGAAGATTTGGGTAAAAATGGTGTAGTAATGCTCATGCTTGCTCATGTGTATTGGTGCTTGGGGCAAAAAGATAAAGCAGTTAATTATTATCAAGAAAGTATTTTGCTTGCTCCTGATGAAGAAACATTCTTGCGAGATTATGACAGTGATTGGTCTTTGGTGCAAAAACATGGTATTAATGAAAAAGAATACTTTGTGATGCGAGAAAATGTCATAAACTATCGAAAGAATAACGCTCAGATTATCAAGGCTGTAGAGTCTGGAAATGTCAATGATTTGATTAGAACAGTGGAAGACAATCCACAGAATTTTACAGCAAATTATGAGTTGGGTAATTATTATAAAAATAAAGAAAGAAATTATGATAATGCTCTTAAATATTATTTACAGGCAGAAAAATTGAATGGAGAACATAGCAATCTTTTAGAGGAAATCGCCTTGTGTTATAGAGAAAAAATGGATTTAGATCGTTCAGCAGAGTATTATAAAAAATCGGATGCTCTCAAACCTAATAATACATGGATTTTGAAAAATATTGGTTGGTGCTATTCATCGCAAGATAAATACGAAGAGGCTTTAGAATATCACTTGAAAGTATTTAATTTAGATGCTACAGATGCTTGGAATTTGAGTAATACTGGTTGGTGTTATTTGAAACAAAAAGATTTTGCTAAAGCTGTTGAGTTTCTATTATTAGCTGAACGCCAAAGCCCCAGAGATGGTTGGGCTTTAGGTAAAGCAGGCTGGTGTTATTATAAATTAGGTAATTATCAAAAGTCTTTGGAGTATCATTTAAAAGCTCAGGCAAATAATACTTCTGAGCCTTCATGGAATTTAGGAAGAATAGCACAAACTTACTTAGCTCTGAAAGATATAGAAAAAGCTCAAACATATATTTCCGATTCGTTGGCTATTGAAGATGATGCTTATTTCAGAATTGTGGCTGGACATATTTGGTTGTGTTCTCAAAAAATTGATGAAGCTCTTAAAAATTATAAAAATGGAGCTGTTCGTTACAGCTCTTGGAGCAATTTTTCTAATGATTTTGAGATAGATAGACAAGCTGTTTTGTCCTATGAAATTCCTGTTGAAACGTTTGAAAATATCAAAACGGAAATGGAAGATTTCTATAATAAAAATAAAGATGGAGGTTATGAAGACAATAACCCCCGATATGACAGAGACAGATAGAATTATATAAATTTTAATAAAAAGCTTCAAGAGTAAAATTTTGGAGCTTTTTTTGTGTCAATTTGTCAGGTTTTATGGCTTGGAATAGCTTTTGAATAGCAGTCTGTAAAACCAAATAGAATAAAAATATGCAAGCCAAAGGTACACTTTCAATCAATACTGAAAACATTTTCCCTATTATCAAGAAATTTTTGTATTCAGATCATGAAATTTTCTTGCGTGAATTAATTTCAAATGCTGTAGATGCTTGTCAAAAACTAAAAAGTTTGAGTTCTTTGGGCGAGTATACAGGAGAGCTTGGAGAATTAAAGGTAAATGTGTCTGTTGATAAAGAGGCAAAAACCATAACCATTTCTGATAATGGAATAGGGATGACAGCTGAAGAGATTGACAAATACATCAATCAGATAGCATTTTCAGGAGCAAATGAGTTTGTACAAAAATATCAAGATAAGATTACAGATGCTCGAAACCAAATTATCGGAAATTTCGGTTTAGGATTCTACTCTGCTTTTATGGTTTCTAAAAAAGTGGAATTAGACACCAAATCATATCAAGATGCTCCTGCTGCCAAGTGGACTTGTGAAGGAAGCACAGAGTTTAGCATAGAAGGTTCAGAGAAAAAAGAAAGAGGAACATCCATCACTTTGCATGTAGCAGAAGATTCAGAAGAATTTTTAGAAAGCTCTCGCCTGAAAGATATTCTTAAAAAATATGCCCGTTTCTTGCCTGTAAGTATAGAAATAGAAGGCGAAAAAATTAATGAAACACAACCCATCTGGACTCGCCAACCCAGTGAGTTAAAAGACGAGGATTATCTAAAATTCTATAAAGAATTATATCCTTTTTCAGAAGACCCTCTTTTTTGGATTCACCTCAATGTAGATTACCCATTCAATCTGACAGGGATTTTATATTTTCCTAAAGTAAAAAATAACATTGAACAACAAAAAAACAAAATTCAGTTATACTCTCGCCAAGTATTTATCACTGACGAAGTAAAAGATATTGTACCTGAATTTTTAATGCTTTTACATGGAGTAATAGATTCACCAGACATTCCTTTGAACGTTTCAAGAAGCTATTTACAAGCAGATGGTAATGTGAAGAAAATCAATAGTTACATTACCAAAAAAGTAGCTGATAAACTTAACGAGCTTTTTAAAGATAACAGAACTGGTTTTGAAGAGAAATGGGATAGCATTGGACTTTTTGTAAAATATGGAATGCTTACAGATGAGAAATTCTATGAAAAAGCTGAAAGATTTTGTTTGCTAAAAAATACGAAATCAAAATATTATACATTAGAAGAGTATAAAAATTATATACAAGTAAACCAAACTGATAAAAATGGAAATTTGGTATTGCTTTATACCAACGATTTTGAAAAACAGTACACCTATATAGACTCTGCTCATAAACGAGGTTATGATGTATTAGTTTTGGAGGGTATGTTGGATAACCACTTTGGCGAAATGCTTGAAAGAAAGTTGGAAAAAACGCAAGTTCGTAGAGTAGATTCGGAAGTGGTGGATAAACTGATTCAGAAAGAAGATAGTCAGGCATCTGTATTGAGTACAGAAGAATCTGAAAAGGTCGTAGAGTTGTTTAAAAAAGTGATTAAAAATGATAAAGTAACAGTTGAAGTACAAGCGATGCCTTTAGATGAAATGCCTGTACTGATTACATTACCTGAGTACATTCGTCGTATGCAAGAGATGAGTAAAGTACAAGGTTGGGCATGGGCTTTGAACGAAAATACCTTCAATGTAAGTATCAATGGAAATCACGAACTTATCCAGAAGGTACTGAAAGAAACAGATGAAACGACTCAAATCAAATTAGCTCAACATCTTTATGATTTAGCACAGCTTTCACAAGGAATATTATCAGGAGCATCATTAAGCGAATTTGTAAACAGAAGTATCAATTATTTAAAATAAAAGCAAAGCCCCAAATTAATTTGGGGCTTTTTTAGTTCATCCATTCTCCCAAATAAGGATCATAAATGTGAGTTCCTTTTAAATTACCTATGGTTTCTACAAGTATAAGTTGTTGATTATAAAATTTTTCATCAGGATCGTCTTCTGCATACATATCAATTCGAGCATTGCAGTTTTTGAGACAAGGATGTCTCTCTGACGATTCCTGAGCTTCTTGCTCTACAAAAGAATCCTGCATAAAAGGCAACCAAATATGATAATTACCTAAAACTATGGTTATTTTTTTATTTTGTAACTGAATAGAAACATCAGGTTTTTTCAAGAAATCAACATTTTCTAAAATATTCTTTAGCTTCTCCATTGAAAAATCAGCATCTTTTTCAACCCAAATGCTGTAATTATAATAATGAAAACCCATTATTTTTATTTAGATTTTAAGGTTATAAATGGAATAATCATTTCTTCCATAGAAATACCACCATGTTGAAATGTATCTTTAAAATAGCTTACATAATAGTTGTAGTTATTAGGGTAAGCAAAGAAATAATCTTCCACAGCAAACACATAAGTGGTTGATATATTGGGTTTTGGTAAAAATAGTTTTTCAGGCTTACGAGCATCAAAAACTTCTTTATCGCCAAAGCTCAGGTTTTTACCTTGTTTATATCTTAAATTAGTATTTACATTTTTATCTCCAATAATCTTGAAAGGACGTTTCACTCGAATTGTTCCGTGGTCAGTCGTAATAATAAGTCTTCCTTTTGCATCTGCAACTCTTTTAACTAGCTCAAGTAGAGGTGAGTGCATAAACCACGATTTTGTAATAGAACGATAAGCGGCCTCGTCAGGAGCTAACTCTCGAATCATCTGCATATCTGTACGAGCATGCGAAAGCATATCTACAAAATTGTAAACAATTACATTCAAATCGTGATGCATGAGGTTTTTAAAATTATCAACAAGGCTTTTTCCTTGTGTATTGGTGATAATTTTATTGTAAGAAACTTTGAGATTGAGTTTGTTTTTTTCTACTTGTTTTCTCAAAAAGTCTTCTTCATGAAGATTTTTCCCTTCTTCATCATCTTCTCCTTTCCACAATTGAGGATAATACTTTTCCATATCTGAAGGCATCATGCCTGCAAAAATAGCATTACGAGCATAAGCTGTAGTAGTTGGTAGAATAGAGTAATAAAGACTTTCTTCTTCAATATTGAAGTACTCACCAATAATAGGTGCTAAAATTCTCCATTGATCATAACGGAGATTATCTATCAGAATGAAAAATGTTTTATCTTCAAAATTAGGGAAAACTTTTTTCTTAAAAAGCTGATGAGAAAGAAGGGGTTTGTTAGCTGAAGGATCGTTGAGCCAACTTTCATAATTTTTACAAATAAACTTTGTAAAATTGGTATTTGCCTCACTCTTTTGCATTTCTAAAACTTCTCTCATACTTTTATCTTCAGATTGCTCCAAAGCCAACTCCCAGTGTACAAGTTTTTTATAAACATCTCCCCATTCTTCATGGTCAAGATTATCACCAAAAGCCATTGCTAAATTCCTAAAATCTTGTTGATAATTGAGATTTGTTTTTTCGCTAATGATACGTTTATTTTCTAAAATTTTCTTTACAGAAAGTAATATTTGGTTGGGATTGAGAGGTTTAATAAGATAATCTGAAATTTTTGCTCCAATAGCTTCCTCCATGATATACTCCTCTTCACTTTTAGTAATCATCACTACAGGAATATGAGGTTTAATGGTTTTCATTTGGCTCAAAGTTTCTAAACCACTCATTCCAGGCATATTTTCATCTAAAAATATAACATCAAAATTTCGCTCTTGAAATAAATCTAAAGCATCTGAACCACTATTGACAGGAGTTACTTCGTATCCTTTTTGTTTTAAAAAAAGAATATGTGGCTTGAGCAAATCGATTTCATCATCAGCCCAAAGAATTTGATAGTTCTGCATAAAAAATATTTTAGAGGAAAAGGTATAAAGGATACAACTGGCTATAACAAGAAAAATGCCAAGAAATTTTAGACCCTTTCGAGTTCTTTATTATGAACTTGTTTTTTGCGTGATAAATACATATAAATAGCAGGAATTACATACAATGTTAGGACTAAACTAAATAAAAGCCCTCCAACAATTACAATTCCCAAAGGCATACGACTTTGGGCAGCAGCACCCAATGAAAGGGCAATGGGCAATGCACCCAGCATGGTAGCCAATGAAGTCATCAGGATGGGGCGTAAACGCTGCTTAGAGGCTTCCAAAAGAGCTTCCAATTTTGGTGTACCATGTTCTCGTTTCTGGTTTGCAAATTCTACAATCAAAATACCGTTTTTAGTAACCAAACCAATGAGCATAATCATGCCAATCTGAGAAAAAATATTCACAGTTTGTCCAAAGATCCAAAGACTTAATAATGCTCCTGCAAGTGCTAAAGGTACTGTAAACATGATGATAAGTGGATCAATAAAACTCTCAAACTGAGCAGCTAAGACCAAGTAAATCAATAATAAAGCTAATAAAAATGCAAAAGATGTGTTGGACGAACTTTCAGCATAATCTCTGGATGGTCCTGAAAGAGAAGTAGCAAAAGTATCATCTAATAAATTTTTACCAATGGCTTGCATGGCAGTTATTCCGTCCCCAATTGTTTTACTTGGAGCTAAAGATGCTGAAATCGTAGCAGATTTATAACGATTGTAATGGAATAACTGAGGAGGATTACTGGTTTCTTTAATGCTTACAAGTGTACTAAGCTGTACAAGCTCATTACGATTGTTACGAATATAAATACTACTCAAATCTGTTGGCTCATCTCTATTTTCTCTACTTACTTGCCCAATGACCTGATACTGTTTGCCATTCATCAAAAAGTAACCAATTCTTCTACCACTATAAGCTGCTTGTAGTGCTTCAGCTATATCGGCAGTTGTAACGCCTAAGTCTTTGGCTTTGAGTCTATCTACTGTAATTTCAATTTCAGGTTTATTGAATTTTAGGTTGACATCTACAGCTTGAAACGTTCCACTTTTTCTAGCTTCTTCCAAAAATTTGGGAATAACAGATTTGATTTTCTCAAAGTCAAAATTTTGTATAACAAACTGAACAGGCAAAGCACCTCTTGAACCTAAACCTACAGAAATAGTTTGTTCTTGAACTACAAAAATACGCCCATCATTAAACTGTGATAGCTTTTTATTGGTATAGTCAACTAGTTCTTTTTGTGAACGAGTACGTTCATTGGGTTCTGTTAAGATTGCTCTTAAAAATGCAGAATTTGTACTACCTCCTGCAAAAGTAGCTGCCGTTGAACTAAATACTAGTTTTGCTTCAGGAATAGAATCTTTTAAAAATGTAGCAAATCTATCTACATAATCTGACATATAATCGAAAGATGTACCTTCTGGAGCAGTTACACTCAAACGAAAATTGCTTCTATCTTCCATAGGTGCTAACTCTGAGGGTAAAGTTGTAAACAGCCAATAAATTGCTCCCATACAAACACCAATAATCACGAAAGCTATAAACTTAACTTTTACAAAAGCTTGTAAAGTACTTTTATACCCTGATTCCATTTTTTCGTAAAAAGGTTCTGTAACTCTATAAAACCAAGAGGGTTTATCATCTTTTTTATTGAGCCAAACATTCAAAACAGGTGTGAGTGTAAGTGATACAAAAGCTGAAATAAGTACAGCTCCAGCTACCACTACTCCAAACTCTTTGAATAAAGAACCTACAAAACCTTGTAAGAACAAAATGGGTAAAAATACAACTGCAAGTGTAATAGAAGTAGAAATAACAGCAAATAAAATCTCGTTACTGCCTTCTTTGGCTGCTTTTTGGATTGGATAGCCTTGTTCTAATTTTCTGAAAATATTCTCTGTAACGACTATACCATCATCTACGACAAGCCCTGTTGCAAGCACAATACCCAGCATGGTAAGAATATTGATAGAATAGCCGGCCAAATACATAATGAAAAATGTCGCTATCAACGAAACTGGAATATCAATGAGAGGGCGAATGGCTATGAGCCAATTACGGAAAAATAAATAAATAATTAACACCACTAATCCAAAGGCAATTAACAGTGTTTCAGCTACTTCTACAATAGATTGCTTGATATATTTGGTTGAGTCGAAAAGAACTTGAAAACGAATATGTTCAGGAATTTCTTTTTTGAGCTCTTCTAAACGTTTGTTAAACTCTTCTGAAATTTTAACATAATTAGACCCTGGTTGTGGAATAATAGCCAGAGCTAAACCTCCATTTCCATTTAGTTTCCAATTGGTTTCTTCTATTTCTGTACCCAATTCTACACCTGCTATATCTTTGAGGCGTATAATACCATCTTGTGTGGAACGAATCACAACATTTTCAAAGTCTGCTTCTGTAGAAAGCTTACCAATAGTCTTAATGGTAAGTTCCGTTTTATTCCCAAATACTTTACCACCAGGAATTTCTATATTTTCTCGATTGAGAGCTTGTTGGATGTCATTGATGGTAACATTGTATGCCTGCATTCTTTCAGGTTTAAACCACAGACGCATAGCATAGCGTTTATCACCAAAAATATTAATACGACTGACATCAGGTATGGTTTGCAATTTTTCTTGTAGAACATTTGCTGCAAAATCGTTGATTTCTAAGATATTAAATTTTGTACTTTGTACTGCCAATATGATAATCGGGTCTGCTGAAGCATCAGCTTTTGAAACAACTGGAGGTGCATCCAAATCTTGTGGCAATTGGCGTGTAGCCTGCGAAGCTTTATCACGAACATCATTGGCAGCAGCCTCCAAATCTACATCCAAATTGAACTCTACAGTAATAGTGCTACTCCCTTGCGAACTGGTAGAAGAAATAGTCCGAACACCCTGAATACCATTAATCGCTTTTTCCAAAGGTTCTGTAATCTGGCTTTCAATAATATCAGCATTGGCTCCTGTGTATGATGTTCGTACAGTAATCACAGGAGGATCTATAGCTGGATAATCCCTGACACTCAAGAATTTATAGCCAATCCCGCCAAATAGCATGAGAATAATAGACATGACTACTGCAAAAACTGGACGGCGTAAACTAAATGATGCTAAACTCATAACTCTATTATTGAATAACTTTTTTAACAATCACTTGGCTTGTAGGCTTTAAAAATAAAATACCTGTAGTAGCTACTGTATCACCTGCTTTTAAACCTTTTAAAATCTGAACTTTAGATTCTTTTCTTGCACCTGTTTCTACATCAGTAAAAATAGCCTTACCACTTCGTATAATAGCCACTTTTTTGCCTCTTGTTTCAGGAATAATGGCATTACTAGGTACAAGAATAGCTTTTTGGGTTTGGGCTGTACCTACAAATACACGAGTAAACATACCTCCTAAAACGCCTTCTGTACTACCTTCAACCCTTGCTCTTACCTTTAAATTTCTTGTAGTAGCACTAATTTGAGGTTCTATAGCAATAATCTGAGCATTGAGTAAGTTTTCAGTACCTTCCACTTTCAACGAAACTTTTTCGCCAAGTTTTATTTTTTGAATATATTGTTCTGGAACATTGAAATCTACCTGAATATTCGTATTTTGGAGTGTAACAATAATATTATTAGGAGAAACATAAGCTCCCAAACTCACTTGTCGAAGTCCTAATTTGCCTGAAAAAGGTGCTGTAATGACAGTTTTCCTGACTTGAGCTTGTACAAACTCTATATCAGCTTGCAGGCTTTGTACTTGGCTCAAAACTTGGTCATATTCTTGTTGGTTTACACCACCTACTTCCAAAAGCTTTTTGAGTCTTTCTTCATTTTTTTTTGCAAGAACTAATTGAGCTTGATTTTTTTTGAGTTGAGCCTGTAAATCATCACTATTTAAGCGACCAAGTACAGTTCCTTGTCCTACAAAGTTACCTTCGGGGATACTCAAAGCCACAATTTTTCCAGAAGCTTCAGGACGAATTTCTACAAAATCTTGCGATTGTAATGAGCCACTTACTTCCAAAGGACTTGTAAAATCTACTTCAGTTGCAATAATAGCTTCTACTGTAACAGGAGGTTCTTTTTTAGGGGCGTTATTGCTTGGAGTATCCTTGCTTTTCCCATTTCCTGAACTGCAACTGTATAAAAATAACGTATAAGCGATAATAGAATAACTAAAAAATTTCATTAGATAAGATTGTCTGTTTTTAATAGAACGTTTTTTAGAGGGATTTTGTGTATAAAATTACGTTTTTTTATCTATTTTTGAATTAAAACAAAGCCTATAAGTTTTTATTTCGATTAATTAATAATTTCAAACCTTATAAGTTTGTATAGAAAATAAACTGCATCATGCCTATATCAAAACCTGAAGATATTCTCAAAGATTTACAGTCTAAAAAAATAGCTCCTATTTACTTTTTGCATGGCGAGGAAACTTATTATATAGACCAAATTTCTGATTATATTGAAGCCAACGCCCTACCTGAACACGAAAAAGGATTCAATCAAGTTGTGATGTATGGCAAGGACTCCCAAATGGGACAAATTGTAAATAATGCCCGCCGTTTCCCCATGATGGCAGAAAAACAGGTGGTAATAATCAAAGAGTTTCAGGAAACCAGCGATTTACGTAGTGATGAAGCCCATAAAGTGCTTCAAAAATATATAGAAACAGCTTCTCCTAGTACAGTTCTGGTATTGGCTCACAAACACAAATTATTAGACAAACGTAAAGCCCTTTACAAAGCCCTCGAAAAAAACGCTGTGGTGCTTGAAAGTAAAAAGCCCTATGACAACGAAATACCCAAATGGATAGAAAGTTATGTTCGCCAAAAGCAATATAGTATTTCACCTACAGCTACCCTCCTGCTCGCCGAATTTGTAGGAAGCGATTTGACAAGGCTCGCTAGCGAAATAGATAAAATGCTCTTGAATATTGGTGGAAGTAAACAAATTGAAGAAGATTTGGTAAGAAAGTATGTAGGACAAAGTAAAGAATACAGTATTTTCGATTTGCAGAAAACCCTGATAGACAAAGATATACTCAAAGCCAATAGGATTATTCATGTTTTTTCACAAAACCCAAAGGATAACCCCATTATCCCGATGGTAACCATTCTGTTTCAGTTTTTTACAAAAGTATTGCTTACTCACCAAACCACAGACAAAAGTGATAATGCTTTGGCTGAACTCCTGAGTGTCAATCGTTTTTTTGTGAAAGATTATCTAAATGCCAGCCGAAAATACCCTTTGCCCAAAGTGATACAAATTATTCATTTCTTACGAGAAGCCGACCTGCAAAGCAAAGGCGTAGAATCAGGAAGTATGGAAGAGGGGGATATACTCAAAGAATTGGTTTTTAAGATTTTACATTAAAAAAGAGGTCTATGTACTCAATATTTTTTATTTTCTGTTTAACAGCTTTTTCCCCTCAAAAAGATGATATTCATAAATTAGTTATGAAATGGGATGATGTTACAGAAGCAAATATGGATGCCTATTATCAAACTTGTAAAAATGATAGCTCTTGGTTTATTTTGAAGGATGTTTATAAAGAACTAAGAATATTTGAGCGTAATGATTTTTTGAGATATTTAAAAAAAGAAGGAAAGTTGAAAGATAGAATGTTTATAATAGAGTTGACAGGACATTTTTTTAGGACATTAGAATATCGTTCTCCAAAAATGCTTGTAATTACTCAAAATATAAAAGGTAAGCTATATATTAAAGATTATGAGATAGGAACAGGACATAAGAATGAAGATTGGATATTACAAGGAATAAAAGAAATCGAATATTTTGATTTAAAAGAAACAGTAAAAAATACTATAGATTGTACTAAATATACAAATCATCTTTACACAAGTTTTACAATTTCTTATCTTGAAAATATTTATGGAGATACAAAAATTTATAGTAGATATTACGATTATGATAATGTAAATCCAGCAAGTATTTTATATAAATTCTTAAAAAAAGGCTGGGGAGATTAACTCCTGAAAAATGATTAGAGTTACTTCCTATTTTTAGAATCAATGATAATGGTAACAGGACCATCATTGAGTAAATTTACTTGCATATCTGCTCCAAATTCACCTGTTTGGATGGATTTACCTAATTCTTGAGAAAATATAGCAATAGATTTTTCGTAAAGAGGAATCGCTATTTCTGGGCGGGCAGCCTCAATAAACGAAGGACGATTGCCTTTTTTGGTGCTTGCAAATAATGTAAACTGACTTACAAGCAGAATATTTCCACCCACATCTTGTACCGAAAGGTTCATTTTTTGTTCGCTATCCGAAAAAATACGCATCTGTACAATTTTTTTGGCAAGCCAGTCAATATCTTCTTGGGTGTCATCTTGCCCGATACCCAACAAAACAAGCAAACCTACCCCAATTTCCGAATGGAGTTTTCTCTCAATGGTTACAGATGCGTTTTTTACACGCTGAATAACAGCAATCATACTTTAGATATTAGACTTGAGATATGGGATGCAAGGAAATGAAAGAAAGAGAAAAAACTTTTAAATAATTTTTTCTCTCATCTCCAATTTCCAATAAATTTATTTCCCTGTCAGAACTTTCCACTTGAAAATCCCCAGCTTTGTAAAGAAATATCTCAACGAAACTCCCAAAACCCCAAAACCGTATTTCATACTACGCTTAAAATTGATAGAAGAAGCCTCTTTGAAATATTTGGTAGGACAAGTTACTTCTCCAATTTCGTAACCTTTATAAAAAATTTGAGCAATCATCTGATTATCAAACACAAAATCATCAGAATTATAAGTAAAATCTATACTTTTAATTACCTCTCCCGAAAAAGCTCTATAACCTGTATGATACTCAGAGAGTTTCTGATTCATCAATACATTTTGCGAAAACGTCAAGAAACGGTTTGCAATGTATTTGTACATGGGCATTCCTCCTTTCAAAGCACCTTTGCCCAGTATGCGAGAACCAAATACAACAGGATATAAATCATTTCCAATAATGGAAATCATGGCAATCAGAAGTTTTGGAGTATACTGATAATCAGGGTGTAACATGATTACAATATCCCCACCCAACTCCATAGCTTTTTTATAACAAGATTTCTGGTTACCACCATAACCCTTGTTTTTCTCGTGAACGACAATATGCTTGATACCAAGCTTCTGACCAACAGCTACAGTGTCATCTTTGCTGGCATCATCTACCAAAACCACTTCATCCACATACTCAAAAGGAATCTCTTGGTAGGTTTGTTCTAAGGTTTTTGCTGCATTATAAGCAGGTAAAACAACAATTACTTTTTTATTTTGATACATAATATTTAGTACAGAGTAATGAGTAGAAACACAAATAACATACAATAATTTATCATTTATAACTCATCACTGCTTAGATTACTACGTTTACAATTTTCTTTGGAACGACAATCACTTTTTTCGCAGGTTGCCCTTCTAACCATTTTTGTACAATTTCGTTCTCCAATACAGCTTTTTCAATGGCTTCTTTAGGCATATCCAAAGCAAACTCAATGTTTGTTCTATGCTTGCCATTGATGGAAATAGGATAAGAAAACGAATCTTCTTGTAAATATTTCTCCTCTAAAATAGGATAACTAGCTGTGTTAATGGTTTCTGTATGCCCTGATAAACTCCACAATTCTTCTGTGATATGCGGAGCATAAGGAGCAAGCAACACCAATAATGGCTCTAAAATAGACTTTTTATTGCATTTTAAATCAGTCAGTTCGTTTACACAAATCATGAATGTACTTACAGGTGTATTGAAAGAGAAACGTTCAATATCTTCTGTTACACGCTTGATGGCTGTGTGTAAAGCTTTAAACTCTTCTTTGGTAGGTTCAGTCTCCGAAACATTCAATTCTCCTTTATCATCATGAAACAAACGCCATAATTTTCTCAAAAACTTGTGAGTTCCTTCAATTCCGTTGGTATTCCAAGGCTTAAATTGCTCCAAAGGACCTAAAAACATTTCATACAAACGCAAAGTATCAGCCCCATAACGTTCTACAATATTATCAGGATTTACAACATTGTACCAACGCTTCGACATTTTTTCTACTTCATACCCACAAATATACTTTCCATCTTCTAAAATAAATTCTGCATCTTCTAAATCAGGTCGCCACTTTCTAAAAGCATCTATATCAAGAATTTCATTTTCTACAATATTTACATCTACGTGCAAATCAATGGTTTCATAATCTTTTCTGAGATTATGAGAAACGAATAAATTAGGTAATTCATAATCATTTAAAGGGAATTGTAAAAAATCACCTCCACTCAAGGCTGTTTTAATGCGTTCAATGGTTTCACCAACATTCACAAAAATTTCCTCTACAGAAACAAACATTACTTGGCAACCTTGTGGCATAAATTCGGCATATTTTGCTAAATACTCTTGCCAATTTTCTTTGATGATAGACTGCGAACGAATTTCAACAGCAATATTTTTTTCTTTGTGTAGAAAATCCAATTTCAAATCGCCAGAAGTAGTTTCTTGCGTAAAACCTAAAGGAAGTAAATATTCTGTCAATCTTTTAGAAGCATGAACTTCTTTATATAAAACCTTATAAGCAAAATTACTACGTCCCTGAATCATTCCTTGGTTAATCATTTTTTGGAAAGGCTCAGGCTTTGAAATATAACCTAAATCAAATAATGCTTTATTCCAAAAACGACTGTATAACAAGTGTCCTGTACCATGCTCAGCACCACCAATATACAAATCTACATTTTGCCAATATTGTTCTTTCTCTTTACTTACAAACTCCTTATCGTTGTTTGCGTCCATATAACGCAACCAATACCAGCTACTACCAGCCCAACCTGGCATAGTGCTTAATTCGTATTCATATTCATTCTGATATTTCCAGTCTTCTGCTCTGCCCAAAGGTGGCTCACCCGATTCTGTAGGTAAATATTTGTCAATTTTAGGAAGTTCCAATGGCAATTCTTTTTCTTCAATGAGTTTGGGAATACCATTTTTAAAATAAACGGGTACAGGCTCACCCCAATAACGCTGACGGCTAAACACTGCGTCACGCATTTTGTAGTTCACTTTTTTTACACCAAAATTATTTTTTTCTGCAAATTCAATAGCTTTTTCAATGGCTTCATTGCTTTCCAAACCACTCAAAAATCCAGAATTAATCATCTTGCCATATTTCTTCTCTGTTGGGTTCTCAGCATCTTCTGTACCTTCTATTACTCTTACAATAGGTAAATTAAAATGTATTGCAAAACGATAATCTCTATCGTCTGAACTGGGTACACCCATTACGGCACCAGTACCATAACCAGCCAGTACATATTCAGCAACCCAAACAGGAATTTGCTCATTGGTAAACGGATTGATAGCATAACTGCCTGTAAAGGCACCTGAAACAGTTTTGACATCTGCCATACGGTCTCTTTCACTTCGGTTGGTAGCTTTTTCTACATAAGCTTCTACCTCTGCTTTCTGAGCAGGTGTTGTAATCTGGCTAACCAATTCATTTTCAGGAGCTAAAACTAAATAAGTTACTCCATAAATAGTATCTATACGAGTCGTAAAAACTGTAATGGTGGCTTCATTGGTAGCCAATTTGAAAGTAACTTCAGCTCCAATACTTCTACCAATCCAGTTTTTTTGTACTTCTTTGATACTCTCTGACCAATCTAATGTTTCTAAATCGTTCAAAAGACGTTCTGCATAAGCTGTAATACGCATCATCCACTGACGCATCAATTTACGCTCCACAGGATAGCCACCACGCTCCGAAACACCATCTTTTACTTCATCGTTGGCTAGTACAGTTCCCAATGCAGGACACCAGTTTACGTATGCGTCTGCAAGGTATGTCAAACGATATTTTAATAAAATGTCAGATTGTTCTTGTTCAGAAAACCCATTCCATGCTTCTGCTGAAAATACAGGGGTGTCTTCATCACAAACAGCCTTTACTTGTGCATTACCATTTTTCTTAAATTCAGCAATAAGCATATTGATATGTTCAGCTTTGTCTGTTGCTTTGTTGTACCAAGCCTCAAACAAACGCATGAAAATCCATTGTGTCCATTTGTAATAATTAGGGTCAGAAGTTTGTACTTCCCTGTCCCAATCATACGAAAAGCCAATATTTTTTAATTGTTCTTTATAACGAGTGATATTTTCAGTAGTAGTAATGGCAGGATGTTGCCCTGTTTGGATAGCATATTGCTCAGCAGGCAAACCAAAGCTATCAAAACCCATTGGGTGCAATACATTGAAGCCCTTAGCTCTTTTATAGCGAGCAATAATATCGGATGCAATATAACCCAGAGGATGCCCCACATGCAAACCAGCTCCAGAAGGATAAGGAAACATATCGAGTACATAATATTTAGGCTTAGAAGAATTTTCTTGTGTTTGATAAGTATTTTTCTCTGCCCAATTTTTTTGCCATTTGGGTTCTATTTCTCTGAAATTGTAATCTGCCATCGCTTTGTGAAGTAAAAATTTTTGCAAAATTACAATTTGCAAAAGACTTTGAAAAGAGAAAAGCCAAAGAAATAGAAGTATTTATGAAAATTTTTATTTTTTATGCAATAAAAAACCCTACAAAATTGATTTTGTAGGGTTTTGAAAAATATTTATTGTATTATTAGAAGTAGAATAAAACGTTGATAGCTCCATTAAGGTTATCCACACCAGCTCTAATACTAGAGAATCCACCATTTCTGAATACTTCAGTTTCAATTTTACGTACAGAACCAGCAGCACTGTCCCAAGTCTCAGTTGTAACAATACCTTTTCCTTGAATGCTTCCACCTAAAGTATAGCCAAATTCGCCACCAATAGAGATTTTAGGAGCAAAGAAATACTCAACACCTACGAAACCTCTAGCACCAACAAATAAATTAGCACTGTTTCTTTCAGTTAAAACTCTTGAGAAACCATTTGTATTATTTGTGTTACCAGCAAAGTTTGTAGTTTCAGGAGCATTGAAATCTTGAGTGATAGCATTGCCATACTGGTATTTTACTCTGTTTCCAGATACACCAAAAAGGAATTCACCACCATAAATACCTTGCAATCTTCCTTTTCCTCTACGTTTTTCGTAACCACCAGCCAATAAAACATCTGTAGATGTTACAGTTCTCCAATCTTCATTGAAAGAAGGAGCTAAAGGATCAGGAGATATATTGCTTGCAAATACGATAGCTTTTTGAGTATTAGCTCCAGTATTTAAGGCAAATCTTGCTCTTAAAGCTGTGTTTGCATTCAACATTTTTTTACCAAATAAAGCTACAGGAACGTTGCTAGGGTTGTTTACGTAAGTAAAAGAAGGGTTTGCGGCTCCTCTTGTTACATAATTTAAAAATTGGTTGGCACTAATTCCAATAGCAAACTCTTTCTCTTCAGGTAAAATAGGAGTACCTTTCTTAGAAGTTAAAGAAGTTTCATCTTGAGCAAATACATTTGCACAAAGTGCGAATGCTGCCAGAAAAGAATATATTTTTTTCATTGAATTAATCTGTTTCTAGTTAATGGAGAATATTAGTAAGCTAAATCTTGGATGAATGAACCACCTTTGTAAACAGTTACATCTGCAGCTGCAACGCTGAATTTTTTACGAACAGCAGTACCACCAAGAGCAGGAACTTGATTAGCTTCAAAATCACCACCACGTACAGAAACTGTGAAAGGTTTTTCAACAGCGTCAATTTCTACACTATATTTACCATCAGAACCAATAGTTGCTTCATATACTTTATCAGCATAAGTTACACTAGAAGAAGGATTTAATACAAGAGATTTTGTGCTAACAATTACAGAAACTTTTAGACCAGTAGGTACAGAACCTTGACGACCAGTTTGGTTTAAATCTAAATCTACAGTTGCTAAACCAGTGATAGTCGCTTTACCTGTAGGAACTGAAGTAGGGTTATCTGCATTTTTGTTTTTGCAACCACCAAAAGCTAAAGAAGCTACAACTACTGCTGAAAGAATAATTCTTTTCATAGGAATACTTTTTTTGATTAAAAATTTAAGAATAAAATAATACAAATTACTTCACAAATGTTATGCCAAATAAGATAACGATTTTGTTGTTTAAAATGATTTAAAACAAACTTTTATTTGGAAATAAAATGTTTTGCAAAAATAAAAAAATGAATCTTAATAGAACGTAAAGATTTATGAAAGGCGTAGTTTCTTTTACCAATAGAATGTTATGATATACAAAAAGCATCTTTTAAAAATATAAAAGATGCTTTTTGTAAAAATGTCAGTATTTGTCAGCCTAAACCTCTAATTTTTTGAGATTGTCAGGAGATAAGGGCTTATTGATATACTTTTTAACATATTGATATTTTTTTGACTTGCTCATATCCTGAGGGTTGATAGATGATGTCAGCATCACAATTTTACAATACTCTTTTGTAGTATGACTAAGTGTATCAAACTCATCTAAAAACTGAAAACCATCCATTAAAGGCATATCAATATCTAAAAAAATAAGCTCAGGCAAGCCCTGATTACCTGTAATAGGGGCTATTTTTTCGATATTTTTCAGAAATTCTATGGCACTCTTGCCCCCTGTATGTGTAAAAATATAGTCGCAAATATTAGAAGCTTCTATAATTTTTTGATTAATAAGGTTATCAATTTCATTATCATCAATGAGCATAATAGCTTTATAAGGTTTTTGGGCTGCCATATAGTTCTTTATTATTGAGTTAAACTTGAGTTAGCAAATAAATAATTTTTTTTTAAAAATCAAATTTTATTCCTTGAGCCAAGGGTAGCTGAGTACTATAATTGATAGTATTGGTTTGGCGACGCATATAGGCTTTCCAAGAATCAGAGCCAGATTCTCTTCCTCCACCAGTCTCTTTTTCACCACCAAAAGCACCTCCAATTTCAGCTCCTGATGTACCAATATTTACGTTGGCAATACCACAATCAGAACCAGCATAAGCCAAAAATGTTTCTGCTTGTAATAAATTGGTAGTAAAAATAGAAGAAGAAAGTCCTTGTTTTACACCATTTTGGATGGCAATTGCATTTTCTACTTCTCCACTATATTTGATAAGATATAAAATTGGTGCGAAAGTTTCCTCTTGTACCATTTCATAACTATTTTCTGCTTCTACAATTGCAGGGGTTACATAATTTCCTTTTTCTGAAAGAACTGTTCCGCCTACCAAAAGTTTCCCCCCTTCTTTTTGAACATGTTCCAATGCTTTTTCAAACATTTTAACAGCATCTTGATCAATAAGTGGACCTACCAATGTTTTAGAATCCAAAGGATTACCAATTGGTAAATTAGGATAAGTTTTTACTAATCTGTTTTTCACTTCTTCATAAACTGAATCATGCACAATAAGTCTACGTGTTGTTGTACAACGTTGACCAGCTGTACCTACAGCCCCAAATAAAGTGGCTCTGATAGCCATTTCTAAATCAGCATTTTCTGTTATAATAATAGCATTATTTCCTCCTAATTCTAAAATAGTCTTACCTAATCTTTTAGAAACAGCTTCTCCTACTTTCTTACCCATGCGTGTAGAACCAGTGGCAGAAACTAAAGGAACTCTTGTATCATTAGACATTTTTTCGCCAATAGTAGCATCTCCAATAATTAAACTAAATACACCTTCAGGCAGATTATTGCTTCTTAATACATCTGCAATAATATTCTGACAAGCTAATGCTGTAAGAGGAGTTTTCTCTGAGGGTTTCCAGACAGAAACATTTCCACAAACAGCAGCAATCATGGAGTTCCAAGACCAAACAGCTACAGGAAAATTGAAAGCTGAAATAATACCTACAATACCTAATGGATGCCACTGCTCATACATACGGTGGTCTGGGCGTTCAGAATGCATGGTCAAACCATACAATTGGCGAGAAAGTCCTACTGAAAAGTCACATATATCAATCATTTCTTGGACTTCACCTAAGCCTTCTTGGAGAATCTTACCCATTTCGTAAGTAACTAATTTCCCTAAAGCCTCCTTATGTTCTCTTAATTTATCTCCTATTTGTCTTACTATTTCTCCTCTTTTGGGTGCAGGGATTTTTCTCCAAATCTTAAAAGCTTCTTCTGCTTTTTTTATAACTATTTCATAGTCTTGTACAGTAGCCATTTCCACAGTAGCTATCAACTCTCCATTAATAGGTGAAAAAATTTGTTTTGTGTTTCTTTGGCTATTTAGTTCTGCCCAAACTAAGCCTGTGCTATAAGCTGGATTATGTGTTTTAATACCAAGCTTTTCTAAAATACCTTGAATTTCTTGATGGGCTGTTATCATAAAAAAATGCGTTGTTATGTATTTCTCTACACAAAGATAATTATAAAAATTGGAAAATAAGAAAGAATAAAAAGCTTATCAAAAAAAATTAAGAATAGCCTTAAACCTTTTTGCTCTTCAAATATCTAAGTTAAAAAAAATGTTTATTTATGTTTAGAAGCAACTTAATTTTTAACTATGGAATGCTACTGATAGCCTTATGTTTGGGTTCTTGTAGTAAAAAATCTGGTAATGATACAGAACTGCCTACACCATCGCAAGATGCCAATATATTGGCGGAGTTTTTTGGCTCTAACATTGATTTGAAAAGTTTAGCAAATTATGCAAATCAAACAGTGCCTGCTTACATCACCAAAAGAAATGGAACAGTTGCTTCCAATGCAAAAGCTACCTTGGGGCGTGTGTTGTTTTATGATAAAAGTTTATCTTTAACCAATACAATTTCTTGTGCAAGTTGTCACCAGCAAAGTTCAGCCTTTGGAGACCCTAATTTAGCAAGTACAGGTGTGAATGGTACAACTGGAAGACACTCTATGAGACTTGTGAATGCTGCATTTTCTACAGAAACTCGTTTTTTCTGGGATGAAAGAGCTACTTCTTTAGAAAACCAAACTACTAAACCCATTCAGGATCATAAAGAAATGGGGTATAGTGGGCAAGATGGTGATCCAAGCCTTAACGACTTACTCATAAAACTAAAAGCAATTGACTATTATCAAGTACTGTTTAAGTCTGCTTATGGTGATTCAGAAATCACAGAGGCAAGATTGCAAGAAAGTTTGGCTTCTTTTATTAGAAGTATCCAATCATTTGATGCCAAATATGATGTAGGAAGAGCAAATGCTCCAAATGACGGTGCACCTTTTGCAAATTTTACAGCTTTAGAAAATCAAGGAAAGAATTTGTTTTTAACTCCTCCACAATTAGATGCAAATGGTGTTCGTATTGGTGGAGGTGCGGGTTGTGGAGGTTGTCATAGAGCTCCTGAGTTTGATATAGCCCCCAATAGCAGAAATAATGGTATAATTGGTGTGATAGGAGGAGGAACGGATTTTACAGTTACTCGTTCACCATCTATCAGAGATGTTGTAAAAGTAGATGGTTCAAGCAATGGAGCTTTTATGCACAATGGTTTTACAAACCAACTATTAGGAGTTGTAAATCATTATAATCAAATACCTATGGCAAGTATTACTGGGAACACTAATCTTGATCCCCGACTTCTTCCACAAGGTAATGCCCAAAATTTGCAACTAACACAAACAGAAAAAGATGCATTAGTTGCTTTTATGCGAACACTTAGTGGTACAAATATTTATACAGATAAAAAATGGTCTAATCCATTCATCAAATAAAAATAAAAAAGCCACTCAATTGAGTGGCTTTTTTATTGAGAAGGTGATATTACATCATACCATCCATTCCTCCCATGCCTGCTGGCATTTTAGGAGCATTGTTTTCTTCTGGTTCGTCAGCAATTACACACTCAGTTGTAAGTAATAATCCAGAAATTGAAGCAGCATTTTCAAGAGCCAAACGAGTTACTTTTGTAGGGTCAATGATACCAGCCTCAAACATATTTTCGAATTGGTTTAAACGAGCGTTATAACCAAAATCCTTTTTACCTTCTTTTACTTTATTTACAATTACAGAACCTTCACCACCAGCATTTGCAACGATAGTTCTTAAAGGAGATTCTAAAGCTTGACGGATAATGTTTACACCAGTAGCTTGGTCATCATTCTCAACTTTTACACTGTCTAAAGCCTCAATAGCTCTTACCAATGCAACACCACCACCAGCAACGATTCCTTCAGCAATAGCAGCACGAGTAGCATGCAAAGCATCATCCATTCTGTCTTTTTTCTCTTTCATTTCTACTTCAGTAGCAGCACCTACATAAAGAATAGCTACACCACCAGAAAGTTTTGCAAGTCTTTCTTGTAATTTTTCTTTGTCGTAGTCAGATGTTGTTACTTCAATTTGAGCTTTGATTTCGTTTACACGAGCTTTTACAGCATCTTTAGAACCTTTACCATCAACAATAGTTGTATTATCTTTGTCGATAATGATTTTCTTAGCTTCACCTAAATAATTACCAGCACTTTCTAAAGTGAATCCTTTTTCTTCAGAAATTACTTCGCCATTAGTTAAAATAGCGATGTCTTGTAACATAGCTTTTCTTCTATCACCAAAACCAGGAGCTTTTACAGCACATACTTTCAATGCACCACGTAAACGGTTTACTACTAAAGTAGCCAATGCTTCACCATCTACATCTTCAGCGATAATTAATAAAGGTCTGCCAGATTGAGCTACTTGTTCTAATACAGGAAGGATTTCTTTCATAGAAGAAATCTTCTTTTCTGTAATTAAAACGAAAGGCTTCTCTAACTCAGCTTCCATTTTTTCAGGATTTGTAACGAAGTAAGGAGAAAGATAACCTCTATCAAACTGCATACCTTCTACAGTTTTGATGTCATTAGCAGTACCTTTCGCTTCTTCAATAGTGATAACACCATCTTTACCTACTTTCTCCATTGCATCAGCAATCAAGTTTCCAATTTCTTCATCACTATTTGCAGAAATAGTAGCTACCTGAGCAATTTCTTTATTGCCTTTGATAGTTTTAGATTGTTTTTTAAGGTTTTCAATTACAGCAATTACAGCTTTATCAATACCTCTTTTCAAATCCATTGGGTTAGCACCTGCTGCTACGTTCTTGATACCAGCATTAAAGATAGCTTGAGCAAGTACAGTTGCAGTTGTTGTTCCATCACCAGCCATATCAGCAGTTTTAGAAGCAACTTCTTTAACTAACTGAGCACCCATATTTTCAATAGAATCTTTCAATTCGATATCTTTTGCAACTGTTACACCATCTTTAGTGATAGCAGGAGCTCCAAATTTCTTATCTAAAATTACGTTTCTTCCTTTAGGTCCAAGGGTTACTTTCACGGCATTAGCCAAAGTATCAACCCCTTTTTTTAATTTTTCTCTAGCGTCTGTTTCAAAAAATATTCTCTTAGCCATAACGTTTTACGTTTGATTGGTTTTTAATAATGAAAGGAAATGTTAGTTTGAAGTTGAGGACTTCAGATTAAAGAATAGCAAAAATATCAGATTCACGCATGATGAGGTACTCTTTGCCATCAACTGTAATCTCTGTACCAGCATATTTGCCATAAAGAATTTCATTACCTTCTTTTACTGTCATAGGCTCATCTTTTTTGCCTTTTCCAACAGCTACCACTATACCTTTTTGAGGTTTTTCTTTTACAGTATCAGGAATGATAATGCCAGAAGCTGTTTTAGTTTCAGCAGCAGCAGGTTCTACAAGAACTCTGTCAGCAAGAGGAGTGATTTTCAACTTATTCTTTGCCATATTTTTTTTTAATGTTTATGTTTAGACTATGCTAAAATTCGTACTTACTTTATTGCATTTTGTATGCCAGTTCTTTTTTTATTTTGTTAGCCAAAACCTTTTAAGTGTGTAATTATCTTGAAATCAGATTTTTATAATTTTTAATTAGCAATTTTTAATGTCATATAAATACTGACATTTTTTCAGGTTTTGTCAGATTTATGTAAAAGTTTTTTTTATTTCTCTTCTTTCTCAAAGTTTATTTAAATTGCGACTTCTTTTCTAAACATCAATATTATTTTATGAGTACGCTTTTTGCTATTTCGCCTATAGATGGGAGGTATCATTCACAAACAAAAGATTTGTCAGAGTATTTCTCTGAATATGGACTGATTCGTTATCGAGTATGGGTAGAAATAGAATACTTTATAGCTCTTTGCCAAAAACCACTACCCCAACTACAAAATTTTGATAGCACTCAATATGATAACTTGAGAAACATATATAAGAATTTTCAGCCTGAAGATGCAGAAAATATTAAAGCTATTGAGAAAACTACAAACCACGATGTAAAGGCTGTGGAATACTTCATTAAAAACCATTTTGAAACAATGGGATTTTCTCAATACCAAGAGTTTATTCATTTTGGACTTACTTCTCAGGATATTAACAATACAGCTATACCTCTAAGTCTAAAACATGCTTTGGATGAAGCCATTTTGCCTGCCTTTGATAAACTGTTAGAGAAAATAGATTTTTTTGGAGAAGCTTGGAAAAATATTCCAATGCTTGCTCATACACATGGACAACCTGCCAGCCCTACTACTATAGGAAAAGAGTGGAAGGTATTTGTTTCAAGACTAAAAGGACAAAAAGAACAACTTAAAAATATTCCCTTTTCTGCTAAATTTGGAGGAGCTACAGGTAATATGAATGCTCATTATGTGGCTTATCCACAAATAGAATGGCACCAATTTGCAGAGGAGTTTGTTAAATTATTAGGGCTAGAAAGAAGTTACCCTACTACACAAATAGAGCATTATGATAATTTAGCAGCAATTTTTGATAATTTTAGAAGGCTTAATACCATTTTGATGGATTTTGCTCGTGATATTTGGCAATATATTTCCATGGGATATTTTAAACAAAAAATAAATCCTAATGAGGTAGGTTCATCAGCCATGCCACACAAAGTAAATCCTATAGACTTTGAAAATGCAGAAGGTAATTTGGGAATAGCCAATGCTCTTTTTGAATATCTTTCGGCAAAACTCCCAATTTCGAGGCTACAAAGGGATTTGACAGACTCTACAGTACTTAGAAATATTGGAGTACCTTTTTCTCATACAATCATTGCTTATAAGTCTCTTTTAAAAGGTATTGATAAATTAGAACTGAATGAACAAGCTTTAAAAGATGATTTGGAAGATAACTGGGCAGTTGTAGCTGAGGCTATCCAAACAATATTAAGGAGAGAGGGCTATCCTAAACCATATGAAGCACTTAAAAATTTGACAAGAACTAAGGATAAAATTACACAACAATCTATTCAAACTTTTATTGAAGAATTGGAGTTAGGAGAAGAAATCAAACAAGAATTAAAGGCAATTAGCCCATACAATTACATAGGAAAAGTACTATGAAAGACTTTGAAGAGAGAATACAAAATATAGAAAAAAGGATAAAAGAGGGTTTGCCAGGAATGGGTTCACAAATAAAAATGGTTTCTGAGACATTTAAGAACCGTTATTTTGATATGCAGCCCAATGAACAAACAAGAGAAGGAGGAGTCCTTATTTTATTATATCCTGAATCTAATCAATTACATTTACCTTTTATTTTAAGACCATCCACTGAAAAAGGAGTACACAGTGGACAAGTGGCTTTCCCAGGTGGGAAAAAAGAAGAAACAGATAAAAATGTAATTCATACTGCTTTGAGAGAGGCAGAAGAGGAAGTGCATTTGGATACATCACAAATAACGGTCATAGGACAACTTAGTCCATTGTTTGTCTTTGCAAGTAATTTTATGGTATATCCTACATTGGCATATACAAATACACCACCTTTGTTAAAACCTAATCCAAGTGAAGTTGCTGAAATTTTTTCAGCAAATATTGAGCATCTCAAACACCCTGAAACTATCAAAAAAACGACTATTAAAACCCCACAATATACATTTGAAACACCTTATTATGATGTAGATGGTAAAATTATCTGGGGGGCTACTGCCATGATGTTGAGTGAATTACTTGAAATATTATAAAAAAGATGTTAAACACTTGTTTAAACTTTATTTAAGACATAAATTTACTACCATCCCACTCTACTCCTTCTGGAAATAACATTTCCAGCCTGTTTTTCATTTCATTTGCAATGAGTAAACCGTTTCCGCCCTGTTTTTCTAAATGAGCAATGATATTTCGATAACTTTGTTCATCTCTGTTTTGACTAAGCTTAAAAACATTTTCCATTTTATCAACCTTTATTTCAAAACCTACGATGGCAGGAAGCATTTTCTTCAAAAAAGTTTCTGGAAGGTTATCATATATTGTTGGAGAAGAGGTATTGTTATTCTCAAATTTTAAGGTGAATTTTTTCATCAGGCTAATTAATTCTTCATCAGAAATGAAATTGATTTTCCCTTTCGCATGAACACTCATATAATTCCAGGTTGAACCAATCTGTGGATTTGAATACCAAGAAGCACTCACATACGTACTTGGACCTGTAAATACAACTAAGGCTTGTGGGTTTTCTACGAAGGCTTTGTGGTGGTCTGTATTTCGCATGATGTGTCCTTGTAGGTACAAATTACCTTCTCGTTCTTCAAAAAGAATGGGTATTTGTGTTGCTACCTGCTCTCCTGTCTGATAACTACCTGTTAAAAAAGCGAAAGGATAGTCATTTAGGAATTGAAACAATACATTTTTGTCGGTTTCTTTAAAATATGGAAGTTGATACATAAACGATTTGTTTTTATTGTACAAACTTCTAAAATTAGAGTGATATAAAAATTGCCATAGGACAATTAATATTTTTTAATCTGCCTCCTAATTCTGCTCAGCGATGTAGGTGTCACTCCAATGAATGAGGCAAGGTATCTCAATGGGATGGAGTTCATATAGGAGGGTTTAGCCAATAAATCTAGATATCGTTTTTCTGCTGAATCTGTTTGAAGTGCTGTAAATCTACTTATCAAATTGAGTACAACATCTTCCCAAAAATTTTTCATCATTACCTGAATTTTTGGTTGTGAAATTTGAAGTTTATGGAGTTCTTTTTTGGATAAAGAAAAAATTTGGCTGTCTTCTATGGCTTGAATAAAATAATTTGAAGGTGCTTCACTAATGAAACTATAAACTTCTATGGCTGATGAGTGTTCAAATGAGAACCATACAGATACCTCAATATCATCTTTTAGATAGTATAAACGCAAACAACCATTCTGAACAAAACATAAATCTTTACAAACTCCTCCTTGAGTTAATAAAAATTCATCTTTCTTCATGGTTTTAACTTTAAACCTACTTGCTATATCTTCTAATTCATTATCAGAAAAATCAGCATATTTCAATAGAAAAGTTTTTAAATCAGCATACATCATGGAACTATTGCATGAGTTTCAGTATATGGTTAGCGAGAATCTTTATTTTTAAGCTTTTTAGCCATCATGATAGAATGCTTCAAAGAGTTTATATTTTTCCAATCACTATGTGCTATGATGATAAACTTTGGGTTTCGGCATTTTTTCTGAACTTTTTTTAAAGTAGATTCATATTCATTTACGTTTGCATCGCCTAAATAACCTAGATTTTCTGCATCAACACCTTTGATTAAGCATCCACCATAGAGGATTTTTTCTTTTTTAAACCAAATTATAATATTGTCTGTGGTATGCCCTTGCCCAGGGTAATAGATTTCAAAAGAATACTGCCCAACTTTAAAGGTAGTATCCTTAGTCATTAAAAATTCAGCCCTTTTCTTATCATTTTTTTTACTTAATTCATCTGTAAGTACAGTTGTATAGGTTTTAATTCCAAGTTGTTTGTAATATTCAAGTCCAGCAGTTTTATCACTATGCCAATGTGTTGCAAAACACATAACCACATTTTTGTTGTGCTTTAATTTTATACTGTCGAGCAAAGGTTGAAATTGTGTTGTGTCCCAAGGAGTATCAATCATTACAACACCATCATTGGTTACAAGATACATTCCATTCGCAGGTACTTGGCTATCTTCGTATGTGTTGTAGGTTGTATAAATATAAAAGTCGCCTGTTAAATGGGAGATTTTAAGTTTTGCTTTTTCTGTTTGTCCAAAGATATTGGTTAAAGAAAAAATAAAAGTGATTGTTAAGATAATTACTTGTATCATGTTTATGTAAATAATTTAGTCATAGGCTGTATTAACTGTAAGATCTAAGTAAATTAAATTATTTAAGATATGTAAACAAAAAAGCTCCTTTTAAGGAGCTTTTTATCAAATTATTTTTTAGTTGAGTCTTTCTTTGTGCTGTCTGTCTTAGGTTTTGAATCCTCTGTTTTAACAGACTCTCCAGTCTTTAATGTAGGGAATTTACCACCTGCTTTTGTGATGAATTCTTCCTGTTTTTTAATTAAAAGTTTGTACTCATCTGTAACTTTATCGTGTTTATCTCTTATATCTTTGTGTCTAGAGTAAAATTCTCTGTGTTTGTCATCAGCTTGTTTGTCAGTAATTTCGCTTTTTTGATGTTTTTCTAATGTAGAAGTATGCTCATCAATCATTTTTACGTGGTCACTAATCAATGTACTATGGTCAACCATTAATTTATTAAGTTTCTCAACAACTTCATCATAACCCAAATCGTGTTGAGCTTTAGCAACATCATAAATAATTTTTAAAGTGTCAAAATGAGATTGAAAAGCTCTACGCTCTTCTTCCCAACTTGAATGTTCTTTAGTTAGGTCAAGATGTTCTTGTTGAAGTTCGTTATTAAATTCTTGATTGCTTTTTCCACTCCCCTTTTGTTCGCTTGTTGAGTTACAAGCATAAAAAATAGTCATGAAAGTGATGCAAAAAAGGTAGAAGAATGATTTTCTCATAATCGTGTATGTTAAAAGTACATTGTTAACAATTTTTTATCTAAAATTAATAAAAATTTGTTCGCAAAATTAAATTAAAATTTAATTTTTTTGGAATTTTAATAAAAAAACTTTGAAAAATCAAATCTAATAAATAATAAAAATAACTCTATTTCAAAGTTTTAATCTCTTTTTCAATTTTAATACTTTCCAAATCATATTTAAAAACTACTTTTTTCTTAGCTATTTGTTCCAATGTAGGTTTTAAGATTAATTCTGCATTTTTTTTTGTTTGGTCTAAAATATTGGCTTCTAAAGCTAATTCTTTTATTTTTTTTTCAGCTTCTTTATAAGCATTTTCTAAAGCTTGAGAGCTTTTATCATTAAATTTTCCGAAAAGACCTGATTCAATATCATAAGTTTTTGATTCTTGATGATTGACTTTAGAATAACATAATTCAGGAGGAGGAAGCTTGATATAAAGTTTTGTGCTGTCTTCAAATATATCTTCTTTCTTGATTTTTGTCAAATCTATACAACCTACGGCTTCACCACTAATAATCACTAAAATTTTACTTCCTGTACCATACCAAGAAGAGTTCCCTACTTTATATTCAAGAACATCTCTGAATTTATATTTTACTAACTCCAATTTGCCCATAGCTTCAATTTGGTCTATAGTAATATTATGTGTAATAATGGGTTGTGGAGGTTCTGATCCAAAAATTTTCTTTTTCGCAAAATCCCAAAGAAGAACTATTGCAACTAAAAATATAAGAATTACAGCAACCCTAATAGACCATTTTACAAACATAACTTTCCTGATTATTTGTGTTTTGACAGCTTTCCCTTATTTTTAGGAAAAAATAAATCTTTATGTTTCAGATTTGTGCTGAAAATTTAGGAAAAAAATTTCATTATGAATGGATTTTTCGCAATTTCTCATTCAAATTCCAATTTGGTAAATCTTATGCAATCGTAGGAAATAACGGAAGTGGTAAATCCACACTTCTACAACTACTTTCGGGCATTATACCTGTTAGTGAAGGGAAAATTATTTATCAAAAAAATGACAAAAATATAGATTCCGAAAACTTTTATCGTTATATAGCTTGGGTAAGTCCTTATTTAGAACTTATAGAAGAAATGACATTAATAGAGATAGTTCAATTTCATCAACAATTTCAGAATCTGGAAAAAAATACAGAAATGTTTATAAAAGCTTTAAGATTAGAAAAAGCAACACATAAATATATCAAGAATTTTTCTTCTGGAATGAAACAAAGAGTAAAATTAGGCTTAGCAATGTATTCTGAAACCCCTGTTTTATTTTTAGATGAACCTACCAGTAATTTAGATGAAGAAAATATCAATTGGTATAAGCAAGAAATTAGTAAACAACTGTCTAAAAAACTTATTATTGTTGCTTCAAATCAGGTAGAAGAATATGATTTTTGTGAAGAAATAATCAGACTTGGGTAAATGGCTTATCGTTTTGTACTAAAAATATCATCATTTTTATTTCTAATAGCTGGACTAGCTATTTCAGCCTATATTACTTGGCAAAAAGACTATATAATTACTACTTTTTTAATTATATTTGGACTACTAGCTTGTATAGGGACAGTCCTTTCACTTATTCATAAAACCATTCAAAATTTCTATGAATTATTCACAAGTATAGAAATGGATGATTTTAGTCAAAACTTTACTTTTCAGAATACGTTGCCTCTCCACTTGCAAAAATCTTTACAAGATGTTTTTCATAAATTTCAAAAAATAAGATTAGAAAAAGAAGCCCAATATTTATATCTGCAATCTGTAGTACAACATATACCTGTAGGGATTTTTTCGATTTGCCCAGAATCCAAGATAGATTTTTATAATACAAAACTACTTTCTATACTTAGATGTAATGCATTCAAGAAGTTGGATGATTTGCCAGAATGTTATGCGAGCCTTGTGACAATTATAAAACGAGAAGAGGTAACCAAACAACTTATTAGGCTTTTGGTGGAAGAAGAAGTATTAGAATTGGTAGTTACAGTTTCAAGAATACAAATTTCAGGAAAAAATTATACAATAGTAGCTCTGCAAGATTTCCAAGCAGAACTTGAAGAAAAGGAAATGGATGCATGGCAAAACCTTACACGCATTCTTACCCACGAAATCATCAATTCTGTAACACCCATTGTGTCTTTAGCCTCAACAATTTCAGAAAATCTAAATGAGTCACCAGATGATATAGATGATAGTAGACAAGCAATAGAAGTAATAGAAAAGCGTTCTAAAAACTTAATTCATTTTGTTCAGGAGTTTAGAGCCTTTACAAAGCTTCCAACTCCAAAACCTCAAAATATTGTTTTAAAAGAAGTTTTTGAAAGATTACAAACGTTGATCTCAAAAGAAGTACAAGAACAAAATATCTATTTTGTATATAGAGTCAATCCAGAAGGTTTATACTTGTATGCAGATTTAATGATGTTAGAGCAGATACTTATCAATTTACTTAAAAATGCAATACAAGCAGTAACATCTAAAGAGGAAAAATGTATTATAATGGATGCTCATACGGATCATTTGGGAAAGGTGATTATCAGAGTACAAGATAATGGTGTTGGAATCAGTAATGATGCCAAAAAAAGTATATTTATTCCATTTTTTACTACTAAAAAAACAGGTTCGGGCATTGGTTTAAGTCTTTCCAGACAAATGATGAGAGTACAAGGAGGCACAATTTCAGTTCACTCTGTTCTTTCAGAAGGGTGTACTTTTACATTACGTTTCTCTTAACTTTTTGATTGATATTTAAAATTTAGTAATTTTGTTATAGGTTCGTGTTCTGTTCATCCTAATACCTATATTTATGGCTAAATCTATATTGTTGATTGAAGATAATGATGAAATAAGAGATAATACTAGTGAAATGTTAGAATTGGCAAGTTACAAGGTATATACAGCTAATAATGGTAAAGTAGGTGTTGAAAAAGCATTGGAAGTAAAGCCAGATCTTGTTATTTGTGATATCATGATGCCAGTAATGGATGGTTATGGAGTTTTACAGATTTTTATGCATAATCCAGAGCTTTCTGTAACGCCATTTATATTTCTTACTGCAAAAACGGAAAGAACAGATATCAGGAAAGGTATGGAAATGGGAGCAGATGATTACTTGACAAAACCATTTTCTGAAGCGGAGCTTTTAAGTGCAGTAGAAAGTCGTTTGAGAAGAAGCGAAAATCTTAAAAAGAGTATAGTTTCTACAGAAGACTTTGAAAGTTTTTGGAATGAAGCCAAAGCTGATACTGATTTGCAAAACCTAACAATAGATAGAAAAGTTTTTCATTATAAGAAAAAACAAATTATTTATTCAGAAGGAAATGAGGCAAATAAGCTTTTTTTTATAAAAAAAGGCAAAGTAAAAACCTATCAGAGCAATGCAGATGGGAAAGAATTCATTACAGGTATTTTTTGTGAAGGAGATTTTTTTGCATATATACCTATCTTAGAGGAAAGTAGTTACACAGATTCTGCCGAAACACTTGAAGAGTGTGAAATTATAACTGTTCCTAAAAATGATTTTTTAACAGTTTTACATAAGAAACAGAGCGTTGCTCAAAAATTTATCAAAATGCTGGCAGGATCAGTTTCAGAAAAAGAAAAATTTTTGGTTGGAATGGCTTATAATTCGTTACGTAAGAGAATTGCAGATGCATTAGTAGCTTTGTATCACAAATATAAACAAGAGCAATCTTCCAATACTGATGCAGGTATTCAAATATCGAGAGACAATCTTGCTTCTATTGTAGGAACAGCTACAGAATCGTTAATTAGAACGTTAAGTGATTTTAAACAAGAAGGTTATATAGAGATTAACGAAGGTAAAATCTTTATTAAAGATGAAAGAAAATTAGCAAATCTGAAATATTAAAGCTAAAAAAAAATCTCATGGCTACCTTTGTTTTTCATTTTTTTATATATTTGAAAAGTTAAATGAATGAAATATATGTATTACCCTAATAGAAACCCTTTTTTATTGTTTTGGTCTTATGAGCCAAACCAGCAGATTTCATTGGCTTTTGATGAAGATGATGATAATGATGCAGACGATTTTGATGATGACGACGACTTGGAAGATGAAGATGAGTTCGAAGATGACTGGGAAGATGATTATGACGACGAGGACTTGGAAGAACTCTTTGATGAAGAAAACATAGAAGATTTTGATGAAGATGAATTTGTCGAAGAAGAAGATGATGATTGGGATGATGGTGAAGATGATGATTATTATGCAGACGATTTCTAACACAAAAATATTTAGCAGAAAGGCTTTCCCTTTCTGCTAAATATCTCTTATTTTTATCAATGATAGCTTGTGCCAAAAAAATATTCTTTCTGCTTTTCATAAGCTGTTCTTCACTTGCTCAAACACCTCAACAATACTTTGGAGAAAAATACAAAACGGCTCTTTCTTTTGTAAAAACCTATAAAAATCTATTTGTTAAGTATTTAGGAAAAGAAAATTCCCCTAAAGCAATTGCTATCATTTTTCCTGAAATACTTCGATACAATACACTCTCCAACGAAGCAGAATTACAACTTTTAAAGTCTTTGTATATCCGATTTGGAAAAAAATATGCTGATTTCTCTATTGGGTATTTCCAAATGAAACCTTCTTTTATAGAAACATTAGAAAATATTTTAGGTAAGAGTGTAATGGATACACCTGAAAATAGAGAAAAACGACTGTTAAAAATGATGGATGTAGAAGGGCAAATCCTCTATTTAAAAGATTATTGGAAGATAATGCACTCAAAATATCCTGATATACACAAGGAAAATAATGCATCACAAGTTAGATTTTTGGCGAGTGCCTATAATTATGGATTTTTAGCTTCAGAAACGAAAATATTAAATTGGAGCAAAGAAAAGGCTTTTCCTAGCGGAAAAAACTCATCTGTTCGATTTTCGTATGCTGATATAGCTGAGGACTTTTATTTAAAAGAAATCCCTAAAATATTTCGTTGATGTTTAGAACAAAACTTAAAATATCAGAAAGATATAACTTGATAACACATCAAAAACCCATTTTTAGCATTGGATCGTGTTTTGCAGAGGCAATGGGCTCAAAATTAGAAAATTGTAAATTTGAAGTTTTATATAATCCATTTGGAACAATCTTTAGCCCATTGGCTATTTTTAAAATATTTAAACTAATCTTTAATCAAGAAAAATTTTGGGAAGAAGGTTTTGTTGAAAACCCTGATAAAATATGGTTTCATTACGACTTTCATTCTGATGTAAAAAATTTAGGATTAGAAGGTTTAAAAAAAACTATTGAAACACGGATAAATACTTCTCAAAAACTTTTTAATAATGCAGAAGTGATAATCATTACTTTGGGAACAGCTTGGGTATACCGACATCTTGCTAGCAACCAATATGTTGCAAATTGCCATAAAGTACATCAAAATCAATTTGAAAAAATATTACTTTCTGTTGATGAAATATGTAAAGATTATAGCCTTATTGCTCCATTTCTAGAACGCAAGAAAATTATCCTTACTGTTAGCCCTGTAAGGCATATCAAAGATACTTTACCATTGAATGCAGTCAGTAAATCTGTTTTAAGATTGGCTTGCCATTACCTCCAAGAGAAGTATAAAAATATCATTTACTTCCCTGCTTATGAAATCGTAAATGATGATTTGAGAGATTATCGTTTTTACGCAGAAGATATGTTACATGTAACTCCACAAGCAGAAAACTATATTTGGGAAAAATTTATGGAATCATTTATGAATGACTCAACTTTATCTGTTGTAAGTCAATGGAATAACATCCAAAAAAAACTGAACCATAAGCCATATAACCCTGCATCTTCAAGCCATCAAAAATTTCTTGAGCAACTTTTAAAGGATTTAGAAAAAATGCAAGGTTATATAGACTTAAAAAATGAAATAAAGCTGGTGAAGGAGCAAATTATTGAAGGAGTTTTATAATAGACTCATGTCCTTGATTAGTAGCATAATCTAAAGGAATTTTACCAAATTGGTCTTTTTGTAATTTATTAGTTTTATGTACTAAAAGAAGTTTTACAATTTCCTCATGGCCAAAAGTAGCAGCAAAAAACAATGCATTTGCCTGATTCTTATTAAGAATATTAGGATTAGCACCTTTTTCTAAAAGGAATTTTACCAACTCCGTTTTTCCTTTAAAGCAAGCTCCCATTAAGGCTGTATTGCCTGTATCATCTTGACTATCAATAGAAATTTTGTTTTCAATTAGCCATTTTACTGTTTCGGGTTGGTTGTTATAAACGGCTAAGATTAGTAAAGTATAACCTCGTGAATTTTTCACATTCAAATCACCACCTTTTTCTTTATATGTTTTGAGAACAGTCAAATTATTCTCTCGAGCAGCTTGGAATATATCTTGTCCAAAAACAAGATTGGATAAGCCTAAAAACAAGATTAAAAATACGATTTTCATAAAATATGAATTTAATGATTGAAAAAAACTCTGCCTATTTAGGCAGAGTTAAAAAAGATTATTTAGTAGAAACTGTTTTGATAGCTCCTTCTACTTCTTCTCTTGTTAGATTAAGCTCTTTAGCTAAACGCTTGCCGTAATCATTATCAGCCATATAGAAATAGCCAATCATTATTTTTACAATTTCTTTATTTTTCACTTGTTTCAACTCTCCAGACAAATTTTTGATAAGACTTGTTTTACCTTTCTCATCTAGTTGCTTGTAAAAATCACCTGCTTGTTTGAAGTTATTTGGTTTAGAAATTTTCATTTGGTTGAGCGTAACATCTCCATAACGAGCATTTGTAAATTTATTTTGAGAAGCTTCAGGTTTGTCTTCACTTCGAGAGGGTTGATAATTGACATTACTTTTTGTTTTTTTATTGCTAAAAGCACCATCCTGATTATTAGAATTTACTTGAACCAAAGGAGCATTTACTGGAAGTTGTTGAAAATTACTACCTACTCGATAACGTTGTGTATCAAAATAAGAGAAAAGTCTACCTTGTAAGAGTTTATCTTCTGATGCCTCTACACCTGGAATAAGTGTTCCTGGAGAGAAAGCAGACTGCTCTACATGCTCAAAAAAGTTATCAGGAATTTTATTTAAAATCATAGTACCCACTAAAACAGGCTTAATCAATTTTTCATCCCAATGTTTGGTGGCATCCAAAGGATAAAAATCAAATTTATCAAATTCGCTTGCTTTTATCATTTGCACATACAAATCCCATTGTGGGTAATTACCTTTCTGGATGTTTTCATACAAATCAGTAGTAGCATGCTGAAAATCTTTAGCTTGTAAAGCTGATGCTTCATCTGCAGTTAGATTTCTTTCACCCTGTTTCGTTTTCCAAGTATATTTTACATAAACAACCTCATTATTACTGTTTACCCATTTGAATGCATGAACACTTGAACCATTCATTTCTCTATAACTTGCAGGTATTCCAAAATCAGAGAAAACTCTGGTAAGCATATGAGTAGATTCTGGAATATGTGAAAAGAAATCAAAAAAGCGATTCGCATCTTGTTTATTGGTGATAGGAGAAGGCTTTAAAGAGTGTACCATATCAGGGAATTTCATGGCGTCTCTAATAAAAAATACAGGTAAATTATTACCAACGATGTCATAATTTCCTTCTTCTGTGTAAAACTTAGTAGCAAAACCTCTTGGGTCTCGAAGTGTTTCAGGTGAACCTACTCCATGAATGACCGTTGAAAAACGAACAAAAACAGGTGTTTTTTTTCCTTTTTGTGATAAAAATTTTGCTTTGGTAGATGTAGAAAAGTCATCAGCACTGATGAACTCTCCATAAGCTCCTGCTCCACGAGCATGTACTACTCTTTCAGGAATGCGTTCTCTATCAAAGGCTGCAAGTTTTTCAAGTAAATGAACATCTTGTAGTAAAACAGGACCTTCATTACCAATAGTTAATGAATTTTGATTATCTCCAACAGGAGAACCCGTATTGGTAGTGAGATTTTTCTGGCTAAATGCTACTTGACTAAGAAGCATTGCAGATAAAATAAAATGGATATTTTTCATAAGAATAAACAATTTGGAACACAACAAAACTATGATGTTTACTCTTATAATGAAAACTGATATTTTAAATACTACATATAGATTTTATCTATATAGTTTCTAACTTGGAATAATAACTAATTCGTTTTTTTGATAACTATTTGAAATAAGATTTTGATTCACAATAGTTTTGATATCATTTGTGAGAGCCTCTATGATTCTATGTTTAGCAAAAGGTCTGAAATGCACTAAACTAATTTCTCGAACAGGAATGGGAGATTTGAAAAGACAAACCTTCTGTTTTTGAGATGCTTGTAAAGTCTGATAATATAGCTCTGGAATGAGTGTAAGCCCACCAAATTCATCCACTAAATTTAAAAGAGTTTCAAAAGAATTAGCTTCAAAATAAAAATTATAAGGATTTAGATGTTTCTCTTTTAAGGAACAAAGTTGAATAAATTGTTCTCTTAGACAATGCCCTTCTTCCAACATCCAAATTTTATGATCTTTAAGTTCTTCAGGTAATAGATACTTTTTTTCAGATTCAAAACTACCATATACCATAAGAGTTTCATAATAGAGTATATTTTCTTCTATTTCATCTAATTGTAGAGGTGTTGCAAGAATACCAATATCAATATTGCCTTCTTTAAGTTGTTTAATTAGATTTTGAGTTGTAAGTTCTACAATATGAATATGTAATTGAGGATATTTTTCGAGGATTGGCTTTAATATTTTGGGTAAAAGTGAATTGGCTACAGTTGGAATAATTCCTATCTTGATATTACCAGCCACAATGTTTTTTGCTGCCTGAACAATATTTTTGAGTTCATAACTTTCATGTAAAACTTTTTTTGCTTGTAAAACAATTTCAAGTCCTATATCTGTAGTAATGATGGGATAAGCTTTTCTATCAAAAAGCATTACATTTAGCTCTTCTTCCAGCTTTTTTACCATAGCACTTAGTGTAGCTTGTGTTACATTACAATGTTCAGCAGCTTTGCTAAAGCTCTTTAATTGGTCTATAGCTACGATATATTCTAATTGTTGAAAATTCATTTTTTAGAAATTTACCCAAATAAAAAGAAAGGCTTGTGTTTAAACAAACCTTTCTTCAAAATAGAATTTATATAATAGTTATAGTTGTTTATTTTTTACCTAATAATTGTGCTGAGCGTATCATACGGATAAATTCTGTTCTGTAACCTTCTTTGTCATCACCTTTAGCAGATTCAGCCATTTGTAATGCTTGGTCTAAAGTAGCATTTCCTTTAAATTCAGAGTCTCTCATCACCATTCCAAATGCAGCTACACAAGCAGCCCAACGGAAATTTTGTGAAGATTTTTCAAAACTTGTGCTTTTATCTACAACAGGTTTTTCAATCAATTTACTTACATCGCCACTGGGTTGTTTGTAACGAAGCTTTACATTCATAATCTCATTCGATTTGTAAGCATTAGTATTTACTTGAGTATTCTGATATTTTAGATTATCAATACCTGCAACTACTTCGTTGCTACTAGCAGGGATAATTTCGTATAATGCTGTAACAGTATGTCCAGAACCTAATTCTCCTGCGTCTTTCTTGTCATCATTAAAATCTTCATTTTTTAAGGCTCTATTTTCATAACCAATTAATCTATAGCCTTTTACTTTGGTAGGGTTAAACTCTACTTGGATTTTCACATCTTTGGCAATTGTAAATAAAGTACCTCCAAATTCTTGAATAAACACTTTTTGGGCTTCTTGTATTCCATCAATGTAAGCATAATTTCCATTTCCTTTATCTGCTAAAATTTCCATTTTGCTATCTTTATAATTACCCATTCCAAAACCTAATACAGTTAAAAATACGCCTGTTTTACGTTTTTCTTCAATGAGTCTTTCCATTTCGGCATTGCTGGAAGAACCAACATTGAAATCACCATCTGTTGCAATGATTACACGATTATTACCATTTTTAGCGAAATTTTCTTCAGCCACTTTATAAGCCAATTGTATGCCTGCACCACCTGCTGTACTTCCACCAGCTTCTAAACGGTCAAGAGCTTGTAAAATTTGCTCTTTATTGTTGGTTGCTGGTAAAACCAACCCTGCAGCTCCTGCATATACGACAATCGCAACTTTATCTTGCTGACGCAATTGGTTTACAAGTAATCTCATAGCTGATTTTACCAAAGGCAATTTGTTTGCAGAACTCATTGAACCTGAAACATCTATCAAAAATACAAGAGTTGAAGGAGGTAATTTGTCAGTAGGAATATTTTTGCCTTGTAAGCCAATCTGAACTAATTGATGCTCTTTATTCCAAGGACATTGAGAAACTTCAGTATATACTGCAAAAGGATTATCATCTTTAGGATCTTCATAATTATAACTGAAGTAGTTAATTAATTCTTCTACTCTGATAACATCTTTGGGAGGAAGTTGCCCACCATTGATAAAACGACGCATATTACTATAACTTGCTCTATCTACATCTATCGAAAAGGTGGATAAAGGATTTTGGGTAACGCCTAAAAATCTACTTTCTCTTACTGCATCATATTCCTCTGTGTTATGCTCAATTGGGTCAGTAGGATAGTAATTTCTTTGAATACTTGGCAGATTATGTACATCTTTGGTTGCTCCCATATACATTTTATTTCTTTCAATTTTTTTTACCTTACGTTCAATCTCTTGTTCTTTTGCTATTTTAACAGGTTCTTTTATATTTTTTAATTGAATATTTACAACAAGGGTTTTGCCAACACTTACTTGTTTTGTTTGGTAACCAGTTAAACTAAAGCTCAGGACATCTCCAACTTGAGCTTCAATACTATAATTTCCTTTTATATCTGTGGAAGCTTTTTTACTATTTTTTTGAGAACTAACCAAGACATTGGCTAATGGTAAGCCATTTTGGTCAGTTACAGTTCCTGTTACAGTTGTCGCATCAGGTTTTTTCCACGAAACGATGGCTATGCTCAAAATTGCAACTAACCATATTAAAACATGCTTTTTCATAAAACTTATATTTAAGAGTGATTTCTTGTTCTTTGTAATAAAGATGAAAACACTCTTAGATTTCCATAAATTTTTCTGAAAAAAAGAATAAAAAAAAAGAATATTGCCTTTTAAATAATTAATAGATAGGGTTTTAATCTTTGTTAATAATGCTTTTGTAAGCATGTAAAATCTTGGGGATTTGTGTAGCCCAGTAAATAACACCCACCATCAGTAAGGCTGCAGCCCAATAAGGCATATGATAGTCTATTCCATAAAAAAAACCTCCTAAAGCAGGGCCTGCTGCTCGAGCCAATGAACCAAAAGATTGATTGATTCCTAATATTTTGCCCTGTTCCTGCATAGAAACAGATTTAGAAATCATGGCACTAAGAGCAGGATTGAAAAAAGCACTTGAAAGTCCTAATAATACAATACCTAATAATTCAAAAGGAATAAAAAGAGATTTTGAAGCAAAAAGAGGTAAAATAATACCTGCAATAGCGAGCATAATGCAACCATACAAGATAAGTTTGTATTCTCCAAATTTTTTATTGAGTTTGCCCAGAAAAAGTCCTTGTGATAAGGCAGTAACAACACCCATAAAAGAAAAAGCATAACCATTTTGTTCATCACTAAATCCTGCCTGTTCTTTCCATAACAAAGCAAGAGGGATTTGCATCATCATAAAAGCTACTACAAAACCAAAAGAAAGCCATAAAATCTCTTTAATAGTATCTCTCCTTAATGCAGTTTGTAAATCTTTTATAGGATTTAATTGTATTTTACTTTGTTTGTTTTTCTCTTTAAGGCTTTCAGAAAGTAGAAAAAATGCTAAAATAAAATTGAAAAGGCATAGCAGAGCTATTGTCCAACCTATATAACTGACTCCATAATTTTCTTTGACATAACCACCTATAGGAGGACCTAAAATAAGTCCTAAACCGAAAGCAGCACCAATAATACCAAAATTTTTAGCCCTATTTTGTGGCAAACTCACATCTGCAATATATGCTTGAGCAGCAGAAATATTGGCAGAACCAATACCAGCCAAAGTTCTTGAGGCAAATAAAAGGAATAAAATATCTGCATAAGCAAAAACTACATAAGCCAGTCCTGTAATAGCAACACTAATTAAAATGACAGGTTTTCTGCCAATTCTATCACTCAACGAACCCCAAAATGGAGCAAAAACGAAATTCATAAGAGCATAACATGCCACCATGACTCCTATTTCAAAATCAGTTGCATGTAAGTCTTTGGCATAAGTGGGCAAAATAGGAATAATAATCCCGAAACCTAATAAATCAATGAAAATGGTAACAAATAAAACAAGAAGAACTTTTGAAGTTTTAGCTGGCACAATGGTAGATGTAAAATGATAAATACTGCTCTCTTAATTATTCATACACAACATTGTATAAATTATTTGAGTTTCTTTTTAAGTTTAATAGTTTTTAAATCGCTTAAAAAGAAGGCTTCTTTTGTTTCTTTGTGGTGTGCTTTGCGTAAGTTATTATCAAAATTTCCAAAACGATAAATATGTCCATCTTCTTGAAAAAGTAAGTGAGATGCATAATTCTCTTCAGCAACTGCTAAATTTTCAAGAAATAAATTAAGCCAACGACTTACACTATTGTCGTAACTTGCATGCTTAAAAGGAGATTTGCCTATGATATACAACATATTGACAGGGCGTGTAAGAGCCACATACAATAAGTTTAGGTTTTCTAAAATATGTTTGTAATTTTCTTCTTGCTGATGATTTGCTATAGTTTTCACCTTTGAGCTTTTCATGCGTACAAGCAAATGAGAGGGTTTTTGTTGATTGTGAATGGGCAAATCAAAATCATCAGAATCCACCCAAATAGAATTTCGGTAATCGGCTTTTGTACCCCAATCTGCAAAAGGCAAAATAACAACGGGATATTCTAAACCTTTCGATTTATGGATAGTGGTAATAGTAATAGCATCACTATCAGCAGGAATATCTACAGCTACACTATGTTTCTTTTTGTGCCATTCAGTAATAAAATCATCTAAATGATGTTTTTTCTGCCTTTCAAACTCAATAACCCAATCCAGAAATTTGAAAATAAACTCCAAACGAGTAGGATGTTCTTGTAGAATTCTAAAAATTCGGAGCAATTCTTCAGTCATTTCATACAAACTCAAAGATTGCAAATAATTGTAATCAATAAAATAGCCTTTATCTGAAAAAAGCTCTAAAAAGTTATTTAAAGAGGCATTTTTGCTATAAACAGCCTTCCTGATAGCTTCGTTTTGTTCTTGAGTAGGTATGAGTTTTAAAATTGTTTTATAAAACAGATACAATGCCTCTGACTTTGCCAAGTTGTTTTCTGGATTAGCAATGACTTTGAGCATAGAAACTAAAAAATTCACTTTTTCATCCGCCGAAATAACCAAAGAATCTACTGAAATAATGCTAAATCCTTTTTCTTTGAGTAATGTAGCAATCTGGATAGCTTTACTTTTTTTACGAAATAAAATAGCTATATCTTTTAATGCAAAACCTTTGTTTTGAGCATCTTCTATAATCCTAAGAACTTCATCTTTGGTTTGTTCTTCATAGTTTTTGCCATTTTTTTCTTTAGATTTTAAAATAATCTCAACAGCACCATTTTTTTGAGTATTGTTGGGTAGTTGTTGAACAAATTGTTCATCATAAACTTGCTTCACAAAAGGTAAATCACCTGCAATTTGGTCTGTAATTAGTCTGAAAAAAGCATTGTTAAACTCTACTATTTCGCTGTTACTTCTGAAATTGGTTGCCAAATTCTTTCTTACTACATTATTTTGAATAGTTTGGTAACGGTCTGCAAGCAAGTCGGCTGCTTCTGTATGGTCTTGAAAGTGTACTGAAGCTATTTTTTGAAGTTTAGCAATGCTTGTATCTCCTTGTAAAGCATCATTGGCATAAGCTAAATGAACAATTTGCTCCATTTCTCCACCTCTCCAACGATAAATAGCTTGTTTGGCATCACCCACAATCAAATTCATGTTGCCCTCTGCCAAATTATTTTCTGCTAAAGGCAATAAATTATGCCATTGAAGCACTGAAGTATCTTGAAACTCATCTATAAGCAAATGATTATAACGCTCCCCAAGTCTTTCATAAATAAATGGAACAGGTTCATTCTGAACTATTTTGGCGATTTTTTCGTTAGTTTCACTAATGTAAACAATGTTGTTTTGGATTTTAAATTCCTCAACAGCCTGATGAATCTCGCCTGTAAGAGCTACTTTGTAAAAATCGTTGAGTGTTTCTTTGATAAGAAAATAAGTTTCCTTGCTATTAAGCCAATAAGAGCAAATATCTGATAATAAAGGTTCTAACTCGGGAATAGCATCATCTAAAATACTACTTTTAGGATTTTTTTTTGCGTTGGAATACCATTTCCCTTCTTCCAAAATTTCCAGAACGTAGCTATTAGGTATTTTTTCATCCATTTTTTTATCAACAATCTTATGGATGAACCCTCCCAATCCTCTATCACCTTGGTAAAAGTCTTTAAAATCTAAGCCTTTTCTTTGTAGAACTTGTTTGAATAGCTCAGCTTTTCCAACCAAAAAAGCTTCCAAATCATCAATAAATTTTTTTAATTCATCTATACATTTTTCATATTGAGGTAATTGTGTTTGTCCTAGTTTTTTGGCAATGGGTCGGCTTTCTTCTTTGTAAAGGTCTTTTGTAAAGTCTGCTAATTTTCTATGAATATCTCGCCAATATGTTCCATTATCAATTTCATCAATTACAAATTTGAGTAAAAAATTAGTTACTTGTTCCTTCCCTTCCATGCCTATTTGAGCAATCAATCCATCAGCTGCATTGGCTGTAAGTGTATCAGTATCCATATCCAACTCATAGTTCATGGGAACGTTGAGTTCTTGAGTAAAAGCAGAAACCAATCGGTTGGTAAAACTATCAATAGTACTAATAGAAAAATCTGAATAATGATAAATAATTTGCTCAAATGTAGATTTTGCTCTGTTTTGTAGCTCATCAAGAGTAATATTCAAATCTTGAGCAATTTGATTTTGTAAATCAATATCTTGGTTATTGATAAAAGAAAGCAGTTTTGAAAGTACACGAGCTTTCATTTCTTGAGCTGCATCTTTCGTAAAAGTAATAGCAAGAATCTTCCTAAAATAAGTAGGATTGAATCTGTTTTCACTAGTATCTATGCCTAAAGCAAGTTTTAAATATTCTTTGGTAAGTGTGTATGTTTTTCCCGAACCAGCCGAAGAAGTGTAAACTGTAAACATATTGAAGAAAAGCAAATAAACTCAAATATACCATTTTTCATGCTCCTTACAAAAACATTTCTAAATTTTACTAATTTGCAAATTCTTGAGAAAATAAAGACATGGAAAATATACAAGTTGACTTCCTACAAAAAATAAAAGATTTATTACCCAGTCATATTTCGTTGGTGGATGAGCTTTCAGAATTATTGAACCTGAGTAATGATAGTGTTTATAGACGTATCAGAGGCGAAACAGCTTTGAGTTTGGAAGAGGCTTTCAAAATAGCTGAAAAATACAAAATTTCTTTTGATACATTCCTTAATCAAAAAAGTCAAATTCAAGTAGTTTTTGAATATGATCCTATTGGTACAGAGAATCAACTGGTAGCATATTTAAACATGATTTTGACAGATTTACAACTTTTAAAAGAGAAAAAAGGCTATTTGATTTACTCAGCAACTGATTTACCTATTTTTTATAATTTTACACATTCAGAACTAACAGCCTTTAAATTATATAGTTGGATACGATACACCAATCATGTAGAAATGCCTTCAAAGTTTGAGTATGATATAATTCCTAAAGAATTGATAAATCTATGCAAACAAATTTATCATGCATATCAGGTTATAAAAACTTCTGAAATTTGGACAGATTATACCATAGATAGTACATTGAGGCAAATAGAATATTATTACGATTTAGGCTTGTTTGCTAGCTCAAAGGATGCTCAACTGATTATAAGTCAATTACAGGAAACTGTGCAAATTATTCAAAAACAAGCCTCAGACCAACAATCTGATTTTGAGTTGTACCAAAGTGAAGTAACACTAGATAATAATTGTATTTTAAGTAATATTCAAGGAGTGAGAAAAGTGTACCTAAGGCATCAAAACTTAAACGTTTTAATTACCCAAAATACTCATTTTTGTGAAGAAACTGAAAATGACTTAAATACCACTCTTGGCAAATCTATGCTTGTGAGTGGTATTTCAGAAAGGCAACGACATCAGTTTTTTCAGAAAATTTACCAGAAATGCGAGAATACTATTCAAAAATTAAGATAGACTATTCGCTATACAAACCAACCAAAACACTGATTTCCTCCATAGAATTAGCCATTTTTCGGATACTTTCGTACAGACTATCTTGAGCAGAAATAAATGTAGATTGAGCATTGGTGTTATGCCATAATTTTACAACTTTGGTATTAAGAGTTGGATTTTCTTTAGGTAAATTTATCCAAATCTCTTGTAATTTCGCTTTTAAAGAAGTTGAAAGGTCTTTACGAACACTTACTGGACCATTTGTAATAGGTTCTGAAGTCCAGAGAATATTAAAATCTGATTTTTTGTATTTACCTGATTTTGTGAGCTCTTCTAAATCTGTATAAGAAACGGCACCAATTTTTAATTCCCCAAGACTAATTTTATGAATCAACTCTTGATGTGAACCAGCAAATTGGACATCTTTAAAAGATATTTCAGGTTGTAAATCCAAACGATTTAAAAATAAACGAGGAATTAAGTGTCCTGAAGTAGAAGAGGCAGAAACAAAACCCAAAAGATACTGAGAGGCTTGTTTTTTTAAATCTTCCAATGTTCTGATTTGTGTAGAAGGGTGAGCAATCAAGCAACTCTGATAAGTAATAGCTTTTTTTTGAGCGTTGGCAACTACAACCAAAGCTTCCATATTACCTTCTGATGACGCAAGAACGTAACCAAAGGTATTCATGAGAGCTACATCCAATTTTCCTTCTTGAATTTGCTCTAATGTTTTTCCAGCTTTTAAAGAGTTGATTTTTACGACAATTCCTAATTTCTGTGAAAGATATTGAGCTAATTCATCTACAGTTTTTTGAGATTCGGCAGATTTGTTGATGTTAGAGCCAACACCTAAATATAAAGTGTTCTGAGCTTTTGAAATGTAAACAGAAAATACTAAGGCGAGTATTAAAAACAGATTCTTCATGGTAGTTTTGTGGTGTGTTTATTTGCTACAAAACTACTTTATTCACTTTGACTTAGATTGAACCAAAGTTTAACTAAACATGATATTTCTATTGAAATAAGCTGTTTTTTTTAACGTTAAAGTCAATTTTATAAAATAGGTTTTACAATTTGATAAACCCAGAAACAAAACTTTAAGCCTTGTTTCTAGGTTATATAATATTCTATGAATGTTGATATGCCAAAGCAAACTCTTTTGCAAAATCTTCAATACTTGTAGGGTTTGTATTTTCTGTAGTACGTTGAAAATCATTGAGATATTCACCCGAGTTCAAAGCACTAAAGAGTTCATTATAACCATCAGCAATGGTTTCTGGAATACCAACTTGCAACATACCTGCTTTTGCATCAGCCATTGAAAAAGCAATATAGGGTAACTCAGGCTTCCCGATAGCATGCCCCAATACTTTACTAACTTCTTGCATGGTTAAATCTCTTTGTCCTGGTACAAAAACATGCTGAAAACCAGAGAAGCCTAACTGAAGTAAATGTTTCGTAGCTACATCTGCAATATCGTTGGTGTGTACCATTGGTATTTTTGCGTCTGTATTTAAAGAATACCCCATAATACCTGCTTGCTTAATCATACCTATTTGAGCAAAAAAGTTTTGCATAAAGAAACCTGCTCTCAAAGAAAGAACATTAAGACCATCAATTTTTTTAAGATTTTGCTCAAATTCATACAAACCTGTTACAGGTCCTGCCCCTTGTGGCAATTGAGCTCCATTAGAACTTAAAACTACAACATTTTTAACAGATGAATTTTTGAGAGCAGAAGAAATAGCATTTCCTACTTTTCTTTGGTAATCTCTCCAAGGTTCTTGTAAATCCCATTTTGGTGGAATAAGTGCATAAACAGCCTTAGCTCCTTTAAACTGTTCTGTTAAAAATGTAGTGTCTTCCAAATCACCTATTGCTAATTCAGCACCCAACTTTGCCAAATCTTGTAGTTTGTTTTCATCTCTACCAATGGCTTTTACCTTTTCGCCAGCTTTTAATAAATTTTCAGCAATTCTTTTACCTGTATTGCCTGTTGCACCTGTGATTACGTACATAGAAGTATATTTTTTTAGTGAAAAATCAAAAATTACTTGACAAAGTAAGTCATAATAGTTTATATTTGTCAAGTAGTAAAAATAAAATTACATAGTAATGTTTTTCATACCAATGTTGATTATTAATGTTTTATGATTAAAGAAAAAACAAAAAAAATTGCAATGTTTGTTTGCTCGCCTGAAACTTGCCCTGTTACATATACCACCAGCATTATAGGTGGACGTTGGAAACCTATCATCATTTATCTGATTTCTGAGGGTATTTGCCGTTTTGGAGATATGCAACGTTCTATGCCATTGATTACCAAAACAATGCTTACACAAGAATTAAGAGATTTGGAACGAAATGGAATTATTCACAGACAAGTATTTGCAGAAATACCACCAAGAGTAGAATATAGTTTGACAGATTGGGGCAAAAAAACATTACCAGTATTGCAAGCTATGGCAGTTTGGGGAAATGAGTTTAGAGCAAAACAATAGACTTTGTAAAGTTTAGAATAAAAAGTTTCATAAATAATTGATTTATCTCATTATTTTAGACTACTTTTTTTTATTAAACTTGTAGAGATTTCGTTTCAACTCAAACAAAATATATATGCAAATTTTAGTTGTAAATTGTGGAAGTTCTTCTGTAAAAGCAGAAGTAATAGATTTAACATCAGGTAAAAGAGTAATTGTGATGAGCGTAGATAGAATATCTGATGCTCAACCCAAACTTAAATTTTCGGATAGCGAGGAAGTTTTAAGTTGCCCAGGCAGTGGACATGATCAGACTCTTTCTTTTGCATTTCCTCTCCTCATTAAGAAATTGGATGCCTCTTTACTAAAAGGTGTTGGACATAGAGTTGTACATGGAGGTAAAATATTTGATGAGCCTGTAGTTATTACAGAAGATGTTGAAAAACAAATAGATGAATTGAAAAGTTTAGCCCCACTACACAATCCAATTAATTTATTGGGTGTTAAAATTGCTAAAAAATTCTTTCCTGATATACCTCATGTTGCAGTTTTTGATACAGCTTTTCATAGTACACTTCCTCCAAAAGCAAAAAATTATGCTTTACCCAAGAGCCTAATTGATAAACATCATATTGAGCGTTATGGATTTCATGGAACAAGTCACCAATATGTAGCAAAGCAAGCAGCAGATTACTTAGGAACTGATATTCACGATTTGAGAATAATTTCATGTCATTTGGGAAATGGAGCAAGTGTTTGTGCTATTGAGCATGGGCTATCTGTGGAAACCAGTATGGGAATGACTCCACTCGAAGGGCTTGTGATGGGTACTCGTAGCGGTGATTTAGATGCTGGAATTATTACCTACCTTATGGAGAAAGAGGGAAAAACATGGCAGGAAATCAGTGATATGCTTAATAAAGATAGTGGAATGAAGGGTATTGCTGGGAGTAATGATATGAGAGATTTAGAAGAAAAAGCTGCTGAAGGTGATGTCAATGCTCAATTAGCCATTGAAATGTTTGTACATCGCTTGCGTAAATATATAGGTTCTTATGCTGCTGTAATGGGTGGTGCTGATGTTCTTATTTTTACAGCAGGAATAGGTGAAAATAGTACATCCTTACGTCATAAAGTTGTTCAAAAGCTTAATTTTATGAGAGCAATTTTAGATGATAATAAGAATAAAATGCTCAAGTTTATTGGGGTAGAAAATGTAGAAGAAATTTCAGCATCAAATAGCCTTTGTAAAATTTTAGTAGTAAAAACAGACGAACAATTAGCTATTGCAGAACAATCTGCCAAACTGATAAAATCTGCTAAACTTAAAGACCAAGGACCTAGAAGTATTCCCATTGCTGTTTCGGCTCGTCATATTCACCTTACACAAGAAAGTGTAGATATTTTGTTTGGAAAAGGTTATCAACTTACTGAACACAAGCCTCTCTCACAACCAGGGCAGTTTGCTTGTAAAGAAATGCTTACGCTTGTTGGACCTAAAAATAAAATTGAAAAAGTACGTATTTTAGGACCTACTCGCCCCAAAGATCAAGTAGAAATTTCAAGAACAGATGAGTTTTTCTTGGGCATTGATGCTCCTATTCGTGAGTCGGGGCATGTAGAAGGCTCACCAGGGCTTACACTTATTGGACCCAACGGAAAATTAGATTTGAAAGAAGGTGTAATATGTGCTTGGAGACACATTCATATGCACCCAGAAGATGCAGAATATTTTGGGGTAAAGGATAAGGATATTGTTGAAATTCGTATCGAAAACCAAGAAAGGGGTTTGACATTCGGAAATGTACTTATTCGTGTATCTGAGAAATTTAAACTCGAAATGCACATAGATACAGATGAAGCCAATGCTGCTGAACTCAATCAAGGGGCTGAAGGTTCTTTAATGCTTACAGAAGCTGGTGGCATGCTCACCAAGAAAAAAATTGGATAGTTTTGTATATAAAAACTAAATATTCTTAGACCTTTATAATATTTTTATATTGTAAAGGTCTATTTTTTAACAAAATACTTCAAAATTAGGTGTTATTATTTCTTTTAGAAACTGAAGGCTGGTATAAATTAGATTGGTTTTTGCCCAAAACATGGAAAGAATATGTTTGGCAAAATCCTATTTGGTTATATACTATACCATTTTTATTACTTCTGCCATTTTTTAGATGGCTCTTGGCTTTGCCAATCAAACAAAAGTTTGAAATGGTTTTGCCTCAGAATATTACCAAACTCAGAAAAAGAACTTGGCTTAGATTTATACCTGATGGAATTTTAATGCTTTGTTTATGTCTAATAGCTATTGCATTAGCTCGGCCACAAAAAGTTAATGAAAAGATAGAACGTTATTCTGAGGGGATTGATATTGTACTAGCATTGGATATTTCGGAATCTATGCTTTATGAAGATTATAGTCCCAATAGATTGCAAGTTTGTATTGAAACAGCTAAAAAATTTATTGAAAGTAGATTATATGAAGATAGAATTAGTTTGGTTGTTTTTTCTGGAGAAGCTTTTACGCTTGTTCCACTCACCACAGACTACGATTTACTTAAACAGTACCTTTCTCAGGAAGTTCAAATTAATATGACTGAAAGTGAAGGAACAGCCTTAGGGGATGCTTTGGCTGTGTCTATCAACCGTTTGGAGCAGAGCAATGCCAAATCGAAAGTAGTGATATTATTGAGTGATGGAGATAACAATGCTGGGAAAGTACAGCCTTTGGAAGCATGTCAAATTGCCAAAGAAAAACAGATTAAAATTTATAGTATCATTGCTGCCAGCAGAAACGAACAAGTTCCTTATGGAAAAGATGCCTTAGGAAAACCAGCTATGTATGAAAATTCTATTGATGAGGCAACTATGAAGCAAATGGCAACTACAACACAAGGAGCATTTTTTAGAGCAGATGATGCAATATCATTACAAAAAGCCTTTGATAAAATCTCAACTTATGAGAAATCCGAAATTATGGAAATTAATTATGTTCAATCTAAAGATTATTATAGAATCTATTTGATTTGGGCTTTCATTGTATTTTTATTTTGGCTCATGCTCAAAACAACTTTTATGAATAATGCTTTAGAAGATTAAAAACAAAAAAGCTCTTTTTAAGAGCTTTTTTGTTTCTTTCTTTCTTTTTTTGTAGTGACAACCACAACACCATTTGCTCCATTGTATCCATAAAGAGCGAGTGCATAACCATCTTTCAATATTTTTATGCTTTTTATATCTTTTAGATTGATATCTGTGAATTTGTTTTTATCGACAGGGATGTCATTGATAACATATAAAGGTTCATAACTTTTCCTAATACTATCAATATAAACTATTCCTTTAGGTGTATGCATAATATTAACACCAATACAAACTATTTTTTTAGGTTTCTGAATAATACTGTCACTCTTTATTTTGAAAATGTTACCATACACAGGGGTATATTTTTTTGCAGAATTTTCAATGAATGGACGATTTGTTTTAGGTAAAAAGTTATAAACTTTTTGCCCAAAAGAGAACAATGGCAATAAAAAAAGTACGAATAAAAATCTCACAATTTTAATTCAAATAATTATTTTGAACGTATAAAATTGTTTCATCAATGTTTTTGGTAGGAGTTGCCTCTCCAATAGCTGTAAACTCCCAATTATTTCCATTTCTAACTAGCTTACCCAAAACCATAGAAACATTGCCTCTGAAAGTTTCTTCTGCTGAAAGGTTAAAAGTAGCAAATACAGAATCTACTCGTTTAGCAGAACCTTCAAATATTCTGATTTTAGAATAAGGAATATCAGCAAAGTCTTGTCCATTATAAGAATTCAAATAAAAGACAATATACTTTACTTTTGGATTTACCTGAGTAAGTTTTACTTCAATTACTTCATTATCTAAACCATCATCACCATAAATGTCTCCATCTCTATCATCTCCACTATGGCTGATAGCTCCATCTTTGGAACGAAGTTTTCTGTAATATACAGTTTCTAAGATTTGTCTGCTCTCATCGTACATGGTTACACTACCATCCAAATCAACAGCTACAGTTTGCTTAAATAAATTGAATAATACAGCTTTTTTAATAGCTCCCCAGTTCAAGCCAATACACACTTCTTCTAGTTTTTTGCCTTCTTTTTCTAAAGATATTTTGCTGCCTTTGCTTAGATTAATACCCGTTTTTTTATTAAGTTCTATACTCATAGGGAATCGGTAAGTTTAGATTTTGGGAGTAAGTTAGATATAAAAAAGCAATTTTAGAAAAAAATACGAGAAATCAAAATATTCTACGAATGCTATGTAAATGATGAGAGTATTCTGTTTTCTCTGCATCCCAAATACCTGTTTGGTCAAGTTTATCAACTCGTATTTTTCCTCTTGCATGTATAATCTGGAGGTTTTTATTTTGAATCCAAGCTATTCCCACATGAACAACCCTGCCATCTCTTTGGAAAAACACTACATCACCAGTTTTTATATCTTTTAAGTCTTGAATATTTTCTCCTATTTCAGCTTGCTGATAGGCATCACGAGGGATAAATTTTGAGAAACTTTTGAATATTTCTTGTACGAAACCAGAACAATCCGCTCCAAAAAAACTTTTTCCTCCCCATAAGTAAGGAATGTTTTTGTATGTTAAAGCTCTTGAAATGAGTTTTTTAGTGTTGATTTCTGTGTTGTCAAATACATTACCTTTATACCAAAAGGTTTTACCATCTACTTCAAAAAAAGCTTTGTTTCTGGGTTTCAAATGATTTTTTTTATCTTCTTGTATCCAAAAAAATGGCAAAATAGCTCCTTTCGTCAAACACATAAAGTTTATGATATTGCTTTTGGTATCTAACAAATAACAAGATGCTTGGATATTACTGACAATCTTGTGTTTGTGGGTATTTTTCTGATAGCTTTCAAAATATTCTTGAGAAATTTCATGAATTTGTAAACTATCTACCCAACCTTCATAATTGTCAAAATAAGTTAATATTTTGTACCACTTCTTATTTTCAGAAACTTCCTTAATTTCAAAAATTTCTCCAAATCGTAATTGACTTACTTGTTCCGATTTATCAGAAGCCTCTCTGCGTATGGGGCTTATATCTAAAAGGCAAATAGCATACATACTCTATTCATTAATATATTCTAAAAGCATTGAACCATACGAATAACCACCTCCAAAAACACTCATTACAATTAGATCTTTATGTTTATATCTTGATGCATTTTCTGTAAGAGCAATAGCACAACCTGCACAACCAGTATTACCCAAATACTGAATGTTAGAAACAACTTTTTCCATAGATAAACCCAAATTTTCAGCAACATTTTGAGTAATACGCAAATTTGCCTGATGTGGAATGAACCATGCTACGTCTGTAATGGTCTTATTATTTTTTGCTAAGATTTTTTTACTAAACCCTGCCATGTATTCACATGCATGTATAAAAACATCTTTGCCATTATTCATCATAAATCCCTCATTGATAGGTCTTAAAAATACACTATCAGTAGCTTTTCCTAAGCCTCCTCCACCACCTGTGATGATGTCAAGGATTTTGAAATAAGGCAAATTTTCAGGGCGTTCTTTACGAATTACAACAGCCGAAGCACCATCACCCCACAAATGTCCACTGGTTTTATCTGTTTCATCACTATAAGCTGTATTATGGTCTGAGGCAACTACCAATGCATTTTCAGCTTTATTGGTAGCAAAATAACCTTCCACTATCTCAATAGCATTGATAAAAGATGAACAAGCCGTAGAAATAGAAACAACAGGAATGTCATATATATTCAAATACTTTTGAGCATGATGAGCTAAGGTATGTATCGTGTCATAAGGAGTGTAAGTTGCTCCTACAATTAAATCAATTTCTTGTTTTTGAACTATTTGGTTATTATGCATTAAATTTTCAATAGCTTTGATAGCTAAAGTATGTGTATTTTCTTCAATACTTGCTTTTCTACGTGTCTGAATACCTGTTCGAGATAAAAACCAATCTTCACTCAAACCTGTAATATCACTAAAATAACTATTATCTATTGTTTTTTCGGGTACATAAGAACCCATTGCATATAGGTACATATTAGGATGGTTTTTATAAAAAATGGTTTGGTGCATTAATGTGTCCAAATCATACCTTGTGGATTGATATTCCAATGATATTTTTGAGCATCTCCAAAATTTGAAAAATCCATTTTTTGTTCTAAAATAATTTCTTTATATGCAATATACATTTGTCTTGCAGCTATGATAGGTTGCATTCGTCCAACTCCTGTACAAAGCCCTGGGATAGCTACAGAATTGATTTTAGAATCATTCTTTACCTTAATTAATACTGCTTTCATAGCTAAATAAGCATTGATAGATGTATCTATATTAAAGTTCGTAGGAACTCTCATGGTTGGTGCGGAAATTAGATAAGGAACTTTTGCATCTCCTGTTTCTAAAATTAGAGACTGCCCTACAAGAAGTTCACCTTCTGGTAGATTCTTGATAATAGCTTGTAGTTTTTTCTCTAAATCCCAACCAAATCTTTCAGAAAGAGCATAGTCTAAACCGCCATCCATAAAACCAAATGAATTGGCAGGGCTTACTACTGCATCACATTCAATTTGAGTGATATCTCCTTCTTTAATTAAGACATTGGGTTCATTCTCAAAGAATTCACACCAAGCCTCTATCATTTTAGAGCTTATAGCTGATAAAATAATTTGCATTTATTTTCCTGTAAATTTAGGCTCTCTTTTTTCTAAAAAAGCACTTGTCCCTTCTCTAAAGTCTTCTGAACGAGTAGCTTTTAAAAATGAATTTGCCTCAGCCTGATAACCAGCCTCGTTATATACGCCTGCATTTACAGCTGTAATAATTAGTTCAGCTGCAGAAGGACTATTTTTTATGATTTTTTTAAGAAGTTCTTTGGCTTTTGCAATAAGCTCTTCTTTGCTTGCAAGTACATAATTGACTAATCCCCACTGCAAAGCTTCTTGTGCGGGAATCATGTCTCCAGTAAGCATCATTTCAAGGGCTTTCCCTTTGCCAACAATCAAAGGCATACGTTGTGTGCCTCCATAACCAGGTAAAATACCTAGCTTAATTTCAGGTAAACCAAATTTTGCATTTTCGGAAGCTAAACGAATATGGCATGCCATAGCTATTTCGCAACCACCGCCTAATGCAAAACCATTGACAGCAGCAATGACAGGTTTAGGACAGTTTTCGATTGCTAAAAAAATTTCTTGACCCTCTTCTGCAAATTTTCTACTATTGACTTCTGTAAGTTGGGCAATCTCAGAAATATCAGCTCCAGCTACAAAGGCTTTTTCTCCTGAACCTGTTAAAATAACGCCTCTAATGCTGTCATCATCATAGATAGATTGAAAAGCATTTCTTAATTCTGCTAAGGTTTCTATATTAAGAGCATTCAGTTTACTTTCTCTATTAATAGAAAGTGTAAGAATACCATCTTCCAACACCCACAATAAATTGTTAAATACTTTCATAAATACTTTGGTTTGTTTTTTTAGACTAGATATCTTTCTAAAATGATTTTTGTATGATGGATTTCATGTCCTGCAAGCATGAAGGCAATGGCAAGAGGTGTTACATCATAGCCATTTGCATTTCCTTTTAAGTTTAATGCACTGGCATCTATATTTTTAAATAAACTGATATTACTGATTCTTATTGCTTCAAACTCCTCAATAATTGATGATAGAGTTCTTTTATCTGCGAGAGAGTGTTGTACAAAAGTGTCTTGGTCAAAGCCCATTAAAGATCTTGTATCTCCACGAGCAATAGAAATAGCTCTGTAAGCAAAAATACGTTCAGTATCTACAACGTGCAACAAAACTTCTTTAATACTCCATTTTTCAGGGGCATATCTAAAATTTGCTTTTTGCTCATCAATTTGGTTGTATATTTGCTTTACAATCTTGATTCGTTCTTGAAGAACATCCAATATGTTGTCGTTATTTATATGCTGAATATATGTTTCTGCATAAGGAGGGTATTCTCCAGCTAAAGGTTTCTGATAAAGAGACATTTTGAGAGATAATTTTTCTGCAAAATAGAACGTTTTATAATGATAAAAAATAATTTTGATAACAAAATTAAGGCTGTATTGAAAAAATAGATTTATTTTAGCCATTCAAACATAAACAATTATGAGAAAAATCTTAATACTTTTTATATTAAACCTCATCTTATTCCCAAGCTTAGCACAAATTCAGTGGGCAAGTAAAGTAATAGGAGTCTCATCTGAAAAGAAAGGAGATGGGTTGCAATATAAAGCAGAACAAGTTTTAGGGAAACCTAATGTATTGCCTTTATTTAAAAGTAGTCCTTCTGCATGGTCACCTGCACAAGCAGAAAATGATATTAGAGAAGAATATATCCATGTAGGTTTTGAAAAATCTATTGCTATCAAGCAAATTGTGATTGCAGAAAGTTTTAATGCGGGTAGTATTTCGCAAGTATTTGCCTATGATGAAGCAGGAACAGCCAACTTGATTTACAAAAATCCATCTATGGGTTTTGTAGCAAAGGGAAGATTACTGAATATTGCTATACCTCAAACACCTTATAAAGTAGTTTCTGTTAAAGTTACGCTCAATACGGCCAAAGTGGTAGGTGAAAATCAGATAGATGCAATAGGAATTTCAGAATCTGACAATACTCCTGAAATTTCGCCCACTATTGTAAAAAATGCTACTAAATTTAACCCTGAACCACTCAGTTCAGAAGTTAATTCACCTTATTTGGAAGCCAATCCCGTTTTGAGTCCTTCAGGTAAAAGATTGTACTTCACAAGATTAAATCACCCTGAAAACACAAAAGATACCATCAAAAATCAAATAGTTTATAAACAAGACATTTGGTATGCTAATATCAATGATGATGGTACATTTGGAAAAGCTATTAATGTGGGTTCACCACTCAATAATCGCCAACATAATGCAGCCTTCACAATAGCTCCAGATGAGAGTTATATGCTCTTGAATAACAGGTATTTGCCTGACGGAAGATTAGATAAAGGCTTGTCTATTACGAGAAAAACATCAGATGGGAATTGGGGAAAACCAGAACCTCTTAATATTGAGGATTTTGTCAACAAAAGTGATTTTTCAGAATTTTGGCTTTCAAAAGATGGTAAGGCATTAGTAATGTCTATCATCGATGATAAAACACAGGGAGGTAATGACTTATATGTTTCATTTAGAAAAACAGAAAATACATTTTCAAAGCCTGTGAATATGGGTAAAGTGATTAACTCAGCGGGAGAAGAAGCCACTCCTTGGCTTGATGAAGATGGCAAAACACTCTATTTCTCATCTACTGGTTTTTCTGGTTTTGGGGATTTTGACATTTTTGTCTCAAAAAGACTAGATGATACTTGGACAAACTGGTCAGAACCTGAAAATTTAGGTTCAAGTATCAATACCAATGGTATGGATATTTATTTTTCTAAACAAGGTTTTTTTGGTTATTACAGCTCAAGAGGAGATATTTATAAAGTACGAATGCTTGAGCCAATTTTAGTTTTAAGTGGTAAAACGTTAAATGCTAAAAATAATGAACCTATTTCTGCCAATTTAATCATTGAAGAAGCAAGTCTTAAAACACCAACTACCCTTAAAACTGAACAGGGTAATTACACCACTAAACTGAATTTAGGTAAAAAATACTTGATTACAGCAGAAGCAAAAGGCTTTTTTCCAAGAGAAGAAATTGTAGATGCTTCTGAATTAAAAGATTATACTGAATTACAAAAAGACTTTCTACTTGTTCCTCTTGAAAAAGATCAAGCCATTCGATTGAACTTTATCTCGTTTGCCAGAGGAGAATCTCTTTTGCTACCAGAATCGTATGCAGAATTGAACAAAGTAGTAAAAATGATGAACGATAACCCCAATGTAAAAATTCGTTTGGAAGGGCATACAGAAATCTATGGTAATAAAAAAGGCTTGATGAAACTCTCTAAAAACAGAGTTGTTGCTGTAAAAGAATATTTAACAAGGCAAGGTGTTCCTAAAAAACGCATTGACTATAAAGCTTTTGGTTCTACTCGTCCTCTTACTACAGAAGATACAGAAAAAGCAAGACAACTTAATAGACGTGTAGAAATTAGAGTAATTTAAAATGAAAAATATAATGATGAGATTTGTTTTATTGATAATAGTTTGTTTTTCAGGTATATATACACAAGTTTTAGGGCAAAATATAAAACTCTCCAAAGTGCAACTAACACCTGGTATCTCCATATCAATGCCCAAAGATTTTGTATTGATGAATGATGAGATGCTTGCCAAAAAATACTTTACTCCTAAAAAACCAACAGCTATGTATACAAATAGCTCAGGAGAAGTAGATTTGGGTGTAAATATTACAAATACATACTGGCAACCTCAGGACATAGCCATCTTAAAAGATTTATTCAAAGGTAGTCTGAGGGCTAATTATACAAAAGTAGAGTTTCTGAAAGAAGAAGTGATAACTATCAATAAAAGAAAATATGCTGTTTTGGAGTTCATAGGGATTGTAGCTGATGATGATGAAAAAGCAAATGCTTTAGGACGAAAAAATGCTATTTCTAAATATAACTACATGATGTACACAGTAGTAGAAAATAAAGTAGTTGTCATTAATTTTAATTGCCCACGAAAATATCAGCAAGAATGGGGTATGATTGTTCCTCAAATTATGCAAACTATTAAAATTAAAAACCTAAAATTGAATGAGCCTAAAAAGCCTTGATGCTGATTATAAATGGATGAATTTGGCTTATAGTCTGGCTCTACAAGCATACGAAGAGAATGAAATTCCTGTTGGAGCTGTGATTGTAGCTCAAAATAAAGTAATAGCTAAGGCATATAATCAAACAGAAAGATTAAAAGATGTAACTGCACATGCTGAAATTTTGGCTATTACAGCTGCTTCAGAATATTTAGGAAGTAAGTATTTGACAAACTGCACTTTATATGTAACACTTGAGCCTTGCGTAATGTGTGCTGGAGCTTTGGCTTGGTCTCAAATTTCAAAAATAGTTTTTGGGGCTAAAGACACTGCAAGAGGCTTTTCTCGATTGGAACAAAATGTTTTACACCCTAAAACACAAACCATAAGTGGTGTAATGGCAGAAGAATGTGAGGAATTACTTAAAATTTTTTTTTCTAAATTAAGAAGCTAAAGCCTCATTTTTAAATTATTAAGAAAACTTCACTTTGCTTTTTTATGAAAAAAATTGTAGAATCGCAAAAATATCTTTATGAGCACCACTCGTCGAAAATTCATAAAACAAGCAACAACAGGTCTAGCAGCTATTACCTTTGCTCCACAAGAACTTTGGGCAAAGCCTGAACCTGTAAAACTCACAATTTTGCATACAAACGATATGCATTCTCGTGTTGAACCATTCCCGAATGATGGTAGAAAATGGGGTGGTTTGGGAGGAATGGCTCGTAGAGCAAGTCTTATTAAGCAAATTCGTCAGCAAGAATCCAATGTTTTGCTTTTGGACGCAGGAGATATTATTCAGGGAACACCTTATTTCAATTTTTTTGGAGGTGAAGTGGAATTAAAACTCATGAGTCAAATGGGTTATGATGCAGCAACACTTGGTAACCATGATTTTGATAACGGAATAGCAGGATTGGAAAAAATGCTTCCTTTTGCAAAATTTCCTTATTTGATAGCCAATTATGATTTTTCTCAAGAAAATAATCTAAAAACAGTTTTCCAGCCTTATAAAATATTTGAAAAACAAGGAGTTAAAATAGGTGTTTTTGGTTTAGGAATAGAATTAAAAGGGCTTGTTTTAGATAAACATTTTGGAGGAATAAAACACATAGACTCTATTGGAGTTGCTAAGGAAATGGTGCAGACACTCAAAGCTCAAAAATGTAACCTCATTGTTTGTGTTTCTCACTTAGGGTATAAATACGAAGAAGACCCCAATAGAATATCAGATTCTACTTTGGCACAAAAGGTAGAAGGTATAGATGTTATTTTGGGTGGGCATACCCATACTTTTTTAGATAAACCCGATGAAATAGTTTCAAAATCAGGGCATAAAACAATCATCAATCAGGTGGGTTGGGCTGGTATTCGTTTGGGTAGAGTAGATTTTGTATTTGAAAAAGGGAAAGTTAAATCTACACCACAAACAACAAGTTCAATGATTATCGGAGAGGAATTTAATAAATTCTAACGTTTGGCTTTGGTAAGAATAACTTTTAAGTGCATTCGGACAATATCTCCCATATTTTTACATTTCAAAAAGTCATTATTTTTATGGAAATCAGCTAATTCTTTTTTTAGCTGATTTTCTTTTTCAGGTGTGGAAATCGTATCTTTTCGCATGGTATCAATCAAATCTTTCACTCGATAACGAGCCGATTTGAGCCTACGAGCCATGAGAGTCCTTTCTTCTTGTTGGTATTGTTTGGCAGTTTCTAAATTGACATGCTTCACACACAAATCTACAATGGGGTTATTTTCCTTGAAATATTGAGGTAAATACATTTTTCGTTTACCTTCAAACGATTGTTGGTCAAAGTCTATGGCTCTTACTCTATATTGCTCATTATCAAAATCTGGTGTGATATCTATCACATAATTATAGGAACGCATATCGCCTAGAAGCCTAATAAAACAACGTTCATTAAATTTTACAAATTCTTTGGCAATACGAACTTGATTGAGCTCTGGACGTTTAAGATAATTCTGGATAAAAGCATCACCAGGAATGCCAGCAATGTGTTCTTCTATAAGGGTTTCTTTATGAACAATAAAATTGATACGATTAGGAGATAATAAATGCTCTAACTCCAAACCATAAATACGAGAAGCATCAGCTCTTTTGATGTAAAAATAATCGTAATTATCATTAAAATGATTGATAATTCGGATACGAAAAGGATTAGAATTTCCAAAAACACAATAATCTATTCTATCTACATGCAAATGCTCCATGACAGAGGTATCACCATCTGTTTTTAGTAAAGCATATACCAGAGTAAGAGCCGTATCAAGCTCTTGCATCATTGATTGTGAATAAATAACTGAGTTCCAAAGAGTATCTTTGCCTTTTTTGTCTATAACAGGAAAAGCATCTGAATATCTAAGCAAATCATCATAAGAAACAGGCAGATGCGTATTCCTGCCATATTTTTGCAAGTATTGCTTTAATTCTTTGGAAATTAAGTAAGATGGTTTTTTTTTGGAAATTTCAATCATAAAATGTTGAGATTAAGCTTCTCCCATTTTACCACCAAAAGGAAGTGTTAAATTATCATTACCTCTTGTAATTTTTCCAAAACTTTCTTCATAAATATCAAGATTTTCTTTGAGAGCAGCCAGCAAACCTCTTGCATGTTCAGGAGTAAGGATAATGCGTGAGCGTACTTTTGCCTTAGGCATTCCAGGGAGCATACTAATAAAATCCATCACAAATTCACTGGGTGAATGTGAAATCATTACTAAATTTGAATAAATACCTTGAGCCACATCTTCAGACAGTTCTACGTCTATAGGCTCATTTTGTACCTTCTTTGCCATAACTTTAGGTTGTTTTTGGCAAAATAATAAAAAATCTTAAAACAATGCTTATTTTTCTGCTAAGGAATACTTAAATTTGCACAAAAATTAAAGTTTGCTCAATATGAACAAAAAGACAACAGATACAACCGAAAAAACACGCTATTCGGAAGAAGAGTTGAAAGAATTTGAAGAGCTAATCCAGAAAAAATTGGAGCAAGCTAAGCAAGAACTAACTGATTTGAAAGAGACTTTGACCAAGAAAAATGATCCTGGTACAGACTCTACAGCTAGTAATTCCAAGCTTATGGAAGATGGTTCTGATACTTTGGAAAAAGAGAATGTAACACAACTTGCAGCAAGACAACAAAAGTTTATTCAGCAATTGGAGTTGGCTCTCATTCGTATTAAGAATGGTACTTACGGGCTTTGTATTGATACGGGCAAGCTGATTCCTAAAGAACGCTTGATGATAGTGCCTCATACACAGCACTCTATAGAAGCAAAAATGAGTAAAAAGTAATAATGGATTTTCTTCAGAATCATATTGAAGCCCTTATTTTTGTTGCGACAGAACCTATCAAGCTAATAGATATACGGAACTGCCTCATCGAAATGTTTGAAGCCGAAATACCAGAAGAAAATATTATAGAAGCAATAGAAAAACTTCAAAAAAAATACGAAGAGGATATCTATTCTTTTCAGATTTATGCAATGGCTGGTGGATATCAGTTTCTGACAAAACCAGCCTATCAGGCTAGTATAGGAATTTTACTTAAACAACGTTCTAAAAAACGATTGTCTAATGCAGCTTTAGAAACATTAGCTATAGTAGCCTACAAACAGCCTGTTACGAAAACTGAAATAGAACAAATACGTGGTGTCAATAGCGATTATGCTATCCAAAAACTTTTAGAGAAAGAACTTTTAGTACTTAGAGGAAAATCAGATACAGTAGGAAGACCCTTGTTATATGGCACAAGCGATAAGTTTATGGATTATTTTGGTATTAGTAGTTTAAAAGATTTACCACAACCCAAAGACATTACTCCTGATGAGAATGCTATTGGGGATGTAAACGAATAACTTTGTGGATAAAATTTCTGCAAAGTTATATTTTTGATATAAATACGCAATCAATCAGCCATGGTGAAAACTTTAGATTTGGCATTACAGGGTGGTGGCTCACATGGAGCTTTTACTTGGGGTGTTTTGGAAAGATTACTAGAAGATGAACGCATCCAAATAGATGGTTTGTGTGGAACAAGTGCTGGAGCAATGAATGCTACGATTGTATCGTATGGTATGATGCAAAACGGCAGAAAAGGAGCAATAGACTTATTGTATAAGTTTTGGAAGAAAATTGCAGATGAACAACGTTTTTCTCTCATACAACCAAGTCTCTTGGAAAAAACATTTGGAGATGGAGGAAAATTAGACTACTCTCCTGTATATCAAATGCTGGATTTTTATACCATGCTTTTTTCTCCATATCAATTTAATCCGTTGGATTACAATCCTTTAGAAAGCTTATTGGAAAGTTTGGTAGATTTTGATGAATTAAAATCTTACAAAGGTTGTAAACTTTTTGTATGTGCTACTAATGTTTGTACAGGCAGAGCAAAAATATTTTCAGGAGAAGAAATTAGTTTGAAAGCAGTTATGGCATCAGCTTGCTTGCCATTCTTGTTTAAGGCTGTGGAAATAGATGGGGAACATTACTGGGATGGTGGTTATATGGGCAATCCTCCTATTTTTCCATTAATTAATGACACTGCTACCGCCGATATCTTACTCATACAAATTAATCCTATCAAAATTAAAGAGTTGCCAAGAAGTGCGGATGAGATTAGAGATCGTATCAATACCCTGAGTTTCAACACAAGTTTGATGCATGAGATGAGACGTGTAAACTTGGTACAGAGGCTCTTACAATTGGGTTTAGATTTGGACGGGAAATCACGTAAACTAAATATTCATCACATTAATCCTGAAGAACTCATGAGTGAAATGAGTATTTCGAGTAAATTGAATGCAGATTGGAAGTTTTTGTTACGTTTGAGAAGCTATGGCAGACAAGCGGCAGACGAATGGCTCGACCAAAATTTTGATAAAATAGGTGTAGAATCTACTTGCAATCTCAGAGAAATATTTTTATAAAATTACACAACAAAAAAGGCTAAGATTCAATACCTAAATCAATTTGTTAGTATTTAACTGCTTTGTTCAAATTTGATTCTAACTTGAACAAAGCAAATGTTATTTTATTCTGGTGTTAATAATTCTTCAAAAAATGCACCTATTTTATTTTTCCTATCTACAAAATGCAATTCGAGAATCCAATGCCTTTTATTTCCATACTTATCCAATTGAAGTATATCATTATGATTATCGGGATGTACATCTAAACATAAATCATTGGGGTCATCAGGTTGTTCGTGTGGATAATAGCCTATAATATGTCCTGCAATAGCATTTCCAAATTCATACCCATAACGTTTTGCCAAATCTGTGGCATAATGGAAAAATTCTGCACCTGTAAGCTTGGACTGTTTAAAATACCAGTTATTTCCTTCATACCAAGCAGCCTCTATATCTTCTTTGATTTTGTGTTTTAAAGGATTATTACCTAAAACATAAGTTCTGCCTAAATCAGCTTCCCAATTTTCAAAAACAGGGTGGAAATCAAAGAAAAGAATATCATCATCTTGAATAATTAAGTCTGAAGGATTTGAGCTATAAGGTTGTAGCGTATTGATACCTGTTCTTACAATCTTTTTACCCCAATGCGTTTCTGTGCCAAAGTCATCTTTTGCAATTTGTACAATTTCATCACAAAGTTGCTTTTCTGATTTGCCAGAAACGATTAATCCTCTGTCTTCAATGGTTTTAAATAATTCTTTTGCCTTTTGTTGTGCAAGAAAAAGATGTTGTGTTGTATCATTCATAAGTTTGAGTTTTTTAATTCTTTGAATATATTCCTAAATATCTAAGACTACATAAAACGCCAATCATTCTAAAAGATTGTATGGTTCCTAAGAGTTCTCCATTACTTTTAATATTTTAGAAATAAGGTTTTAAGTTTGATATTAAATGATTTGTTATCAATGTTTTATAATTTCTCTAATAAAATTTTATGGAATTATTTTTAAGATAAAAAAACAAACAGATGCAAAATAATTAAATTTGCATCCCTCAATGATTGAGGAATTTATAGAATTTGAAAGATATAAAAACCATGCTAAGAACACATACTTGCGGAGAACTCCGAATAGAACAAAAAGACCAAACAGTAAACCTTTGTGGTTGGGTACAAACCATCAGAGATAAAGGAAGCATCTTGTGGATAGATTTACGAGATAGATATGGAATTACTCAAATCACTTTAGAAGAAGGAAAGTCTGCAAGTGATTTATTTGATACAGCTCGGAAGCTTGGACGTGAGTTTGTAATTCAGGTAACGGGAAAAATAGCTGAAAGACTTTCCAAAAATCCTAAGATTGCAACTGGAGATATAGAAGTATGGGCTGAAAGTATTAAAATATTAAATACTTCTGAAATCCCTCCCTTCAAAATAGAAGATGAAACAGATGGTGGTGATGAGCTTCGTATGAAGTATCGTTATTTAGATTTGCGTAGAAATGTAGTACGTGAAAACCTAATGCTTCGTCATAAAATGGCAAAAGCAACACGTAATTATCTTGACAACCAAGATTTTATAGAGGTAGAAACGCCTGTTCTTATCAAATCTACACCTGAAGGTGCAAGAGATTTCGTAGTACCCAGCCGTATGAATGAGGGGCAGTTTTATGCTTTACCTCAATCACCTCAAACATTCAAGCAGTTGCTTATGGTTTCGGGCTTTGATAGATATTATCAAATTGTAAAGTGTTTCCGTGATGAAGACTTGAGAGCTGATAGACAACCAGAATTTACACAAATAGATTGTGAAATGTCTTTTATTGAACAAGAAGACATTTTAAACACATTTGAAGGGCTTGTACGCCATTTATTTAAAACTGTAAAAGGCTTAGAAATAGCAAATTTAGATAGAATGACTTATGCAGATGCCATGAAGTTTTATGGTTCTGATAAGCCTGATACTCGTTTTGAAATGAAGTTTGTAGAACTTACAGACATTGTGAAAAACAAAGGTTTCCAAGTGTTTGATAGTGCTGAACTTGTGGTAGGAATTTGTGCAAAAGGAGCATCAGAATATACTCGTAAACAGTTAGATGAACTTACAGAGTTCATAAAACGCCCCCAAATTGGAGCAAAAGGTTTGGTATATGTGCAATGTAAAACTGATGGAACATTTAAATCATCAGTAGATAAATTTTACTCACAAGAGGACTTGAAAGCATGGGCTACTGCCATGAATGCTGAGGCAGGTGATTTATTACTGGTTTTGAGTGGTGATGACTACAAAACACGTAAGCAACTCAATGAGTTACGTTTGGAAATGGGAACTCGTTTGGGATTGAGAGATAAAAATACATTCTCTTGTCTTTGGGTATTGGATTTTCCATTATTAGAGTTTGATGAAGAACAAAATAGATGGTTTGCCATGCATCATCCTTTTACTTCACCAAAACCAGAGGATTTGCATTATCTTCAAACTGGAGATTTAGGAAAAATCAGAGCAAATGCTTACGACATGGTGATTAATGGTGTTGAAGTAGGTGGTGGTTCAATCCGTATTTTTGATAAGACCTTACAAGCCAAAATGTTTGAAATTTTAGGCTTTACTGCTGAACAAGCAGAATCTCAATTTGGCTTTTTGATGAATGCTTTTAAATATGGAGCTCCTCCACATGGTGGAATCGCTTTTGGTTTTGATAGATTGTGTTCTTTATTTGGTGGTGCGGATAGTATTAGAGATTTCATTGCATTCCCTAAAAATAATTCGGGTAGAGATGTGATGATAGATTCTCCTTCTGAGATTAGTGAGGAACAACTCAAAGAACTGAGTATTTTGGTAAATACAAAAAAATAAAAATAAGCTCCTAATTTTTTAGGAGCTTATTTTTTTAAATAAATCTGAAAAGTAGTACCTGCATTTACAGCACTTCTAATATTTAAAGAGCCTTTGAGAGCTTCCACTTGAATTTTAACAAGGTGTAGTCCTAACCCTTTCCCTTCTACACCTTCATGAAATCTTTTGTAAGGAGTAAAAATTTTATCCTTGAATTTCTCCAAATCAATTCCTAAACCATTATCAGAAAACTCAATAGAAATAAAATCAGCAGTTTCAGCAGTTTTGATAGTAATGATTAATTTTTTGCTGGTAATTCTATACTTGAATGCATTACTGATTAAATTATAAAAAATACTATTAATATAAGCCTTTACAGAATATATTTCATTGACCTGTAATGCTAAATCTAAATCAAAATCAATACTTGGATAATCTGATTTGATATTTTCTAGATTTTCACTAATTCGTTCATAAATATGGACTAACTCATAAACTTCTTTTACATTCTTTTTGATTTCTAAAATTTTATTCAAATCTTTTACAATAGAATCTAACTCCAAAGCTGAAGTACCAATATATTCTATGATTTTAAAATTTTCTGAACTATTGGTATTACCCATATCAATACAACTGACTAAACCTCTCAGACGTGCAATAGGAGAACGTAAGTTGTGAGCTAAAACATAGGCAAATTGCTCTAATTGGCTATTAGTTTGAATTAATTCTTGATTTTTTTGACTCAATTCATGAGTCCTAAGAACAACTTCATCTTCTAAGTTTTTGTTATATGATAAAAGCATTTCATTTTTTTCATTGATGATTTTTTCGCTTTTAACCACTTCATCAAGAGCTTCTCTTAAAAAAGCTTCGTTTTCATGAAGTTTCTGGATTAAGATTTCTTGTTCCTGATTTCGCTCATAAATCACTTCTGTTTGGGATAAAATTTCTTGTTGTTGCTCCCAAAGTTCTTCATTTTGTCTGTTAATTTCTTCGTTTTGATTTATTATGTTGCTTTTTTGTTTCAAAATAACAACATTCAAAAGATATTGTCGTCTGAGCAACCAACCTAATACACCAATAAGTAAAATCAAAATACTAATCCCAATCCAAATGAATCTTTCTCTTCTTGTAGCCTCTAATCTTTTACTCAATAGCTCTTTTTCTTTGATAGAAACTTCAAAATTTGTTTGTGTCTGTAATACTTCAGAAGCTTTTAAAAAATTCTGTAAAGAATCGTAATAAATATTGGCTTGTTTTTCATAAAACAAAGCTTTTTCAAAATCTTTAAGCTTAAAATAAATATTGGAACATCCTTTATACGTAGTAAAACGATTATTAAATTCTTTATCTGGCAATGAATCTAAATATTGAAGAGATTTTTGATAATACTCAAGAGCTTCATTAAATTTATTTTCTTGGTAGTAACTATCTGCCCAAAAATTTGATGTTGCAACTACGTTGCCCCAGATTTTATACTTAATGCAAGTATCTATATCTATCTTCCAATGTTTGCGAGCAGAATCAAACATTTTTTGAGCAGCATAAACATCACCAAGATTGCCTGTTAAAATCCCTATCCAATCATTCCTATTGAACTTCTGAGCTACTTCTGTAGCTTTCTGAAAGTATTGAATAGCTTTCAGAAAATTATTTGTCTTTCTATATATCAGTCCAATTGCATTATAATAATTAATTTGCTCTTGTTCGTTTAATACAACCAGATAAGATTCTTGTATTTTTAATAAGGAATTCAACGACTTATCCCATTGTTTAAGTCTGTATTGTACAAGCCCCATATCGTAAAATAATGAGTTTGCTTTTTCAGACATATTTATTTTTTCATAAATAGATTGAGCTTCCAAAGCATAAGCCATAGCTTTTTGATTATTCTCACCAAGAACATATAACGAAGCCAAAAATGCTGATACTTCTGCATTCTCATAAAAAGATTCTGTTTCTTTTGCTTTATAATATGCCTCAAAGGCTAATTCTAAACTTTTTGCTTCTTGCTTTTGGTCAAAATAATATTTAGCCAATTCTATTTGAGCAAGTAAAGACATCTCAACAAAAGAAACTTTTTGGCTTTTGGCATAAAATAATTCTAAGGACTTTTCTAAATTCTTTTTTTCTTTAACTTTTCTTATTTCTACAATCGTTTTATGAATAATTTCTCGATAGTTTTGTTTTGTAGCCTTGGGTATTTGGTTTAATAAGCTATCTAACCTGTTTTGAGCCACTCCTGAAATAGAAAGAAAAAAAAGATACGCATACAAATACCTTTTCATTAATCATCTGTAAAAAAAGATTTCCAAAATAAACTAAACATTAAAAGTCCCGCAGCACTAAAACCAATAATACTAAGGGTTGAAATTTTTGAAAATTCTACATTTGCCATCATAGAAGAACCTACCAATAAACCAACTATCAAAATGCTAATGGCTAAATAACGAATGGCTTTCGTAATGCTTTGTATAGCAGGTTGATAGCCCATTAATTCAGTCTCGATATGGATTCGACCTTTACGTAATTTATGCAAGATTTCCCGTACTTCACGAGGGAAATCAGTTAAAAATCCTACAAATGAGCGTGCAGTATTAAGAGCATCTTCACCTAAGTTTTTGGGAGAATATTGATCTAAGAAAATTTTAACTCCATAAGGTTTAAAAAACTCGTAGGTTTGAAATGTAGGGTGAATGGTTTTTCCGATACCCTCTAAAATAGTTAAAGCCCTTAGAATAATAAAAACACCACCTGGTACTTGAAGCCTAAAATCTCTAATGATTTCTTGTAATCTGGCTGCCATATCACTCATACTTGACTGATTTACATCCAATGAAACAAAATCATCAATCAGTTCGCCTAAGGCCGCTTCAAATATTTTGTCATCTTCAATAGCTGAATCAATAGCTAAAGCTTTGAAACTTCGAGCCATTTCTTTTGGGTTTTGTTGAGCCATTGCAATGAGGACACCAGCAAAAGCAAATCTGTCGTTCTTTGTGAGCTTTCCAACCATTCCAAAATCAATCAAACAAATACGCCCATTTTCTTGAATAAGGATATTACCTGGGTGTGGGTCAGCATGAAAATAACCATGTTGAAAGATTTGAGTTAGGTAAATATCCATACCAGCCTCAGCTATTTTGGTTGGTTCTATACCCCATTTTTTAAGTTGATTGACATCTGTAATTTTACAACCTTTTACAAATTCCAAAACCATTACTTGTTTTGTAGTGTATTCTAAAAAGGCTTTAGGAACATAGAAGTTTTTATAATCTTTGTAATAAGTTCTAAATTGGTCTATATACCGAGCTTCATTGGTATAATCTAATTCTTTTTTAATACTTTTTTCAAAAGCCACTACAATATCCATAATATTGTAAAAGCCTTGTTCTTTGAAGAAATTATCTCCTCTTTTTACAATGTCTTTGATGATAGCTAAGTCTGTCATTACTTTTTTAGCGACATCAGGGCGTTGTACTTTCACAACTACTTCTTGCCCATCTTGGAACTTAGCCAAATGTACTTGCCCAATAGAAGCAGAGCCTATAGGTTTATCACCAAATTCTAAAAATATTTCCTCAATAGGTTTTTTAAGCTCTTGTTCAATAATTTTCTTCGCAATTTCTGTTGGAAATGGAGCTACTTGGCTTTGTAATTTTTCAAATTCGTGCTGATATTCTTCGGATACAATGTCAGGTCTATTAGCTAAAATTTGGGCTAATTTAACAAAAGTGGGTCCCAATTCTTCAGCAGCCATACGTGATAGCTGTGGTCTCGTATATTTTTCTGTTATATTTTCTCCTCTTAAACGAGCTAAACGCCTACTGGCTGGTATAATAGCTTTTAGAGGGGTATTGGCAACAATATCTTCAAAACCATATTTCAATAAAATATTGGTAATTTGTCTAATTCTTTTTAAATTTCGTATTGTTTGACCAAAGAGCATATAGCCTTAAAAATTTTAAAATGTAAGATGTTATCAAATTACAAAAAAGATAACCAATATTTGCAAAATAGTGTTAATTTCAAAATAATAAAAAAAATATTTCAGATGTATGGAGCATAATTTCAATTTTATAGTAATTGGTATAGCAGTGGCCATAGGGGTTTTCATTGCAAATCGTAGAAAAGCTAATAAAGCTAAAGAACAACAACAAGTGCAAAAAAGTGGTTTTGAGCTTACAGATGAAATGATTATGCGTTTTGCGAATTTGAGAGGTGGAATTATTTCTGCTCAAGAATTATCTTCACAAACATCTTTGAATAAAGACCAAGCTCAAGAACGTTTGGAAAAATTAGTGAATAATGGATATGCTCAATTAAGAGTAAGTGATAATGGAAATGTTTTGTATGATTTTAAACAAAACATCATTGATAATAACGAAAAGAAAAATTCACAATTGTTATAAAAATAAAAAAGAGGCTTTTGCCTCCTTTTTATTAAGAAATCATTTTAATAAAATCTTCCTCTGAGATAATTTTGATACCCAATTTCTGAGCTTTTTCAAGTTTAGAAGGGCCCATTTTATCACCTGCTACCAAATAATCTAATTTCCCTGAAACTCCAGAAAGCAATTTGCCTCCATGTGCTTCAATTTCACCTTCAATACCCTCTCTGCTAAATTGGCTGAAAACACCCGAAACCACAAAAGTTTTGCCTGCTAAACTTGTCCCCTTTTGCTCTACTGCTTGCTTTTGAGTAACCAAACTTAAGCCAGAGGCTTTTAACCGTTTCACAATGTCTTGACTATCAGGTTCGGCAAAATATTCTACAACACTTTGTGCTATTCTATCTCCAATTTCAGGCACTTGAGTGAGCATTTCTAGAGTGGCTTGCGATAAAGAATCTATATTTTCAAAGTAATCAGCTAATTTTTTTGCAACAGTTGCTCCTACAAAACGAATACCCAAAGCAAATAAAACTCTTTCAAATGGAATCATTTTCGATTCCTCTACATTCTTGATGATTTTCGTAGCTGATTTCTCTCCCATTCTATCCAATGCTTCTAGTTGGTTTTGCTTTAAATCATATAAATCAGCAAAATTTTTGATTAAACCTGCATTGTATAATTGTTCAATAATTTTTTCGCCCAAACTGCTGATATCCATAGCTTTTCGCTGAACAAAATGCTCAATTTTACCTTTGATTTGAGGTGGACAACCTTTTTCGTTAGGGCAATAATGCAATGCTTCACCCTCCTTGCGTACCAAAGTTGTATTACATTCAGGACAATTTTGAATATAAATCAAAGGAATGCTACTTACAGGACGTTTTGTTAAATCAACACCTGTTACTTTGGGTATAATTTCACCACCTTTTTCAACAAAAACAGTATCACCAATACGTAAGCCTAAACGTTCAATCTCATTGGCGTTGTGTAATGAGGCTCTTTTGACGGTTGTTCCTGCCAATTGTACAGGTTTTAGTTCTGCTACGGGTGTTACAGCTCCTGTCCTGCCTACCTGATAAGTAATTTCTTGTAAAAGTGTTCCTACACTTTCTGCTTTATATTTGAAAGCAATAGCCCAACGAGGAGATTTTGCTGTAAGACCAAGTTCTTCCTGTTTAGAAAAATTATTCACTTTGATAACAGCTCCATCAGTTTCTACGGGCAATGTATGGCGTTTCTGTTCCCAAGCTTTGATGTATTCTAAAACTTCCTCTATATTTTTACATTTTTTATAAGTGTCAGAAACCTGAAACCCCCATTTGCTTAATGCTTCTAAAGCTTCTGAATGAGAAGGATAAGGTAGATTCTCTCCCAATAAAAAATATAAGAAGCAATCTAAACCACGACGAGCTACTTCAGCAGAATCTTGCAATTTTACTGTACCTGAGGCTGTATTTCTTGGATTGGCATATAAAGTTTCGCCTATATCCTCTCTGTCTTTATTAAGTTTCTCAAAATTTTGTTTGGACATAAAAACCTCTCCACGTACCTCAAAATTGGTGGGATAATCGCCTGATTTGAGTTTGAGTGGAATTGTTTTAATCGTTTTAATATTGGTAGTTACGTCATCTCCTTGTACACTATCTCCACGTGTAACAGCTTGTTTCAAGATGCCATTTTCATAGGTAAGGCTCATCGAAACGCCATCAAATTTCATCTCACAAACATATTCAATATCGTCTTGTGTATTTAAAAACTTCTTGACACGTTCATCAAAATCTCTTACTTCTTGCTCTGAGTATGTATTACCCAAAGAAAGCATAGGATATTTATGTTTTACAGAAGCAAACTCTTTAGTAATGCCCCCTCCTACACGCAAAGTGGGCGAATCAGGTGTCTTATATTCTGGAAACTGACCTTCTAGACGTACTAATTCTTCTAAAAGTATATCAAAATCATAATCAGATATTTCTGATATATGTTCTTGATAGTATTTATCGTTGTAATAATTAATTTTCTGAGAAAGTTCTTCTATTCTATTTTTAGCTTCTTGAGAGTTCATAAAAGTTTGAGAATTAAGTTTTAGTTAGTTATTATAAAGGAATATTTCCATGTTTCTTTTTAGGTAATACAGCCACTTTGTTTTCAAGCATTTTAAATGCTTTGATTAATTTTTTGCGTGTTTGTGATGGCATAATTACTTCATCAATGTAGCCCCTGAAAGCTGCTCTATAAGGGTTTGCAAATTTCTTCTCATACTCATCTACTTTTTCCTGAAGTTTGGTTTCAGGATTTTCTGCTTCTGAAATTTCTTTCTTGAAAATGATTTCAGCAGCACCTTTTGCACCCATTACAGCAATTTCGGCAGTAGGCCAAGCATAATTCATGTCTGCTCCAATGTGTTTAGAGTTCATCACATCATAAGCTCCACCATAAGCTTTGCGGGTAATGACTGTGATTCTTGGAACAGTAGCTTCGCAAAAAGCATACAATAGTTTCGCTCCATGTGTGATGATACCATGCCACTCTTGATCTGTACCAGGTAAAAAGCCGGGGACATCTTCAAACACAAGTAAAGGAATATTAAAGCTATCACAAAAACGAACAAAGCGAGCAGCCTTGATACTTGCATTGATATCCAAAACACCTGCAAGTACAGCAGGTTGGTTGCCTACAATTCCAATACTTCTGCCACCTAAACGAGCAAAGCCAACCACAATATTTTCAGCAAAATTTTTATGAACTTCTAAAAAGCTACCTTCATCTGCTACTGTTTCAATGATTTCTCGCATATCGTAAGGCTGATTAGGATTATCAGGGATAATATCATCCAAAGAAGGTCTAGATTCATCGCCCGTAGTCTCATAAGCTACCATAGGAGTATCTTCTTCGCAATTTTGAGGCATATACGAAAGAAGTTTTTTGATATGCTGAATAGTATCTATTTCGTTGGCACAAGAGAAATGTGTAACACCAGATTTTGTACTATGAGCAGAAGCACCACCCAAATCTTCAGAACTTACATCTTCATGAGTTACAGTTTTAACCACATTAGGTCCTGTAACAAACATATATGAAGTGTTTTCTGTCATCAAAATAAAATCTGTGATGGCTGGTGAATATACTGCACCACCAGCACAAGGACCCATAATGGCAGAAAGTTGTGGAATTACTCCTGAAGCCAAAGTGTTTTTGTAAAAAATATCAGCATAACCAGCCAATGATACAACCCCTTCCTGAATTCTTGCTCCACCTGAATCGTTGAGTCCAATCACAGGAGCTCCATTTTTCATGGCTAAATCCATGATTTTACAAATTTTTTCAGCATAAGCTTCTGAAAGAGAGCCTCCAAATACAGTAAAATCTTGCGAAAAAACATATATCAAACGTCCATTAACTGTTCCATAACCCGTGATAACCCCATCTCCTAAGAAATGTTGCTTATCCATTCCAAAATCTTTGGTTCTGTGCATTACAAACTTTCCGATTTCTTCAAAAGAACCTTCATCTAATAATAAATCTATACGCTCACGAGCTGTTAATTTGCCTTTTTTATGTTGTGAAACTATTTTGTCAGCACCTCCTGCAAGTAAAGCTTCTTCATTTTTTTGGCGTAAAACTTCGTATTTTTCGGATTTCGTTTTTCCTGAATTCATGGGCATATAAATTGTTAGATTTTCTCAAAATTGATAGGTTCAAAAATAATTAAAGGCATTATTTTCTGCAAATAACTTTGAATAAAGATATTGGAAAGTTCTAAAGTTATCTGCTAAAAGTACAAAGTTTTTGGAAAAATCTTGATACATTTGTAATATGTGTATGCAATTGGAAGTTCCCTTATCAAAACGAATATATGCTTAAAAAACAGCTGAGATGGCTTTATAGATATATATGGTTGCCTATTGTTTCAGTAGTATGGTTCTCTTTTCCTATTCAATTATTGTTGTTAAATCTTCGTAAAAATCATTTGCTACATATTTTGTGGCTATTATTGATAGGTATTACAATTGATTATGTGGGCAGTATGATGGGACTTTCCTATCTTTTTTTAGAACCTGAATATATCAATCGAGTAAATGTTTGGAGTTTATTCATCTTAGGCATTACCCTTGGAGGTTTTACAATGTCTTATCATATTACCTGTTATATTCTAGATTCACATAGATTTGGCTTTTTGGGGCATTTACGATATCCATTTTTTAAATATTGTATCAATAATAGTTTTTTCCCTGTTGCGTTTCTAACTATTTATTTGTGGGAATTTGTAGCTTTTGAGCGAGAAAGTGCCATGGAAGTAGAAAGTGAAATTTGGTGGAATGTATCAGGTTTTGTAGGAGGTTTTTCTTTGATGTGTAGTTTTTTCTTTTTGTACTTTTTCTTGACTAATAAAGATATTTTCAAAGTATTGAAAAAAGCAAGTGAAGGTTTGAATGTAAGTTTAAGAAAAACAAAAATTGCAAAAATAAATATCAAACAACGATACGATTCTGCCCGAAAAGATAAAACAAGAGTGGATTTCTATTTTGCTTCACCTGTACATTACAAGCGTGTAAGAGAAATGATAGGCATAGATAGAGTGGCACTAATGAAAGTTTTTAGCCAAAATCATTTCAATGCTGTAATTATTCAATCTACCATTTTTGTCGCTGTCATGATTTTGGGCTATTTTGAAGAAAATCCATATTTCCAGATACCTGCAGGAGCAAGTTTAGTTTTACTACTCACGCTTGTAGTCATGTTTGTGGGGGCATTTACATTTTGGCTTAAAAATTGGGTAATTACAGCTTTGATGATTTTACTGATAGGGTTTAATGTTGTTACAAAACGAGATTGGTTTAATCAGGCTTATGAAGTATATGGAATTAATTATGAAACTCCCAAAAGGCCAGAGTATTCTACGAAAATGGTTAGAGATAACGTAAATGACGAAAACTTTAAACAAGATTACAACGAAACTATTGAAATATTAAACAATTGGCGAGCTAAATTTCCTAAAAAAGAGCCTCCAAAAATAGTTTTTATTTGTAGTAGTGGGGGTGGTCAAAGGGCTTCTGTTTGGACAATGCGTACACTACAATATGTGGATAGTACTTTAGGGGGGCAACTAATGAACCATACAATCTTGATGACAGGGGCTTCTGGAGGGCTTGTTGGGGCTGCTTATTTCAGAGAATTGTATTTAAGACAACAAAAAGAAAAAATAGATATTTATGCCAATGAATATTTTGAAAATATTGCAAGAGATAATCTCAATGCTATTACATTTAGTTGGGTTGTAAACGATATTTTCTTTCGATTCCAAAAATTTAGTTACAAAGGACGTACCTATTTCAAAGATAGAGGTTATGCCTTTGAGCAACAACTCAATGAGAATACAGCTGGAGTACTCGATAAATCACTTGGAGATTATAAAGAACCTGAAAAGTTAGGGCTTATACCCATGATGGTACTTTCTCCCACCATTGTCAATGATGGTCGAAAACTTTACATTTCGCCTCAGCAAATGTCTTATATGTGTACACCAAGTATCTTTCAGAGTAGATTTTTAAACCAAAAGGTGAAAGGAATAGAGTTTTTGAGATTTTTTAAAGACCAAGACAGTCAAAATCTTCGTTTCTTGAGTGCATTACGCATGAGTGCTACATTTCCGTATGTTGCTCCCAATGTAAAACTGCCTAGTGAACCCGAAATGCAAATCATGGATGCAGGTATTTCAGATAATTTTGGAGTAGAAGCTGCTGCAAGATTTATATTTGTGTTTAAAGATTGGATTCAGAAAAATACTTCAGGAGTAATTATTGTATCTATCAGAGATACACAAAAAAATAAGCCTATCGAAAAAAGAATACAACCCTCTTTATTCCAAAGATTATTTACCCCATTAGAAGGGATTTATATGAATCAAGAATATATGCAGGATATTAATAATGATAATTTGGTAGAATATATACAAGGTAGTTTGGGCAAAACAAAAATACACAGAGTAGAATTTGAATATATTCCTATCTCTAAGAACTTAGATGAAATTCATAAAAATCTTGAAAATCCAGAGAAAATAGACCCTAATAAAAAAATTATCATTGAAAGAGCTGTTTTGAGTTGGCATTTAACCAAAAAAGAAAAACAAAGTATTCATAGAACAATTTTTGAACTTCGTAATCATAGCTCTGTCAAGTATCTTGCATCATTGCTAAATATACCTATATCTTATTAAAATTAAACGTTTTACATCATGAATGAAGCTCAATTACAACGCATAAAATCGAAAACAGAGGAGTATATCAACTCTTTAGAGAAAATTCAAAATAGACATCAGGAATGGACACAAACAACAAAAAGTTTAGTTATACAAACTTTGGATAAAATTGTTCAATCTATACCTAACGAATGGTATGTAGGTTTACAAGAGTACAACGATAAAGCTCCACAAAGTATTAATTTAGAAGCTGCTTCGTTACATCTAAAAAATATGTATAGTGGTATTGTATATAAAACAATAGATAGTGTAAAATCGTATGTGAAATATGGAGGGATGTTGAGCTATGCCCAAACATATAACCGAACGATTACTGTTAGTATTTATTATCCTCATATTGAGCAATGGGTAGAAAAAAGAGAACCTTTGTTTTTAGGGAATTTCGAGCCTTCTGAAATTACAGAGGATTTGATTTTTAAGCACTTAGAAGATTTTTTGAATGCTATGACAGAGTGGGAAGACAACGAAAGAGACCCAATTGGCTTCAATTTTGGTAAAGGTTAATTCATAAAAAATTATATATTTGCGAGCTAATTGTTTGCTATGAGAAAGAAAAGCTTTTTGAAATATACACTAATGCTAATAGTTATTGGCATTACAAATTTTATTGCACAAAACTGGATTTTTAGAATAGACTTAACTGAAGATAAACGCTATACGATTTCGGATGCGACAAAGGAGATTTTAGAAAATCTAAATGATGAAATCCGAATTAAAGTTTATTTGGAAGGCGAAAGTTTGCCTGCAAGCTATCGAATGTTTAGAAACGCTATAGCCGAAAACTTGGATGAATTTAAAAGGTATGCTGGTAAAAACCTGAAAGTGAAGTTTATAGACCCTTTGGCTATCAAAGATAAGGCTGAAAAAGACACCCTTATCAAAAGCTTTCAACAAAAAGGAATAACACCAACACCTATTGCAGTGTATAAAGAAGGTGAACGTTCCGAAAAGTTTATTTTTCCTGCTGCTGAAATTTCTTACAAAGATTTAGAAATTACTGTTCCACTTATTAAAAGTGATGCAGCAGCTCAAGCCGTAAATGAAGAGGTAGAAGCTCGTTTACTCAATAGTTCTATTGAAAATGTTGAATATTCTTTTATTTCAGCTATCAAACAAATTACAGATACAACTACTCACAGAGTAGGTTTTATTTATGGACATGGAGAATTAGCTTTGCCTTTTATAACAGATGCTGCTCGTGCTCTTTCTCAAAAATATGCAGTTTACCCTGTTGATTTACCTAAAAGCCCTACCCTAGATGGTTTGGATGCCATTATTATTGCAAAACCAGATTCTACTTTTAGCGAAGATGACAAATACAAATTAGATCAATTTCTGATGAAAGGTGGCAAAGCTTTGTTTTTTGTAGATGCTTTAGACATCAGAGAAGATAGTATCAATACAAAAGAGGGTGCTGTCGCAATTCCATACACCAACTTTGTCCAAAGTATGACTCCCTTTTTCTTTAATCTTGGGGTTCGTTTTAATATGAATTTCATAGAAGATGTTCAAAACTTTGGTTTTTTAGGCTTTGTAGTAGGAAATTATGGCGATAAACCTAAATTAGAAGTTTTGCCTTGGAGACATTATTTAAGTATCAGAAATTATTATCCACATCCAGTTGTCAAAAACTTAGAACCTGTTTTGGGACGTTACGTAAGTACCTTAGATACAGTGGCTTCTGCTGCTAAAATCAAAAAAATCCCTTTAGCTAGTTCATCTACTTATACACGAGTTGTTTCATATCCTGTTATCATTAAATATGATGAAGCTCGACAACCTCCTGATATGAATATCTATAAACGAGGCAAAGCTGAAACAGTTATGTTTTTGCTTGAGGGGAAATTCACATCTTTATTTGCCAATAGAATTCTGCCCTCCGACCCAAGAGCCAAAACATTTATCAAAGAAGGAAAGCCCACAAAAGTTTTGGTGTGTGCAGATGGGGATTTTTTAAGAAACTCTGTAAATCCCAAAACAGGACAAATAGCTCCTTTGGGATATGATAAATATTCACGTTATCAGTTTGCTAATAAACAATTCTTACTCAATATGTTAGATTACATGTTGGATGATAATGGAATTATTTTAGCAAGAAATAAAGAAATTTCACTTAGACCCTTGGATAAAAAGAAATTACAAACAAATAGAACATACTGGCAATTTATCAATGTAGCTGTACCTTTGGTATTTGTAGCTGTCTTTGGAATTATTTGGGTTGTTTTAAGAAAAAGAAAATATGCTAAATAATTTTAATATATTGTAGAGCTTATAATCAAAAACTTATATCTATGAAAAAGCTTTTTGTAGGGATAATGATGCTTTACTGCATCACATCCTATGCTCAACAGACTTTTTTTACTATTCCATCTGGTGAGATAACCCACAGAGGCAAGATATTTTATCAGTTTCAAAATAATTTTTTAAGCCCATATATTCAAGGAACTCAGGCAAAATTTGACTTTTGTTATGGTATTGGGCATCATTGGGAGTTAGGCTTTAACTTAGATACAGAGCTCAACTGGAAAAAAAAACATAAGTTTTTTGAAATAGAAGATACTTTAGGTATCAATCCAGTAACACCTCTTTTACTTTTCAATATGCAAAAAGGAATCCCTTTATTGCCACACCCCAAACTACGTTTAAACATTGGGACACAATTTGGTACAAACCTTATACACAAAGAACATATCCGTTTTGCCTATATGGGTTATGTCATGCTTGCTTCCGAGTTTAAAGAAGACTGGCACACAAATATAGGTGTATATGTTACAAACGATGCATTTGCTGGCAAAGGAAGCCATATAGACGTTTTTGGAGGCATTGAAATCCCTTTTTCAGAACGTTGGGCAGTTATGGCAGATGCTACACTTGGAAGCAACTCTAATTGTATAGGTACTTTGGGTTTCTCATATAATCCAACCAATAGAATGCAATTATGTTTGGGTGGAATAGCTCCTATGCCCAATAATCCAATTAAAGAATATGGTGTTGTTTTTGAATTAAGTTTATTTGGATGGGATTTTTGGGATAAAAATGAGGATTAAAACTTACAAATTATCTCTTAAATCTGTTTTTAAAGCTTTCTTAGCTGGAAAATAAGCTACAAGCATGGTACAACCCAAAATAGTGATAAAAGTAAAAACAAAATCCAACCAATCCATACGAACGGGATAAGCATCTATTACCGAAGCAGTTAATCCCATTTTTACATATCCAAATTCTTTTTGCAACCAACATAAACTAACTCCTAACGCCAATCCAATCAGAGCACCTGAAAGAGCTATCATCAAACCTTGTTGGATAAAAACCTTTTGTACAAAAGATTTTTCAGCACCCAAAACCTGCCAAATTACAATATCTTTTTTCTTTTCGATGGTAATCATGGTGAGCAGAAAGAATATATTGAAACAAGCAATCAGAAACACAAATGAAAGAGCAATTCGAGTAACTAATTTTTCTATTCTGATGGCCCTCAAGACTTCAAATTGTTGTTCTTCTTGATTTTCAACTTTAAAATCAGAACCTAAAACCTTTTTCAGCTCTTCTTGAACTTTGAAAAGTTCTTTTTTATCCTTCAATTTGAGTTCAAGATAACTACGTTCTTGTGGACTATAACTCATTAAATCTTCTGTAAACTCAATAGGTACAATGATATATTTACCATCATGGTCATACTCTACTTCAAAAATTCCTGAGGGTAATACAGAAAGTTTAACAATATCTTTTTCTGACATTCGTATTTTTTCTTTCCGATTGGGATACCAAATTTCTATAATTTCATCTCCCATGTTCATTGTGAGCATCTGAAAAACACCTAATCCAATTACAGCTCTCGCATAATCATTTTCATAGAGTTTGAATTCACCAGCCCTGACTTGTTTGGCAAGTCCTTCTAAAGCAACAAAGTTCTCTGTAACCCCTTTTATTTTGCCTACCATTTGTCTGTCTTTGTACCGAAAAACGGCATCATCCTCTATGGCTTCTGAAATAACTTTGATATCTTTAATATTTTGGATTTTTTTCTTAATGGTTTCATCATAAACAAAAAATTTGCCTTTTGATGGGCTAATTTTAAGTTCAGGGTTTAAAATATTATACTGTTGTTTGATAACATCTTCTAAACCATTAAATACGGAAAGCAGTATAATAAAAGCCATTGTTGCAAGGGCTATTACTAATACTGTAATAAAAGAGATAATATTGATAAAAAGGTTTTTCTTTTTAGATAGAAAATATTTTTTTGCTACAAAAACTGAAAGATTCATACTATAGGTCTTAAAAGGCTGAAAATACAAAATCTAAATAGATTTTACAAAAGAAGCCTACAGCCTTACACCTATTAACAGCATATCATCTCTTTGGAGTGTTCCTCGTTGGTGAGTTAGAAGCATTTGTTCAATTGCATCAAATTGTTCCTGCATACTTTTATTAGCTACAGAAGAAATTGCATACTTGAGTTTGCCTTCACCCAATTTTACACGCTCAGCATCATTTTGGTCTGTAATACCATCAGAACACAAATAAATACAAGATTTAGCGGGTAACACAATACTTTGGGTTTCAAAATGAATACTTTCATTTTGTTCACCTCCAATAGATTTTCTTGAACCTTTAAATGTAAAAATCTGATTATCAGTGCCTTCTGTATAATATAAAGGACGTTTTGCTCCTGAGAAAGAAATTTTTGTTGTGCCATCAGGTTGTTTTTCCAACAGGCATAATGCTAAATCCATCCCATCCCTGTTGCCTGTTTCCTTAAGACAGTTTTAACTTCCTCATGAAGTTTTTCTAAAATGATAGAGGGTTCTGTAATTTTATTATACAATACAATTTTTTCAAGCATTGTATTGCCTATCAAACTCATAAATGCTCCTGGTACTCCATGCCCTGTACAATCTACAACAGCAACAATAACTTTATTATCTACTTCATTGAGCCAATAAAAATCTCCAGAAACCACATCTCTTGGTTTAAATATCACAAAATGCTCTCCTAAGAGTCTATCCATCTGCTCTTTGTAAGGAAGAATAGAAGTTTGAATAGTTTTGGCAGCATTGATACTTTTCTCGATTTTTTCGTTTTGTTCTCCTAAAGCTTCATTTTTTTGACCGATGGCATCTCTTTGAGCCATAATTTCTTCTTGTTGTTGTCTAAGCTCTTCAGCTTGCGTTTGCAATTCACCATTTTGTTCCTCAATAGTTGAATTTTTGGCCGCCAATAATTTGTTTTTCTTTCTGTTTTGTATCAATAAATAACCAACACCTGCCAAAAAAATTGCTAAAATACCTAATCCAAGTGTTGCAAAAAACCTTTTCTGAGATTCTTCATTAGCTTTTAAATCTGAGAGTTGTTTTTCCTTTTCGAGAACTTCTCTTTTACGTTGTTCTTCTTGGCGTTCAGCAGTACGCTTTTGTTTTTCTAACTCTTTATCTTTTTCCAAAAAAGCAACTTGTTGTTGTTGTTTTTCTGATTCTGATTTTTGACGAATCAATTCCAATTGTTGCTCTGCTCTTTGTTTTTCAATAGCTGCATTTTTTATTCTTTGATTTTGTAACTCTTGCTGGTTTCTTAAACGCTGGATTTCACTTTCTCGAAGTTTAGCTTCCTGCTGAGCCTTTTCTTTTTCTAAACGTGTTTGTGTTAGTTCTAAGGCTTGTTTATCTTTTTCAGCTATATCAGCTTTGATTTCTCCTTCCTTCTTTTCAATTTCTAATTGTTTTTCAATTAATTCTTGACGTTGGCGATTTTGCTCCTCTTGGTATGCTTTCTGTAAGTCTAAATATTTTTGATAGTTTTTCTGATATTGCTTCAAATCTTGTTGTTGTTGATAAACATTTGCTTTGATTTGATAACTTGACATTAAAACTTCTTGTGCTCTTGACTTATTTGTCCCATTCAATTCTCTTTCTGCTTCTGAAATGGCATCATCTATATAGGCAAGAGCATTTTCATTTCGATTTGCTAAAAACTCATTCACTGCTAAAAAATTATTTATTTTAGCCTCTTCTACTTTATTGTTCTGAGATTTGCGAATCACCAAAGCATCTTCATAGTATTTTTTAGCTCCTTTAAAATCACCTTCATTCGTGAATGTTGAGCCTATATTCATCAAGGCAACAGCTCGAACATTTGTATTCCCTTTACTTTTACTAGCAATTTGTTGGTTAATTTTAATAGATTGGTCAAAGTTATCTAATGCCTTTGGTGTATCTCCTAATTTTTTATAGTTGTAACCAATATTGTTATAAGTATTAGCAAGAGAAGGCAAATCATTTTTATAATAAACTACTAATTCTTTGTAATAATCAATAGCAGCTTTATAATCCTTTGATTCTGTACTAATTGTAGCTAGCCCTTCTAGTGTTTCTTTGATTTCTTCTGTGTCTTTAGCAGCTTTTTCTATTTCTAACACCTTCTTGTAGCCTTCAGTAGCTTTGGGGTAGTCTTGCATGAGTAGATACGCCAAAGCAATATCTTTTTGTGTTTCTCCTTGTTGATGTAAAGGTTTTTTATTAGATTTTTCTAATTCAAAAGCTTTCTGATAATATTCAATAGCTTTGCTATATCCTTGTTGTTTTTGATATAAAAGCCCTATTTGCTTAGAGAGCATAATTTTAGACTCATCATCTTTTGCTTTGTTCAATTGAGCTATTAAGTCATTGACATTTTGAGCATACATAGGGAGCCCAAAAGTAAAGAGCCATACAATAAGTAAGAAACGCATAAGTCTAACAGTTTTTGTTAAATATATCAATTTTAAAAAAATTATATTTAAAACTTTAAATTAAATCCCCCCATAATGCGTATTGGATTTTGAGGTGCTCCATTTGCAAATTCTGCTTGTGCTGCTGCTCCTTGCAAATTAGCTTGAGGAGAAGCACCTAAATTTACAGCATAACTTCTTTGATCTAAAAGATTTCTAGCTTGTAAAAATAAAGTACAATAGTTATTTACGAAGTAATTTGCATGTAGATTCAAAAGAGAATATCCTTGTAACCTTTGTCTTTTGTTATTATCTGTTTGACTTCGTGCATATGAGAATTGTTCATTGATAAATATTCCTCTTAAGGAAAAATTGAATCTTCTGCCCAAATCCATCTCCACTCCAGCTTTAAAAATGAAAGGTGAAATAGCAGGTAATTCAATTTTTTCTTCATTACCATTATTGTTGATGTTATTTACACTTCCATTTACATAACTTGTTGAAAAATAGCTTATAATTTTATTGTTCTTACCAAAACTCTCTCGATATTCTAATTGTAAAGCTCCTCCATAATTAGTTTGTTTACCTCTATTGATAGCTACTTCTATAAATGCAACAGGCCAACCTTCATATTGTCCATTGTATAAATTTCCATTGGTAGCATCTGCTCCATAATCAAATAATCCATTACTTAGAGAATAAAATCCGTTCAGATTCGCTCTGAAATTTTTACTGTTAAAAGCAAAAGCCCCTTCTATTGTTTGAATGGTTTGGGGTTTTAAATTAGGATTAGGCAATCTGAAAAAGAAGGATTGATAAGTTGTACCATTATCAGGGCTAAAAAATGTACCAAATTGATCAAATGCAGCTAAAGGTGAAGGAGCTAAAAATGCAGATCCATATAAAAGTTTGGTACTGAAGTTTTTATTGATCTCGTACACTAAACCCGCTCTAGGATTAAATGAGCCTCCATAACGACTACTATAATCGTATCTGCCACCTAAAGTCAAATATATTTTTTCTAAAAGAGATATTTGAGATTGGATAAAACCACCCACATTAGAATATCTCAACTCAGGAATATCAGCTCGTATACCATTAGGATTATTTGGTTGAATAGAACCTACAATAATAGGTCTTTGAGTTCTATTATAAATTGGTGATTGTAAATCATGCCCACGAGGATTAGAAAAGAAACTTTCGTAAGTAAAACCTGTGGTAAAATTTATATTGTTGTTAAGTGTATAAGTTACAATTTGTTCACCTTTCAGCATTTGTCCTTTAGAAAATAAATAAGCAGTTTGTAAACCTGTATAAACGTTTCTAAAACTTGACTCTGGATCTAGATTATATAAACTGCCTACCAAGAAGCTATTTAACTGAATTTTACCTAATGTTTTATTGTAAGTAATATTACCCATCGTCACGCTATGTCCAAAAAAGTTCCCTTTGTTATGTACAGTGTTATCAGGGTTTACAGCAAGTGTAGAGGAGTTTACAGATTTATTTTTAAAAAGTGTAAATGAAAAATCGCTATAACGAACATTTCCATGAATAGCATAGCCTTGTAGAGGATCAATACTATAAATAGGATTAACATTTGATTTAATAGGTCCAAAAACAGTATTGAAAGTACCAGAAGCCAGATTACTCTCCATAGTTTTATACTCTTCTTGATAAAACTTACTTAATTGAGGCATTGCATCTATCATGTATTGTGCAGAAAGCGTATAGCTTAATTTCTCAGTTGCTTTCTTTGCTAAAGAAACATTTCCTAAATAATAATTATATGCTCCTATCATACCACTAGCTTCATTTTTTTTAATGTCACTAGCTGTTTTTGTAATAATATTAATTACACCAGCAAAAGCATCTGCTCCATAGAGTGCTGAGGCAGGACCAAATACTATTTCAACTTGTTTTGCTAAATGTACAGGATAATTTTCTATAATAGGAATAATATCATTAGTAGGGGAATTTGCCCGAACACCATCAATGAGTAAAATAAATTTATCATTTGCATTGGCATTTGTTCCAGTAATGCCTCGTATAATAATATTATTATTCCAACGAGGGTCAACCAAATTATCTACTCGTACATTGGGGACATCTAACAAAAGTTCAGATAAAGAAGTATATCCTCTTCTTTGAATCTGTTCAGCAGTAATAACAAATACTGTTCCTGGTGCTCTACTTGATTTTTGTTCAGCTGTACGGCTGGTTGTAATGATGTTTACATCCTCAAAATCATCTGAAGTATTTTTCTGCTTTAAAAGTTCTTCTACTTCTATTTCGTGAGTACTTGGGCGTAACGTATCTTGACTATATGCCTGTAAACCAATAATATATAAACTTAAAAATAAAATAAACTTGTATACATTTACCATAGCTTTTTGTTTTAGATATTTAGCAATATAAATAAAAAAAGCAAAAATCCAAATTGTATGAATATTATCTTTATGCTAAGTTATAATGGTTATTATTTTTTTGATAAAAGTTTAGCAACCTCCTCTAATACTTTTCCCGCTCCACCAATATTTTGTATCACATATTCTTTGCATATTTGAGCTGTTTTTTCAAAGAAACTTTTTTCTTTATATAACTTTGAAAACAAAAGTTTAAAATTTTCTGCATTATTAATACTAAAAGCACCTCCTTTTGCTATCAGGTCTTGAGCTTCTCTAAACTTCTGATAAGCTTTGTTTCCAAAAAAAATAGGCATTCCAAAAGTAGCAGGTTCTAAAATATTGTGCAATCCTTGTTTAAAGCCTCCTCCTACAAAAGCAAAATCTCCATAACGATACAAGGCAGATAAATAACCAATGTTGTTAATTATAAGATTATTATAGTTTTGAGGACTTTCTGCCTGATTCAATTCTGAGAATAAAATAGTATTCTCTTTGAGCTCATTTTTTATAGATAAAATTTCTTTTTCATGTATTTCGTGTGGAGCAATGATAACTTTTAAGGGTTCTTGAAAATCTTTGAGAAAAGTCTTTAATATAACCCAATCTTCGCTCCACATACTCCCTACAATGAGCAATGGAGTATTATTTTTAAACTGTTCTACTTTTTCGAGTGTTTGAGTTTGTGAAGCTATCTGAAAAACTCTATCAAAACGAGTATCAGAGGCAATAGAACAATGATGAATATTGATAGATTTCAATAATTCTAAAGAACTGCTTTCTTGAACAAAAATATGAGAAAAAAAAGAAAGTATTTTCTTATGAAAACCTCCATAAGACTTAAAAAATAACTGATTTTTCCTGAAAATAGCAGAAAATAAAATGATAGGTATCTGCTTTTGAGAGGCTTGAGACAAATAATGATACCAAAATTCGTATTTTGTCCAAAGTATTATATTGGGTTTAATAATGTCTAAAAACTGCTTTGCATTACTTGAAGAATCGTGTGGTAAATAACAAATAACATCTGCTTGGTCGTAATTTTTACGAATTTCGTAACCTGAAGGGGAAAAAAAAGTAAGAATAATCTGAAAATGAGGGTGTTGTTTCCTAAATCCTTCTAAAACAGGTCTTGCTTGCTCAAACTCACCTAATGAAGCACAATGAAACCATGCTTTAGGCGTATCTGTCTTGATTTTTTGTTTAAGATTTTCAAAAAGATTTTGTCTGCCTTTTATCCAAATTTTGGCTTTGGAGTTTCCTAAAAAGGCTGCAAGAGTAATGAGGCATCTGTATATATTGACAGATAAATTATAAAATAATAATCCCAAAATGCTATGAGTTAAGTGGTTATAACAAAATTGCAGAAACTCGAATCCAAGTTTCTGCAATTTTAGTATTAAAAAATTGTATAAACAACCTACTAAGGGAAAATACCCAACATTTGATAGCTCAATGCAATCTTACGGATAGAAATATAGAATGCTGCTGTACGTAAATCTCCAAGCTCAGGCTTTTCAACCAAAGCATCACGAATTTCTCTGTAAGAGCCAATCATGGTATCTTCTAAGCCAGAACGTACAATGTCCTCTTCGTCAGCACCTTGTACAATTGAAGCACGTTCTTCAAATGTAAGTTTATTGCCAGTAAGGGCTTCCATTGTATCTACAATTTTACTATAACTCTTTTCTTCTGCACGCTTACCCATTCTGCCAAAACGAACGTTAGAAAGGTTTTTAAGCCACTCAAAATAAGATACTGTTACCCCACCTGCATTCAAATAAAGGTCAGGAATAATTACAACACCTTTCTTCAAAAGAATGTCTTCTGCTTGCATGGTGATAGGTCCATTTGCAGCCTCAGCTATTACTTTTGCTTTAATTCTATCAGCATTGGCTTCTGTAATTTGGTTTTCTAAAGCAGCAGGAACTAAAATATCACATTCCATTTCAAGCATAGAAAGAGAATTTTCAATATTGGTTGCTCCAGCAAAATTTAAGATAGATTTATTGGCTTGACGATGTTTGAACAGTTTTTCAATCTCTAAACCATCTGCATTATATACTCCTCCTTCATATTCAGCAATACCAACCACTTTTGCACCCGCCTCTTGTAAAAATTTGGCAGCATGATAGCCTACATTACCAAAACCTTGAACAATTACAGTTTTTCCTTTTAAGCCTACAGTTAAACCAATCTTTTTAGTATCATCTTCAAAATTAAAGAACTCACGAAGACCATAAAATACTCCTAAACCAGTAGCCTCTGTACGTCCTCTAATACCACCAATGCCAATGGGTTTACCAGTTACACAACCTTGAGCATTCGTATCACCAAATTTGAAAGTCATGTAAGTATCTGCAATCCAACCCATTTCACGTCCACCAGTTCCATAATCGGGTGCGGGAACGTCCACAGCAGGACCTATCAGGTTTTTCTTGATAAGTTCTGTAGCAAAACGGCGAGTAACTTTTTCTAAAACTTTTTCAGAAACTGTACGAGGGTCAATTTTTACACCACCTTTAGCACCACCAAACGGAACATTTACAACAGCACATTTGAATGTCATCAGAGTTGCAAGTGCTTTTACCTCGTCTTCGGATACCTCTGGACTGTAACGAATACCTCCTTTGGTTGGTAGTTTGTGCATACTGTGTTGTACACGGATACCTTCAATGTTATGAATCTCCCCATCTATTTCTACAGGAAAGGTTACTTTATAAACACTGTTACAGTGACGTATTCTTTCAAGTAATCCTTTGGGTAAGCCTGTATGCTTAGCTGCTTTGTCGTAGTAGTACATCACGGTATCGAGGAACTTCTTGCCTTCCTCCAAATGATTAGCCATAAATTTTCTTGTTTTGAATCTGAAAATATTTTTGTGCAAATATCATAATTCTTCTCAGAAAAATCATAATTTTTCTTTAAAAACTTTTATTTGACTTTAATCATGTTTTTCTCTCCTAAACCATTTTTTTATTTTTTGCCAAAATGTTGAATGGTCTATGCAAACAAATCCAGCAGTAACAATAATTTCTACTGTTTCCTCATCACTTATCAATTCTACTATCCAATCATTAGGAATAGCTTTCACCACAAAAGAAGTATCTCTGAAACCAACTCCTATTATCTCAATTTTACTTAAAGAATCTTGTTGTGGAATCTCAAAAGAAAATAGTCCATCTGCATCACTTACTGCTCCGATATTTTTATTATTATCCAAAACAATACTAACACCAGGAATAGGAGATTTTTCTTTATCAACAACTTTTCCTTTGAGGGTAATGTTTTGCTTTTTAATATCTTGAGCATGGGCAAGTTCTATTCCTACAAAAGCCATCAAACTCAGCAAATAAGTATGCCACTTAGAAATAGTTGTATTTCTTTCTGGTTTTAAATACGTATTTAACTGAGTATTGTTGAGCCTGCCACAAACATTTTTATAATTTTTAAGGTAATTAATAATTTCTTGATTACTCTTATTTGTAAAATCTACAACTGTTTTCTGGCAATTCAGGCAAAAACGACCTTTCTCATGAGGTAGCATTTTTTGCCAATCTTCATTACATGGTTCAGGAATTGATATTTTCATAGTTTTATTTTTTCTTTAATTCTATCCCAAAAAGTCAGGTTTTTAATTTTGTCTTTTTCTGGAACATAAATTTCAGTAGTTATAACATAACAAACTTCTTGTGGATCTTCTTCTAGACTAATTTCCCCATCTTTTTTATCTATAATCGTAGAAACTTGGACTTTTTTGTTAAGTATATCTACAGCATTTATGAGCAAAATATCCTCAGGCGAAACTTGAAGAGTAAAAAAGCCATCTGCATCAGTTACTGTACCTTCTTTTTTATTAACTATTATAACACTAGCACCTGGAATGCCCTGCTTATCTTTATCAATTACTTTAACTTGGATAATGATATTTTGAGCCTTTAAAAATAAAGGAGAGATAAATAAAACAATCAAAAACAAACAATTACAAATTTTCATAGCAATCTATTTTAAACGTCAGCTTTTTATAGGAACAGTATCTTCTAAGGGTTTTTCTATATCATCTTCGTTACCAAGCAAATACCCAAACGCATTGAGTTGTGGTGTATGGTCGCAAATGATTTTGAAAATACCTGCAAAAGGCAAAAATAACACCATACCTGCTACTCCCCAAATGAGTCCGCCCAAGATTACAGCCAAAATAGCTACTAAAGCATTCAAATTTACTTTTTCACCAATAATGGCAGGAATTAAGATATTACTTTCCAAGAAATGTATCCCAAATAGTGTACCTACTACTGCAAGAGCAGGTGTAAGCGTAGGAGAGCTGACAAAAGCCATCATGAATGGTAAAGAAACACCAATAAATGTTCCTACATACGGAATAATGCCTAGAACAGCAGCGAGTACACCAAAGAAAATAGCATGTTCTACACCCACAATCAGTAAACCAATAGAATTTAGTACAGCAGCAATGAGCATCACAATCATTTTGCCTAATAAATATTGTTGTGTAACTTTTGATACCTTACTCATCACAACTTTCCCTTCTTCTTCATGAGGCTTGCCTAATAATAAAAGTACAAATCCCTTGATTTTATCACGATACAACAAAAAAAACAATAAATACAAAAAGAATAATGTGAAATCGAGAGCAATATGGCTAGTTGCTGCCGCAACTGTAGAAACATAGCTTTCAGCTAAATGAATGAGGGCTGCTGATTTTTCTTTGAAAAGTTCGGCTTGCTCTTCTGAATTCATACCTGTTTTATTTTCTACAATGTGTTGTAATACACCTATTTTCTCATAAAACTGAACTCTCAGCTTTGGTAAATCTTTTCTAAAAGAGCCTAATTGTAAAGTAAAAGCCCAAACCAATACGGCAATAATACCTGCAAATAGAAAAACACAAGCTAAACTGGAGAGCATTCGTTTGAATTTTGCTTTGTTCTCCAAAAAGCGAGCCACAGGTAAAAGTAACATTGCCACCAAACCTGCAAATGTGAGAGGTTTAAGGAAACTACCAGCTATATACATAGCTCCTATTGAAAGAAATAAAAGTAATAAAAAAGAGTTGATTCGATTGTTGAGTGATAGTTGAGCCATAAATTTGCATTTTATTCACTGATTTAGTAAATATTGCTCAATTATCAAAATTGCTTACAAAAAATTATAGAGGTGAGGTTGTTATTTTGATGTTATTTCTCTTTTGAAGCAATTTCAAAGACCAATAAACCATATTTAAAAATATTCCCATCAGAATCGTGATTCCCCATGTTTTAGGATGGTCAAAAGGATTTAAAAATCTGTCTGCTATATCAGAAAGTAAGGCATAAGGCTTTTGGATAATATCCCAACTGTTCCATCTGAGGAAACGACCTAAATACACACCAAAACTTGCTAAAAATAAGATAGCTACACAAGTAATCGTAGCCCAAAATGGTTTGATTTTTTTTGATAAAATACGTTCTATATCTGAAAGACTTAACATGCCAAATAAAAGCCCAGTCCATGCAAAAGATAAAATAAGCATTAAATCGAACCATTTGGGAACAGAAGTTTTTAGTTTTAAATGAAAAAGATCAGTAAGAATATAAGGAGCATTTGGAAAAAACAACAGCCAAGCACCCAAAACAATGATTGTTAAAAACTTGTTTTTCTGTAAATGTGGATAAGTAATCAGAAGGCTACTTAACGCCCAAGGAACAAACGAAAGGAATAAATTCCAATTAAGAAACAAAAAAGTCTTAGTATCAGTATAAACAAACCTGAAAACAGAGATTCCTAAACAAAAGAAGCTAAACATGGCTAAAAAAATAACTTCTTGAAGTTTGTTCGATTTATTGAGTTCGTTTAGCATAGTTTTAAAATTTTTGGAATAAAGATAATCAATCCTATTATCAACGCACAAATAGCACTCATCAGTACAGCAGAAGCTGCTAAATCTTTCGCTTTTTTGATTGTTTCGTGTTTTTCTGTTGTAACAAAATCAGCAAGGGTTTCAATAGCCGAATTGACTATCTCCATAGCAAAAACAAAGCCAATTGCAAAAATAATGGCTATCCATTCAGATAAAGAAATTTCAAGCCATGCCCCTAAACCAACAGCCAAAAATGTAGTAACCAAATGAATACGAGCATTATGTTCTTCTTTGATTAAAACCTTGAAGCCATTAAAGGCATATACAAAGCTTTTGAGGCGTTTGGTAACAGAGAAAGGCTCATTTTTCATAGTTTAATATTTTGAATACAATCTATAAAAAAAGCAAGCAGAAAAATCTGCTTGCCTATAAAATAGTTTTGTGTTGAAAAATAATCTTAAAATTTCAAGCCAACATTAACTAAGAAATTCGTTCCAGCCTGTGGATAATAGTAATTTTCCCAAGTTCTCTGACCATTTAAAAAGTAGCTAAAGGTATATCCATTAGGTTCATATTCTTCATTGAAAATATTATTCACAAGAAGGCTAATTTGCAAAGCTTTTAAGCCTTTGGTGGGTTTGTAAGTATAAGATAGACGAACATCATTAACAAAAAATGCTTGCAAACTTCTTTCTTCATTTTGAGTATTGTCTAAATATTGTTTTCCTACATATTTAGAAAGAAATGTTAATTCTAAGCTTTCATCTCCTAAAGGTTTAAAAATAAATTGATTAGCTCCTATAAAACGAGGTGAAAAAGCCAAATCGGGGTTTTTATAAGTATTCTGGATTTGCCCTCCATTGTCATAGTCATCTACAAATTCTGTAAATTCATTAATTTTATTTTGGCTAAAAGTAGCATTGGCTTGCCATGTAAAATGTTGAGAAACAGCCCAATTTCCTTCTAACTCAATTCCTAAACGTCTGCTACTGGGTACGTTGGTACGAATATAAGCTCCTACATCATTCACTTTGCCTGTTAAAATTAGCTCATTCTGATATTGCATCAAAAAGCCATTTACCTTGAAATTTGCTGTTTTGTGAGTTACTTGATAACCTAATTCTAAATTATTCAAGCGTTCTGCTTTGGGGCGACTTATGGGTGTAGATTCCACAAAATCATTTCTATTAGGCTCTCTATGAGCAATGCCCCAAAGAGCATACAATCTGTGTTGCTTGCCTCCAAAAGAATAATCTACGCCAGCTTTAGGGTTAAAGAAATTAAACTCCGCATTTTGTTGGGTGCTTTGCAAATTTTGGTCAAAACCTAAGAAATTATACCCTACCATTCTGTATTGTAAATCGCCAAAGGCAGAAATCTGCCCATTCTCAAGCACAAATTCTTTAGAAATTTTTACAAACTGGTTTAAATCTGTTTTGAAAGCATCATTATCATAATAACGCTGACGAATATTCTGATTGACAGCAATTTCAGACCAAATGATTTCTCCAAAATGTTTGCCTTCATATTTATTCCAACCACCACCATAAATAAGATTCCATGTGTTTTTATCATAATTTAATGAATACACAGTTCCATAATAATGGTTATCCAACCAACGTCTTCTGATGATATTACTTTCTGAAATGGTACTATCTCCAATTGTTACATCAGGTAAACCATATTTAGAAAAGGCATCTTTTTCCTTAAATTCTTCATAATATCCAAATCCACGAACATAAAACACAGATACATTTGCAGACAGATTATCATTAATTCTATGGTCTAAAATACCCTGATAATGATTTTGATTGTAGTTATCAACCTGATTATCATAAGTATATGGATTGTAAGTTCTGTTTTCTTTCAATATATCTTCTCTTACCCCAAACCAAGCCTGATAAGTACGTTCTTTGCCTTGCATCAGATTAAGGCGTAAGTTTGTTTTTTTACCATAATATCCACCTGAAAGGTATACTCCTTGTAAATCTGAAGATGCTCTATCAATAAAACCATCAGATTTAATTTTAGAAACTCTTGCATCTACCACAAATTTATTATCCATCAAGCCAGTAGAGGCTTGTATGGTGTGTTTCCAAGTATTGAAAGAACCCCAAGAATTATTGATTTCTGCCGAGGGCTTTTCTTGTGGTCTTGAAAAAGTTTGGATATTGAGACTTGCTCCAAAAGCTCCTGCCCCATTGGTGGATGTCCCGACACCTCTTTGCAAAGAAATATTTTGAGCCGAAGAAGCCAAATCGGGTGTATTTACCCAAAAAACTCCTTGAGATTCAGCATCATTGAGAGGAATACCATTGATAGTTGTATTGATACGTGTTTGGTCTGAACCTCTCACACGAATACCCGTATAACCCACACCTGCCCCAGCATCAGAATTGACCACCACAGAAGGTGTAAAATTAAGCAAGAAAGGTAAATCCTGCCCTAAATTTTGTTTGGCAATATCAGATTTTGAGAGTTCTGAGCGGGTCAGTTCTGTGATATAAGGAATACCAATTACCTCTACTCCACAATAAGTAGTTACAACCCCTCCTATTTCTTCATCTGAGGTTAGGATGATTACAAGAAACTTCTGATTTTTTTTTATAATAACCTCTTTTTCTTTAAAAGTAGGAGAGTTTACTGTAATAATAGAGCTATCTTTTAGATTGTTTATAGTAAATTCTCCATCTGCATCTGAAATAGTCCCCAGCTTTTTATTTTCTTTTAAATAGATAGTAGCACCAATAATAGGTTCTCCATTTTTGTCCACAATTCTCCCAGAAATAGTAAAAGTTTCTTGTGCCATGCTATACAATGGCAACAGCAAGCCTATGAATAGACTTAAAATTAGTTTTTTCATGTTGTATTTTAAATTATGAATGAAACACCGGAGCTTCAAGGGGGTAGCTCCACCTTTGATGTATTCACCTTGTACTCCCTTCGTCAGCATTACCTGCATCAGGTTCGTAGGGTATAATCTCAGCCTGTTATGTTAGGCACCCCTGTTAAATTTCTTGCAAAGGTAGTGTTAGTTTTAGGTAACTACCAAAGAAAATTTCGGTAAGTTTAAGATTTTATTGTTAATTGCTTGATAAACAGGTTTTTGATTTATGCTAATCTTGATGAAAATGCTACTTTTTTGACATTATTAACTTACTTGAATATATATTCTTTTTGTCTTGATACAAAAAGAATAAAAAAAATCAAGACGCTCCAATGCTTCCACGCACAAGTCTTCGCTCACCTCGCTGGAGCGTCAAACCCACGCTTTTAGAGTATTTTTATTAATCCAATCAACTTATATTTGTTTTTTGGATTAATTTACTTGTTTGAGATGATGAATAATCTTATGAGCCAGCGTTTCGCTTATTTTTTTGTAAGATTCTACTGTCCAGCCTGCTACATGAGGGCTTAAAATTACATTGGGAAAAGAAATAAGGGTGTTAAAAATGGCTTCTTGCTCTTGGGTTAGCGTATTTAGCTTTTCATTTTCTAAAACATCCAAACCAGCACCCAGAATTTTACCAGTTTTTAAACCAGAGCAAACAGTTTCTAAATCAACTACTTCACCTCTTGAGGAGTTTATCAGCCAAATAGGTTTTTGGAATTTCTCTAAAAATTCTTTGTTAAACATTTTTCGACTTGTTTCATCCAAAGACACATGAAACGAAATAATATCTGCTTTAGCCCAAATTTCTTCTAAAGAGCTTTCTTTGGCAAAATTATTTCCATAAAAAGGCTTTCTATCGTAAGCAAGGATAGTTGTATCAAAACCCATTAGCCGTTTAGCAAATTCTTTTCCTGTATTGCCATAACCAATAATGCCAACAGTTTTACCTTTAAGTTCTGTGCCTCTATTGGTTTCTCTGAGCCAAATTTTTTGACGTACTTCTTCGTTTGCAGTGGGAATTTTATTGAGAATCCCCAAAAGTAAAGCCATACAATGTTCTGCAACAGCATCTCTGTTGCCTTCAGGGGCATTGATGAGTGTGATATTTCGTTTTAGAGCTTCTTCTACATCAATATTATCCATACCAGAGCCAGCTCTCCCAACTACTTGGAGCTGAGAGGCTTTTTCTATGAAAACTCTATCAATTTGAATTTTGCTTCTTACAATTATGCCTGTATATTCTGGGATAGTCTCAAAAACAGTATCTTTTTGAATATCAGGTTGGTATGAAAAAGGTATGTTGTTTTGCTCAAAAGACTCAAGCAAATAAGGATGTAAATCGTCTATAATTAAAAACTTCATTTGATTATAAAGCACTCACCTAAAATTTTATCTTCAGCAGTTTTGTCTATAGCACTTGGATTTTCATAGTTTATTTCGGCCTTTCCTGCCATACAAGCACAAAGCTTATTCATATCTGTACCATCAGCTTTCATGGCATCATCTTTACTGTATTTATCTACACAGTTTTTTACGTATTTTTCTTTGTCTTTTGCTTCCCAAGCTCCTTTTTTACTGTTAGAGCCACAAGCAGCCAAAAGAATGGTGCAGAATGTAAAATAGAATATTTTTTTCATGAATTATTAAGATTTTTAAGCCTTAGCTTCTGCCTCCTGAGGCAAACCACCCACCAATTTAATGAAAATATCGTTCATTGTGGGTATATTTTCTTGGAAAATATGAATTTCTACCTGATTGATTAAATGAGCCAATAAATCGTTGGATTTAATAGGTGCATCCAAGCCTATCAAAGCATCTCTTGTGCCATCCTCATGCTCATGATGATTGATGATATTCATACCTTGAGGCAAAGTTTGTAAGTTGCCACTATAAGAAATTTTATAGGTATTGCTTTTGTATTGATTCTTTATTTCTTTGGTTTTGCCGTCTAAAATTTTCTTGGAACGATCAATAAGGGCAATATGATCACAAAGTTCTTCTACGGATTCCATTCGGTGTGTAGAAAATAAAATAGTAATGCCTTTCTTTTTCAGTTCAAGAATTTCATTTTTGATAATTTCTGCATTTACAGGATCAAAGCCAGAAAAAGGCTCATCTAATATCAAAAATTTGGGTTCATGTAGTACAGTTGCTACAAACTGAACTTTTTGTTGCATTCCTTTAGATAGGTCTTCAATATTTTTTTCTGCCCAACCTTTCATATCTAAACGTTCTACCCAATATAAGATTCTCTTTCGGGCTTCTTGAGCACTCAAACCTTTAAGTTGAGCTAAATAAATAAGTTGTTCACCAACTTTCATTTTTTTATACAAACCACGTTCTTCGGGAAGGTATCCCATTTGGTTTACATGCTCAGGTGTTAATTTTTGTCCATCAAAATACACTTCGCCCATATCTAAGCTGATGATTTGGGTAATAGTTCGGATAAGGGTGGTTTTTCCTGCTCCATTTGGTCCCAATAAACCAAAAATTTTATTGCTTGGAACATCCAAACTTACATTGTCTAAAGCTTTATGGTTTGCATATTGTTTGCTTACATTTCTAACACTCAGAATAGAACTCATAGCGTATGATGATTGGTTTTGTGTGTATTATTTACAAATAGTTGTTTTTAACTCTTTAGCTTCTGTATTTCCCAGTTTTTCGGCTTCTTCTAAGTTTTTACATGCATCTTCGGGCTTGTTCATACGAATAAGTACTTGTCCTAAATTTAAGTAAGCTTCTGAATATTTTTTATCTAACTCAAGAGCTTTTCTGAAATTTGTTTCAGCTTCCTTCAAAGATGCATCATCTCCTTTTTCAAAACAAACATTTCCTAAATTATAAAAAGCTTTTTTATCTTTTGGATTAAGAACGCAAGCCTGCCTAAAATCTTGTATGGCTTGTCCTAAATTATTAAGGTTATATTGTAAAACTCCTCTATTGAGATATAAATCAGCAGTTTTAGGGGATAGCTTGATAGCCTCATTATAATCTTTAAGAGCTTCAGGCATTTGCTTAAGTGTTTTTTTGAGTTCTGCTCTATTGAAATAAGGTTTATAATTATTTGGAGTAAGTTCAATAGCCTGAGAGTAGTCTAGCATGGCATCATTGTACTTGCCAAGTTCAAAAAGAGCTACACCACGAGCATTAAAGGCTTCGGCATTTTTTGAATCTTTTTCAATAGCTTTGTTTAAAAACTGGATAGCCTCTTCGGGGCGTTGTTCTTTCATTAGGTTTCTACCTTTTTCTAAAAGCTCTTCGGAAGAATTTCCACAAGAAAATAAAATGCTGAAAGTGAGATATACTATGATTTTTTTCATGATTGAGTACAAAAAATACAAATGTAAAGCAAAAAAATACCTTTGCCAAATAACTGACAAAGGTATCATTTTGTTGTTTTATAGAAAATTAGTTAGGCTTTTTTGTAGTACCACCTGTTTTAGGTGTTTGTTTTGGTGTATTGTTTGTTGTTGGAATAGCTTGTAATTTTAACATATCTTCTGCATACTTTACATAATCAGTTTTACTGGTTTTAGTATCCAAAATCTTCTGTGCATATTCTTTTGCTTTAGGCAAATCTTTTTTGCCAATGAAATAATTTCCATAATATCTGTAAACTTTTGCTCTGTTATCTTTCAATCTATTTGCCATTTTTTCTTTGTCTTTGGCTTCTGCAATGAGTTTGTCTGTTATTTCAAGATATTTATCGTAATATTCTTTGGCTTCAGCTTTTTCAGCAGCATCTTTTGCGTTTTTGGCAACTTTATTATCACCTCTAAAAAGGTATGCATTTGCTTCTTCAGGAGCAATAGCAATAGCTTTTGCTAAACCTTCATCAGCTTTGTCATATTCTTTAGAGAATGTACGGTAGTAACCAGCATACAACTGATAAGTATATTTTTTCTTAGTCCCTTTGTATTTACTTACAATTTCATCATAAGTATCAGCTACTTCTTTATATTTTGATTGATTACTCAAAGTATCAGCAATACGCTCAATATAAGCTACACTTTTTTCATTATCTTGTTCTTTATCAGAAGCTTTGCGTAAATTAGAAAATGCATCATCTTGGTTTTTTAATCCAAAGGCAATGTTTGCATAACACTCATAATCACCAGCAAAAGTAGCTTTAGGATTAGAAGCCATGAATTTATCTAAGTTAGCTTTAGCTTCTTGGTTCATACCATTTTTTTGTTGAGCATAAGCCAACCAACGATAATATTCTGGGTATTTTACTTTTCCTTCTAAAGCTTTTAGTTCAGAAAGAGATTTTTCGTATTTTTTAGTTTGATATAAAAATACTGCATAACGATAACGAACTTCCTCACTACGCTCCGAACGCTCCATATAACGCTCATAATACACAATAGCACTATCCAATTTATCAGCTTTTTGATATAATTCACCAATTTTACGATAAATAGGGGTATAGCTTGGGTCAAGACGCATAGATTCTTTGTATTCTTTCAATACATCAGTATAATCAGGATTGGGTACTAACAAACGTAATTCAGCTTGTTTTGCAGAGGGCTTACCACTCTTGCCAGCACTTCTATTAATTGCAAAGCTATAGTTTTTAGAAGCTTCTTTTCCATTTTCAGCTTTTTGAGTAGCTACATAAGCGTCTGCAAGAGCTGTATAAGTATCTGGAGTTGCATCTTTTAATTTAATAGCCATTTCCAAAATACGAACAGCCTCATTAGCATCTTTACTGCCTTCATGAGCAATATAAGATTCCCCTATTCTGTATAAAATGTCATGGTTTTTGTTTTTCGATTTGCTCATAGCATCATCAAATAAGGCTTTTGCACCTGCTTTATCACCTTGCATCAATTTTACTTCGCCCAAACCAACTTGGTTCAAAAGATTCTTTTTGTCTGATGCCAAACCTTTTTCAAAATTTGCTTTCGCAAGCTCTGCATTTTCTCTTTTAGCATAAAAATATCCTAAATAGTAATAATTTTCGGCTGTAGGCTTGCTCTTTACCAAATCCTCAAAAGTTTTCTGAGCAGAACTATATTGTTCCATATCCATAGACTTTAGCCCTTGCTGGATATTCTGTGCTTGTGCTACTACACCCACAAACATCAAAATAGATAAAATTTGTTTTCTCATTTTTTTAATCAATTAATAATCGTTTAAGTCTAAATAAAGTTATATAAGAAATTTTTGTTTGGTATTTATTTTTTCAAGATTTCGATTTCTCTCGCTGGAATTTTTGCGGGTAAAATACCTGATTTTAGTATAATTCTTTGTCCAATTTCCTGATTGATATAACTCGCAAATGCAAATGCCAAACCCATTCTTCCATTTTTTACCAAACTATAACATTCTCTTTTAAATGGATAAGTATTCTCTAGCAATGAAACTTGTGAGGGCTGTATATTGGCAATGGCTACAACTTTTACAGAAGACTTGAGTTTCTCAGTTTCTATATCACTGTTACTGAGCCAACCATATCCAACCAAGCCTATGCTATTTTTATCTTTACTTACTTTTTCGATAACCGTTTTATTCGACTTGGCAGCATAAATCTTTAATTTGGAAATATCACTAACTTCTAATTTGGTAGAAGTATAGTTGTAATTGCTGGAGTTTGCATTATCCAAAATAATAGAAATTTCAGCATCGGCATTGCCCGCTTTCACATCTTTCCAGTTTTTTATTTTTCCTGAAAACAAATCTTTAAGTTGCTCAATAGTCCAAGTAGTATCAGTAGATTCAGGATGTACTACTATTGCAACACCATCATAAGCTTGTACCCAAGAACGAACAACTGTTTTTTGCCTTTCAATCTCTTTTTTCTCTTGGCTGTTCAAATCTCTGCCCACAATGACAGCATCTATACTATCACGAAGCATGAGCTGAATAGCTTTGTCTTCAGGTAAAACTACAATATTGATTTTTGTCTTGTCATATTCATTTTCAAAAACTTTTGCTTCTTGTTGAATAATAGGTAAAAAAGCTTCATCTACAGCCACCGTAATGCTTCCACTAGTCGGTGTATCGTACTTTTTTGTCTCATAATTATTTTCTGTATTGGAATTACAAGCATATAAAGCTAAAAAGAAACAAATTGCAGCTAATCTATAAATCATAGTTTGTGTTTTGAAAGCGTAAACATATAAAAAAATAACTAAAAATTTAGCGTTTTTGGGTTTCTCTTCTCCAAGTTTTGTATAAGCTATAAACACGTGTTAAACGAATAATACCATATCCAATCGTTGCCCAACCTAATAAAGTTGCTAAATCGGGTTTTTCAAAAAAATTATGAAATACAATGAGTAATACCCCAACCATTAGGAATATTACTACCATAAACGTGCCAAATATTAAGTTTACTTTTTCGTGTAATTGCATAGATTATTTTGGGAATTGTTCACAATAATACAAAAAATAAAAGCCCTATCAAATTGCATAGGGCTTTTTGAAAAAATTATGAGTAAAATTATTGATTGAGAGCAAATTTGATAGGAATGGTTTTTCTGACACGAACAGACTTGCCTTTTGCATCTTTACCTGATGCCCAACGCTTCGTGATTTTCTCTAAAGCTCTTACAGATTCTTCATCACAACCATCTCCAATACCTTTCAAAACGCTGATATTAGAAATACTACCATCTTTTTCAACTACAAATTGTAAATGTACAGTTCCTTCTGTGCCTTTTTTACGAGCTAAAGATGGATAAACAATTTGTTTCTGTAATTGCTTTCTAAACTCATTGATACCACCCTCAAAAGCTGCATCTTGAGCTAACATAAAAGGTTCTTTTACTTCATTATCTTCTTTCTCTGTACCTGTCCCTTCCATTAGTTTACCTTTTACATCTGTGATGGTTTCTTCAGGTTTATTAACAGCTCCATCACCATCTTGTTTTTTATTGGATATAGCAGTATTTTTATCTTCTAATTCTTCATTTGTTGTGAGCTTCTTGTCAATTTTGTGGTCTTTAATTTCAATTACTTGAAATACTTCTTGATTTACAGGTGGTTGTTGAATAGGAGGGATAACAATTGTAGTAACCTTCGGTTTTTCAATCTCAGGCTCTTTAGGAAGAATGTCAATGGGAGTAGTGGTAGGCTCAATAGAAGTATCAATTTGTTTAACTACTTCTTCCTTAGGTAAAAAAGCCCTCTTAATAATCGGTGCTGCAAAAAGGGTTGCACTACTAAACACCACTACCAAAAGCGTGGTACTTAGATTTTTAGAATACTTTTTACGAAGCTCGTATGCTCCATACTGTTGGTTACGCCCCTCAAACCCCACATGAGGTTGGTAGCAGAAATCTTGTAAGTTCATAGGTTTTCAAAAATTTTATAGCGGATAGTATAAGAGTTTATAATGCTTAGCTGGGAGCATTATAAAGGAAATAATGAACTTTACAAAAACGGTGCCAACTTTTGCAACACTGATGCAGTTTGTTATTTACAGTATTGAGTTAAGTATTCAGAAACCTCTGTACTACCCAATTCCTGTGCTTTTTTCCAATTTTTACAAGCTTCTTGGGTGTTAGAAGTTTTAAGAAGAGCCCACGCTTTTTCTGAATATATTTGTGGATCGTAGTTTTTTAGTTTAAGAGCTTCATCAAAGTCTAAAATAGCTTCTTTGAATTTTTTTAAATCATTGTAAATCATGCCTCTTAATAAGAAACCATCAGCATCTTTCTTTAGAGAAATATATGTATTGAGGTGTTCTAATGCTTTTTTAGGATGCTTTTCACTTTCGAGTAATGCTAAATTGTAATAAGCTGAGGGATAACTCGAATTGGCAGAAATGGCTTGTAGATAACTATCTTGAGCCATTTGTGTGTATTTTTTGTCTTTCTCGTTTTCAGCAAGTTTTGTATATAATACGCCTAAAGCTGTATAAGTTCGGGCATCTTTTTTATCTAATTCAATGGCTTTTTTAAAGTCGGAGAGTGCTTGTGTATTTTTAGAGAGCCAATAATAAGCCACGCCTCTATTGTAATAGGCATCTTTATATTGTTTATCCAATTCAATAGCTTTTGTATAAGCATCAATGGCTTTATCGTATTCAGAGAAAGCATAATGAGCAAGCCCCATTGTTATATAAGCTTCAGAAATATTGTATTTCAGTTCTATAACTTGTTTGGAGAGTGCAATACATTCTTGTATTTGATTTTTGTCGAGAGCTTCTTTGGCTTTTTGTAAAAGTTCTTTAGCATTTTGAGCATTTATACTAAAAATGAAACATGCAAAATAAATTGCAAGTACCCACACTTTTTTCTTAATTTTGAGCATAGAAATCAAGTTATGAAAATCAAATATATTGTATGTATAGCTATTATAATAGCATTTTGTAACAAAACTCATGCCCAGAAACCTTTTGATATAGGTGTTTTACAAGATTATGGATTTGTTATCAAGCATTCAGTAAAAATAGGGCACTTACAAACACGTCCACTTGCTACAACACTGTACTTTAATAAATATCATTTAGGAAATGAAACTTGGATGAAAAAATTTAATCATCCTAAAACTTCATTTGCTCTTACATATTTCGATTTTCGTAATGATGTAATAGGCAAAACCATAGCCCTTACAAGCAATTTTTTGTTCCCATTATATAAAAAAAAGAAAAGTAATGCAGAACTAAAAATAGGAACAGGTTTAGTGTATTCTACAAATCCATTTGATATTCAAAATAATTTTACAAATAATGTACTCAGTAATAGATGGAGTTATGTGATGCAAATGGGTTGGTTTTGGAATTATATGATAGATAAAAATTGGCAATTAAAAACAGCTTTACAACTCACACATTATTCTAATGGAGCTTACAAGCTTCCAAATGCAGGTATAAACATTGTTACTACTAGTATTGGAGCATCTTATACTTTTCACCCTGAAAAAATAATATATACTCCAGCAACCAATACAATATTTTCAAGAAAGTGGCATTTGCAAACAGCTTTAGCAGGTAGTCTGATAGAGGCGGAAGTAAATCAGCCATATAAACATCAGGTAATCAATGTTGGAATATATGTAGGTAAGGATTTAAGCCAAACACATCGTTTGCTTGGTGGTGTGGATATTTCTTGGAATGATGGAATTAAATATCAAATAGAAAAAAAGTATGCTGATAGTTCTTCCAGACCTGATTATAGGCGTATGAGCATAGTAATAGGAGATGAAATTAGTTTTGGAAAAATGTCATTCAATATTCAGCTTGGCATATATGTATATAAACAGTTTACTGCTATTGCTGATATGCCATTCTATCAACGTTATGGACTCAAATACTATTGGCATAAAAATGTTTGGACAGGTTTATTTTTGAAATCTCATGCGGCCACTGCTGAGTCTGCGGAGTTTACAATAGGAGGGAGTTTTTTTAAAAGAAAGAAACAAAAATAATTACTCAAACCAAAGCATTCTTGATTCTTCATATTCAAGAAGGTTTGCAATTTCCTGAAAGTCATGCTGAATAGCTAAATCATAAGCTTTTAACCCAGATTTATCTTGAATCTGTAATAAAAGTAGCCGAGAACAAGACATACCTACACCAGATTCACTAAAAATAATACTTCTCACCAATTTCATATCATTAGCTTCTACTGCATAGAATAAACTTGTTCTTCCAAGAGAGTCTAATATAAAATTGTCTTTGTTTGTTTTTATCATTGATAAGTGATAATTACAAATTCTCTGTTTTCATGAGTGTAAAAGAAAAACAACTACCTTCATTCTCTTTACTTTCAACCCAAATATCACCACCATTTTTCTTGATAAACTCTTTACACAATAAAAGTCCAAGCCCTGTACCTTTTTCATTATCTGTACCTGTAGTACTTTTTACAGTATCCATTTTAAATAATTTATCTCTCACTTCTGGAGGCATTCCTACACCATTATCTCTAACATCTATTTGTACAAATTTCTCTTTGTTAAAGGCTTTTATACAAACTTCTCCATTTCTATTAGTGAATTTTAAGGCATTGGTAATAAGGTTTCTAAGAACAAATTTTACATGATCTCCATCTGCAAACGCATAAAGTTGAGGTTCTATATCTGTTTTCAAAAGAATTTCTTTTTTATCAAAGAGAATAGTCGATAATTCTAAATCATCTTTGATAATTTGATTAATGGAAACATTTTCGGGCTTAAAATCAACTTTATTCATCTGACTTCTTGCCCAAGTAAGCAAATCTTCAATGAGTTGTAAAACATTTTGTAAAGATTTGTTCAAGTCATTAGAGATTTTTTTGACTTCAGTGGTTGTCATTGCATCTGCATAATTGGAGAGCAGGTTGGTAAAACCAAGAAGAGAATTGATAGGGCTGCGTAAATCATGAGCAATAATAGAAAAAAAACGGTCTTTACTCTGATTTACTTCTTCGAGTTGTTCTTTTTGTTTCTGAATTTGCTCAAGAGCATTGCTTATTTCTTTGTTTTTCTGCTCAATATAATCTCTCTGAGCTTCTATTTCTGCTTTCTGCTGATTAATTTCTTCATTTTTGAGTGTAAGCACTTTGTTTGCTTTATCTCGAATTTTATAACGATAGTACAAAATCCCAAAAATGATAAGTAAGAATAAAAAAACTGCAATAGATGTAATAATAGAAATAGTAAAAAGGTTTTTTCTCTTTTCTTCTTCTACAATTTGTTTAATAGTATTTTTATCTTGCAAGCCATACTCTTTTTTGAAAATTTTGAGTTCATCCCCACCAGATAAATCCCATAGGAGAGCTAAGTTTTCATTACCAATGTGCTTACGAAGGATATCTTGTTTTAAAGTTTTAAAGTAAGAGCTTTTAAAAAAGGTATTGATTGGGTCTTGCCAATCATGATTTTTGGGTAAAATAAAGGCATAACCATCTCTAATATTTTTGAAAATAAATTGCCTTTTGATTCGATATCCTTTTTCATAATATTTCAAATAGATAGGAAAATCCATATAACCAATAGAGTTAGGTGTGTTATGAATAATCTCTACTAAATCATCAGTTCCTTCAATATATTTAACTGTAAAGTCATTTTTTGTATCTAATTTTAAAGCTTTTAAATCCAAATCATAGGTGCTTCCTCTTGCAGTAAAGCCTACTAGAGGAGTTTTATAATTGCTAAAATCTTCTTTATTTACAAAAATAGGAACATTTGCATGAGAAATGAGAACAGAAATATCAGGCATATATGAAGCTGTGAAATCCACAGCTCTTTTTCGATCTTCTGTAATAGAAATGGCAGATGCCCCAAAATAGCATCCTGATTTACTACGAATTATGGGCTCTACTTCTGAAAATAAAGAAACTTCTCGCCAACGAACACGAATTTTGACTTTATATTTTTTTTCTAAAAATGAGAAAAACTCACGTAATAAGTCTACTTCTATACCTTTTAAAACGCCATTTTTATCTTGATAAATGAAAGGTTCTAAACCTGTCCATACAACTTCTACATCACCTTCTTTTTTAGCCAAAATATCACTCCAGCTCTGAGAAACTTTATAGTTTTGAGCAAGAATGTTTGAAGCAAATAAAAAAGTAACAAAAAAAGATAGAAATAGCCTATAAAACAGCATTCAGGTGTTGATTATTTAACCAATATTAATAATATTTTATTTTTTTACAAAAAATAATGAATGTTATTGTGGAGTTTCGTCAGGTAAAATTTCAATATCTTGAATTAGAACCTTTTGAGCTATTTTTTTTCCAGTAAGGGTGGCAGCTAATCCTCCAAGAGCGGTTTCTTTGTAACGAGCTTCCATACTTTGTCCAATTTCGCCCATAGCCTGTACACATTCATCTACGGGGATAACAGAATCCATATCTGCTAAAGCAATTTGAGCTGATGAATAAGCAATGGCTACACCACTTGCATTTCTAACTATACATGGAACTTCAACCAAACCTGCAACAGGATCACAAACTAAGCCCAAAGTACACTGAATAGTAATAGCTACGGCATTAAAAACTTGATTTATTGTGCCACCAAGGCAATATACGATAGCTCCAGCCCCCATCGCTGCTGCTGAGCCTGTTTCTGCTTGACAACCACCAACTGCTCCAGCAATACCAGCATTTCGTTCTATAATTAGGGCAATACCTGCTGCAACGAGCAAACCTTCCATGATTTTTTCATTGGATAAATTGTGTAACTCTTGTAGAGTAAATAAAATGCCTGGTAAAATCCCTGAAGCACCTGCCGTAGGAGCTGCTACAATACGCCCCATGCAAGAATTTACCTCTTTGGCAGCAATGGCTCTGCTAATAAGTTTTTGGAATTCAGGTGATAAAACTGCAATGGGGAAGTTAAAAACCTTCTTTGCTCCATTGTTTACCATTCCTGAGCGTGAGGTCATGTCTTCTGTAAGCCCCGTTTGGATAGCATTACACATTACTTGATAAGCATTTTGCATATGTTGCCATATCTCTGCTTCTGTTCTACCTTTTTGTTCTTGTTCATATTCTAAAACAGGTTTATACAATGGTATAGTATTTTCTATACAATATTGTTTCCAGCCTTTAAAATCATCAAATAATATAGACATAATAAGCGTTGCTTAAAAATAAAATTATTTCTTTTCTAATATTTCTACAATTGGATTACCGATACAGCCATTGGGCTCTAAAATATGAAGTAAAGATGCTAATGTAGCTGCAATATCTGCAATATGTGTTTTTTTATATGTTTCTCCTTTATTAATGCCCCAACCATACCACAATAATGGTACGTGAGTATCATAGGCATAAGGTGTACCATGAGAAGTACCTCCTTTCTCAAAACCTTCTACCCAATTGGGCTTAAGAATTACTAGAATATCTCCACTTCTTTTGGGATGATAGATATTTTTCACCAAAGAGGCGTAATAATTAGGTAAAGTATTATCAATTTCATTATCCCAAAGATTTACAGTTGTATAAACTTCCTTTTGAGATAGAAAAACATACCGAACTTCATCATAAATTTGTTTTATGGTAATATTTTTTTGTCTTAAAAGCTCATGATTTAAATAAAGCTGTTCATTTTCTATATATTTAACCCAGTTGCCTTCTCCAAACTTCTTTTTTAAAGCATCGTTAATAAGTATTAAATGATAGCCTCTTGGATTATTTCCTGCGGGTATTTTATACTTCTTAGAAAAAGCTGGAATATCAGCTACACCATGATCAGCTGTTAAGAAAACCAAGTAGTTGCCTTTTCCTAACTCTTTATCAAAGGTTTCCAACATATCTGCAATTTCTAAATCCAAGCGTAAATACATATCTTGTGTTTCTATAGAAAATGGACCAAAAGCATGTCCTCCAATATCAGGAGATGAGAAGCTTACACACAAAAAATCAGTAAAATTCCCTTTTCCTAAACCCTCTTTTCTAAAAGCTTCTAGAGCAAACTCTTTTGTAAAAGTATTACCAAAAGGTGTATGTCCTAGTGTGTTGAAGGAGTTAATTTTATGAGGAAATGTAGGATTCGTCTCACCTGTAAGAGGTCTTTCATAAGATTGATTATCTGTTTCAGATGCTTTATAAGTTTCTATCTGCTTGAGTGTTTGCCAAGTGGTATTTACAAGTTGTTTAGCTCTGCCAGAATTATTGAAAGATTCTACCCAAGAAGGAAGTTTCTGAGTGTAAAATGAACTTGTAATCCATTTGCCAGTTTCCCATTCGTACCAATAAGCTCCATTAGCTGTGTGTCCTGCGGGTAGAATTGCTCCTCTATCTTTCATAGCTACTCCAATCACTTTTGACTGAAAATTATTTGAAAGCCTGAGTTGGTCAGTAATAGTTGAAGTAAGCATGTTACGAGGTGACATCTGTCCTGCTTTTGCAGTAGTACCTACACTAGTTACAGTAGTATCTTCTGCCACGTACATCATTTTACCTGAAAGTTCGTACCACTCATTGCCTACAATACCGTTGATTGCAGGAATAGACCCAGTATAAATAGCAGCATGTCCAGGACCTGTATAGGTTGTAGCATAATGATAGTTGTTATTATGGCAAGTAAAACCTTCTTTCATGAGCCTTTTAAAGCCTCTATCTGAATAATCATCATAATATCTGTACAGAAAATCATAACGCATTTGGTCAATGACAATACCTACAACCAATTTAGGTTTTGAAACTTGGGCTACTACATTAAAAAATGCAAGAAAAAATAAAAAAAATAGAGTAATAAACTTTTTCATTAGAAATTTAAATTTTGTACGAAAATATAACTTTTTTGAGAAACAATATGAATAAATGTAATAAAAATATCTATTTTTGTATGAAAGTAAACTTATAGTTTAGTAAAAAATATCTAAATAAATCCATTAAATAGTTATTTAAATCGCAAAAATTAAGAATACTTATGAAAAAAAATATACAATTATTATTATGGTGTATGGCTATACCTATGTTTATGATAGCTCAGTCATTACCAAATCGTTATAAAACAGAGTTATTTACCAATGCACAACTTACAATCACTAATAATGTAACTTTTAGCACAAATATTCCACATGTAGAAACAACAAGTTTGTTTGGACTTCAAACAGCCAATGAGGATTCTTATGGAAATGTGACAGTAAATCTCCAAATGAATATTTATCAGCCCAATAGCACTTCTGACACACTAACTAAACGACCAGTAGTGATATTTTGTTTTGGTGGTGGTTTTGTAACAGGCAGTAAAACTGAAGCCAGTATGATACAATTGTGTCAGGCTTTTGCAAGAAGAGGTTTTGTTACAGCAACTATAGATTATCGCTTAGGAATGAATATTACAAATGATGAATTGGCAAAAAGAGCTGTTTATAGAGGTTTACAAGATGGACGTTCGGCTGTACGGTTTTTTAGAAATAATGCAAATACCTATAAGATAGATCCTAACCAAATATATATAGCAGGACATAGTGCAGGTGGGTTTGTGGCATTGCATAATATTTATTTGGATAAAGATTCTGAAAGACCAGCCTCAACTCGCAACTATTTAGGAAGACCAGATTTAGGCAGTTTGGATGCAATAGGAGATAACAAAATAGATGCAAATGGAAATGCAGTAAGTGGGAAAGCAAATGCTGCTATGGGTTTTGCTGGGGCATTGGGAGATGTTAATTATATTGAAGGTTCAGGTGATATGGCTGGGGTATATTTTCATAGTTCAGATGATAATGTAATACCTTACACTTCTGGAGAGCCTTTTGGAGATTTTAGTTGGATTCCAGGGATTAACTTGCCAACCGTTTATGGTGGAAGTCTTCTAAATACAAGAGCTGGAAATGTAAATGCTCCAAAAACATTTTATCCATATACCAATCGTGGGCATGGTGTGCATTTTGATGGCTCTAATTTATATACAGATATAGCTCCAAGAGGAAGTGACTTTTTTTATGATTTTCGTTTAAAACCACTTGCAACTATCTTAAATGGAAATGCAACTGTTTGCAGTAACGACCTTACTCAAACTTATATGCTGAATCTCAATTCAGATTTTTATTTTGATTGGCAAGTAGTGGGTGGCACAATCAATACATCCAATTATGCTTATAAAAACTCTATTTCAGTTACTTGGAATGCAAGTGCCCCTACTCGTACAATTACTTGCACACCTTACAGTCGTCAGTTAGCAAGAGCTGGTTCGGCAATTTCTAAAACTATTATAATTAATCAAATTCCTAATATTGGCACTGCAATTGCCGATAAACTTTATCAAATTTCAGATGGTAGCCCAACTATTAATTTGGTGGGAGCATTCACTGACCCTGAAGGACAAACGATGACTTATACAGCTTCTACAAGTATATCAGGGATTGTAAACCCTTCTGTTTTAGGAAATATTCTAACCCTTAATATTATTGGAGCAGGAACAACCAATGTTACTGTAGAGGCTACAGATTTGGCAGGCTGTAAAAGAAGCCAGTCTTTTCAGATAGTTATCAATCGCCCTCCAGTAGTAGTTCAAGGTATTAGTAATCAAACTCTTATTTATGCGGAAAATCCCTTTGTAATAAATGATTTAGCAGCACTTTTCACAGATCCTGATGGAAATGCAATGACTTACGCCCTTGATGCAAACCCTGTGGGAGTAGTTGTGATGGATAGAACGGGAAATCAGGTTTCTTTCAATCCAAGTGATATAAATACAACAATTATTACCATTACTGCCAATGATGGGAGAGGAGGAAATACAAGCACTAACTTTACAATTACAGTAAACAAAGGGAATCAGGTTATTACATTTAACCCTATCACAACCAAATTTGTAGATGAAACCTCTGTAACTTTAATAGCAAGTTCCAATAGAAATTTACCCATTACTTTTAGCCTTGTTTCAGGAAATGCTACACTTTCTGGAAACACCTTGAATTTTAATCAAAATGGTACAATTACAGTAAGAGCTTCTCAAACAGGGAATTACTATTTTAACCCTGCAATTTCTGTTGAGCAGACCTTTTCTGTGATTAAAAGAGACCAAACTATTAATTTTGAACAAATTGAAGATAAAATCATCACAGAAGGCAATTTTGATTTACAAGCAACATCTACCAGTGAACTTCCTGTTACATTCGAATTGGTTTCTGGTAATGCAACACTTTCAGGAGAGAATGTAACTTTAAATGCTTTGGGTTTTGTAACTATCAAAGCAAGTCAAGCAGGTAACAATATTTACAATCCTGCTACGCCCATAGAACGTACTTTTTATATAGCTCCCAAAGATTTACAATTACAAATTAGCCCAAATCCTTTTAGAGATAAAGTTGAATTGACTCTACAAGGAAGGTATTTGGGAAGTGTAGAAATTATGATTTATGATGCCATAGGCAGAGTAGTTTTGAAAAACACATTTGAGAAAAATACTTTGCTTTGGAAAAAAGAATATATTTTGAATGGAGAAGCAAAGGATATGTATATTTTTAAAGTGATAACACAAGAAAAAGAATTTACACAAAAGATTGTAAAGCAGTAAAATGTAAAGAAGCCCTTGAATATTCAAGGGCTTCTTTTTTGTGAAAACTTTTCTAAAAAGAATCATGTTGTTATAGAAAAAAACTAAATTTGAAACTCTATTCAATTTTGAAAGTTTTATTCATGATACAACAACAAATCAAAGCTCTATCTAAAGAATATTTTGAAGAAATCAGGGCAAATAGAAGACACTTACACGCTCATCCTGAGCTATCTTATCAAGAATTTGAAACAGCCAAATTTATAGCCTCAAAACTAACAGAATATCAAATAGATTTTCAGTCGGGTATTGCAGGAACAGGGCTTGTAGCTCATATCAAAGGCAAAAATCCAGAATCGAAAACCATAGCCCTCAGAGCAGATATAGATGCTTTGCCCATTGTAGAGCAAAATAATGTTTCTTACAAATCTAAAAATGAAGGAGTAATGCATGCTTGTGGACATGATGTTCATACAGCATCATTACTTGGAGCTTGTAAAATTTTACAAAATTTAAAAGACACTTTTGAAGGAACAGTTCGTTGTATTTTTCAGCTTGGAGAAGAAAAAGTCCCTGGTGGGGCTTCTTTAATGATAAAAGAAGGAGTTTTAGAGAATCCTAAACCGAAAAGCATTTTAGGACAGCATGTGATGCCCCTTTTGCCTGTAGGAAAAGTAGGGTTTCGAGAAGGTATGTATATGGCTAGTGCTGATGAGTTGTATATCAGAGTAATCGGAAAAGGAGGGCATGGTGCTATGCCTGAAAACTGTATTGACCCCGTTTTGATAACTTCGCATATTATTGTGGCTTTACAGCAAGTAGTTAGCAGAAGTGCCTCGCCTAAAATTCCTTCTGTGCTTTCATTTGGGAAAGTTATAGCCAATGGAGCAACCAATATTATTCCTAATGAAGTATATATTGAAGGTACTTTTCGTACATTAGACGAAAAATGGAGAGGTGAAGCTCATCAAAAAATGGTAAAAATAGCAGAAGGAATTGCAGAAGCAATGGGAGGACGTTGTGAATTTGAAGTAAGAAGAGGCTACCCTTTTTTGAAAAACAATCCAGAACTTACACAAAAAGCAAAACAAGGAGCTATTGAATATCTTGGAGAAGAAAATGTAGTAGATTTGGATATTTGGATGGCTGCTGAGGATTTTGCATACTATTCGCAAATTACAGATGCCTGTTTTTATAGATTAGGTACTCGAAATGAAGCAAAAGGAATCATTTCAGGAGTACATACACCTACTTTCGATATTGATGAAGATGCTCTTGAAATAGGAGCAGGGCTGATGGCTTGGTTGGCTTATAAGGAAATTTCAGGATAGACAAGGTATTATATACCAGATACAAGACATTTAAAGTGCTGTTTTGTAAATTTCCATCAAAACGACATTCATCATTTACGCATTTATAATTCATCACTTTTTATGTGTGGCATAGCAGGTTTTCTTTCTTTTCAGAATGGTGTTTCAGAAGATTTATTGAAGCAAATGACTACTCGTTTGGCTCATAGAGGTCCTGATGCTGAAGGCTTTTTTTATGATGGAATATGTGGTTTAGGACATCGAAGGCTTTCCATTCTCGATTTATCTGAACAGGCGAACCAACCCATGACTTCGCATAATGGAAGGTATATTATTGTATATAATGGTGAAATTTATAATTTTAAAGAAGTAGCTGAAAAACTCCAGATAGAAACCAAAACAACATCAGACACAGAAGTTATTTTAGAATCGTTTGTTCAAAAAGGGGCCTCATGTGTACAAATGTTCAATGGAATGTTTGCTATAGCTATTTATGACACTGAAAAAAAAGAATTGTATCTGTTTAGAGATAGAATAGGCAAAAAACCACTTTATTATTTCTGGAATGGACATCACTTTGCGTTTGCTTCTGAACTCAAGGCCTTGATGGTTCTTCCTTTTATTAAAAAAGACCTGAATCATGAAGCTATAGAAGATTTCTTGCATTTGGGTTATATTCCTCGTCCTCATAGCATTTATCAAGATGTCTTCAAGATGTATTCAGGCTATTGGCTGAAAATCACCAAAAATGGTGTAGAAGAAAATATGTATTGGGACATTCAGGCTTGTATGAAGAAAGAAAGCCTAGAGGATGAAAAGGAAGCTTTTGAAAAGTTAAAACAACTTCTGACAAGTTCAGTGCAATATAGAATGATTAGTGACGTGCCTTTAGGTGTATTTTTGAGTGGAGGGATAGATTCAAGTACAGTAGCTGCTATTGCTCAAGAACAAAGCAAAATACCTATTAAAACTTTTTCTATAGGATTCAAAGAAGAAAAATTTAATGAAGCTCCTTTTGCCCAAAAAGTTGCTAAACATTTGGGTACAGAGCATTATGAACATATCATTTCTATTGAAGAAGCAAAAAAATTAATACCAGAACTGATTGATGTATATGATGAACCATTTGCCGATTCTTCTGCTGTGCCAACCATGCTGGTTTCGGAGTTTGCTCGAAAGCAAGTAACTGTAGTGTTAGGTGGAGATGGTGGAGATGAGCTTTTTTTAGGTTATGGAATGTATCAGTGGGCAAAAAGATTAGATAATCCAATTTTGAAGCTTTTTAGATACCCGATTTCTCAAATTCTAAAAACTCGTCCTAATAATATTGCTTATAAAAAGGCGTCATCATTATTTGCTTATCCCAAACGTAAAAAATTAGCGAGTCATATTTTTTCACAGGAACAATTTCTTTTTTCACAAAAAGAAGTAGAAAATATGGTGACTTTTCCCATCACAAATTCAGAGCCTTTACTTACTTCGCAGTTTGGGTTGCTCAAGTGTAATCCAATGCTTCAACAATCATTTTTTGATTTGCAATATTATCTTCAAGATGATTTGATGGTGAAAGTGGATAGAGCTACCATGAAATATAGTTTGGAAGCCCGTTCTCCCTTATTAGATTACCGTTTGGTTGAGTTTGCCATGAATCTATCTTCTAACCTGAAATTCAAGAATAAAACATCCAAATATTTGCTCAAAAAAGTATTGTATGAATATGTACCTGCCGAGTTTTTTGAACGACCCAAAAAAGGATTTTCTATTCCTTTAGCAGACTGGTTATTAGGGGATTTGAAATTCTTAATAGATGAATTTTTACATAGAAAGGTAGTTGAAAAACACAATATTGTAAAATATCCACAAGTGAAAGCCTTAAAAGAAAAGTTTTTGGCAGGGGATAAATACTACTACAATCGTATTTGGGCATTGATTGTGCTTCATCAGTTCTTAGAAAAAAATTTCTAAATCATCCATTTTAAAAAAAGTTACAAAAATATTTGGTGCATCAAACTTTTCTTACTTATTTTACAAACCAAATGGTCGGTTTATGAATGAAACGAAATTACATATACTTAAAATAGCTTTTAGGCTTTTTATACAAAAAAATTTTAAAGATGTTACAATGCAAGACATTGTAAGAGAAACAAAACTTTCTAAAGGAGCATTTTATCACTACTTTGAAAGTAAAGAGCAATTATTTATAGAAGTGATAGATACATTTTATTTGGGTGATGAAATGAACAATCAAAGTGATTTTGATAAATCTTCTTTGAAAAATTTTTATTTAAGTTATGTAAAACATTTACAAAGGTTTATAGGATTCATCAAAGAGTGTGTAAATGTTGAGAAAGAGGAAGATTATAATAATATGAACTATTTTCTCTTAGTTTTCGATGCTATCCATCGTTTTCCTGATTTTAAGGAAAAACTTAAAAATATGCATCTGGAAGAGCAAATCATGTGGGAGGAAATTATAGAAAAAGCCAAAGAAAGTAGGGAAATAGATACACCCATGTCAAGTCATCATATAGCTAAATTATTTATATACAGTATCGATTCGAACTTTATCCATAACATTCTCACAGAAAATTTTACCAAAGCTCTTACATCTATCGAGGATTTATGGGACGATTTTTATAAAGGATTAAAAAAATAATTTTTTTTGCTTATACAATAAACCAAACAGTTGGTTTGTTGTAATTAAATAAACCGAATGGTCGGTTTTTATGAATTGAAAAACTAAAAATTAAAAAATATGAAATCATCTATCAAAATTTTGCTGGTGATAGCCATTACAGCTTCACTGATTTTTGGAATAACTGTTATTTTAAACGGAAACGTTGAAAAACAAAATGCTCAAGCCAAAGAGGCACAAATAAAACCCCTTACAAGCGTTCAAATTGCATCTATACAAACAAAAAAAGTACAAGGTATTTTTAAAGCAACAGGTATTTTTAAAGCTTTTGAAACATTAGAGGTGCTTTCAGAAACAGATGGTAAAATCATACAGATTTACTTCGATTTGAACAACAGAGTAGCTCAGGGGCAGGTTTTAGCAATTATAGATGCTAAAACCAAACAAACACAAAGAAAAATAGCTGAAATCAATTATCAGAAAGCCAAAAGAGATTTTGAACGTTATGAGGCATTGTTCAAAAATAACAATCTTTCAGAGTATGACTTAGAAAATGCTCGTTTTCAGATGCAAAATGCAGAACAAAACCTGCAATTATCTCAGCAGGCTTTAGATTATGCAGTTATCAAAAGCCCTATTTCCGGAGTAATTTCACAAAAACTTGTAGGTATTGGGAAGGTATTGGGCGTAGGAACACCTATAGCAACTATTACAGATATTGCTCAACTACGTTTGTTTGTGAATCTGACAGCACAAGACCTTGATAAAGTGAAAGTTGGACAAAAAGTGCAAGTTGTTATACCAACCCGAAAAGAAGAAAAATTTGAAGGAGTCATCAAATCCATAGCCGTTCAGAGTACAGATGCGGGTACTTTTCCAGTAGAAATCCTGATGCAAAACAACCCAACAAAACCCATACTGGCAGGCATGAATGCAGAAGTAATATTGGCAGATAATACCCAAAAAGAAATTTTACTTGTACCTCGAATAGCAATTCTTGATAATCAGGTTTTTGTGATTGAAAATGAAAAGGCGATATCTAAAAAAGTAGTTTTGGGTAGAGAATATGGTGAAAATATAGAGGTGCTTTCAGGCTTGAAACTCGGCGACAAAGTAATTGTAAAAGGGCAAAATAATATAGAAAATGGTCAAAAAGTAAAAATTCAATAACTATGACACTCACAGAAATCTCCATCAAAAGACCTATCTTGATTATTGTGTTTTTATTGATAATCAGTTTATTAGGAATATTTGCCATCGGGCAATTGAAATATGAGCTATTACCCAAAATTAATGCTCCATTTGTTTCAGTAATAGCTGTGTATGAGGGTGCTTCACCTGCTGAAATAGAAAGTACTATTACCAAAAAAATTGAGGATGCTGTGGCTGGAGCAAGTAAAGTAAAACGCATTACATCACGTTCTAATGAAGGTTATGCTGTAATCAGTATTGAGTTTTTACAAGATACAGACCTCGATAAAGCCATGCAAGAGGTACAACGCTTTGTAAATCAGGTTGTACCACAACTACCTCAAGGTGCAAAAACACCTACTGTGGATAAATATTCGTTGGCAGACTTACCTGTTTTGCGTTTAGCAAGTACCTCAAGTCTTTCAGAAAAAGAATTGTATCAGATTTTAAAAGAGCAAATAAAACCTCATCTATCACAACTCAAAGGAGTTGGGCGTATTCAGTTGGTGGGTGGTGAAGAAAAAGAAATAAAAGTGTATTTGGATGAACAAAAGATAAAATATCATCAAATACCTATGTTGGCAGTGGTACAGGCTTTACAAAAATCAAATTTGGATGTACCTATTGGCAATATCAAAGATGAAGATGCTCAATTTGGTTTGCGTTTGAATGGGAAAATATCAGAGTTTGAAACCCTTGAAAATCTGGATATTGCAGTTCTAAAAGATGGAAGCAAAATTAAGCTCAAAGATATTGCTACCCTCGAAGATGGCAGTAAAGATGGTAAAACCATTACCCGACTCAATCAAAAAAACTCTATTGGTTTGATTGTTCAGAAACAATCTAATGCCAATGCTGTAGAGGTTTCAGGGCTTGTAAGAAACGAAATTAAAAAAATTGAGACAGAATATAAAACACAAAAACTAACTTTTGAAATAGCTGCGGATAGCTCAGAGTTTACATTAAAAGCTACAGAAACAGTTTTTCATGATTTGATTATAGCAGTTTTTCTGGTAGCTCTTGTGATGCTTGTCTTCTTGCATTCACTCCGAAATGCCTTAATAGTCATGATAGCCATCCCTTCTTCTTTAGTATTCTCATTTATAGGAATGTATATCATGGATTTTAGCCTAAATCTGATGACTTTATTAGCGATGAGTTTGGTAATAGGAATTCTTGTGGATGACTCAATTGTCGTTTTAGAAAATATTTATAGGCATCTGGAAATGGGAAAAGACAAAGTAAAAGCCTCTTTAGATGGCAGAAATGAAATAGGCTTTTCAGCTCTTTCTATTACACTTGTAGATGTGGTGGTGTTTTTACCTTTGGCTTTTGTCCCAGGCATTACAGGTGGTTTGGTAAAAGAATTTGCTTTGGTAATAGTGGTTTCTACACTTGCCAGTTTAATTGTTTCCTTTACGCTTACGCCCATGCTGGCTTCTCGTTTTGCAAAATTGGAGCATCTGAGTCCTAAAAACATTTTTGGAAAAATTATTTTAACCATAGAAAAGCAGATTCATAAGCTAACGAATTTTTACGTTTCTTTTTTGAAAAAAGGCTTGAAATTTCGTTGGGTTGTGTACTTTGTAGCTTTTGGTTCTATGATAGCATCTTTTAGTTTGGTAACAGAAGGTTATATAGGCGGAGAGTTTGTTCCTACCACAGACAAAGGTGAAATTTCTGTAATTGTAGAAACACCAGCAGGTACAAAGTTTGAAGAAACACAAAGAGTAGCTCAAAAATTTGAGGAAAAAATCCAGAACCTACCAGAAGTAAAAAGAATATTTAGCACTGTAGGGCTTTCCAATGACCCTTATTTTGGGGAAGTAATAGGAGATAATCAAATAGAGTTCTCAATTCTGCTTACAGATAAAAAACAAAGAAATAAAACTGTACTACAAATGTCTCAACAGATTCGAAACATGATTTTAGAGGAGGCAGGTACAAAAGTAAAAGTTTCGCCTGTTGGGGTAATAGGTGCTGAGGCTACTCCCATCCAGATTTTAATTAGTGGAGCAGATAGAAAGCAGATGTTTGAGTATGCACAAAAACTCAAGAAAATGACATCTGAAATTAAGGGAACTGATGATGTACGCCTATCTATACTTGCAGGGAAACCAGAATTAGATATACAAATCAATAGAGATAGACTCGCTAGTTTGGGATTAAATTTGGACGAAGTAGCTACAACCTTACGAGTAGCTCTTACAGGCTTTGACGATTTGAAATTCAGAGAAGGAAATACTGAGTTTCCTCTAAGGGTACAATTGGAAAAATCTGATCGTAATAAAACAGAACAAATTGAAAATCTGAGTTTTATCAATGCTCAAGGCGAACTTATTTATCTAAAACAGATTGCTGATATACAAATGATTACATCGGCTTCTGCTCTCGAACGCAGAAATAAAAATGCTTCTGTAACTATGTTTTCTAAGGCTATTGGAAAGTCAGTAAACGAAATTGGTGAAGAAATTAAACAAATAGTAGCCCAAAATCCTCCGCCAGCAGGCATTAAAATTAGCTACGAAGGGGATTTGGAAATGGCAGATGACTCTTTTGTATATCTGGGTTTAGCCATTACTGCAGGGATTACATTTGTGTACCTGATTATGGTTGCTCTTTATAATTCATTTTTATATCCATTTGTGGTATTGTTTTCTATTCCTGTGGCACTTACAGGGGCTTTGTTAGCTTTGGCTCTTACCATGAAAACACTCAATGTCTTTTCTATTTTCGGAATGATTATGATGCTGGGGCTTGTTGCCAAAAATGCTATCCTGATTGTAGATAGAGCCAATGAACTCAGAAAAGAAGGACGAAATGTATTGTATGCTCTTTTGGATGCAGGTAAAACTCGTTTGAGACCTATTCTGATGACTACCCTTGCCATGGTCATAGGAATGTTGCCTTTGGCTCTGCAAACAGGCTCTGGTGGTGAGTACAACTCTGCTTTAGCATGGGTACTCATAGGAGGGCTTACAAGTTCCATGATTTTCACATTATTTATTGTCCCTGCGATCTATTTAGAGTTAGACAGGATTTTAAAAAGATTTTCTAAGAAAAATATCATGAACGCTCAGAAAAATATTCTCGAAAAAGCTGTTGTAACGGGTCTTTTTATGATACTTACAACAATAAACGGATACTCTCAAACAACTTTGAGTTTAAAAGAAACTGAGATGAAATTAAAAATGAATAATATAGAACTGAACATCCAGAAAAAAGACATTCAAAAGTCTGAATATGGTGTGAAGGAAGCTCAAAGTGTATATTTACCATCTTTAAATTTGAGTGGAAATTATAACAGAAATATCAGACCACAAGTGTTTTTCCTGCCTGCAACTTTCTTCGACCCAACTGCCGATTCTAAAGAATTTCGTTCGGTAAATGCAAGTGCCAAGAATGTTTATCAGGCAAACCTGACACTTTCTGTACCTTTATTGCAGTTTGAAAACAAACCTATACTTGAAAATGCTCAATTAAACAAAGAAAATGCTTACTTAGCTCTTAAAACACTTGAAAATCAGAAATTAGCAGAATTGAGAAAAATCTATTTTGACGCTCTTTGGGCAAAAGCTCAACACGATTTTTGGATAGAAAATCTCAAACGCCAAAACAGAATACTTTCGGATGTAAGACAACGTTTGGAACAAGGCTTTCTAACAGAGGCAGATACACTACAAGCATACGTACAAGTCGAAAACCTCAAACCAAATCTTATCAAAACTAAAAATGCATACACACTTGCTGAAAATCAGTTAAAGCTTTTACTTGATTTACCAAGCCAAGAAGTTTTGCAATTTTCTGATAGTCTGCATTTTAATCCTAAAAATATTGTATTTTCTAATCTTGAAGCCAAGAAGAGAACAGATTTAGAACAACTAAATATTCAAAAGAAAATACTTGATAATCAGGTTAAAATAGAAAAAGCGAAATTAATACCTAATCTGCAACTTGTTGGGCAACATTCTATCCTTACACAACAAGAAAATTTCGATTTTAATAAATATCGTTGGGTTAATTCTACTTTTGTAGGACTACAATTAAATGTACCTCTGTTTAATGGATTTAGGCAAAACAATAAAATGGCACAAATTAAATTAGAGTCTGAGCAAACTTCAGAACGTTATAATTTTGCCATCAAACAAGTAAATTTAGAGATTCAGACACTTCAAAATACACTTCAGGAAACAAGTCTGCAACTCCAAACACAGGAAAAAGTGTTAAAAGCAGCCCAACGTTCTTACAATTTGATGTACGACCGTTGGAAAAAAGGAATTGTAAAACAAGGAGATTTGATAGATTCCGAAATGGTTTTACAACAAGCAAAATTTAATCATATTGGTTTGGTTTACAATTGTTTGCTTATAGAAATTGAACTGAAAAAAGCACAAGGTGAATAAACTTAAAACACGAGAAGCTTCTCGTGTTTTTTTATTTGTATGGCTTTGTGTAAATTTGTACCTTTCTCAAACATATATAACTATGATTCAGGCGATTTTAAAAAGTAAATTGAAAGAAGATGTTTGTTTGCAACTCAATATTCCCAACCACTCTTTCACTTATTTATGCGATTGTGGGCAAGCTTCTGATTTGACTATCAGTGATATAAAAAACATTCAGGCGATTTTTATCAGCCATACACATATAGACCATTTTTGCAATTTTGATACAATCTTAAGGCATCAGTTGCAAGTAAACCGAAAAGTAACGATTTGTGGACCCAAAGGAATAGCTAAAAATGTACAATCTAAGCTTTTGGGCTATAACTGGGATATTCTGCTCTCTGAAGAACAAGCTGCTGAGGCTTTGCATTACGAAGTAAGAGAAATATCTGAAAACCAAATAGATGTATATGTGCTTCATACACCTAAATGGGAATTGGAACACAAAGGCATTTTACAAGAGCAATATTTGTACGAAAATGAGGTTTTTAGTGTAGAATATGCGATTCTAAACCATAGAACGCCTTGTATTGCATATTGTTTTACAGAACACTCAAAAATCAGTATTCAAAAGGATTTGCCTTTTAAACAAGGAGAATGGATAAAGGCTTTGAAACAAGCTTTTGTAGAGCAAAATCCTGAAAAAGAGATACTCATAGAAGGAAATTTGCATAAAGCTCAAGACTTATTTGTGTATTTGGAAGAAAAAAAAGGCTCAAAAATAGCTTTTGTGATGGATCATTTGGCTTCTGAAGAGAACCATCAAAAGATTATCAATTTGTGCAAACAAGCTGATGAATTGTATATAGAAGCCTATTATTTGCATGAAGAGTTGGAACTTGCTGAAAAAAATCATCATAGTACAGCTTTTCTTTCGGGGCAGGTAGCTAAAAAAGCACACGTGAAAAAAGCGATTCCTATTCACTTCTCCCGAAGACACCAAACTGAAGAAGCCATTGTAAAAGTGGTAGAAGAATTTGAAAAAGGGTTTAATGAAAAATTTAATTGATAATTGAATGTTTCAAAAATGTCTCAAAAATTTAATCAATAGTTGATAGGCGATTTCCCAAATAATAATGGCTATTACCAAATGTATAATAACAATGTCCCAAAAACCATAAATATCAAATAGATGATGAATTATTCCCAAGGGTAATAAATACTTCAGTCCAATAATTGCAAATAAAGTTGTCAATATTGAAGTAATAAACTTCACTAATCGAGTTGTTTGCAAGAAAATTCCTGAAAAAATGAAATGAACAAGCATAACAGAAGGAATAACAGCAACTGACATTCCCAATTCTCTATGCTCTGTTACAATTACTAAAAGCATTGTTAAAATAAAAGGCATAATGCAACAAAATATTGCAAGAATAAAGTAAAATAAAAGTCTTTGTTGAAAAGATCTGTGAAGCATGAGATGGAGTCTTATTTGATAGTATTTTTGTGTTGTTTGAGTTTAAAGCTAATTAATAGTAAACTAAAAGTCAAAGAAATACAATAGGAAACCAGCGTTCCTAACCATATATCAAGTTTAGGAAACAACAACATAACAGAAATGGTATATATAAATAATGAAATCGAGCCTAAAGGGGCGTTTTTCATAAAATAAAAAAGCTGTTTTGGATGATAATAAAAATGTAAAATTACCAATGTTGCAAAAGTTGCAGCAGGAAACATTGTGAAAATACCACCCCAAAATGGATTTAATGTTTTGCCTAAAAAAACAACTATTGCAATGATACTTCCTGTGAATACTGCTCTAATAAATATTTGTGTTTTTGTATAATTAGGTCTATCCAAATTGAATTCATGATTTTTACTCTTCAATATAAAATGTGTCAATGTGATAATTATGAAGAAACCAACAATACTAATCAAGATATTAGAAAACTTATAAATAGCAAATGGAGAAACTAATACAAACCAAATAATGCTACTGATTGATAGAGAACATAATATTTGTGGAATTTTACTCCTAATATAGTTGGCAAAAAAAATAGAACAATAAATATAGATTACAGAGGAAAATATTACAATACCAAGAGGAATTAAGGTAGCTGGGATAATCATTGAAACATTTTTGGCATTTGTTGTAAGTCCTAAAAAGAAAAAACCTAAGACCAAAGTTGTTGGGAACATCATAATGATACCTGAAATATGTTGGCTGGTCTTTTCTGCAATTAAGGAAAGTATTGTTATCAATGAGCCTCCTACAAAAAAAGAAACTAATAACTGAAGTAATAAAATAGTTGTCATAAACTTGTATAGTATGCTTCTATGAAATAATCCCTAATAGGTTTGCCGAATCCGTTATTGTGTTCGTTTTTACCGTACTAATATTTTTTTCAATTCTGTTTTATAATCTTCATTGTCTGTCATTCCATTATGTCCTTGTCCATTGAGTGTAATGAGAGTATCTTGTTGTTTAAATTCATTTTTTAGTTTCAAAGATGAACCATAATAAATTACCTCATCCTTGTTTCCATGAAACATCACAACAGGCATTTTACAATTTTTCAGATACTCATTTGTCGAAAATTTGTATTTCAAAATAAAAGTTGGAACAAATGGAAAGTTGTATTGCATCATGTCTGTTAGGCTATAATAGGGTGCTTGTAAAATTAAAAGCTTTGGATTATTGGTAGAAGCAAGTTTGGAGGCAAGCCCTGTTCCAATAGAATAACCTAAAACGATTATTTCATCTTCTTTATATCTCTTTTTCAATTCGTTGTACACTATTTGATTATCTTGAAAAAGTTGCTTTTGGCTGTTTATTTTCCCCTCACTTTTCCCATAGCCTCTGTAATCAAGAATAAAAACATCATAGTTTAAATCTGTATATGTTTTGGCAACACTACCCCAAGAGCTTAAACTTCCTGCATTTCCGTGTAAATAAAAAATAAGTCCTTTTGAAGTGTTAGCTTTAAATAAAAGTCCATTTAATATTTTCCCATCTTGTACTTTTATGTTTAACTCTTCAAATTCTTGTTCAAATTTAAATGGATAACTCTTATCTAATTTTTGAGGAAAAAAAATGAGTTTTTCTTGAAAAAAATAAAGTAATCCACATAATGGAATGTACATGGAAGTTATAATCAAGAAGATTTTTATTATTCGGTTTTTCATGAACAATTTAGATAAGAATTACGCAAATTTTTACAGATGTATTTGGCAATATGTTTGTTTTATATTAAGTTTATTGAATGCTGTGCTTACCAAATATGAAAATACCTACAACACTATTATTTTTATCACTTTTATTTTTCTCAACACTACAAGGGCAATCTATACACCCAATAGATAGTTTGAAAATATTATTAAAAAATACAAAAGTTGATACAAGTCAAATCAATTTGTTACATCGGTTATGCCAGCAATATATTTCAAACGGATATTTTAACTTGGCTTTGCAAACAAATGAAAAGCTATTAGAAATAACTAAAAAAACAAGGTACTTAAAAGGGGAAAGCCTTTACTATCAAAACTTAGCTTTTTTTCACCAAAAAAACGAGTTAGGTTTTTATTACCACTGGAAAGCCATTAAAATATTACAAAAGCTTAAACTTTTTACAGAAGCTCAAAAAATTTGGGATGGATTCAGAAATTACTCTTCAACCAAAGAATACAAAAAAATAGCCATAGATTCGTTGGAAAAATGTATAGTTATTTACGAAAAAGAACCTAAAAACGATGTTCTATTAGCAGAAATATACAAAGTTTTAACATATTTATACATTCAGCAAAATGGATATGATAAGGCTTCAAATTATCAACAAAAAGCTTTTGAAATCTATAAGAAAAAGAATCATCATCAGGGAGTTGTAAGTTCTCTCTTGAATGGTATTACTATTTTAGAAAAACTTAATCAGCCTCAAAAAGCATTAGAGTATAGCTTAAAACTCGCTGAAATAGAAGACACTGTAAAAAACTCCGAAGATTTGGGTATATGTTTTCATTTAATTGGACATTTTTATTACAGAGTTCAAAATCGTTATGCCATCAGTATTGAGTATTTTTTGAAAGCAGTCGAATCGGTTGATAATAAGGATTTTGTATTGCAATCTTTAGATTTATTTAACATAGGATTGTTATATCGAAATCAAGATTATCATACCAAAGCCACAGCGTATTTTTTGAAAGCCAAAGAAATTGTAGAGAAAAACCCTTTGGAGTGTATGATACACATTACAGAAATTTATAATGCCTTGGGTTTTAGCTTAAGTTCAGAAAATAAACTAAAAGAGGCTATGAGTTATCATCTCAAAGCCAACCAAATAGCAGAAAAAGATAAAAATAAATTAATTCTTGCACAAAGTTTAGATGGAATAGGACAGATATATTTAAAACAGGAAAAATATAAAGAAGCTCTTGAATACTTGTTTAGAAGCCTGAAATATTCGGAGGATGTTAATAATCAAATACTAAACTCTTATATATATCTTTATATAGCAGAGTGTTACGAAAAATTACATAAGGAAAAAGAAAGCTTAGACTATGCTTTAAAATCTTATGATTTTGCGATGAAAGCAAATTGGGGAATTGTAAAAATCAAATCAAGTCTTTTAATATCAGAACTTTATGGAGAATTTTCCAAATTTGAAGAGGCGTATAGTTTTCAGAAAAAACATTTGGCTTTCAAAGACAGCATTCTCAATAAAGACAATGCAAATCATTTGGCTGATATAGAGGTAAAAATAGCTTTGCGAAAAACCAAGCAAGCCATAGAATTATTGGAAAAAGATAAGAAAATACAAGAGGAAGAAAATAAAAACCAGAGAATTGTACTTGGCTCTGTATTAGGTATTTTAGCAATACTGGGGCTACTGGCATTTGTCTTGTATCGTAACAATCGAGCAAAAATAAGGGCGAATATGAAACTTTTAGCTCAAAAAAAAGAAATAGAAACCCAAGCAGAAAAACTAACACAAGTAAATGCTACCAAAGATAAGTTATTCGCAATTATCGGACACGATTTGCGTTCACCTCTCAACTCTCTCAAGGGACTGTTAAGTCTTTTGGAGAATAGAAATATCAGTCCAGAAGAATTTATTTTATTTTCAGGAAAACTAAAAAGTGGAGTAGAACATGTTCATTTCACACTCAATAATTTGCTGGTTTGGGCAAATAATCAAATGCAAGGCATTGAAGCTAGACCCCAAAAAGTTGAAATAAATGCTTTAGTAAAAGAAAATTTCAACTTTCTGGAAGAAATTGCAAAAAATAAAAATATCACTCTCAAAAATAAACTTCCTGAAGCTGTACAAGTCTGGGCTGATGAACAACTTATCAACCTGGTTTTTAGAAATCTCATTAGCAATGCTCTAAAATTTACGTCAAACGGAGGAGAGGTCTTTGTATATGCAAAAGAAAATGATGATTCTTGGGAAATTGCTATTCAAGATACAGGAATTGGCATGAGTTCAGAAACATTTTCAAAACTTTTTAAACAAGAAGTACATATTACCACACATGGTACAATTGGTGAGAAAGGTACAGGCTTAGGCTTATTACTTTGTAAAGAAATGATAGAAAAAAATAAAGGTAAAATATGGGCAGAAAGCACTGAGAGTGTGGGCTCTATATTTAGGTTTGTATTGCCAAAAGGATAAGTCTATTTAGCTAATAACCTACCCACTACCAAAACCACAAATAAATGAGCCCAAACAGCTTCAATAACGGCTAAACGACTGATTAATAGGCTCGTATTGTCATATAATGGATTGAAGTTTCCTAAAATACTGATGCTATAAGCAATGGACTCCAAATAACTGGATAAATTGAGTTGATGTGAAAATCCAAGAGCTTTGGGGTCGAAGATACAGACAATATCATAAAGACCTCCAAATGCCCAAGCAATCATAAAATATACACAAGCTGAACCCCACAACCTTTCAATAGTGGTCATTTCCTCTTGAAAAATTTCTAAGATGGTATGATAAATAATGGTAATAGTACCCACAGAATAACAAATATGGACAGCCAAAATATAATATTTTTTACCTGCTATTTTTAAATCAATAAAAGGATTCTCAACAATGGTACCCATTACCAAACCAATAATAAAACATATAATTATTGTATTAAGTGTGATGGGGTTTTTGGTAAAAAGCCTAATCATCAAATATGTATAGAATACATACAGGGTTGAAAAAGAAAGAAAAATAACTTCTGCAATGATTTCAGCAATATAGCTTCCTATTCCTAGAAGAATTAAAAAATCTTTTGTTAAAAGGATATTTAAAAAAGCAATAATTTGTATAAATACAACAGCTTTAAAAGCTTTGGATGTGGTTTGATTTTGTAATTTTAGAAACATAAGATATTTTAATTTCCAACCAATTAAATAAAAAAAAAGAACTACAACAAATTAAGGTTGTAGTTTCTGATTATCAATGACTTTAAATAAATCGTGATCGGGAAATTTAATTTTTTGAATAGCTCGATTCATCATACCTTCCATTTCATAAGGAAAAAAAGAAGCCCTCCAAGAACCTGTATTGGTGATAAGTACCCATGAGTAACCATCATTTCGGCGAGTAAGGGATATATTGGTACTAGAAAGATTGCCTGTTCGCCACCATTTTTCTGCTGTAATTTGTTTCCAGCCTAACGGATGATGATTTTGTTTTAAACTGTCCTTTGGGTTAAAATGTGTCATTTCTGAGATGCTTGAGCTACTCAAAATATCTTGTTTTGTATCAAAACCATCAATAGCACAGACTAAGCGAAGCATATCCACCGAACTTGCTATCCACCCTCCAGCAGCACCCAAAGCTTCTGTGTTGTTGCCTTCATAAATTCTTGATGCAGAGTCTGTTGGATTGTATATAGAAATATTTAAGGGTGTACCTTCTGCTTCATAATAGCGTACTTCGTTTGCAAAACGCTCTTTATATCTGTTTTTACCAATTCTCATTCTGTCTGCTCCAATAGGACTTAGAACTTTTATTCTAACAAAATCTTCATAAGGCATTTGTGTAATCTCTTCAATCACAGTTCCTAATAAACAATAGCCAAAATTAGAGTAGTCATAAAAAGCCCCAGGTTCAAAATGACCTTTTTGCGAAAGCATAAAATGAATAGTTTCTTCAAATTTGATGGGTGAAGGCACTTTCATGGCTTGAGCAACCAATACTGGCACAAACATAGGGTCTGTTCGTAAATAATTACGCCAGCCTCCTGTATGTGTAAGTAAATGTCTTACAGTAACTTTATGTAAAATAGGGTCTGCAATCCAATGGTTGTATTTTTTGAGAATACCTTCTTCACCAAAAATTTTACTTTCTAAACTAAGTTTGTTTTCTTCTACAAGTTTCATAACAGCAACAGCCGTTACAAGCTTTGAGGCACTTGCTATCCTGAAAAGATGATGAGGGCGTGTTTTCAGATTTCGTTCTTTTTCTGCATAGCCAAAACCTTTAGCATAAACCAATTTACCATCTTTTACAACTCCTAAAGTCATACCTTGTATTTGCCATTGCTTAATAAAATTTTGAGCCATTGAATCCAAAAGAGCTGTTTCAGATGTGGATGATAATGTGTGTAAAGTATCCCAATGAATATTCTCAGTATCATCAATATTGGTAATAACAAGGGCATTTTTTGCGGGGAATTTTTGGGAGGATTGTTCACATGCTCCCAAAATGAGCCCTAAGAATAACAGGTAATGAAATTTCATAAAAATTATAAAGGTGTTTTGCCAAGATTTGCAAAAATACAAAAAAGTTTGTTTGCTGAAACTTCTACGGCTTTTAAAACTCTTTGTTTGATAAACTCATACTTTTTACGTAAAATTGCCATACTTTTATAGTATATAAAAAAACAAATCATGAAACAGATATTCATTACATTGTTATTCTGCTTTTTTACAAGCATTCTTTTTGCCCAAAAAAAGCCTAAAAATACATTTACTATAGCGTTCTATAATGTTGAAAATCTTTTTGATACAGAAGATGATCCAGCCATTGATGACTCTGAGTTTCTCCCTACTTCCGAAAATAAATGGGATAACGAAAAATATCAGAAAAAATTAGTCAATATGTCTTCTGCTATCAGTACATTAGGCTCTCCACAAGCTCCTGATATTCTTGGACTTTGCGAAATAGAAAATAAAAGAGTTATTGAAGACCTCATTGCTCAACCTGCTCTAAAAAATAAAAATTATGGAATAGTTCATTATAACTCTCCAGACGAAAGAGGCATAGATGTAGGCATGATTTACAAAAAAGATTTATTCAAACCTTTTGCAGAGAAATCTTGCAGAATAATCTTTCCTGAAGTCAAAGACAAAACAAGAGATTTTTTGATTGTTTCAGGGATTTTAGGTGGAAAAGATACCTTGCATGTATTTGTGGCTCATTTTCCTTCCAGACGTGGTGGATTGAAAGAAAGTGAACCTAAAAGAATTTATGTAGCTTCTCAAGTGAAAAGTAAAGTAGATTCTATTCAAAAAAGGTCTCCCAAAGCAAATATTATAGTGATGGGCGACTTGAATGATGAACCTATCAACAAAAGTATTGTTGAAACTATCAATGCTAAACCTTATTCTGAAGGCTTAAAACAAGGACAAATGTTTAATGCAATGGGTGTACTAAAAGCAGAAGGAAAAGGAACACATGCTTACTACAATGGTAAAGAAAAAATAACAGAATGGAATCTTTTAGACCAAATGATTCTTTCATCTAATCTGGTCAATAAAAAATCATCACTGCGTTACGTCTTAAAATCAGCAACCATTCATAAACCTGAAACACTCATGCAACAAGAGCCTGCTCAATACAAAGGACAACCCCTAAGAACATTTGCAGGTAAAAAATATTTAGGAGGTTATAGTGACCACTTCCCTGTTTTTATTCAATTAGCAGTTTATAAATAAAACTTTGTAAGTTATTTTTTTGTTGAAATCTACAAGATAACCCTTGTAGATTTTTTATTTTATGGAAACCGAAGAAATAGTTAATAAAGTTGCCCAGAGTGGACTGATTACTCTGGATATAAAAGATTTTTATCCTAAAGGAGAAAGAGTTGTATATGACTTAGCTCAAAATCTTTTTCAAGGGCTTATTTTAAAAGAAAAAGATTTTAGGCAGTTTTTAAAAGAACATGACTGGAATTCGTACCAAAATAAAAATGTGGCTATTATTTGTTCAGCAGATGCCATAGTGCCTACTTGGGCATATATGCTGTTAGCCATTCATTTAGAACCATATGCTGACTGTTTTGTTTTTGGTGATTTAGAAAGTCTTGAAATAGAGTTATTTAGAAAAGAACTGTTAAAGATAAATATAGCTGAATATGAAGGCAAGCGAATAGTAGTTAAAGGTTGTTCTGATTTGCCCATACCTACTTATGTGTATGTTGAAATTACTCGTTTATTAAAGCCTCACGTACAAAGCCTCATGTTTGGAGAACCTTGTAGTACAGTACCTTTATACAAGAAAACAAAATAATTTTTTGAAAATTTATCAAATAATCAAGAATATTGCGTTTCCAAAAAAAATATTATCAACCTTTTAACCTTTTTTAATTATTATGAAAATTGCTGTTGTGGGTGCTACGGGTCTAGTAGGCACCGAAATCCTGAAAGTTTTAGAAGAAAGAAACTTTCCCTTTACAGAATTGTATTTAGTTGCTTCAGAGAATTCAAAGGGTAAGAAGATTTTTTTTAAGAGTAAGGAATACACAGTAATAGGAATGGAAGAAGCAATAGCTCTTAAACCTGATTTTGCAATTTTCTCAGCTGGAGGAAGTACTTCGCTTGCTTTTGCACCTAAGTTTGCAGAAGTAGGTACAACAGTAATTGATAACTCTTCTGCTTGGAGAATGGATCCTACCAAAAAACTGATAGTTCCAGAAGTAAATGCTGATGTACTTACTAAAGAAGATAAAATTATAGCAAACCCCAATTGCTCAACTATTCAAATGGTTGTAGCTCTAAATCCGTTACATAAAAAATATGGAATTAAACGTATTGTAGTTTCTACTTATCAGTCTGTAACAGGTACAGGTAAAGCTGCTGTTGACCAATTGATGAATGAAAGACAAGGAATAGAAGGCAAAAAGGTATATCCACATCCTATTGATATGAATGTTTTGCCTCATATTGACTCTTTTTTGGACAATGGTTACACCAAGGAAGAAATGAAAATGGTGAATGAAACCAAAAAAATATTTGGTACTGATAAAATAGGTGTTACCTCTACAACTGTTCGTGTGCCTGTAATGGGTGGACACTCAGAAGCTGTCAATGTTGAGTTTGAAAATGATTTTGATGTGGAAGAAGTAAAAAATATTATTTCAAAAACAGCAGGAGTTATTTTAGAAGATGATGTGAAAAACAATCGTTATCCTATGCCTATTTTAAGTAAAGGAAGAGATGAAGTATTTGTAGGCAGAATTCGTAGAGATGAATCTCAGCCAAACACCTTAAATATGTGGATTGTTGCAGATAACCTGCGTAAAGGAGCAGCTACCAATGCTGTACAGATAGCAGAATACCTTATGTTAAAAAAATAGAGATAAATTTCTTTTTTTCTTAAAAAAAATGTAATATAGTGGCTTGAAAAATTAGAAAGTTACTCATATTATAAAATATTCAGATTATGAAGAAATTATCTCTACTTATTTTATTGACAGTTTTCTGTGGATTTGGAGCAATTGCTCAAAATACAGCAAGTACCCCCGAGCAACGTGCTACCATGATGACGGAAAGAATGGATAAGCAAGCCAGTTTCACAACGGAACAAAAAGTGCAAGTACAAGCTATTAATTTAGACGCAGCTCAAAAATTACAAACTGTTCGTCAAGAAGTTCAAGCAGGTACCATTACACAAACTACAGCTCAAGAACGTAGAAAAGCTATTAATCAAGAGAGAGAAACTAAAATTGTAACACTTCTCACTCCTGAACAAAGAAATAAATATACTAGAATGAAAACCCAAAGAGAGGCTAAATCAAATAATGCTAATTTGCCCAATACTTTTAAATCAAGATAAATATAACATCACAATAAAAAAATACCTACTAAATGTTTAGTAGGTATTTTTTTTCAAGAAAATAATTGGTACACAAAAATTTTACGGAGTAAATATTTTCCTTTGCTAATGTATTGATTAGATATTTAAAAGTAATATTTTTACAAAAACATAAATTCTACTAACATGGCAAAGAAAGAAAAAGAAACCAGTATCCCCGTTGATATGAAAGGCAAATTGGATGCACTAAAAAGTACAATGGAAAAAATAGACAAAGATTATGGGAAAGGAACTGTAATGAAATTGAGTGATAACAAAGTAGTTGATGTAGAAGTTATTTCAACAGGATCAATTGGTGTGGATTTAGCTCTTGGTGTTGGTGGTTTGCCCAAAGGTAGAATTGTGGAAATATTTGGACCTGAATCTTCTGGTAAAACAACATTAGCGATTCATACCATTATCCAATGCCAAAAAGCTGGTGGTATTGCGGCGTTTATTGATGCAGAACATGCTTTTGATCGTTCGTATGCTGAAAAATTAGGCATGGATCCTGAAAAAGTAGTTGTTTCTCAGCCAGATAGTGGTGAACAAGCTCTTGAAATTGCAGAACAACTTATTCGCTCAGGGGCTATAGACATTGTGGTTATTGACTCTGTGGCTGCTCTTGTTCCTAAAGCTGAAATAGATGGTGATATGGGTGATAGCAAAATGGGTTTACATGCTCGCTTGATGTCCCAAGCTATGCGTAAACTAACAAGTGTAGTCAATAAAACAAACTGTTGCTGTATCTTTATCAACCAATTACGTGATAAAATAGGTGTAATGTTTGGTAGCCCTGAAACAACAACAGGTGGTAATGCTCTTAAATATTATGCTTCTGTTCGTATTGATATTCGTCGTATAGGACAAATTAAGAATGGAGATGATATTTTAGGTAACCGTACTCGTGTGAAAATTGTGAAAAATAAAGTTGCCCCTCCATTCAAACAAGTAGAATTTGACATCATGTATGGTAGAGGTATTTCTAAAATTGGTGAAATTGTTGATTTGGGTGTGGAATTGAATGTTATCAAGAAATCTGGAGCAAATTTCTACTACAACGAAACCAAACTTGCTTTGGGTAGAGATAAATTGGTGAAGGCTTTGGAAGACAATCCCGATTTAGTGGAAGAGCTAGATAAGAAAATCCGTGATTTGATTGCATCTGGAGCAAGTATTCAAGAAATCCCTGCTGAGGAGCAAGAAGAAGCCGTAAAAGATGAGAAAGAAGAGTTAGTTGAAGAATAGTAGTAACAACTTCCTATGAAATAAATCGTAACTGGTTCGCTGGTTACGATTTATTTTTTTATCTTTTGCCCCAAAACAACTAATCTGGAATACAAAATGAAATCAGTAATATTGAACGGAAATCAGTTAGATATTCAATCTGTGGTGCAAATAGCTTTTAATGAAGCGAAAGTTGAAATACAGCCCAAAACTTATCAGAATATAGAAAAAAGCCGCAAATACATCGAAAAGCAGGTAAAAGAGAAGAAAATTGTATACGGTGTAACAACAGGTTTTGGTGCAAATGCTTCTAAAGTTATAGACAACTATGAAACAGCCAAAGAGCTACAACGAAACTTACTTATTTCACATGCTTGTGGTGTTGGTAAACCCTTTGAAAAAGAAATAGTGAGAGCTATTATGCTTATTAGACTCAATACACTTTTAGCTGGATTTTCAGGGGTTAAAAAAGAAACAGTATCTTTATTATCAGAGCTTATTAATCAGAATATACATCCAGTTATTCCTTCACAAGGCTCAGTAGGAGCTAGTGGAGATTTATGCCCACTTGCTCACATGGCAATTGTTTTGATAGGAGAAGGCTATGCGGAAGTAGATGGAAATATTGTATCAAGTAAAGAAGCTTTGAAAAAAAGAAAATTAAAGCCTATCACACTTGAACACAAAGAAGGAATAGCTTTGCTCAATGGTACAAGTGTAATGGCTGCTTTGGGAGCTTTAGGGATTTATCAGGCTAAAGAGCTATTATACAAATCTTTAAAAGCATCTTGTATGATGTTTGAAGCTCTTGGAGCAAGAAAACAAGCTTTCGATGAACGCTTACATAAAGCCCGAAAGCATGAACATCAAGAAAAAATAGCTACATGGGTAAGAGATTTTACAAAAGGTTCAAATCTGATGGGAGTAGAATCGAATGAACTGGCGGAAAAAATATTACAAAAAATACAAAATCATCTAACGATTCATCAAAAAGAAGAGTTAAAAAACTACTTGGAAATCACGCCTCATCAACTTTCAGTATTGTATCCATATTTGCCTGATGAAAACCAAAAAACAAGTTGGCAACGATTAAATGTTATTTTAAAATTTGCAGAAAAGAAAATTACCCCACAAGATTCTTACTCTGTACGTTGTACACCACAAGTTTTAGGAGCAAGTTTACAGGCTATTAGCCATACAGAAGGTATTATTTCTAACGAATTGAATGCAGCTGTAGATAATCCTCTTATTTTTGTAGATGATGATGTAGTAATTTCAGGAGGAAATTTTCATGGACAACCTTTGGCATTGGCATTAGATTATCTCAAGTTAGCTGTAGCAGAAATGGGTAATTTGCTTGAAAGGCAAATCAATAAACTAACAGATGAAGCAACGAATGATTGCTTACCAGCCTTTTTAGCAGCAGATACTTCAGGTTTACATTCAGGTTTGATGATACCCCAATATGTAGCAGCAGGACTTGTTTCTGAAAATAAAGTGCTTGTACATCCTGCATCAGCAGATTCTATTCCAACCTGTGCCAATCAAGAAGACCATGTAAGTATGGGTACTATTGCAGGCAGACAAGCTTTAGAAATGATTGAAAATGTAAGAAAGATTACAGCAATTCTGATGTTGACAGCCCACCAAGCTCTACACCTCAGAAAATTACAATTAGAACAAATTGATTATAAAATTAAGCTTGGAAAAGAAACAAAAGACCTACACAAAAAATTAGATAAAGTCGTAGGGTTTATTCATCAAGATAGATTCCTTCATGATGATATTCAAGCAGTTTTAAAAAATTGGCAAGAACTTTAGTATTTAAAGTATATTTCAACCAAAATATAAATTTATTTAAAAAATAAGTGTTTTATGACACCCAATGTAAGCAAAAGCCCTTCAATGAAAGGCTATTATGGAAGTTTTGGAGGAGCGTACATTCCTGAAATGTTGTTTCCTAATGTAGAAGAATTAGAAAATTCGTATCTACAAATCATTAACTCTGGAGAATTTCAAAAAGAATATTGGCAACTTTTAAGAGATTATGTTGGCAGACCTTCTCCATTGTATTTTGCAAAAAGATTATCAGAAAAATATAACACAAATATTTATTTGAAGAGAGAAGATCTAAATCATACAGGCTCTCACAAAATCAATAATACCATTGGACAAATTTTATTGGCTAAACATTTAGGAAAAAAAAGAATTATAGCTGAAACAGGAGCGGGGCAACATGGAGTAGCTACTGCTACAGTTTGTGCTTTAATGGGGTTGGAGTGTATTGTGTATATGGGCGAAGTAGATATTGAACGCCAACGTCCTAATGTTGAAAGAATGAAACTGCTTGGGGCGACTGTACGCCCTGCCACAAGTGGAAGTAAAACGCTGAAAGATGCTACCAATGAGGCAATTAGAGATTGGATTAATAACCCTATAGATACGCATTATATTATTGGTTCGGTAGTGGGACCTCATCCATATCCTGATATGGTAGCTCGTTTCCAGTCTGTTATTTCTGAAGAAATAAAAAAACAACTCCAAGAAAAAATAGGACGAGATTACCCTGATTATGTACTTGCTTGTGTAGGTGGAGGTAGCAATGCGGCAGGCTCATTTTATTATTTCATCGAAAATCCTAAAGTTCGTCTTATAGCCCTTGAAGCAGGTGGGCAAGGTGTAAATACAGGGAAATCGGCAGCAACTACGGCATTGGGCAAAATGGGTATTATTCATGGAAGTAAAACACTTTTGATGCAAACCAAAGATGGGCAGATTATAGAACCTTACTCTATTTCGGCTGGTTTGGACTACCCTGGTGTAGGTCCTATTCATGCCTATCTGTTTGATAGTAGAAGAGGTGAATATTATGCTGTAACAGATGAAGAGGCTATGGAAGCTGGCTTTATGGTCAGTAAAATAGAAGGTATTATTCCTGCTATTGAAACAGCTCATGCATTTGCATATCTAGAAAAACTCAATGCTAAACCTGATGAAGTGGTAGTTATCTGTCTTTCTGGGCGAGGTGATAAAGATTTAGCCACCTATATTAAATGGCAAGAAGGTACTTACAAAGGACATGAATAAAAAAAGGCTCTAATTTTAGAGCCTTTTCCTTTGATAAATGCTATTCTTTATACTGAAAAACTTTCTCCACATCCACAAGTACGTGAAGCATTTGGATTGACAAACTGAAAACCTTTGCCATTCAATCCATCAGAGAAATCTAAGGTTGTTCCCAATAAATACAGTAAACTTTTTTTATCTACTAAAATTTTGATGCCTTTGTCTTCAAAAATTTCATCATTATTTTGAATATTGGTATCAAAAATCAGGTCATACATCAAACCTGAGCAACCACCACCTTTTACAGCTACACGGATATTGTGCTCATTTGAATATCCATCATTTTGACGAATTTCAACAATTTTATTTTTTGCTTTATCAGTTACACTAATCATGTTCATAGGCGTTTTTGTGTAAAACTATTTTTTTTGTAAAAAAGTTTCAGAATATAATAGTTTTACTTTATTAAACCATCTGTCTGCTTTGCATTCATTTGAATGGTTGTAATGATTTTCTGATTTTTAATTTTTGAATTTTTTAAGAAAAGAAGTTCTTCAAGCTCTCCTAATCTCCAGTTCTCTACCATATTGGAGTAGTACAAGCTCCCAGGATTACCTGATTGCCCACCAGGATATATGCCATAAGCTCTTGGACTATTTGCTCCCAACATCACAACCATTCTCCATGAAGGTCCATGTGTATCACTGGTGGCATTGACGGTTCTTGAACTACCTGAGGTCATCAGATTTGATAAACCCAGATTAGGAATAAGCAAATGATCTAGATGGAAGCCTTTGTGCTTTCCCCAAAACCAGTTTTCATCATTGCCTTTGTGTTTTTCTTTTAGTTTATCAATAGCTTTGTTAAAACTTGTATTAATCAAGCTTTTTAAAGTTTCTCTATTGGTAGTACTGATATCATCAATCCATCTGCTTGTTGTATCCCTTAATAAAACTCTAAGTGTTTGGTCTGTGTTAGGATAATTAGGAATATAACCTAATTCATCTTGCCAAAGGGCTATTCTAAACTCTGTGAACCAGATTTCAAAGCAAGTTGCTCCTTGTGAATCAGATTGATAGAGGTAGTTCCATTTTTTTAGTATTTGATGTGTTTTTTGAGCATCTCCTTTGAGTTGTGTGGTATCAAGCATACTCAATAATTTTGGAAGTGCATCACGAGCATGAATACCCAAAACATCATTTTGTAACTCTCTCATGTTCTCATACTTGATGCGAGTCATTGCATTGAGTTTTTCATTGATACGAATAGCTCTTTCTGGAGAAATAAAATCGTATCCTACATAGTATGGATAGGTAGTTGTATCTGTAATCAGCTGATTTGCAGAGGCTACAAATTGTTGTTCTGGATTTAAAACTTTCGGGTTTTGGTTAAAAGGAATATACTCTTTGTATTCAAAAGCTGAAGAAGATCCATCTAAAACATATTTGCCTTGTCCATTCCAACGCATAGGAATTTTCCCTGCTATATACATTGCTATATTTTTATCAGCATCAGCGTAAGCAAAGGCTAATGAAGGGCAACTAAATGATGCAAATGAATTAATAAAATCATCATACTTTTTTGCTCTATTGAGATTATAAAAAGTCAATATTTCATTAGATGTACTATCTGCACCCACCCAATACATTGCATGTTGGTATGGTACAGTTATATTATATAAATCATTGGGTTTATTAGGGTACAATTTGGCAGGAGCTTCTAATACTACAGGTCCATGATGTGTGTACTGAATATATTCAAGAATATCTTTTCCTCCTTTTACTTTAATAATTTCTTTATGGGTAATAGTTTTTTTCCAAATACCATCATGAAAATACTCGTCTAATTTTTCATCTTTAAATTTTATTTGATAAAAATCTAAGCCATCTGTATAGGCACTTGTAATACCCCACGCTATTTTCTCATTAAACCCAATCACTACTGTTGGTGTACCAGGTAAAGAAACCCCATATACATTTACATTTGGGCTAACAAGCTGAATTTCGTACCAAATGGAAGGTAGCTTTAAACTTAAGTGTGGATCGCTAGCTAGAATAGGGAAGCCAGTTTCTGTTTTTTTAGCACCAATAGCCCAGTTATTACTTCCTTTACTTTTTTCTTCTTTGGGTTTATATTTTTCATTTAAGATGTTTTGTGTTTCTTCTAGGTTTTTAGCAATAGTTCTGCTGATTGAATCGTAACCCTTGGGGTGTACAAGTTTTTTTGCAGGTTTAAAATCAATAGGGCTTTTGGTAGGAATGACAGGTTGTACCCTAAAAGGATTGTGAGTATATAAACTATCAGTTACATTTTCTCCATACTTTGCCATAGCAAGTGAGTTGGCAAAATCATCATTTCCTGATACAGAAAGGTCGTAGGCAATGTATTTGAGTAATAAAACAGTTTTTAAAGATGTCCACTCTTCGGGTGCATAGTTTAAAACTTTATATTCAAGAGGTAACTCATGTGGAGATAGAGATTTGATATAAGCATTCACACCACTAGTATAAGCATTGAGAACAGATGCAGAAGTAGAGTCTTTCAACATATTATTCAGTGTTTTTTGAGCACTTCTCAATAGCCCCATTCTTCTTTGAGAACGGTCTACTTCAATAGTTTTTTCTCCAATAAACTCTGAAAGTCTGCCTGCTGCAAAATGTGTAAGAAATTCCATTTGCCACAAACGGTAAGAAGCAGTTATATAACCTTGAGCAAAATATAAATCATGGTCGTTTTCAGCAAAAATGTGAGGAACTAGCCTTTGATCTAAAATAACTTCTACTTTACTTTTCAAGCCAACAATATCTAAATTTATCTTACTTTTTAGATTTTTTGGTTCAGCATTTATCCAAAAACCATTAAAAGGATCTAAAAAAATACCAATGGGGGGAGCAGATGCTAAACTTTCAGGAATATAGCTTTTAATGAGTGGAGTTTCTGAAAGTTTATTTTGGAGTATGTACACCAAAATAATACTGATGAAAGATAAAAATATAGCTCTGAATATTTTCATGAAAAAGAATTTTAGTAATATTTTCTTTGTTTGTTAGCTCAAAAATAAGATTTTTATTTTTTTTCAAAAAAAAATAAAAAAAAATGCAACGTTTTTTCCTCTTTTAACGTATATATAATTGCATAGTGTTCAATTTTTGTTTAACTGGAAAGGGGCTTCAATATTTGAAGCCCTTTTTTAATTAAAAACAAAAAAAGAGGTACAAAATGCACCTCTTTATATTTATTTTTTAGGCTCTTCCTTTTTTTCCTCTTTTTTATCATCATCTCCAGCTACTTTATTCCAAAGACCAGAAACAAAACCTTTGGCTTTATCAAATGCTTCACCAGCATCTTCAGCTAAATCTCCTAGTTTTTCTTTTGCACCTTCTGCAAAATCACCTAACTTTTCTTTTGCTCCACCAGCCCAATCTCCTAACTTATCCATGAAACCTTCTTCGCTAGCTTGTGCTTTAAATACTTCTAATGCTTTTTTAGCTTGTTCTTCTGATAAACCAGCTTCAACTAATTTTTTTGATAATTCTTCCATGACGTTTAGAGTTTAAATTTCCTTAAAACTACAAAAAAAAAGAAAACTACAATCATCTTTTTATTTTTTTGTATTTTGCAAACCTAAAAAATAGATTACAAACATTTAAGGACATAGATATGAAAATTTCTTACAACTGGCTCAAAGAAATCATTGATATAACAGAAACACCTGAAACAATAGGTATAAGACTTACACAAGCAGGTTTGGAGGTAGAAGGTATAGACAAAATATTTTTGTGTAATGGAAAAAAAATAGAAAATGCTTTGGATGGTTTAGTGATTGGTGAGGTACTTACCTGCGAAAAACACCCCAATGCAGATAAACTTTCAAAGACCACAGTAGATATTGGTGTGGGGGTTGTTCCGATTGTATGTGGTGCAAGTAACGTGGCAATAGGACAAAAAGTAGTAGTAGCAACAGTCGGAGCTACTTTATACCCAGTTACTGGAGAATCGTTTACTATCAAAAAAGCAAAAATAAGAGGTGAAGAATCTGAAGGAATGATTTGTGCTGAAGACGAAATAGGTTTGGGGACATCTCATGAAGGTATCATGGTTCTAGAAACCACATTTGCCAATGGTACACCTGTCAAAGAATACTTCAAGGTAGAAGAAGATTATATTATAGAAATTGGACTAACACCTAACAGAGTAGATGCTGCTTCACATTTGGGTGTGGCAAGAGATTTAAAAGTTTTGTTTAATAAAGAACTTAAAACAATTGCTCAACAAAGTATTGAGGTTTCCCAAAACTGCCCTATCAAAGTAGAAATAAAAGATACAGAGGCTTGTCCTCGTTATGCGGGTTTGCTCATTGAAAATGTAAAAGTACAAGATTCTCCAGATTGGCTTAAGAATAGAATAAAAGCCATAGGTTTAAACCCTATCAATAATATTGTAGATGCTACAAACTATGTATTGCATCATTTAGGACAACCTCTGCATGCTTTTGATGCTGATAAAATTGCAGGAAAAACAATCATTGTAAAGAAAGTAGCCAAAGATACCCCTTTCATGACGCTTGATAGCATAGAAAGAAAACTTTCTGAAAATGACTTGATGATTTGTGATGCAGAAAAGCCACTTGCCATTGCAGGGGTTTTTGGTGGTTTAGATTCTGGCGTTACAAGTACAACCAAAAATATTTTTATTGAAAGTGCTTATTTTCATCCTGATAGTGTTCGTAAAACCTCACAGTTTCATGGTTTAAAAACAGATGCTTCTTTTCGTTTTGAACGTGGAACAGACCCTAATATGCCTGTAATAGCTTTAAGAGTTATTGCAAAAATAATTTTAGACATTGCTGGTGGAGAAATTAAGTATGGTATTACCGATGAATATCCAAAGTCTATAGAAGATTTTAAAATCAAAGTTTTATACAAAAATATTGACAGACTCATTGGCAAAAAACTTGAAAAAAGTTTTATTAAAAATACTCTAACAGGTTTAGAAATAAAGATATTGGAAGAAACAGAAGAGGCTCTTATGCTACAAGTACCACCTTATAGAGTGGATGTTCAGAGAGAAGCTGATATTATTGAGGAAATATTAAGAATTTATGGTTTCAATAATATTGAAATTTCAGATAATTTGAGTAGTTCGTTTATAGCTTCATTTCCTAAAATAGACAAATATCAGTTGCAAAACTTAGTAAATGAAGTACTTACAAGTAATGGGTTTTATGAAACTATTACCAACTCACTTACTAAACCTGCTTATGCACAGACTCTTAAACATTTAGATGAAGACAAAAATGTAGTAATCCTAAATAAACTCAGTGAAGAGTTAGAAGTTTTGCGTCAGAGTCTTATTTTTTCGGGTTTGGAAGTGCTTTCATACAATATCAATCGGAAACAGAAAGACCTTAAAATATTCGAGTTTGGTAAGGTTTATCATAAAAAAAGTTCAGAGGGTTCAGTTACAGATAAATATGGTGAAAAAACATATTTGAGTATTTTTGTAGCGGGCAATACTCATGCAGAAACATGGCAAGAAACTTCCAAAAAAGCAGAATTCCACTTTTTAGCAGGTATTGTGGATAAAATTTTAAGAAAATTACGTGTTAAAAATTTTAAAACAGAATCTGCAAGCCCACAGGCTTTTGCTTATGGATTAAATTATAGTTATAAGGGATATGTATTTGCTCAAATAGGAGAGTTACAACCTTATATTACAAAATTTGCAGACTTAAAAGGAAATGTATTGTATGCAGAATTGGACTGGGATTGGCTAGTAGCTCAATATCAATCTGAAAATACATATCAGGAAATTTCTAAATTCCCTGAAGTTCGCCGAGATTTATCTCTTATTTTGGATAAAAATGTAACTTATCAGGCCATTGAGCAAAAAGCACTTGAGTTGGAGAAAAAACTCTTAAAGCGTTTGAACGTATTTAGTGTGTATGAAGGTGAGCAAATAGGTGAAGGTAGAAAATCGTATGCCATTAGTTTCTTCTTACAAGATGATACACAGACACTTACTGATACTCAAATTGATAAAACCATGCAAAAACTCATGGAAGGTTTCAAAAAAGATTTTGGAGCGGTGATTAGAGATTAAACTAAAATACTTGAAATTATAGAAAAGCCTTTATAACAGTCTGTTATAAAGGCTTTTTGATGAAAAAGTAAACTCAAGAAACATTACGACTCAAAAAATGGTTTAAGATAAAACAACCAGTCCAACAAACCTATGAATCAACTATTAGGATTACGTACCTTAGGAGACCTTAAAAAAACAGGTTATCAGAGCCGTAGCATTAAAGAAGAGTTAAGAGAAAATCTCATTAAAAAATTAAGAAATAAAGAAAATGTATTTGAAGGAATTTGGGGATATGAGGAAACTGTAATTCCTGATATAGAAAGAGCCATTCTTTCCAAACATCATATCAATCTTTTAGGGCTTCGTGGACAGGCCAAAACTCGTATTGCAAGGCTTATGGTAGAGCTTTTGGATGAGTATATTCCAATTGTAGCAGGTTCTGAACTCAACGATGACCCTTTACTGCCTCTTTCTCGCTATGCCATAGACGTAATTGCAGAAAAAGGAGATGAAACGCCTATTTCATGGTTACATAGAAATGATCGTTATACAGAAAAGCTGGCAACTCCTGATGTTTCAGTGGCTGATTTGATAGGAGATGTAGACCCCATCAAAGCTGCAAGTCTCAAGTTGCCTTACTCTGATGAAAGAGTTATTCATTTTGGGTTGATACCCCGTTCACATCGTTGTATCTTTGTAATCAATGAACTCCCTGACTTACAGGCTCGTATTCAGGTTTCTTTGTTCAATATTTTGCAAGAAGGTGATATTCAGATACGTGGCTTCAAATTACGTTTGCCTTTAGATATTCAGTTTGTATTTACAGCAAACCCTGAAGACTATACCAATAGAGGAAGTATCGTTACACCACTCAAAGATAGAATTGATAGTCAGATACTTACACACTATCCGAAAAGTATAGAAATAGGTAAAAAAATTACTTCTCAAGAAGCTAAACTTGCCAATGCTCAGAAAGATAGGGTATATATTCCTGAATTACTGAAAGACTTGGTAGAGCAAGTTGCTGTGGAAGCTCGAAACAGTGAATATGTAGATGCAAAAAGTGGGGTTTCAGCAAGGCTTACCATTGCAGCTTTAGAAAATTTAGTCAGTGCAGCAGAAAGACGTTTGCTTCTTAATGGTGAAAATCTGACAACCCTAAGAATTTCTGACTTAATAGGTGTATTGCCTGCCATTACTGGAAAAATAGAACTTGTCTATGAAGGGGAACAGGAAGGTGCTGCCATTGTAGCCCAAAACTTACTTTCTAAGGCAATCAGAACACAATTTGGACAATACTTTATCAATCCAGAGCAAGGCAAAAAAATGAAGGATAAAAATCCTTATCAGGCTATTTTAGAATGGTTTGGAAATGGGAATTCCATTGATTTGCTCAATGATGCTCCACAAGAAGAATACAAGCAAAAACTCAAGGAAGTAAAAGGCTTGGAAGGTTTAATAAAAGAAACCTTTAAAAATTTACCAGAATCAGAATTTTATTTGATGATGGAATTTGCTATTCATGGATTGGCAGAGTATTCGCAACTAAGCAAAAAAATCTTAACTCGCAGTCTTCAATTTTCAGACATTCTTTCAGGAATGCTCAATATGCCTAATTTTGGCAAATATGAGGACGAAGATGATGAAGACGAGGATTTTGGATATAAAAAGAGATAAAAAAATAAAAAAGAGGCTTAGCCTCTTTTTTATTCACCCAGCATACCTGCTGCCAAAAGCAATTGTATTTCAGCGACTTTTAAGCTAAATAAACTCTGAATTTTTCGTCCTTCAGTATTTTCAGTTACTCTTTGAGCTTCTCTGATTTCAATAATATTGGATTGCCCTAACTCAAAGCGTTTCTGCATCAATTTTAGATATTCTTGGGCAGTTTGAGCATTTTTTTCCTCAGCTTTTGCTTGTTCACTTGCTAATAAATATGCTTGCCATTGTCTTTCGAGTTCTCCTTGTAAGTTTTGTTCAACACGAGCAAGTTCTAATTCTTGGGTTTTAGTTTGAGTTTTAGCAATTTCTAATTGACGATTATTAATGTTTCCATTATATAAGGGTAGTGTGAAATTAAATCCTACAAAAGGTCCATAATTCTGGTTGAGTAGCAAAAAACCTGCTGTACTGTTATTTCGAGTGTAAGTATAACCAGCATTGAGATTAAATGTGGGTAAACGACCTGCTCCAGCCTCTTGTTCTAAATTTTTATTGACTTCAATATTATTTTGAATAGCCTTTATTTGAGGTGAATTCTTTAAGTTTTGTCTAAGTTTTTCAATGGAAATATCTTTTTGAAAAGTAATATCATCTACCACCTCTATCTCGTCTTCAGCTTTTTTACCCATCAGAATATTGAGATTTACTTTAGCTTGTTTGATAGCTAAGTCTTGTGAAAAAACAGCTTGTCGCTGTGTATTGATGTCCAAATCAGCTAAATAAATATCCGTTTGATTGGCTGTACCCAATTCGGCACGTTTCTTTACAATTTCCAATCGTTTTTCTGAAACTTCTAAACTGCTTTGTAAAACTTTTTTAATTTGTTTCTGACGAATAATTTCTACATAAGCAACTGTTACAGAGGCTGTAATTTGTTGATTTTGAGATTTTAAATTGAGCTGAGAATTGCTTTCCTGTAAATCCAATCGTTTTTCTGTAGATGTTCCTCTAAAACCATTGAAAATGAGCCAGTCAGCTCGAACAGTGGCATTGAGATTATTGGAAGTAGCTCCATTTCTGTTGGTTTCTGTTCCGTTTGCAAGTAACTGATTGATACCAAAAAGTTGGTAGTTATCATTGATAAGCAAATTGACACGAGGAAGTTTGCCTGTATTGCCTGTAAAATTGTTTAATTGAGCTATTTTATTACTATTTTGTATGATTTGAATATCGTAATTATTTTTTAAAGCTGTTTGGATAGCTTCCTCTAAGGTGATTTTCTGAGCTTTTGAAATAAATGATATGAAAAGAAAAAAAACGAAATACTTTTTCATGGATTATGATAGTTGTTTAATAGATTCTTAAATCTTTAAATTTAACTCTAAAACTAGAATTTTAGTGCATAAAATTTGTATTATTCTTGTGCTTTTGTGTAAATTTAAGAAAAATCTAAACTTTTGGTATGGAAGACGAAAAGCTAACCAGTACAAGGCAAAAAGCCCTCACAATTAATTTAGACTCTTCTATTTATGGCTCTTTTGCTGAAATTGGAGCAGGGCAAGAAACAGCAGCTATATTTTTTAAAGCTGGAGGAGCATCAGGAACAGTGGCCAAAACTATGTCGGCTTATGACATGACCTTTAGTGATGCAATTTATGGCAAAGAAGAAAGTGGACGTTATGTTTGTGAGCCTCGTTTGGTAAAAATGCTTGCAAAAGAATATAGCCTGCTCGAAATGCGTTTGGGAGAGCAAAGAGGCGATAAAACTACTTTTTTTGCTTTTGCAGATACAGTTACAACTATCAATTTTTCTAAAACTGTACAAGGACAAGGCTGGTTGGGCGTTCGTTTCCAACTCAAACCACAAAGTCCGCCTAGTGATGTAATTGTTCATGTACGTATGAACGATAAAGATGCCATTCTTCAACAACAAGCGTATGGTATTTTAGGTGTAAACCTAATTTATGCTTGCTTCTTTCATTCAAAAAACCCTGATGATTTTTTACTTTCTTTGATGGATAATCTTTCAAGAGAAAGAATTGAAATTGACATGATTCGTTTTGAAGGTCCTGATTTTGAGGAAATTGATAACCGACTTGTTACTTTGAAAATGGTTTTATATGGTTTAGCGGATGCAGCCATATTTAATCCACAAGCAGAAATGCTACAACCAGCAGATGCTTTATACAAAAAAAATGTATTGGTACTGCGTGGACGATTCAGACCTATTACCCATGTAAATATGGATATGTTTAGAAAGTCCAGAAGACAATTTTTAACTGATTTACCTCCTGAAGAACATCAAAAAACAGTTGTTTTAGCAGAATTGACACTCCAAGACCTTAAACAAGCAGGTGGTAATAATAGTGATATTGATATTCAAGATTTTCTAGACAGAGTAGATATTTTGTGTACACTTGGACAAAATGTAATGATTTCTAATTTCCAAGAACCAGATAAACTTATTGCCTATATTTCTCAGTTAACACGTAAAAAGATTGCAATAGTAGTTGGCAGATTGCTTCTAGAGCAACTCTGTGATGCAACTCGATACGAAAAACTTAGAGGAGGAGTTTTAGAGGCTTTTAGTAGGTTGTTTATCAATGATTTACATGTATATGTGTACCCATATCTACAAGATGGAATACCCCAAACTTTTGAAAACTTTGATGTACCACCACTCTTAAGACCTCTTTTGGAATATTTAAGGGTAAATGGAAAAATCACAGATATTGTAGATTATGATGAAGATGTACTTCATATCTACTCCGAAAAAGTACTTGCCATGATTCGGACTGGCGAACCTGGTTGGGAAGAAATGGTGCCAGAAATTGTAGCAGAAAAAATAAAAGATAATTGTTTATTTGGCTTTCCTTGTGTAGTGGTAGGAGGTAAAAGACGTTTTGTGGAAACATAAAATATTTTTCAAATCATACTTTTTGTTTCCTTCTAACGTTTTGAATTAAAGTATTAAAATTTAGATTTGCTATGGTACAATTTTTGAAATTTGTAGGTGCTACCCTTGTAGGGTTATTCTTGTTTTGTTTAATAGGGATTTTTATATTAATGGGTATTAGTTCTTCCTTTTCGTCTTCGGAAAAGCCTGATGTAGAAGAAAATAGTGTTTTGATGTTAAACCTTTCAAGACCTTTGGCAGAAAGAAGTACTGAAGATCCTTTTGAAGGATTAAATTTGCCACTTAACAATACACCTGCTAAATTAGGTTTGTTAGAAGTAGTGCAATCCATTAGGAATGCTAAAAATGATAAAAAAATAAAAGGCATTTATATCAATACTGAAGGAGTTTCAAGTGGTTATGCAGCCCTTAAAGAAATTAGAGATGCTTTGGTAGATTTCAAAAAATCGAATAAGTTTATTTATGCTTATGGCGAATATTATACTGAAGGGGCTTATTATTTGTCTTCGGTAGCTGATAAAATATATCTGAATCCTATTGGTTTGGTAGAATTTAATGGTTTATACTCAGAAGTGCCATTTATTAAGGGTGTACTTGAAAAATTAGAGGTAAAGCCTGAAATTTTCAGAGTGGGAGAGTTTAAAAGTGCTATTGAGCCTCTGATGTTAGATAAAATGAGCGAAGCCAATCGTTTACAGGTTACATCTTATCTAAATGCTATTTATGATGTTTACTTGAAAGATATTTCAGCTTCACGCAAAATAGATGTTGCTAAATTACGCCAAATCTCTGATTCGATGCTTGTTCGTAAACCAGAAGATGCTATTACTCATCAACTAATTACGAATATAGGTTATGAAGATGAGATTTTAGAAATTTTAAGAAAAGATTTAAAAGTTGATAAAAAAGAGAAAATTAAATTTATAACAGTAAATACTTATTATAAATCGATTGAATCCAAATACTATAAAAACAAGATAGCTGTGTTGTTTGCAGAAGGAGATATCAACAGTGGAAAGAGTACAGATGAAAGTATAGGCTCAGAAACAATTGTAAATGAGCTTCGTAAACTTCGTAAAGATGATAAAGTAAAAGCTATTGTTTTGCGTATCAATTCACCAGGGGGGAGTGCTTTGGCATCTGATGTGATGTGGAGAGAAATCATGCTTACAAGAAAAGAAAAACCCGTAATTGCTTCTATGTCAAATGTAGCAGCATCAGGAGGATATTATATGGCAATGGCTTGCGATACGATTGTAGCTCAAGAAAATACAATTACAGGTTCTATTGGTATTTTTGGTGTACTTTTCAATGCTGAAAACCTACTGAAAAATAAAATAGGCGTAACAACAGATAGAGTAACTACAGGAAAATATTCTGATATTGGAAACCCTGTTCGTTCAATGACACCACAAGAAAGACAAATTATCCAAGAAAATGTGGAACGAGGCTACGAAACTTTCACAACCAAAGCTGCTCAAGGACGCAAAATGAGTGTAGAGAATTTGAAAAAAATTGCTTCAGGAAGAGTATGGTCTGGTAGCCAAGCCAAAGAAAATGGATTGGTAGATGTAATTGGAGGTTTGGATGTTGCTATTGAAATTGCTGCAAAAAGAGCAAAAGTTACAGAGTATCAACCTAAATATTATCCAGTACAACAAGATTTTTTTAGTAAACTAAGTGGTAAAAGTAAAGAAGAAGCTCTCATTAAAGAGCAATTGGGAGAAGAAACATACTTATACTATAAAACTCTTCAAAAAATAAAAAATCTACAAGGTGTTCAAGCTCGCTTGCCATTTGATTTGGTCATTCGTTAATACAAGCCTTTGTAGAATCTACAAAGGCTCTTTTTCTTAATCCATACAACATTGAAGAATATAGAAACTGAAAAAATTATTTTGGGTATTGACCCTGGTACTCGTATTATGGGATATGCAGTTATTAAGGTATTGGGTAAAAATATAGAGGTATTACAATATGGTGTAATAAATTTAGAAAAATATACAAATCAAGAGATTAAACTTAAAAAGATATTTGAAAGAGTAACACAAATTGTAGATGAATTTTTACCAGATGAAGTAGCTTTAGAAGCCCCTTTTTATGGAAAAAATGTTCAGTCTATGCTGAAATTAGGAAGAGCTCAAGGCGTAGCCATGACGGCTGCCCTCATGCGAGAAATTCCTATTACTGAATATGCTCCACGTAAGGTAAAACAATCTGTTACAGGCACAGGTACAGCTTCCAAAGAAGATTTGGCTGTTATGCTTGAAAAAATTTTAAAAATAAAATTTGCAGATAATACTTTGTTAGATGCTTCTGATGCTTTGGGTGTAGCCCTTTGCCATCATTATCAGGGTGGTGTAAAAACTAATAAAGCCAAAGGGTGGGGCGATTTTCTGAAAGAAAACCCAGATAAAGTAAAAAAGAAAATAAAGAAAAAGACAGAATAAAATGGAAACAAATACCCAAGAACTCAAAAATTTTGAGTTTGGTAATGCTACAGATGTTGGTTGTAAAAGAGATAACAATGAAGATTATTTGGGTTATTTTCAGACCCAAAATGGACACCTTTTTGTGGTTTGTGATGGAATGGGTGGACATCAGGCTGGTGAAAAAGCTTCACAACTGGCAGTAGAAGTCTTTAAAAGATATTTTACAGAAGGCTATCATGCAAACCCACCAGATGCTTTGCAAAAAGCTACAATTGAAGCAAATAAAATAATCTTTGAAACTGCTCAAAAATATGCTGAATATGCAGGAATGGGAACAACACTTGTTGTTGCACTCATTAGGGATAATCAAGTATTTTATGTGCATGTAGGTGATAGTAGATTGTATTTGTATGAACAAGAAACACAGAAACTACATAGAATAACCAAAGATCACTCTTTTGTACAACAATTGGTGGATAATGGAATCATCACTGATTTGGAAGCGGAAAGCCATCCCCGAAAAAATGAAATCTTAAGGGCTTTAGGTGTAAATAATGTAGTTGAGCCAGAAGTAGGAATTTCAGCAATTCTCCCTGCTGATAATGATGTACTATTATTATGCTCTGATGGCTTGAATAGCATGATTTTAGATACTCAAATTCAAAATATCATTGCTGATAATACTCAAAATATTTTGCAGAGAACAAAAAACTTGATAGAAAGTGCTAAACAAGCAGGTGGCTACGATAATATAACTGTTCAACTGATACGATTTTATGCACAAAATAGAAAAAAAACTATTTTGCCTTTTCAAAAAGTAAAAAGTCAGAATGAAGAACCTTCAGAAAAAAAGATAAATACTCAGAGTCAAAATATAAAGAAATTTTTTCCTGCTATATTGCTTTTAATAGGTATTGTGACTTTTGGGGTCTGGTATATTCAAAATAAGAATCCATTTGTAGAAAAGGCAAAAAAAATGGAGGATTCAACAATTATCCAAAAAGATACAAGTAAGAGAAGTTTGTATGATGAAGAAAAAGCAATAGAAAGAGAAAAAATTAAAATGGATTCATTGAAAAAAGATTCTATCAAAAAGGCGAAACAAGAGAATAAAACAGAAAAATCTGTAACCAAAGAGAAAACTAATACCACGAAGAATAAGAAGTAAAGATATAATGGACGAATCGTTATGCAAGGCAGAAAAATACAAAATTATATCATAGAAAGCGTAATAGGAGAAGGAGGAATGGGCACAGTCTATAAAGCCCACCATGTTCTTATGCAAGAAAGAAAAGCAGCCATCAAGGTTTTAAACCCTCAGCTTTCCAAAAATATACAAATTAAAGAACGTTTCAAAAATGAAGCTTCAGCCCTTGCTAGACTGAATCACTCTAACATTGTGGCTTTATACGATTATATTGAAGAAGGAGATGAAGCCTTTTTGGTAATGGAATATGCAGAAGGGGTTGTTATAGATGATTTAATTAAGCAAAATGGAAAAATTCCTGAAACGAAAGCTAAAGATATTTTACGCCAAATTGCTGAAGCATTGGCATATGCTCATAGTCAAGGAATTGTACACAGAGATATAAAACCTTCAAATTTTATTATTACTCCTGATAATAAGGTAAAAATCCTAGATTTTGGAATAGCAAAAATGCTTTCTGGAGAATCAAGACATTTGACAAAAACGGGTATGAGAATGGGTTCTATTTATTTTATGAGTCCTGAACAAGTAAGAGGAGATAAAGATATTACCCACAGAACAGATATATATTCTTTAGGTCTGATGTATTATGTGATGCTTACAGGGAAATATCCTTTGGAGCAACTTACATCAGAATATACTATTTATGATACTATTGTTAATAAGGATTTTGTTGATATACAAGCTTTAAAAGAGGATATTTCTGATCCTTCTATTTTCGTTTTGCAGACATGTTTACAACGTAATCCACAAGACCGATTTGCAACAGCATTGGATATTATAAAGGCATTAGACAACCCCATATCCATTGAAAAAGAGACTAAAACGTCTATTCCTCCAATTCAGAAAGTTGAAAATAAAATAGTACCCGAAAAGTTAGAAACCAAAAAAAGTCTAAAGAAATGGTATTTTGCTCTAGGGGTATGGGTTGTTTTAATTGCTACAGTAGTTGTTTTTTATGAGCCTATCAGCAATTTTGTAAAAGAACAATTTCTGAGTAATGAAGGAAAAGAAGAGAAACCAAAGGAAGACGGTGTTAAAATGTATGTTACTTCTACAAACCTAAATTTACGAAGTTTTCCACAAACAGGAAGTGTAATAGCTACAATTCCTTATGGAGATGCTGTTTATGTTTTGAGTGAGAGTAATCAGCCTGATTGGGTACGAGTTCGATATAACGATAAAGAAGGTTTTATATTTAAACATTATATAGCCGACCATGTAAAACCTGTCTATAAGGTAATAAGCCCGCAAGCCTATTTTTATTTAGATGCAAACTATGAAAACCCAACAAACGCTTATTTAGTTGCAGGACAATTTATATTGGCTGAGGAAACAAAAGGGAGTTTTGTATTTACACACTTTATTTATAATAGTAAAAAAACAAGTGGTTGGATAGACTCTAACGATTTGGAAAGAGTAAAATAAAAGGGCATTTTTAAATGCCCTTTTATGTGAAGATTTTATAATTGAAATTATTTTTTTGTTGTGATTTTCGAAGTACCATCTACAACTACATCCATTCCTTGAGCAGATACGCTCATTTTTTGAGTCATATTAGCTTCCAAAATAACACCAGTATTTTCTTCTATAATCATTTTACCAGTTTGTGTACCTGCTTCTTTACCATCTTGTGAAATTGTACTAGCTACTTCTACAGTCATTTTACCATCTTTACGCTCTACAACTTTATAGGTTGATTTTGTAACTAAAACACCAACTTGGCTTTTATTTTCACTTGTTCTTTCCCACGTATCACCAACTCCTAATGGTGTTTCAGGAAATTCATTACTCATACTATTGATAGCTTGCTTAGCAGCTTCATCACTAACATTTGTGATTTTGCCATTGGGAGCCGTTGTTGTTGAAACTTTCTTACCTTTCATTTCTTTAAGGTTCGCAAGTTCAGCAGGTTGTTTTTTCTCATCATCAGAGTCAAACTCTACTTCTGCACCTGTCATAGGGTTTGCTTGTTTTGAATAGATTTTTTCGTAGGTCATTTCAGTGGTAATATTACCTGTAGCATCCACATCTGTTACATTGTTTTTAAATGTATAAGATTGTGCCATAGGCATTTCCATAGACATAGAAGGAATGGTTATTTTCTGGTTAGATTCCATTACTTGTGTAAAAACATCACCCTTTTTTAATTTATAACGTAATACAACTTTACCATTTGAGGCTTCAGTTTTATTTTTTTTCTTCTTTTTCTCTTTCTTTTCCTTTTGAGCATAACTCATAGAAGATAAGGCTAACAATGCAACCAATAAAAAACTAATTTTTTTCATGCAAATTGAAATTTAATTGTGATAGATTGATATTTATTTTTTAGTTTGAGATAATTCATGAACAATCTGAATAGCATTTTTTAGATACAAATCTTTTAAATTATTAAAATTTTCTACAAGCTTTTTTGTATCATTTACATTGTTCACATCTTCTTCCTCTTCTTCTATGAGTTTCTTCTCATTTTTGAGAGCTTCTTTTTCTGCTTTCCTTTTTGCTTCATTCAAAGAAATTTTAGTTTCTTGTCTTCTTTTACGAGATTTTTCAGTATCAGCGATTAATTTTTTCAAATCATCCTCTGTTTTCATACGTTTTTGGAAGCTACTTTGTATATTTTTAAGAGTTTTCTCAGATATTTCATTTGTGGGCTTAAAGCTTTTTGCAGAAGCTATTTCGTCCCAAGGAAGAGATGTTTTATAAGAAGCTTCACTAAATTCTTTATCTTCAAAAGGAGTTGGTAACAGTACATCAGGAATAACACCTTTGTTTTGAACACTACTTCCAGATGCTCTATAATATTTTGAAACTGTTAAGTTTAACTGACCAACATTGCCATTATTACTTTCAGAGACAATATATTTACTCAAATCCATGATATTCTGAACAGTACCTTTTCCATAAGTGCTTTCACCTACAATGATACCTCTTTTATAATCTTGAATTGCTCCAGCGAAAATTTCAGAAGCAGAAGCACTAAAACGATTTGTCATTACAAGCAAAGGTCCATTATATACTTGTTCAAAATCGTCTGTATCACCAACGCTGATACGTCCATTAGCATCTTTGACTTGTACTACAGCCCCACCTTTGATAAACAAACTTGTTAAGTCAATAGCCTCTTTCAAAGAACCACCACCATTATAACGCAAATCTACAATAATCCCATCAACATTTTCAGTTTTGAGCTCTTCTAAGATTTTCTTTACATCATTAGTTGTACTTTTATAATCAGGTTTTCCTTGTCTGTATTCATCAAAATTGATATAAAATGCGGGTACACCAATTATTCCAAAGCGATATTTTTTCTTATTTTTCTCAAATTCAACAATTTGCTTGGTAGAAGATTGTTCTTCGAAAGTAATTTTTTCTCTTACCATTCTGACCTCCATTGGTTTGGCATTAGCTCCTTCGCTTGCTGGCAAAAGTTTTAAGCGAACAACTGTTCCTTGCTTTCCTCTAATCAATTGAATAGCTTCATCTACTCTCCAGCCAATGACATCTACCATTTCACTATCATCTCCTTGAGCTACAGCAATAATACGGTCATTCTTGAATATCTTTTTACTCTTGAAGGCAGGACCACCAGGACGAACTTCTCTGATAGTTACATAATCGTTTTCACTGGTAAGTGTTGCTCCAATCCCTTCCAAAGAGCGATTCATAGACATATTAAAATTAGAGGCTGCTACAGGCGAAAAATAGTTGGTATGCGGATCATAAGCCATTGCCAAAGCATTCATGTATGTCTGAAATACATCTTCAACAGTAGTTTTTGTTAGATTCTTTTTAAAAGTATCATAACGTTTTTCCAGTTTTGTAACAGTAGTTTCAGGTGCTTCACCTATCATTTTAGCTTCTAAAAAGCTGTTTTTAAATAATTTACGCCATTCTTTATCAGCTTCTTCTTGGGTTTTAGCATAACCGACTTTTTTACGGTCTGTTTCGTAGTATTCATCAGCACTGAAGTCATATTTTTCTTTGACAAGTAGTTTATTTCTTTCTAAACGCTCATAAACACGCTTTAAATAAATATTATAAATATAATAAGCTGTATTGAGGTTGTTTTTTTCTTGACGAAGTTCATCATCTATTGATAGACGATATTTTTTAAAATCTTCAATATCTGATTGTAAAAGATAAAGTTTGTTTTCATCAATTTCTTCAATAAAATTATCAAAAATATTAGCAGAAACAGAATCATCAAATTGCATTCTTTTGAAATGGCGATTTACAATAAGAGAGACAACTGTAGTAGCTTTTTTCTCAAATATACCATTGGGACGTAAACTAATATTAGTATCTAAAGTACAGTAAATTTTATTTGCTTTTGATATTTGGAATAAATTGGCAGTGGGTGTATCATCTGCATTCTTCTTCCACAAACCTAAGCTCCAAACAACAGCCGTAAGCAGAGCCACAGGTATAATCACCAGAAATTTTTTCATAATCATCATTTTACCTAAAATTTAATACAAATCTACCTAATACAAAAAACGTGCAAGATAAGATTTTAGTGTTTAGATGTAAAAATAAAAAAATAACCTGCAAGTTTAAGTTTCTTGCAGGTTATTTTTTATAAGGAAACAAAATCAATTACGATTTGATTTCAGTCTTAGCATTTGCTTCTTCAGCTAATCTTTTTTCCTCTTCTTTCTTTGCTTCTTCAGCACTTTTTCTTCTTGCGAAATCTAATACAGCAGGAGCAGCAATAAAGATAGATGAATATGTACCAAACACAATACCGATGAACATCGAGTATGAGAATCCTCTTAACACTTCACCTGCAAAGAATAACAAAATAAGTGTTGAAGTAATAGTAGTAATACCTGTTACAACTGTACGACTCAAAGTATCATTAATTGCACTATTCAACTGACCCGCAAAGTCTTTACTATCAATGCTTTGCTTCGCAAATTCACGAATACGGTCAAATACAACCACCGTGTCATTGATAGAGTAACCAATTACAGTAAGAATAGCAGCAACAAATACTTGGTCAATTTCTAAATTCAAACCAAATACTTTTGCAATAGGGACAAAAGCTAATGTAATTAAAACGTTGTGAGCCAATGAAATTAATGCTCCCAAACCATATTGCCAGTATTGGAAACGAGCAATAATATAAATAAACATAGCTATAAGAGATAGAATTACTGCATAACGAGCTGTATCCAAAATACTATCAGCTACAGTAGAATCTACTTTTGTGAAACTTACAATTTCAGGTTTTGCATCTTGATATTTTGATAAACCTTCTTTGAGTTTAGCCTCTACTTTTGCGTCAGCATCAGCATCATCAGCCAAATAGTTGGTTGTAACTTTTACTTGGCTACTAGTATTGAATGTTTTTACTTCTGTACCTGCTTGGAATGTTTTGCTTAGTGTTTCACGAACTTCGTTGGTTGGTATCGTTTTATTGAAAGCCACCACATAAGAGCGTCCACCTGTGAAATCAACACCAAATGTAAAACCACCTTGTATCACAGCTAAAATAGCACCTACCAAAATAATAGCTCCTGAGAACATATATGCTTTCTTACGAATAGCAATAAAATTGAAATTCGTTTTAGGGAAAATACTATTGAAGAATGCAGATTTGAAACTAAGAGCTTTACCTCTTGAAACATAAAATACTTCTGTAATCAGACGAGTAATAAAAATAGCACTAAATAATGATGTACAAATACCAATCATCAAAGTAATGGCAAAACCTCTTACCAAACTTGCCTCACTCAACAAATACAAAATTACACCAATGATAAAGGTAGTAATGTTGGAGTCTAAGATAGAGCTATATGCTTTTGTATAACCAATACGAACAGCCTCGCCAAACGATTTGCCAACTTGCAATTCTTCACGAATACGTTCGTTAATTAGTACGTTCGCATCAATGGACATCGCAACAGAAAGTACAAAACCAGCAATACCAGAAAGTGTAAGGACTGTACCAAACGAAGCCATTACACCCAATGTAAAGAAGATGTTTGCAATCAATGCTACCCAAACAATTAGACCAGCAACGTTATAGTATAAATAAATAAATAAAAATACTACTGCAATAGCCACCAATGTAGAAAGCAAACCTTGATTGATAGATTCTTGTCCTAAAGAAGAACCTACAATACCACGTTCTACAACTTCTGTTGGGATAGGTAATTTACCTGATTTTAAGATAGTTGCTAAGTCTTGAGCCTCTTCTAAAGTGAAGTTTCCTGAAATAGATGAATTACCTCCTGTAATTTCGTTTTGTACAGTAGGAGCAGAATAAACAGCTCTATCCAAAACAATGGCAACTTGTTTACCTATATTCTCTTTTGTGATACGAGCCCAATCTTGAGCACCTTTTACATTCATAACCATGGTTACACCATAACCTTTCTGAGGGTCGTAATCACGGAAGGCATTCTCTACAACATCACCACCCAATAAAGGCTCACCATCAACACCAGCTTTTAAGAAATATAAAGGCAATTTGCTTTTTGTTGGATTATCTTGTCCATTACCAAGTTTTTCTTCATCATCCACTTTAGCACCCCACATATAGACAAAATCGGAAGGGAACATCGCTTTTACTTCTTCTTTTGCAAATATTTTATTGATACGTGCTGTATCTTCTAACTTTACATAAAAAATATTGCCAGCTCCAATACTAAACAACTTATTGAAAGCTGCAGAATTAGAGTTTTTATTAGTGGTATCTTTCTTAGTCGTATCTTTTTTAGGTTCAGGTTTTTTACCTGTATCATTTTTCTTTACAGAATCAGCTTTGGGTTTGCTGAGTGTATCAGTTTTTTTAGAAGTTGTATCTTGTTTTACCTCATCTTTTTTCGTAGAATCATCTTTTTTAGCAAAAGGGTTGGCATCTGTATTACCTTCTTTTTTAGAACCTGTTGTGCTTGAAGCTTCAGTTTTGTTTACATAATCTACAAATTGACTAAAACCACCTGCTAAGCCTTGGAAATCATAAACTCCCCAAAACTCTAATTTGGCTTGACTCTTCAAAAGCTTTTCGGTTCTTTCAGGATCTTCTACACCAGGCAATTCAATTTGAATACGACCAGAAGCGGGTACTTTAGAAATACTAGGGTTTGCCAAACCTGTTTTATCAACACGGTCTTGAATAATTCTAAAAGCGATATCAACACTTTCTTCTGTTTTCTTGTCAAGAAACTTAATTACATCATTATTAGATGATTGTAGAGTAATTTCTGAATTGGTAGAACTTACAAAAAAGCGAGACAATTGCGTTTTAGGAGCCAACTCTTCTACTGCATCAGCAAAAAGTTGTGTAAAACGAGTAGAACTCTTTTTCTGTTTTTCTTTAGCACTAGCCAATGCTTTTTGGAAAACAGCTTCTTTCGCTCTTCTTCCTGCTAAAATTTTAAGTAACTCGGCATGAGATACTTGCAAAGTGAATTGCATACCACCTTGTAAGTCAAGCCCTAAGCCTAATTCTCTTTTCTTTACGCTGTTATAGTCATATTGAGCGATTCCAATATCAAAAACAGTTTCATAAGATTTATTTCTTAAAATCTCTTGTCTTTTAACAGCATCTTCAATGCCTTCTTTGTTGGTTGCTTTTGCTTTTGCATCATTACGTACACCTCTGGCTACCCAAGTAAAGGATAGTGAGTAAATACACAAAATTGCAATTACAACCGTCAGGAAAATAATAACTGAACGATTTTTCATGATAATTTAGATTATTTAAAATTGTGAATAAACGATTTAAAATTAGATATGAATTATAAAAGATAAGTTGTAAATGATAATTCCTTATTAAATATCAAAGACAGCTTAATCTTAATATGTTGGAAAGTTAAATTACGGGGCTTGGGGTGCTATAATATGCTCAAAAACTTTTTCAAAGAAGGAAACTCTGAAAATTGGTTTTTGAAAATAATGAGAAATATTATTTAAAACGACATAAGGTGTTTCAAAAATCAAAAAGTAAATAGCCTGAACAAAAGATGTAGAAGTTACAGGCATAGAGGCTTTTACCTGATAAGCTGAAATTTCTGTTTGTGTAGGCTTTTTATCTTTTTGTTCAGTTTTGTTACAGAATCCTTTTTGCGAAAAAGCATAGCTTATTGTTCCTGAAATCCAGAACAATAAAAGCAAGAGTGCAAAAATAGATATGTGTTTTTTGGTCTTCATGTTTTCGGAGTGCAAAAATACAGAAAACCTTGAGAAAAAAAAATATTTTGAAATGAATCCGTTTATTTACCTTCAGGGCTATCAAATTTAAACTTGAATTTTTCTGATTGCTCTATCGCATCCATCACTTGTTCCAAAATAATATCTGCATCATCCTCATAATTAATTTGTAGGGGTTCTTTGAAAGTTATTTTGAGTTGTGTACCTGTTTTTTTAAGAACTAAACCTTTTTTATCAAAAGCTCTTCTAAAACCATCAATAACAACAGGGACAACAAGAGGTTTGTATTGTTTGATGATGTGGGCTGTGCCTTTTCTCCCTGGGGCAAAAGCTTTGGTTGTTCCTTGTGGAAAAGTAATCACCCAGCCATCTTCCAAAGCACTCCCAACATTGGCTGTATCCTGTGTATCTACTTCTCTCTTAATGTTTTTTCCAGCTTCTCTCCAAGTTCTTTTTACCTGAATAGCACCTACATACGCAAACAGACGAGGAATAAAACCAGATTTCATGGTTTCTTCGGCTGCTACAAAATAAGTATTGGTTCGTGGTTTTAGTAAATAAAAAGGATTTTTAGTATTTTTAGTGATTTTAGAATTTACAGTGCAAAATACATGAAGCATTGTAATCACATCAGCAAAATAAGTTTGATGATTAGAAACAAATAAAACACCTGTATTGGGCAGTTTTTCTAAAATATCTTTTCCTTTAAAATGTGTTTTATTAATCCAATTTAAACGAGGAAAAGTAAGGCTGCCTATCAATGAAACAAGTAGCCTTTTTAGAGGAATAATATGCCCAAAAGTGTCTTTTTTTATAAATGGTAACTTTAAACTTAATTTCATACATGATTGCGTTAATCATCAAAAATTAAAATACTCTTAATATCAAAAAACGTTCAAAAAAATAAAGATGATAAAAAAATATAAAAAAACAAAATAAAACCCCTATGAAGTCGTGTAAATACTCGTAGGTATTTGGCAATCAATTCAAGACTTTTTCTAAATTTGCAAATATTTTTATAAAACCATGAACCAAGAACAAATTAAAGAATCAAAAGCTCGTATCTCAGCTTTAAGGAGGTATCTTTGACTACGATCATAAAAAAGTTCTTTTAGAACAAGAACAAGAACGTACTACAGTATCAGATTTTTGGGATAATCCTAAACAAGCAGAGGCTTTATTAAAGGAAATTAGAAACATCAAGGTTTGGACAGAACCTATGAGTGCTCTTTTACAAATGGATGCAGATTTTGATGTTTTATATGAGTTTTATCAAAACAATGAAGTTTCTGAGACTGAAATAGACCAAGAATTTGCGAAAATTACAGAAGCCATAGAGGAACTGGAGTTTAAGAAAATGTTGAGTGTTGAAGAAGATAGTTTCAATGCCATGTTAGAAATTAATCCTGGGGCAGGTGGAACAGATAGTTGCGACTGGGCAGAAATGCTGATGCGTATGTATATTTTATGGGGCGAAAAAAACGGCTTTACTGTAAGAGAAGTGCATTTGAAACAGGGAGATGTGGCAGGAATTAAATCTGCAACACTTGAGTTTGAAGGGCAGTTTGCTTATGGGCTTCTTAAATCTGAAATAGGGGTACATCGTTTGGTGCGTATTTCACCATTCAATTCGGGAGGTAGTAGAGAAACCTCATTTGCATCTGTTTTTGTATATCCTGTGGTAGATGATAACATTGAAATCAATATCAATACTGCTGATTTGGATTGGGATACGTTCCGTTCGGGTGGTGCAGGTGGACAAAATGTAAATAAAGTAGAAACAGCTGTAAGAGTTCGACATAAGCCTTCAGGAATTGTTGTAGAATGTCAGCAAGAACGTTCACAACATCAAAACAGAGATAAGGCAATACAAATGTTAAAATCTCGTTTATATCAGTTGGAACTTGAAAAACGCCAAGAAGAAAAAGATAAAATAGAAGGAACAAAGAAAAAAATAGATTTTGGCTCTCAAATCAGGAACTATGTTCTACATCCTTACAAACTCATAAAAGATGTACGTACAGGTGTGGAACGTACAGATGTACAAAATGTATTAAACGGTGATATTCAAGAATATATCAAAGCTTTTTTGATGATGCAGTAAGTTTAGAGATGAGACCGTAGAAACAAGACGCAAGAAAAATAAATTGATTACAAAAACTTCAATATTTTAACTAAATTTAGTTTACTCAATGCAGTATTTCAAAAAACTTAACACGATTTTGGGCTGGATAGCTTTCTTGATAGCTACTACAGTCTATTTACTTACTTTAGAACCCACAGCAAGTTACTGGGACTGTGGTGAATTTATCTCAGCTTCTGCAAAATTAGAAGTTCCACACCCTCCTGGTACACCATTCTTTTTACTTGTAAATAGAATGTTTGCTATGCTTGCTTCTGAGCCTTCACAAGTAGCTTATATGGTCAATCTTTCTTCTGGTTTGAGCAGTGGATTTACTATACTTTTCTTGTATTGGACTATCTCTCTTTTAGCTCTTAAGTTTTTTAACTACAATAAGCCTGATTTTGAACCTACTAAAGCTCAAACACACAGCATCATGTTTGCAAGTGCTGTTGGAGCATTGGCTTACGCATTCTCAGATTCTTTTTGGTTTTCTGCAGTAGAAGCCGAAGTATATGCTATGTCATCATTTCTAACAGGTTTTATATTTTGGGCAATGCTGAAGTGGGATGTTGTGAAGGAAGAAAAAATGGCAAATCGTTGGTTACTATTAATAGCTTATTTGATAGGTATTTCCATTGGTGTTCACCCTTTGAACCTCTTAACGATTCCAGCACTTGCCATGATTTATTATTTTAATAAATCTAAAAATGTTACTCTAAAAGGCACAATTTACTCGATTTTAGCTGGCTCAGCTATTTTAGTATTTTTGATGTGGTTAATACCTGGACTTCCTACATTGGCTAAAAAAATAGAAGTGTTTTTTGTAAATACAATCGGTTTACCATTCAATTCAGGTATCTTATTTTTAGGTTTATTAATTATAGGAGGAATAATTTATGGAATTGTGTATTCTATCAAAAAAGGAAAAGTACTATTAAATATTGGAATGTTGAGCTTTACGCTTGTTCTAATAGGTTATGCATCCTATGGTATTATCCTAATTCGTTCGGCTTACAACCCTCCAATGGATGAAAATAACCCAGAAGATTTAGTAACACTTATCTCTTACTTAAACCGTGAGCAATACGGAAGCCGTCCTTTACTTTTTGGACCTATTTTTACAAGCCAGCAAGAGTTGTATGAGAAAATGCAAATAGAACAACGCCAAATGAGTTATTATCAAGGATTTACGGAAACTCCAATCTATAAAAAAGATGAAAAACAAGGAAAATATGTGATTGTTAATTATGCAAGAGAACCTATTTATGGGCCAGAGGTGAGGCAAATGTTTTTTCCCCGTATTCATAGCACCTCTCAAGGACATAATAGATTATATAGAAGTTGGTTAAACATAGAAGAAGATGAAACCATTACTATGTACCATAACTTGAAATTTTTCTTTAAGTTTCAACTTGGACACATGTATTGGCGTTATTTTGCTTGGAACTTTATAGGAAGAGAAAGTGATATTAAAGATGCAGGAATAGCATTGGGTGGCTCTAGTAAAAATCTACCTGAATACTTGGCAAAAAATAAAGCAAGAAATAACTTCTTTGCAATCCCTCTTATTTTGGGTATAGTAGGAATAGTTTTTAATATTCTACGAAATAAACAAACAGCAGGAATTATAGGTTTATTATTCTTACTTACAGGTATGGCTTTGATAGTTTATTTAAACTCCCCTCCTATTGAGCCACGTGAACGAGATTATATCTATGTAGGTTCATTTTATGCTTTTGCTATCTGGATGGGTTTTGGAGTTTTAGGTTTGATAGAAATTTTAGAAGGAGTATTATCCAAAAATAAACCTACCCCTCAAGACCCAACAGCAGGCATTACTTATAAAAATCCGGTTGCTTGGAGTGTTGCAGGTGTATTGGGTGTTGCTTGTGTATTTTTGATGTTGCAACAAGGTTGGGATGATCACAATCGTTCGGGAAGATATTATTCTGTGGATTCAGCAAAAAATCTACTGAGTTCTTGTGAACCCAATTCTATTTTATTTACAGGAGGTGATAATGATACATTTCCTTTGTGGTACGCTCAAGAAGTAGAAGGTTTTCGTACTGATGTAAGAGTTTGTAATACAAGCCTTTTGGGGACAGATTGGTATATTTCTCAAATGAAATTACCTGCTTACGATTCAGACCCTTTACCTATTTCATTAGAAGAACCTTTGTATCGTTCAGGTACAAATGATGTGATATCTGTTGAACCAAGCCCTATACTACCTGAAAAAGAAGCTAAAAAGCTGATGGGAGAGGGTATTCCATTAGACCAATACTTAGATTTATTAAAACAAAAGAATCAATATATTTTAGATGATAAAGGAGAGTCAATTTTGCCTTCACAAAAACTTTTATTAAGTATAGAAAAAGATATAGATTTTATTAAAAAATCAGGATTTTTACCCGCACAAGCTGATACATTACTCAAATATCCAATGTATTGGCAATTACCTGCTAAAAGTATAGATAAAGATGAGTTAATCATGTTGGATATTATTGTTAATAATCACTGGAAACGTCCTATTTATTTTGCTACACAATTGGGTGCTGATGATTATTTAGGCTTAAAAGATTATATGCAAATCGAAGGTTTAGCATATAGGTTACTGCCTGTACCTGTGGGTATTAGCACGCCTAAAAATAAAGAGCTTTATGTCAATACAGATTTGAGTTATGATTTATTCATGAAAGAAAAGAAACAAACCTTTAAGGGTAAAGAAATAACAAGAAAAATGACATGGAGAGGTTTAGATAATCCGAAAGTGTATCATAATGAAGACTATTTAGGGTTTATTGCTCAAGCTCGTGAAAATATTGTAGAAATAGCAGAAGCACTTATTGCAGAAGGTAAAAAAGATAAAGCTAAAGAATTGATGTTACACTCTCTTAAAGTAATACCCATAGAATCAATACCTTATGATGTATATGTAGCACAATTAGTTCCTTTACTTTTTGAAGCAGGAGAAGAAAAGAAAGCTACAGAACTTTATCAGAAGATAGGTAAGGAGGCTGATCTTACTCTTGCGTATTTAAATGATAATTACAACGGAAAAGATGCATATCGCATTCAGCATAATATATATGCTCTCAGCGTATTTGCCCAAACTCTTGAAGAACGTAAAAGCCCTGATGCAGCTAAATACAAAGAGCTGGCTATGAAATATAGACAGATTTATAAAGATGCTTTTAAATAAGACTAATAAAAGGCTACAAATTATTTTGTAGCCTTTTGCTTTCAAAGATTAAATTTTATACAAATCAATTACATATAAATTATGGCGATACAATTTTTTCAAGAAAATATAGAATTCAAACTTAAAAACTCACTTAAACTTAAAAAATGGATAAAGGGTGTTGTAGAAAATGAAAAGCAAAAAGTTTTAGACTTGAATTTTATCTTTTGTGATGATGAGTATTTACATCAAATAAATGTAGAATATCTCGACCATGATACTTATACAGACATTATTACTTTTGATAATTCTGAAGAAAAAGGAAAAATAGAAAGCGATATTTTTATAAGTATTGAAAGAGTAAAAGAAAATGCGGGTAAACTACAAGTTACTTTTGAGCAAGAATTACACCGAGTAATGATTCATGGGGTGTTACATTTACTAGGTTACAAGGATAAAACAAAAATGGATAAACAAACCATGAGAGCTAAAGAAGATGAAGCTCTTAGTATGTTGGTTTTATAAGTTTTTGTATATTTGGAACTATGAATAACTTATTTCCTATGAAGAAATTATTGTTTTTGGCATGTAGCATTCTTTTCATCAATTCAGTTTTTGGACAAGCAAATTGCTTTTATGCACAAGATTATATACCCTCTGCTACACAAGTACGAGTTTGTATTGGAAAGCCCATTACGATGAATGATGCAGGGTGTGTAAATTTTAATCCAGATCCTAATCGTCTTTATAAATTTTTTCCTGCTCAAAGCCCAACAACAACTAAAACACATACATATACCCAAACAGGAATTTACACAGTAGAGTTTATTGGTAATTTAATTAGTGGTGGTGGCTCAAGTGTAGTCAGAAGTAACTATGTTCAAGTTTTACCAACACCCAAACCTAAAGTAAAATTAACTCGTTGTGCTGGGACACTCAAAGTAGAATTTGTTGAGTTTACTCCTTATGATAGATACAAAGTAAAATTTGGTAGTAATGAACAAATTATAACAACTAATCCTGCTATTCTTACTTTTCCTGCTGGAACAACCAATATCAGTGTTGTAGGAGAATACAATCTCAATAAAACGACAGGTGATGGCTTTGAATCTGGAGTGAATGCAGATACTACTGTTTCTAACTTTCAGATTTATAACAACTTAAGTGATATAGCCAGTTCATTTAGAGCAGAACAGCAAGGTATTAGTTCTGCATGTAATGGAAAGATAAAAGTATCAATTCCAAAAGTGTTTGCTGATATTCGTTATGAAATAGTGATTTCAAAAGGAGGAAAACCTTTTGAAATATTGGATGTCATAGAGAATAAGAACCAAGATAATTATAGTTTAGAAATAGATAGCTTAAATAATTTAGGACAAGAACATAGAATAGAAATTCGTTTGAGAGATTTGTGTAATAATACTCATACGTTCTCTCAACCATTTTTTCCTACATTTAGTAACTTACCACTCAAAGTACAAAAAGTAAATGCCTCATTTAGCCTTGATAACAAGCTTCAAATCTCTTGGACTGCCACTGGACAAGCTCAAGAAGAACTCCGAACCTATCAAGTGTTAGAAAATGGAAAAGTATTAGATGTTACAACCAATGTCCAATTAGGCTTTTCTGGTAAAGAAACTAAAAATAGTTGTTATACAGTAGAATATACAACAAGTTGTGGTGTCAAGACCCTTACATCTGAAACAACTTGTCCTGTTATTTTGAGAGGGAAAGATGTAAGCCCTGAAGAAAGATTTTTGGAGTGGACACCCTATAAAAATTCTAATAATGAGGCTGTTATAGCCTATGAAGTTGTTAAAGTAAATAGTATTGGAGGTGCAATAGATAATTTCCCTGCAGGAACAGCCACCAACTACAGAGATACTAAGGAAGATTTAGAAAATCAGATTATCCAATATAGAATTAAGGCTATTACAGCAACTGGAGAGTCTTTTTCAAATTTAATTCGTATAGAAAGACCTGTAAGACTATTTTTTCCAAATGTCTTTACACCTAATGGTGATGGATTGAATGATACGTTTTTCCCAAAAGGTTTGTTTATTAAGAATTTTAAAATGTCAATTTTTAATCAGAATGGGCAAAAATTGTTTGAATCATCTGCTTTGGGAGAAGGTTGGGATGGGAATTTTGGAGGAAAAGCAATGCCTACGGGTGTATATATCTATTCTTGTGAAGTACAAGACTTGATAGGTAATACGATTAAAAATTCTGGTACGTTTTTACTACAAAAATAAAGCCTCTGTAAAAGAGGCTTTATTTTTATTTCACTAAGTTGAGACTTCCTTTATAGCGTCTACTGGTGTAATCTATTACATAATAATAAACACCCATGGGTAAGTTACTACCATCCCATTTGAAGTTCCTGTCTTTACTTTCAAAAATAGGTTTTCCCCAACGATTATAAATTTTTATTCCATTGTATTGATATAAACAGTTATCCGAAGGCAAAATTCTATTAAAATCTGCTACTTGTGGTAAATCTTCCATTTGGAAAACATCATTGACACCATCACCATTGGGTGTAAATGTATTGGCAGGCAAGAAATTATCCACATTCGAGAAAGCATCTTTTAAATTTACTTTAAGAGTGAGCGTATCATCTGCAACATTACAAGTATTACTTTTTTCCCTTAAAATAATATCTATGATAAATTGGTCGTTTTGTCCATTAATTTTGATGAAACGACAATCTGGTCGCCAAATAAAATCTGTGGTAAATCTGCCTTTTCCCTCTTTAGGTGTGAAAGTAATATCCAAACTATCAATATTAAAACCTCTACCTACTGCAAAAATACTTAAAGAGTCATTGTCTTTGTCAAATGCTTGGAAAGTAGCTTTTACTTCTTGTCCTGATGTGAGTAGGGGAGTTGTTGTAAGTGTGGGAATATCAAAATTGGGTGTAGCTTGAGTAATAGTAAGTGATGGAGGGTTGTTAAATTTAGGACGTACCTTCATTTTTACAAATAATGTATCAATTCCTCTTACTGGACAACCTTGGTCATCTACAATAATACCAAATTCAAAAATTTCATCACCTTTAAAACTATATAAACATTCTTTCCAACAGAATTTTGCAACTCCAATACCAGAAGAATTAACTGTAACAGCACTTACTGTTTGATTTCCTGCATTTCTGAATGGACGGTAATTGTTGAGAGTTAACTTTTTAGCATTATCATTAATAGGATAATAAGTCATTTTAATATTTTGTCCAGGAGTATCAAAAAACTGTAAATTTAAACAAAGAGCTTGGTTAGCATCCAAATCTAATAATGTGTTTTCTTGATAAATACTTCCATTAGGCAATTGTAAACGAGTTTGAGGTGTTGGATTTAATTCTTGACAGTTTTTAACTAAAATCTGATAATCTCTTTTTACTTCTCCAATTTTAATACCACCTCTAAATTCTTCACATTTTACAGAAAAAACAAACAAACCTGCTTGACTAGGCTTACCAGAAAGAACACCTGTGGTAGGGTCAACAGTAAGCGGGAAACCAAAAGTACTGGGAATGGCATTGGTAGCTGAAAACCCAGGTGCCCAAGTGATTTGAGATGGAGGAAAAGGATAAGTTGCTGGAGGATTTGGAATAGCATTACCACTAGCTCCTATACCATTGAAGGGTGTATCCATAGAATACACTAAATTATCCCCATCAGCATCAGTAGCTCCAAAATTAAAAGTAAAATCACCTCCTAAACACAAATAACTTGCTTGTGGAGTAGAAAATGCTGGACTATTATTGATAAAAGGATTACCTGCTTGTTGTATGGCTGGAAAATCTAGATAAAAAGCATTGGCTGCTCCACCAGGGTTGGTAATATTAGAAATTGCATTGTTTCTACAACATCTATCCCAAATAGCATAATAACCAGCAGCGTCAGAGTAGTCGGCCAATACAAGTGTAGCTTGTGTTTCATATACCAAACGTGTGAAACGTAAAAGTATTTGATTAGTACAAGAATCAACAGGGAAAGATAAATTGGTTTCAGAAACTAAAGGAAGTGTTAGGGTTTGGACTCTTCCATTATTAGATTTTCTGTAAATACCAATGGTAATGCTGTTGTCTTTCACTGTGGATGTCTTATCCCAATACATATTCAGGTTGAAACGATAAGTTGTACCAGAAATAAATGTCATTTGGAGTTCTCCTCCTACGATATGCGTTGCTTTAGAAGAGTTTATAATTCCAACAAAGCAAAGAAATAAGATGAGTATATGTTTTTTCATTTTGGCTATTTGTTTGTTTTTCAGTTGTTAGGGAAAACAAAATTATAAAAAACTGGTAATAAACAGAATATTTATTTGTAGTTTTTATGTAATACAAAATTGATGTTTGGATAATAATCTGATAAACAATATTTTATATAAAAATCTTGTAAAGTTTTAAATCAACAACAAAGGCTCTTATGAACTCTTTGTGTATATTTGTCAAAACCAGTATTATCAATGTCAAGATTATTAATTTTCCTCTTTTTTATTCTTTCTTTTCAAACCTTTTCTCAAAAAGGAATTATACAAGGCAAAATAACAGATGAGTTAGGCAAGCCCTTAGATTTTGTTGTGTTGGCTCTTCCTAATTACAGAATAGGAACAACTACCAATCCACAAGGAATATATCGTTTGGAAATACCTGCAAATATAGATATATCACTCAAGATTAGTTATTTGGGACTTAGTAAAGATACTTTAGTGAGAGTTTTGGAGGGTAGCATCACAGAGCTAAATTTTGTGTTTAAAGTAGCAGAAATCAAAGGTATTGATATTGTTGCCAAGAAAAAAGATAGTTTGCAACGTATGGAGGTGAGTATTACTCGCTTTGATGCTAAAAAACTTGAAGCAATGCCTTCTGCATTTGGGGATTTTAATAAAATATTGGCGACATTGGCAGGAGTTGTAAGTAATAATGAGCTTTCTGCAACTTACTCAGTACGAGGTGGTAGCTTTGATGAAAATTTGGTGTATGTAAATGATATTCAGATATATAGACCATTTTTGATACGAGCAGGACAGCAAGAAGGCTTGAGTTTTATCAACCCAAATTTGGCTGGAGATGTGGTTTTTTCTTCAGGAGGCTGGCAATCGAAATATGGGGATAAGCTTTCTTCTGTTTTGGATGTAAAATACAGAGAACCTATCAAAAATGGAGGCTCTTTAACACTTGGTATCCTTAATAATCAAGGGCATATAGAAGGGATTAGTAAAAATCAGAAATTCAGTTATACAGCAGGTGTAAGGCGTAAAAGCTCTCGATATTTATTAAATACTTTGCCTGTAAAAGGACAATATTTGCCTCAATTTTTTGATTTTCAGGGATATGCAAGCTATGAGTTTTCAAAAAAATTGACATTAAGTTTACTTACTTCTTATGCTCAAAATCGCTATTTGGTAAGTCCTGAATCTCAAGAAACAACATTTGGTACCGTTAATAGGGTATTAAGACTTTTTGTAGCTTTTGAAGGGCAAGAAAAAATGGATTATGACATTACTCAAAATGCTTTTAAACTAACTTTTAAACCAAATAATAAGCTAACAACTAATTGGATACTCTCACAAGTATTTACTTCTGAAAAAGAGTATTCTGATGTGGAAGGTGGATATAGATTATGTGAAATCAATCCTAATTTTGGAACACAAGGTTTTAATGAATGTGTTACGACTGTAGGGGTAGGCTCAGAATACTTGTATTTACGAAACCGACTGAAAGCTCAAATTTATGCCTTTGAAAATCGTTCTGTGTATGATTTGAACTCCAAACACAAAATTGAATTTGGATTAAGATATTCTTATGAAAATATCAATGACAAACTTCAAGAGTATAATTTTACAGATTCAGTAGGCTTTGTGAACGTTATTTATAGAAATTTTAGAGACAATACCTTAGAAAGCAGTCGTTTTTCAGCATATTCTCAACATACTATTCAAATAGATACCAATCAAACCCTGACTTATGGTGTAAGGCTTGCTTATTGGAGTATAAACAAAGAATTTCTTGTAAGCCCAACACTCCAATATGCTATCAAACCACGAGGTCGAAAAGATATGATTTGGAAAGGAGCAGTAGGAGTATATCAGCAGCAACCATTTTTTAGAGAGCTAAGAGACTTTCAAGGTAATTTAAATCTAAATCTAAAATCTCAAAAATCTATCCATGCTGTAGTGGGTAACGATTATGTTTTTAAAGCCTTTGGTGATAGAAACTTTAGGCTTACTAATGAATTGTATTACAAATATTTATGGGATGTAGTGCCTTATGATGTTGATAATGTACGCCTGCGATATTATGCGACTAATGGAGCAAAAGCCTATGCAGTGGGTTGGGATGGTAGAATAAGTGGGGAGTTTATTAAAGGTACAGAATCTTGGTTTTCAATGAGTTTGATGCAAACCAAAGAAGATGTTGATTTTGATAACAAAGGTTATCTCAGACGCCCTACAGATCAAAGACTTACTTTAGGAATGTATTTGGAAGACCATTTGCCTAATAACCCTACTTGGCGAATGAATTTGAATTTGGTTTGGGGAACAGGCTTGCCTTTTAACGTTCCTAATAATCCTGAATTACGAAATGTTTTTCAAGGGAAGGCATTTAGAAGAGTAGATGTAGGTTTTTCTAAATATGTGGATAGAGTTCGTTTTGGAGGTAGAACGGTTTTTCAGTCGTTATGGATAGGAGCAGATATTCTAAACCTACTGGCTATCAATAATGTAATCTCTTATACTTGGGTAAGTGATCTGAACAGACAAAGATACGCCATTCCCAATGCCCTATCAGCAAGATTTTTGAATTTAAGAGCTATTGTGAAGTTTTAATTATAAATTTTATTAGTTATTATCTGAAATAAAATCTCCAGAATACTGTTTTTCAAAGTCTAAAGATTTCTTTTTTTCTTTTTCTGAATAGAAAAACCTAATATATTGAATGGATTTATCGAGTATCTTTTCTGTTTCCATTTTCTCAATGATTTCCTCACTAATTTTCTGAATATTGATTTCATCAAGATTTTCAACATCTATATAAAAATCATACTCATCACTATTCTCTTTCAGTTTGAATGAACGATCTATATCTCTAAAAGAATAGTGTAATTTTATTTCTTTTAAAAAAGCTGTTTCATTCAAAGACATTTCCACCTCAGGATAATCTAGTTTGAAATTTGAACAAAATCTACATATACCATTGATTAATAGTGCAATAATTAATAAAATTAAAAATTTCAACATTTTCATTGCCCAAAATCTAATGATTTATATTTCACCTCGTTTGGGTTTTACCAAACGAGGTGAATTTCTTTTTATATCTTCTCAAACTTTGTATAAGGGTGCAATACTTTTGGAATATTGATACCATCCTCAGTTTGTTTATTTTCTAAAATAGCTGCCACAATACGAGGCAACGCCAAAGCACTACCATTGAGTGTGTGTAAAAGATGAGTTTTCTTATCATCACCTTTATAACGCAATTTCAAACGGTTCGCCTGATAGCTTTCAAAATTACTCACGGAACTCACTTCTAACCAACGTTTCTGAGCAGCAGAATACACTTCCATATCGTAAGTAAGGGCAGATGTAAAACTCATATCTCCACCACAAAGTTTTAGAACTCTGTAAGGCAATTCCAATTTTTCCAAAAGCCCTTGTACATACTCTCGCATGTCCTCAAGCGTTTCATAAGACTTCTCTGGGTGCTGAATTTGTACAATTTCGACTTTATCAAATTGGTGCAAACGGTTCAACCCTCTTACATCAGCACCCCAACTACCAGCTTCTCTTCTAAAACAAGGAGTATAGCCTACATTTTTGATAGGTAATTGTTCTACGTCTACAATCACATCTCTGTACATATTGGTGATAGGTACTTCGGCTGTAGGTATCAGGTAAAAATCATCTACTGTAGCATGATACATTTGTCCATCTTTATCAGGAAGTTGTCCTGTTCCAAAGCCTGAATCTTTGTTAATCAAAATAGGAGGCTGTACTTCAAAATAACCAGCCTTTTCAGCTTCATCTAAAAAGAAATTGATTAAAGCTCTTTGCAATTTAGCTCCCTTTCCTTTATAAAACGGAAAACCTGCTCCAGTAACTTTATTACCCAACTCAAAATCGATAATATCGTACTTTACAATGAGTTCCCAGTGTGGTAAAGCACCTTCATGTAATGTAGGCACTTCTCCATGAGATTCAACCACTACATTGTCATTGGCTGTTTTACCTTCAGGAACTTGTTCAGAAGGTAAATTGGGAAATGTTACTAATATTTGATATAATTTTTCTTCTAATTCAGATGCTTTTTCTACAAGAGTTTTGGCTTCATCAGAAAGGCTTTTGGCTTCTTGTTTTACGTTTTCAGCTTCATCTTTTTTACCATCTTTCATCAAAACACCAATTTGTTTAGAAAGCTGATTTGATTTGGCAAGGGCATCATCTTGTTGTTTTTGGGCTTCACGGCGTTGAGCATCCAAAGCCAAAGCTTCTTTTACTTTTTCTTCTGCATCAGCAAAATGCTTTTTTTGTAGCCCTTTTATAGTTTTTTCAGTATTTTCTCTGATAAATTGAATCTGTAACATAACTCGTGTTGAATAAATGAGTTACAAAATTAAAAAAGCCTATCAATAAATCCAATGTATCAGTGGAAAAGAGAAAATAAATTTTATTGATGTATAATTAATTGGAAACCAATAGAATGGTGATTTTTGATTTCTATATTTTCATCATCTTTCAAATATTTTCGAAGTTTTGAAATAAAAACATCTAAACTTCTACCCAAAAAATAATCGTCATTACCCCAAATTTTTATAAGCAACTCCTCTCTTTTTACAATATTCCCTAAATTATCCCTAAACATTTGTAAAATATCAGCTTCTTTTTGTGTAAGTACTTTGGTTTTTGAAGCAATGGAAAGACTTAAATTTGTGTAATTGAAGGTGTATTTGCCCAAAGAAGTATTTTTTTCTTTGGGTTGAGTAGAAATACTTTTACTCCTTCTTAAAAAAACTTCAATACGTAAAATCAGTTCTTCAATACTAAATGGTTTTAAAATATAATCATCAGCCCCAATTTTAAAACCCTCAATTTTATCTTCTTCCATAGATTTGGCAGTGATAAATAAAATTGGAATATGGGTGCTTTTTTCTCTAATAAGTTTTGCTACACTAAAACCGTCCAATTCAGGCATCATGACATCCAATAAACAAATATCAAAACACTCAGAAAGAAAAGCCTCCCAAGCCAATTTACCATTAGAATAAAGCATGGTTTGATAACCCGAAATATTCAAATAATCAGCTACTACTTTCCCAAGATTGGGATCATCTTCAGCAAATAGTATTTTAGTTTTCATACATGAGGAATAAAAATTTCAATGGTTGTGCCTTTGCTTTTTTCACTTTTGAGAGTGAAATATCCTTTATGACGTTTTAAAACAGCCTCTACATAGCTCAAACCTAATCCAAAACCTTTTACATTGTGCAAATTACCAGTAGGAACTCTGTAAAATTTTTCAAACACTTTTTTATGATGCTTTTTATCAATACCAATCCCATTATCTATAATGCTAATTTGAAGATACTGATTAGTATTAGATGTTTGTATTCGAATAATAGGTTTTTTATCACAATATTTTAATGAGTTTTCAAGCAAATTAAGGAGCATACTTTCAATATGAATGTTGTCAGCTTCAATCAAATCTTCTTTTGCATCCAAACTTAAAATAACTTGTGCCTCTTTTTGTTCCAAAACCAATTGTAAACTATTTAAAACTTTTTCTACTAGTTCATGCAAACTAAAACGAGTAATCTGAAGTTCCACTTTTTCAAATTGAGCCACTTGTAAAATACGTTCTATTTGCTCCTTGATACGTAATGTTTCGTTTTGAATTAAGCCCAAATAACGATTAGTAGCTTCTGTATCTTTCTGAATAACAGGTTTTTTGAGTAAATCGGAGGAAACTAAAATTGTGGATAGCGGAGTTTTAAACTCATGAGCCATATTATTGATAAAATCTTTCTGGACTTCTGAAAGTCTTTTTTGCTTTAAAATCATGGTAATGGTATAAATCAGAAGTCCTAAGAGTGCTAATAATACAATCAGAGAGAATAGCCAAAAATCCATTTCGGCTATGAGTTCATGGTTCTTTTTAGGGAAATAAATTCCAAAATAATAATTGTCTTTCTCCCATTTGGGTAATTCTTTAATCTGCTTGCCTATACGAAATTTGTTCTCTTTTTCAATGAAATTGCCATAAATCATCTGTTCATTTTGGCAATTATAAATCCCATATTCAAAATCGAGAGATAGATTTCGTTTAGAAAATTCTGTAACAAGTAGCCCTTCAAGCAAACTCACATCTATTTCAGCGTTGAGCATCACCGTAAAATAATTGTTGGAAAGTTGTTCTACAGGGCTTGTTTCAGGAACGGCTTGATTGGTAAAGACAAAAAAACGCTCTGCTACACCTCTAAGAGCCAAGTGTACATTATGATTGAACTGTTTTTCTTTCAAATCGAAAGCTTTCCGAAACCAAATAAACTGAGCAACACCTATCCCAATAAGCATGATAAGTGTTAAGGCTATTAAAATTTGAATGGTTCGGTTTTGCATATCTGTAAAATCTGATAAACAAATTTAAACGAAAAAATAGATACTTTTTTGTCATTAACATTTCATTAACAAATATTAAGAATTGTGTAACACAGCCTTATAAAAAAGCTCTGTATGTTTGTAACGTTCTTGCAAGACGACATGGTTTCACTCTAAAAAATACGTTTATGAAAAATCTAAGATTATTATTGACTTTCGTTATTTTGGCTTCTATTGCATCTATTCAAATGTCTTTCAAAAATATAGATGAAACAAGTAAAGCTATTATTGAAGTACAAAATACTACACGTGATATGGGTAAAATACCACAAGGTAAACCTATAACTGTAGAATTTGTAGTGAAAAATGCGGGAAAAGCTCCTCTTATTATGGAAAATATTCAAACTTCTTGTGGTTGTACAGTTGCCGATTTCACAAAAACACCTATTGCTTCCAATCAGACAGGCTATGTAAAAGTAACCTACAATGCGAATGCTGTGGGTAGTTTTACAAAAACAGCTACAATTCTTTCAAATGCAGAAAATAAATCTTTGATACTGACTCTAAAAGGCGAAGTGGTAAATTAATAAAAACCAATATTTTAGACCTATCAGATTTTAAAATTTGATAGGTTTTTTCATAAACCAAAAAAGAATCTAAATATTGATTTTTTTGCTTGAACTTTCTAAGCTTCTTGATGGCTTGGTAGTTACTTAATTCTTTTAGTTAAGAAAATAAACTATCTTTGTAGGTTCATAAAAAATAATCGATGAAATTTAGTGAATTAAACTTAGTTGAGCCAATTTTAAAGGCTTTAGACGAAGAAGGTTATCAAAACCCAACACCAATCCAAGAACAAGCGATCCCGATTGTTTTAGATAAAAAAGATTTACTTGCTGTTGCACAAACGGGAACAGGCAAAACAGCAGCTTTTGCAATCCCAATTTTGCAACTTCTTTCTGAAAATCCTTCACAACAGAAATCCAGAAAAGCTCGAGCTTTGATTCTCACACCAACAAGAGAACTTGCTATACAAATAGAAGAGAGTTTTGCAGCTTATGGACGACATACCAATCTGAAAAGTACAGTTATTTTTGGTGGCGTTAATCAAAATCCACAAGTAACAGCTATTCGACAAGGAGTTGATATCATTATTGCAACACCAGGAAGACTTTTAGACATTATCAATCAAGGTTTGCTCAAACTAAATACGATTGAGTTTTTCGTTTTGGACGAGGCGGATCGTATGCTAGATATGGGTTTTATTACAGACATCAAAAAATTACTGGTTTTACTACCTAAAAAGCGTCAAACGCTTTTTTTCTCTGCAACAATGCCTCCAGAAATCATTAAGTTGTCATCAAGTATTTTGATGAATCCTCTTAAAGTTTCAGTTACACCTGTCTCATCTACTGTTGATTTAATCAATCAATCAGTATATTATGTTGACAAAGAAAACAAAAACAAGTTATTGTTAGAACTTTTGAAGGATAAAGCCATCAAAACGGTTTTAGTTTTTACTAGAACAAAACATGGGGCAGATAAAGTCGTCAAAGCATTGTTGAAAGAAAACATCAAAGCTGAGGCAATTCATGGAAATAAGTCCCAAAATGCTCGACAAAGAGCATTATCCAATTTCAAAGAGCAATCAACAAGAGTTTTGGTAGCAACTGATATTGCAGCTCGTGGTATTGATGTGGATGATTTGGCTTTTGTAATTAACTACGAAACCTCTAATATTGCTGAAACTTATGTCCACAGAATTGGGCGTACTGGTAGAGCAGGAGCAAAAGGAACAGCTATTTCATTTATAGATGCAGAAGAAAAAGCTTATTTGAAAGATATTGAGAAGTTAATCAATAAGAAAATTCCTGTAGTCGTTGAACACCCATTTCCAATGATAAATGGTACTCCTGAAAAAAAGACGATACAACAAAAACCTGTTAAGAAAGGAAATAGCCAAAAAACTAGAAAACCATTTAATAAAAGTTTTAAAAAACAAAAGTATAAAGGAGATTAGTTCATTTCATTACTTTTCAATTATCAATAGAGGAATAACTGATTATATTTTGAATCCAACGACCAGAATATCATCAGTTTGCTCATTGATAAAACCTTTCCATGTGTCATGAAGCTCATTTAAATAAAGCTTTTGGTATTCAAGAGGCTTTGGATAAAATTGTAATAACTTTTCTTTGAAATGAGTCGTTAGGAATTTACTATCATTTTCACCTCCAAACTGATCAGTAAATCCATCAGATGACATATAAAAAACATCTTCAGTAGTAGATTGAATAGAGTGTTCTTCAAAATCTTTTTCCATATTAGCCAAACCTCCAATACCTATTCTTGAGCCTTTGATTTCTTTGACACCATTTTTATTTACAATAAACAGAGGTCTTTTGGCACCTCCAAAACAAACTTCTTTAGTACTTTTATGTATTCGGCAAATGGCTATATCCATACCATCTGTAACATTGTAAGGCTTTTCTTTATCTTGTTGGAGAGTTTTATTAAGTTCTTTATCAAGCATTTTTAAAATTTCTTTAGGGCTAAAAATTTGATCTTCCTTAATGATATGATTCAATAAATCATTACCAATAACAGTCATAAAAGCCCCAGGAATACCATGTCCAGTACAGTCAGCAACAATCAGAAATAAATATTCATTAACAGATGTGAACCAATAAAAATCTCCACTTAAAATTTCTTTAGGTTTATATAAAACCATCATATCTGTAAAGTGAGGTTTCATAAGGTCTATTTGAGGCAAAAGAGCCATCTGAATTTTTTTTGTGTAATAGATGCTATCTATTAGTTCTTCATAAGTTTTTGTTAATTCATCGTTTTGTGTTTGTAAAAGTTCTTTTTGTAAGATGAGATCTTGATTTTGTTTATTAAATTGTTCGTATAAATTTACTAGTTCTTTATTTTTTTCTTCAATTTCATTTTGCTGTTCGGAAAGTACTTGATTAAATCTTTCCATTTTTTCTGTTTTTAAAATATTTCTTCTACTAATACTTTTAAGAACACTAACATAAAAACGAATAATATACATTAAAAAAATAGACAACAGCGAATTTGTAAAAATAGCAAATAGGATAGTCTGATAGCTATTTAATTTACTACTAAATCCATTATTACTTAATTCAAGAATACCTAACGTTACTATGGATAAAATACCTATAGACATCCAAATAATACCCATTTTTTTGCCAGCATACAAAAAAGCAATAATACCAGATAATAGAAAGGAAGCAATTGCAGGAGATTTGATTCCTCCTGTTTCTATGTTGCCAATTAAAACTATACAATAAATACTAAAACTTATTGCATTACCAAATAAAATTAAGGATCCAGTTTTTTTAAAAGAATATAGACTAACAAACAAAAGAGCAATTATACCAATAACTGTCGAAGCACTTATGGAAAGTTCAAGAGTAAGATTTAAAGGTATAAGAACAGTTAAGAATATAATCCCGACCAAAGTTGCTTCTATGACATTTTCAGATTTTTTGAAAACGGAAATATCAGATTGGTAATTTTTGGGGATAAAATAGTTTTTGAGTTTTTTGAATGTTTTTATAGGCATTATTACGCTTCAGGCATTAAGTTGATTTTAAGAATTTTAAAACGGCTCTGCTTTTTATCATAATAGAATTTTTGCAATACATCAAAAATATCGTTTCCTCTAAACCACGAAACTTGTACTTTTTCGTTGCTTTTTGCATCTAACCATTCTATCTGATAACTCTCTTGATTCTTTTTGAATTCACTAATATAAGCTATCATATCTTCTAAAATAGCTATCTTATTTCCTCCTTTGGTTGAATGGAATAAAAATTTTTGATTATGTTCTCTGTTAATCGTGATAAGGTCAAGTTTGATGAGTGGCGTTTTATGGTCTTGTTTATCAGGTACTAAGTTATAGTCAAAATATATTTGGGTCTCATTTAGTTGCTCCCTGATTTGATTTTCTAATTCAATTTCTTTTAATAAAATTTCTGCAGGTTGCTGAATTGCGTTATGACGATTTTCCATGTTGTAACAATAATTTATTGCCAAATTAAGATATTTGTTTTATGAATGAAATTTTTTTACTGAAAAATATAAAAAAAGGCAATAGAAACTCAATTCTATTGCCTTTTATGAAACTTAAATAATTTTTGACTATTTTTTGTTTTTTGAAAAAGAGCCACTTTTCATATCATAATCTTTAAAGCCAATACTTACACCTACCATCAAAGCAAGGTTAGAATTATAAAGCTTGGTAGTCCCCTTGTCTAAATCTGTCAAACCTAAATTATAACGAACATCTGCATTTAGCCAAATTTTAGGAGCTAAATTGTAATTGAAACCCACTCCAAGGGTAGCTCCAAAATCTGTTGTCTCTAATAAAGTCCCATTAGGGTCTAAATCATTTCCATCTTTGTCTTTTGCTGAGAGTAAAAAGCCAATTTGAGGACCTAAAAGCACTTTTGGCTTGAAGTTGTTTTTACCAAAATAGTATGCACCCAAAATAGGTACTTGCAAGTAATTGAAATTAGTGGAGGTTTCTGTTCCTAAAACTTCAAATTTTGCACCTTGTTGGCTATATAGAAGTTGTCCTGTTAAACCAAAATCATCAGTAATGCTATAATTAGCAAAAATACCACCAGCAAAACCTAATTTACCAGAACTATTATCTGTATTATCTCCTCGTAAATTAGAGTAGTTCAATCCTAGAATAGGGCCTACTGAAAAATTTTGTCCAAAAACAAACTGCTGACATAAGATAAATAAAAATAATACAATCGACTTTTTCATAAAAATTTAGAGTTTTGATGTCCTAATTTTAACGAAAAAAAATATTTAAAGGTTCTAAAATCAATAAAAAAGGTTTTTTTTAAAAATAAGACATTTTTTATACTTAAAAATTTAAAAAGTATATAAATTTTAATAATTTTGCATCAAATTTAATCCTAAATCTTTAAAAATTATGTCAATTTTAAGATTTGAGGCTATAAAACAAGCCCAAGACCGTCCTTTTGTAAAAGTAACTCCCCCTTCAGAAAAAATTTCTGATTATTTTGGTGTCAATGTATTTGGTGACGAAGCAATGCGACAATACTTGAATGCTGACACCTACAAAAAATTAAAATCAGCTATTGCTCAAGGGCAGCCTATAAGCTTAGAATTGGCGGATAGTGTGGCTTCTGGTATGAAAAGTTGGGCAATGAGCAAAGGTGTAACACACTATACTCACTGGTTTCAACCTCTTACAGGACTTACAGCCGAAAAACATGATGCTTTTTTCGATTTAGAAAGTGATGGCAGAGTACTTGAGAAATTTAAAGGTTCAGCTTTGGCTCAACAAGAACCAGATGCTTCTTCATTCCCCAGTGGAGGTATTCGTTCTACTTTCGAAGCTCGTGGTTATACAGCTTGGGATGCAACGTCTCCTGCTTTTATTATGGAAGATAATGGGACAAAGACTTTGTGTATTCCTACCGTATTTGTTTCTTATACAGGTGAGGCTTTGGATTTTAAAATGCCTTTGTTGAAAGCTTTGCATGCTGTAGATAAAGCTGCAACATCTGTTGCTCAATATTTTGATTCTGATGTTACCAGTACTATTGCAACATTAGGACCTGAGCAAGAATATTTCTTGGTGGATAAAGCCATGTATTATGCTCGTCCAGACTTAGTTTCTACTGGTAGAACACTTTTTGGACATACTCCTCCTAAAGGACAACAATTAGAAGACCATTATTTTGGCTCAATCCCTTCTCGTGTAAGAGCATTTATGGTAGATTTTGAAATTGAATGTTTAAAGTTAGGTATTCCCATTCGTACACGTCACAATGAAGTAGCTCCTGCTCAATTCGAATGTGCTTCTACATTTGAAGAGGCAAATTTGGCAGTTGATCATAATTTGCTTTTGATGGATGTAATGGAAAAAGTTGCTGACAAACACGATTTGAAAGTGCTTTTCCACGAAAAACCTTTTGCAGGTATCAATGGTAGTGGTAAACATAACAACTGGTCTTTACAAACCAACACAGGTATCAATTTGCTTTCACCAAGTACCAAAGCAAAAGATAATTTAAGATTTTTAACCTTTTTTATCAATGTTATCAAGGCTGTACACGATAATGCAGATTTATTGCGTGCAAGTATCATGTCGGCTGCAAACGAACATCGTTTAGGTGCAAATGAAGCTCCTCCTGCAATTATCTCCGTTTTTGTGGGTGCTCAAATGAGTGAAATCTTAGATGAATTAGAGAAAAAAGCTACTATAAAAGTTTCTAAAGGTGAGAATATCTATATGAAAACAGGCATTAATAAAATACCTCCTGTACTTTTAGATAATACAGACCGTAACAGAACATCTCCATTCGCATTTACAGGTAATAAATTTGAATTTAGAGCTGTAGGTTCTTCTGCAAATTGTTCTTCTAATATGATTGTCATCAATACAATTATGGCAAATCAGTTGGCTCTATTTAAAGAGGAAGTAGATAAACGTATAGCTAAAGGTGAAAAGAAAGAAGCAGCTATTATCAATATTTTGAAAGGCTATATCAAAGATAGTAAGAAAATTATTTTTGAAGGAGATGGTTATTCAGAAGCATGGAAAAAAGAAGCTTTGAAAAAAGGTTTAACCAATGTTACTTCTTGTGTGGAGTCTTTGGAGGCTTTTGTAAGTAAAAAGACTATTGAGATTTTTGAAAAACACAATGTTTTATCACACAGAGAATTAGATGCTCGTTATGAAATTTTATTAGAAATATATATTAAAAAGATTCAAATAGAATCTCGTATGATGGGTGAATTGGTTGTAAATCATGTTATTCCTACTGCTATTTCTTACCAAAATAAATTGGTAGAATATGTAAGAAGCTTGAAAGCAATAGGTATTGAAGATGCTTTGGTAGAGAGTACACTTGTAACAGTCAAGAAAATAGCTAATTATGTGAATGATTTGCAAACTAATGTTCGTGATATGATTGAAACTCGTAAGCAGGCAAACAATACAGAAGATGTGAAAAAACGAGCTAAAATTTATAGCGAGAAAGTAAAACCTTATTTTGAGCCTCTTCGTTATGCTGTGGATAAATTAGAACTTACTATCAGCGATGAAGCATGGCCTTTGGCAAAATACAGAGAATTGTTACTTATCAAATAAAAAAATGAAAAGACCTTTAAAATTCTAAAGGTCTTTTTTTATGGTTATGTTTCAATAACTTATTAAATTTGATTTTCAACATCAAGGAAGTATTTATGAATAATATAGCGTCTTATATAGAACATACGATTTTAAATCCACTCACTACCTCCAGCGAAATAGATAAATTGATAGGAGAGGCAAAAGAGTATAATTTCGTAGGAGTTTGTGTACCACCTTATTGGGTAGAAAAAACCCATAGAGATTTACGAGGTACAGACATTAAAACGGTTACAGTAGTAGGCTTTCCTTTGGGATATCAGAGAACGCAAGCCAAAAGACAAGAAATGGAAACGGCTATCAAAGATGGTGCAGATGAACTGGATATGGTTATGACGCTTTCGGCCTTTGCCAATGGCTCTTATGATTGGGTAAAAATAGAAATTGCACAACTTGCTAAATTAGCTCATGAAAGAGAAAAAATATTGAAAGTGATTCTAGAAACAGCTTACTGGAATGATGAACAAATCAAATTAGCTTGCCAATTGTGTGTAGAAGCAGGAACCGATTTTGTAAAGACTTCTACAGGTTTTGCCAAAGAAGGAGCAAAAGTAGAACATATACAACTCATGCGTAGTATTTGTCCTACTTCTGTAGGTGTAAAAGCTTCTGGAGGTATCCGCTCTTACGAGAATGCAATAAGTATGATACAAGCAGGTGCTGATAGAATTGGCACTTCTGCAAGTGTAGCTATTGTAACGCAGGGATTATAATGCTTCTGTGTCTTCGCCTGCGTCTTGTTTCCACTTTTTATAACGAGCAGAAATCTTTTTAGCAATTTTTTCGTAGTTTTTCCAATTATCCTCTACGTGATAGATAGAGGGTAAATCTGCTGCTAAGGTTTTTTCGTAATCCTTTTTATAACGACCACTTTGATAATAAAATACACAAAAGTCGTTACCTTCATCGTTAAATAACTCTGAACCTAAGTAACCATCCCAAACAGCACTCAAAATGGAACAACTAATTTGTCTTCTTCTGAAACGTAGAATTTGTAAGGCTGCTTCTTCCTCGAAGAAATCACTATAAAGATCATTCTCGCATACCCATCCCAAAAACATACCAATATGAACATAAGCTTGCTCTATAGGAAGAACATTGGGGAAGTTTCCTAAAAAATGATGCTTTGCTCTATCGTATATAAAGTTCTTGGGCTTTCCTGATTGTGATAAAACTGCCATATGGTGTGCTTTATTTGTAGAATTCAAATTTAAAAAAATATTCGGAAAAAATAACTTTTTTTATTTTTTTTCATGCAAAAATGAAAAATCGTATAAATTTTTCCTTGAAAAATGGCTATTTTTGACGTAAGTTTATCAAAAAGTATATTTTTTTTATGCAAAAATAAAAAATTAATGAAAAAAACTTACCAAAAGGTACTCATTATACAAACTGCTTTTATTGGGGATGTAATTTTAGCTACAGCCGTATTGGAGAAGCTTTATGCATATTATCCAGAAGCAGAATATACTTTTTTATTACGAAAAGGTAACGAAATGTTACTTCAAAATCACCCATTCTTAAAAAAGGTATTGGTGTGGGATAAGAGCCAAAATAAATATAAAAACTTTTGGAAAACTCTAAAGCAAATTAGATTTGAAAAATACGATTTGGTAGTAAACTTGCAAAGATATGCTTCTTCAGGGATATTTATGGCTTTTTCTGGTGCAAAAGAAAAGATGTGTTTCGATAAAAACCCGTTTTCTTGGGGGGCTACTCATAAGGTAAAACATAAAATCGAAAAAGGAACACATGAAATAGATAGAAATCAGAGTTTAATAGCTCATATTACAGATGAAAAAAGTGCAAAACCAAAACTTTATCCCTCTATAAGCGACTTTGAGACAATAAAACCTTACCAAGACAGTAAATATATTTGTATAGCTCCTGCTTCAGTTTGGTTTACCAAACAATTTCCTATACATAAATGGATAGAATTCATTAAATTATTGCCGATAGAAACTAATATTTATTTATTGGGAGCAAAATCAGACTTTGAATTGTGTGAAGAAATCAAAGAGAAAGCAAAACACCCGTTTTTACATAATCTGGCAGGTAAACTAAACCTTTTGGCATCGGCAGCATTGATGCAAAAAGCTACAATGAATTATGTAAATGACTCAGCACCATTGCATTTGGCTTCAGCTCTTAATGCTCCAGTTTGTGCTGTATATTGTTCAACAGTTACTGATTTTGGATTTTACCCTGTGTCAGAAAAATCTTATGTAATAGAAACGGCTCAAAATTTGCCATGTCGTCCTTGTGGTTTGCATGGATACAAAGCCTGCCCCAAAGGGCATTTTGCTTGTGCAGAAAGTATAGATACACAAAAACTGGCAGTTTTGATGAATATATGATAAAACAATGGCTGATATGGCTATTATTTTTTGTAGGCTTTCAGGGTGTACTCAAAGCTCAAAACTCTATTAATATAGACTCTGTTTATACAGTTGCAGAACAAATGCCCGAACCAGTAGGTGGTTATCCTAAATTTTATAAATATTTAGACGAAAATATTTATTACACACAAACAGCTATTGATAAAAAAATAGAAGGATATGTATTTGTACAATTTATTGTAAATAAAGCAGGAAAGTTAGAAAATATAAAAATTGTAAAAGGTTTAGGGTATGGGTTAGATGAAGAGGTCATAAGAGTATTTGAAGAAAGCCCAGTATGGTTTGTAGGAAAAGAAAAAAACACACCTATAAAGGTTCGAATGACCTTTTCAGTAGTATTTAGATTGCCCAAATAATTAAATTCATGAAAAAAAGTGATTAAAGTCTTGTAGATAAGGCATATATTTATGTAATTTTAACCAAAGGAACTCAAATTATTTCTTTAATGAAAACCATCATCATTCCTACCGATTTTTCCGAAAATGCTTCTGTAGCAGTCAATTTGGCTCTAAGAATCAATCAGGAAACAGCATGCCGTTTTGTATTTGTCAATGTTTCACAACCAGAAATATCTGTTACACTAACAGGTAAACAACATTCTGATGCGATAGACGCTTTTGTCGTTAGCAAGGAAAAAGAGTTAAAAGAATATACTGAAAAACTTGGTGTAACAGCTTTGCCTAAAAGAGAAATTCTATATGTGGTACGAACAAGCCCATTAGTTTCAGAAAGCCTTTGTGAAGTAGCTAAACAACAAAAAGCTGATTTAATTATCATGGGTACGAGAGGCTCAAGTGGTATGAAAAAGGTGTTTTTTGGGAGTAATGCCTCTAATACTATTCAAAATTCTGAAATACCTGTTATGGCTGTTCCAAGTGGCTACCAAAGCACAGCTATCGAGTATATAGCTTTGGCTACAGACTTGGTAAACGCCGAAAAGAAAATTGAAAAAGTAATGGAGCTTGCTCGTATTTTTGATGCAAACCTACAATTGGTGCATGTGTATCCAAATTACCCTGAAATGGTAAAGTTAGATACTTTCAATAATCAAAAGTTTATAGAAGATTTAAAAGAAAAATTAAGTTATAACCGTTTAGAATTGCATTTCCAACATACCAACTCTGAAAATGATATTCATGGAGGTTTGAAGGAATTTGCTCGTGTCTATAAACCAGATATGATAGTGATGTTTACACACAAACGCAGTTTCTGGGACAAGATTTTTGATGGAAGTAGAACAGAAGAAGTCGTTTATACAACCAATATTCCATTGTTAGCGATTAAAGCATAAAAATTAAAGGGAGATTTTCATCTCCCTTTTTAATTACTCTCAAAGAACTCATCTCTAAAATTTACCAAAAACAATTCTTTTTCTGCTCTTGTTAGTCCTGTATAAAGCCATCTCAAAAAGTCTATATTGAGCATTTCTTCAGTTAAAAATCCTTGTTCTACAAAAACTGCTTGCCATTGCCCTCCTTGCGATTTGTGGCAAGTAATGGCGTAAGCAAATTTTACTTGTAAAGCATTGAGATAAGGGTCGTTTTTGAGAGCTTCTTGCCTTTTACGTTGTTGAGTAATATCAGCATAACTCTCTAGAACTTGTTTATAAAGACTCTCATAGTCTTTTGTGGGTAGAGAGGGGTGTTCAGTGTAAAGAGAATTTAAGATAACCTTTGCTTCAAAAGGAGGGGCATCAGGATAATCGACCAAACGGAGTTCCATTGTTGCAAAACGAAAACCATATTCTTCTTCTTCATTTCTGATTTTCTGAATCTGAACAAAATCTCCATTGGCTAAGAAACCTTCTTGACCGTTATCTGAGAGTACAAAATAATTGTTTTTTACAATCATCAGATAATCACCTGCTTCTATTTCTGATTCGGCAAATCGGATAGCCCTTCGGATGTATTGGTTAAAATTATTTGCATTTTTATTAGAACGACAAATTACAATGGTATCTTCAATTCCAAACTTATCATAAGCGTACCTGAGTCCGTCCTCAAGGCGTTCGCTGGTCATTTTATAAAAATCTTTGTAGCCTTTAGTTCTCAGTTGTAATTTTATATCCTCATTTTTCAGACTATTTCTGATAAGAGTGGCATTATAAAGTATCCCTGAGTTTTGTTCTTGTCGCATGACTTGGGTAAACTCTTGAAAAATAATATCCAAATCATATTTGCTTGTCATATAATCTTTATCCAAAGCTACACTCAAGTTTTCTCCTACAGGAGGCAATTGTGCTACATCGCCGACCAATAACAGCTTATTTTGAGAGCCCATATTCTCAAAAACATACGAAATCAAATCATTCAACAAACTTTTTGAACCAAAAACGGCTGTATCTGAAATCATAGAAGCCTCATCTACAATATAAATGGTTTTTTCAGAAGAGTTTTTAACTCTTTTGAATACGAAATTGCCTTGTTTGGTATCTGTTTGTTGGTAAATCTTTCTGTGAATTGTAGAAGCTCTTTTGTGGGCATAACCGCCTAATACTTTTGCTGCTCTTCCTGTGGGTGCAAGTAACGAAATTTTATAACCCATTTTGGAGGCAATTCTAACCAAGCTACTCACCATCAAGGTTTTCCCCGTACCTGCATAACCTCTTAAAATAATGGTTGAACGCTTTTCTGAATCCTGAAAAAAATTATCCAGTTTTGTGGCAAATTCTTGCTGTTCGGTAGTAAGCTGAAAATTAATGTTTTGCGTGAAAAGCTGAGAAGCTTTCATAGTTTTATGATATTTTATGAGAAAAGCCAAGCTCTGGCTTCGAGTATATGATTGAAAAATCGAATAGAATTTTTTGCTATAATTTCTGTATTCAGACTATTAATACTGTCCTTGTTAAAAAAATCTTTTGATAAAACAACTGCGATCTTTTGTTCATAATGTTCGTATTTACAAAGCCATTCTAAGTCTAAAAAGCTAATAAATTTAGCTTTTTCTATCTTAATAAGCCATGTTCTGTAGGTATGTAGATGCTCTTCAAGCAATTTACAGAAGTCTTCATGAGAGAAAAAACCTTCTATTTGTAGTGTTTTGGCATGGAGAACATTATCTTCTTGTACATCAAAAATCATATTTTTAATAATTGCAATAGTGTAATTACCCCTTGTTGGGTATTTTGAAAAATTTGTTGTGGCAAAATACCAATGATGAAACTAATACAAGCCATCACACTTAACATCAACAACTCTCTTTTATTAACGTCTTGGAGTTGCCAATCTGTATTTTTGAGCCAAAGTTTTCCCAAAAACATTTTTTGGAGTGTCCAGAGAAAATAACCTGCACCCAAAATAATACCTAATGTAGCCAATATAGGCATCCAAATAGGTAATACAACAGACTGAAAACCACCCATAACACTAAATAATTCGCCTATAAAACCTGAAAATAAAGGCAAACCTAAAGAGGCAAAGAAGGCAATACTTACAAAACTTCCATAAATAGGAACAGCACTTAAAAGTCCTTTAAAATCTTCGATTTTTCTACTATGAGTTCTATCATATAAAATACCTACAATAACAAAAAGCATAGCAGATAGAACTCCATGACTAAACATCTGAAAAATAGCCCCATTGATGCCCTCTGCATTCAAAGAACCTATACCCAACAGCACAAAGCCCATATGAGAGATAGACGAATAAGCCACCATCTTCTTGAGATCCTGTTGAGCTAAAGCATTCAATGCTCCATAGATAATAGAAAATACTCCCAAAAATGCAATCCAATAACTGTATTGAACAGCTATTTCAGGAAAAATAGGATAAGCTATTCTCAAAATTCCATAACCTCCAATTTTTAATAAAATCCCAGCCAAAACCACAGAAACTGCCGTAGGAGCTTCTACGTGGGCATCAGGTAACCATGTATGAAAAGGCACAGCAGGAATTTTTATCAAGAAGCCAACAACTAATAACCAAAAAATCCAGAAACGAGGTGAAAAGCCTGCAATTAAATTTTGATTTTCGATACTTAAAAGACTATTGCCTACAAAGTTCTTGCTTTGAGTCATCTCCAATAAATTGAATGTATAATAGCCACTCTCAGGACTTTTTACAGACATATACAACGTTATCATGGCTATCAAAATAAGAATAGAACCTGTAAGTGTATAAAGAAAAAACTTAATGGATGCGTATTCTCTTCTTTCACCACCCCAAATACCTATCAGAAAATACATAGGCAGAAGCATAAACTCAAAAAATAGATAGAACAAAAAGAAATCTAAAGCACAAAAAGATCCTATAACAGAAGCTGAAAGTATCAAATATAATGCAAAATAGCCTTTTTGCTTGGTTTCGATATTCCATGAAGCCAAAGAGCCTATCCAAAGAACAAGGCTAGCAAGTAAAATAATAGATATGTTTAGGCTATCTACTCCCAAAAAATAATCTATTTGTATTTTACCTAAAGAACCTAAGTTTAAACTTATCCAAGAGGCTTTCTCAACAAGAAAGAAGCCCTTAATATCTTGAATTCCCGCTAAATGAGAAGGGTATTTTGTGTAAACCCAAAAACTAACCAACAAAAGAATACTTGAAGAAGTAAAATTTATCCATTTATAATAATTTTGATATTGTTTGGGTAAAATTAATACCAACAATGCAAAAAGAAGAGGCGTGAATATAAGCAAACTCAGGACAGGAAAATCCATATTAAAGTTTATCTGTTTAAAGGATTTTAAATCAAAAAATTTCTCTAAAATTACAAATTCTACCACTAAAAGCCCAAACTTTATGTGTTTTTTTGGTGTTTTTATTTAAGACAGATTATAAATTTTATAAATTATGTACACATCTTTTGAAAATATGCCTTCAAACTCTCGTATCTGGATTTATCAGGCAGATAGAGAATTTACAAAATCAGAACAAGAACAAATTATTGATGAATTAAAAAGTTTTTTAGAAAACTGGACAGCTCACCAACAAACACTTAAAGCTTCAGGAAAAATAGAATATAATAGATTCATTATCATAGCTGTAGATGAAACTATCAATTTAGCTTCAGGTTGTTCAATTGACAAGCAAGTACACTTTATCCAAAATCTTGAAAATAAATTACAAATAAAACTTCTAGATCGTTCTTTAATAGCTTTTAAAGTTAATGATCAGATATTTACTGTACAACTTCCAAAAATTTCGGAAGCTGTTAAGAGTGGACAAATTACAACAGATACATGGGTATTCAACAATACAATTACTACCTTGGAAACATTGAAAACTAATTGGTTGCAAATCGCTTCTGAAACATGGCTACAACGATATTTTCAAAAAGAACTCGTTTAGAACAAAATATTTATGTCTATTAATCAATTTCTTTAAAATATATTCGTTGTTAAAGTATTACTTTTTAATATTATGTTTTTAAGATTAATCTGGGAAAGTTTTTCGTTCGCTATTCAGGCCTTAAGAGCAAATTTGCTTAGAACTGTACTCTCTTTGCTGGGCGTTACAATAGGGATTTTTGCTATTATAACCATTTTTACAATTGTAGATTCTTTAGAAAGAAGTATCAGGCAAAGTTTGACTTTTTTGGGTGATAAAGTAATTTATGTTCAGAAATGGCCTTGGATGTTTGGACCAGATTATCCCTGGTGGCGTTATATCAACCGTCCTATTGCTTCACAAGACGAAATGAAGTTTTTAGAACAAAATCTTGAACATGCTTCGGGAGTGGCTTTTTATGCTGTAAAAGGCAACGCAACAGTCAAATATATTTCCAATAGTATTGAAGGCATAAGCATCATAGGGGCTACTTATGGCTACTCCAAAGTATCCGAAATTAAAATTAGAGAAGGAAGATACTTTTCACTTCAAGAAATGGAAGGAGGCAAAAACGTAACACTGATAGGTGATGAAGTAGCCAAAAAACTTTTTCCATTTAGTAATCCAATAGGAAAAGAAATATCAATTAAAAAACGAAGATTTGTGGTCATTGGAATCATGGAACGAGAGGGGGAGAATTTTTTAGGTGCTCCTCGCCGAGATATCCAATGTATTGTCCCTTTTGGAATGTTTGAAAAACTTTATAAAGTCAGTATTTTTGGAATCCAACCTACCATTTCCCTCAAAGGCTTTGAAGATGATAAAGATTTAATGAATTTAGAAGGGGAGATAAAAGGTTTGATGCGAGCCAAAAGAGGATTGAAGCCCATGCAAGAAGATAATTTTGCACTCAATCGTCCCGAAATGATAGCTAAAGAAGTGGGAGCTATTTTTAGTGTAATTAGCTTTGCTGGTGCAATTATTGGCTCTTTTGCTATTCTAGTGGGGGTTTTTGGGATAGCCAATATTATGTTTGTGTCTGTAAAAGAACGAACCAATATTATAGGTATTCAAAAATCTTTAGGGGCTAAAAACTACTTTATCTTATTTCAATTTTTGTTTGAAGCAGTATTTTTGAGCTTGATAGGAGGAGGGATTGGCATTTTCTTGGTATTTCTGATAACCATTATCCCTCAAGATTCTTTAGAACTCAGAATGAGCCTTAACAATGTTTCTACAGGTTTTATAGTTTCTGCATTGGCTGGTTTGGTTTCAGGAATTATACCTGCATTATCAGCATCTCGTTTAGACCCCGTACAAGCTATTAGAGCAAAATAAGAGTTTCTTTAAAGAAACTCTTATTTATTGTATTAATTTTTGACTCACCCAAACTTTTGTAAAAGCTCCTGTATTATTATCTCCTGCAATTTTTTTTGAAAGTGTAAGCATTGTTTTGTTAGATGCTTCAAACATAAAAATTGCTTGCTCTGCTATTTCATTTTTATAGACTCGTTCTATGGCATCTCTAATTAAGCAAATACTTGCTTTTGTGTTTCTGTGTTCTTTATCAATAAAGAAAGAGGTAATTTGAATACTCTTGGAAGAAACAAGATGTATAGTAATCCAACCTATTATTTCACTTTTATATTTGAGAAGTAAACTGCCTTCTTTAATTAAAATATTTTCTAACTGAAAAGGAGATAATATTTCTGGATACCAATTGTCTGAGTTTTGTTTAGATAAAATATATTCTTTATCATTAGAAGTAAAATTACTCCAATCTGTAACGGTAAAATTTTCTGGATAATCTTTTATTTGAAACCAAGGTAAGTCTTTCACTTGATTATAATGAAGTTTTGCTAATGTCAAACGGTGTTGAGGTTTATCCCAACCTGTTTTTTCAAGTAACTTAGGCATTATTTTAAAGCTATTCCAGTTATCTTGAAATACTATATTGGTATAAAATGCACTATTATTCTTTGCTATTTGTTCTGCAACTTTAAGCATTTGAGATGCAATACCTTTTCTCTGATAATCTTCGTGAACTTTTAATGATAATACTTTAAGAACCTTTTGGTCAGTCATAAACTCCACAATAGATAATCCAACAATTATTTCATTAAGTTTAACTTCTATTACAAAAAAAGGTTCTTGTAGGTTTCTAACATTACTTTTTTGTCTAAAACTTGGAAAACTATGGGTTTCATAACGTTCTATCACTTGCTTGGTCGTTAAACCTCGGTGTACAATATATTGATAGTTCATAGATTAAAAAGTTATGTAAATATTTGGTAGATGTTAAAAAAAAGAAAAAAATGTTTTGCAAAACAAGTAAAAAAAAATAACTTGTGAGGACTTTGATACAAAAACTTTCATCATAAACCATAATTGCGAAAAAACATGAAACAATATTTATCGCAACAGTATAAGAATACCATCTCTAAATACAAGAAGTTTAAAGCACGCTTTGAAAAAACTGTACAGAATGGTGTATCTAATAAAAAGCGTAGAGACTTAGTCCAACGTCTCCGCAAACTGTATAGCCAAATTACACGCCTCGAAACACAGTTGAAATTGGCAGTATCTGCGGGAACTCTTTCATTAATGCTAACAGCATTACCCAATAATAGTGTAGTAGCCCAAAATTTACCTGTAAATAAGTATAAATATTTTCAAAGAGAGTTAGGTCTACCAGAAGGAGATTATGTACAACAATCATCACCTGTATATCCAACTTTTGTAGATTTAGATAATGATGGAGATAAAGACCTTGTTTTAGGTTTATATAGTGGAGGAGCCTTGTTTTATCAAAAAAATGTTGATGATGAAACAGGAAAAGATAAATATACATTAATTCCTAATGATAATGATGCAAGTCCTTTTAAAGGCCTAGATCTATCTAGTTATCCTTATTTTTCACCATCATTTGCTGATGTAGATAACGATGGTGATTTAGACATGATAGCTGGATATGTAGATGGATATGCCCTAGTTACACTATTCAAGAATGTAAATGGTAAATTCGTAGCCTTTAGTGGAGATGCAAATCCTTTTAAAAATGTACAATTCTATTCTTATATCGCTGCTGGTGGTACAAGACCTGAAATGATAGACGTAGATAATGATGGCGACTTAGATTTATTTGTTTCTGGTTGTGACCCTGATAAGTCTACAATTGTCGTTAAATACTATGAAAACGATGGTGAGAATACTGGCGTTTTCATAGAAAGAACAGGTACAGCAAACCCTCTTAATAATGTAAGTATATCCTCTGGATATGGGTATGGCTCACTTACCTTCGCTGATGTAGATAATGATGGTGATTTAGATGCTTTTGTAGGCGAAAAGCTTGGCAGTATATATGAATATAAAAATAATGGTGACAATACTTTTGCTAATGGAGTATTACATCCAACTCTGAGTTTTACTGGAGGAAATGAATATTGCCCAACGCCTGCATTCAATGACATGGATGGGGATGGTGATTTAGATGCAATTATTGGGGATAAATTTTTAGCTACTTTACCTTATGCTAAGAATAATGGTAGTGGAGTTTTTACCAAAACCAATGATATCAATGCAGTAACAGACTTCTTGGTAAATGACCCTCCAAGTTTGGTATTGGAGCGTCTGTCATCTACAGCTATTGCTGATATAGACAAAGATGGCGACCAAGATTTTATTACAATAGACTTCTATGGAGAAATTCGCTACTTCTCAAGTAACGGAGATAATACCTTTGAAGAAATAACAACTGGTAGTCCTTTTGCAACAATTTCAGGTGCAAACTACATACCTGCTGCTGACTTTGCGGATATGGATGGAGATGGTGACCAAGATTTAGTAATTAAAGATTACTATACTAATACACCTAAGTACTATCAAAATAATGGTACCACTTTCGTTGAGCTTACAGGTGCTTCAAATCCATTTAATGGAATCAGTATCGTGGGTTTTGCTGGACTTGATATTGTTGATTTAGATAATGATGGTGATTTTGACTTATTAGCAGGAGATGCCACAGGCTTCAAATTGTTTATAAATGGTGGAACATCCTTTTCTTTAGCTACAGGAGCAGCAGATCCATTTGCCAGCATATTTACAGGTATTACTACGGGTAACAGATATGTATCTCCTAATTTGGTAGATATGGATGGAGATGGAGATTTAGATCTTGTGTTTGGAGTGTTTAATAATTTAGAAAACCCAACTACTACAGTAACACCTGATTTTGTTAATACTAAAATTCATTACTTCTTAAATGATGGAGGTGTTTATAAGAGAGTTTCAGACACAGATTCTCCTTTTAGCATGACAGTTGCTCGTTTTGGTACTCCAAAATTTGGGGACTTAGATGGAGATGAAGATTTAGATATGTTTGTAGGAGAATTTGCAGGTGCTGCAAGAGTAAGATTCTTTGAAAGAGCAGGTAATAATTTCTGTGCTAAAATTGATGAAATTCGTCATAAAATAGCTGTAAATGAAAATTATACATTCTTATCTCAAGAATTTAAAGATGTATATAATGATGAGCCTGATACCAAATACAAAGATTTCCCTAAAATCAAAATTGTAACATCTCCTCAATTTGGTGTACTCAAAGCTGCAGGTAATACTGTAAATTCAGGTGAAGAAATAAATTATTCAGATTTAGGAGAACTTGTATATGTTCCAAATAAAGATTACACTGGAATAGATGCATTTACTTGGGCAGCTTTTGATCCTGTTGGACAATGTTATTCTGCTGCTTCCTATGCTCGTTTTGGTATAGGTGTAGATGTAACAGCGTTAGATGATGAATTAGATAAATACATAAAAGTATATCCTAATCCTACAGAAGGCTCATTCAATATCGCATTTGATAAAATCTTAAATGGCAAGATTGAATTGAAACTTTATAATGCTGTTGGAGCTTTATTGAAGACCTACTCTTATGAGAACCCTTCTGATATACAAGCTATTAATTTAGAAAGTATGCCTAAAGGATTGTATGTTCTTCGTGTAAATAATGATGGCAAAATAGGAAGTATCAAAGTAATTAAAGACTAATAAAGTTTTTGTAAAAATTAAAAAAACCTCAAGAAATTATTCTTGAGGTTTTTTTATTATAAAATGTAGTTGTCAATTTTTAATCTAATAAATTTTAAATGGTTATTTTGGATTATAAGCCCATTTAAGATAAATAGCTCCCCAAGTAAATCCTCCCCCAAATGCAGCCAAAATTAAGTTATCTCCTTTTTTTAGCTGGGTTTCGTAGTCTTTTAAACACAAAGGAATTGTAGCATTTGTTGTATTGCCATATTTTTCAATGTTTAACATTACTTTTTCATCAGGTAGTCCCATTTTGCTAGCTGTTGAATCTATAATTCTCTTATTTGCTTGATGTGGAACTAACCAGTGAATATCTTCAGCTTTTAAATCGTTATTATTCATGATGTGTGTACATGCCTCAGCCATACCTTGAACAGCATGCTTGAATACTACAGCACCTTCTTGATATACATAATGCTCTCTATTCTGTACAGTTTCAATAGTAGGTGGTCTTCTGCTTCCTCCTGCCTTTTGGTGTAAATGTACCCATCCAGCTCCATCAGAACGCATCCATGCGTCCACAATTCCTAAATCTTCTGTTGTTGGCTCAAGTAAAACGGCCCCAGCTCCATCTCCAAAAATAATACAAGTAGCCCTATCTGTGTAATCTATGATAGAGGACATTTTATCTGCTCCTACCACAATAATTTTTTTATATTTACCAGTTTCTATAAACTGAGATGCTGTATGCAAAGCATAAATAAAGCCAGAGCAAGCAGCCATTACATCATAATGAAAGGCATTTTTGATACCTGCTTCATTAGCTATAAGGCTTGCTGTTGATGGAAATACAAAATCTGGTGTTGCTGTTGCACAAATTAATAAATCTATTTCTTCTGGACGAGTATTCGATTTCTCTAAAAGACTCTGAACAGCTTTAGCTCCCATGTAAGAAGTTCCCAAACCTTCACCCTTAAGAATTCGTCTTTCTTTAATACCTGTACGCTCTAAAATCCATTGGTCGTTGGTATCTACCATTTTTTCCAATTCTGCATTAGATAGGACGTAATCAGGACTGTAAGTAGATAAAGCAGTGATGGCAGCTCTCAATTTGCTCATATTAGCCTTGGGATGTTACTGGTGGGAGAGATTGTTTAATTTTTTCGTGTAGATTGCTTTCTGCCATTTTTTTAGCTATTTCAATCATATTTTTGATAGCCAATGCAGAAGAAATGCCATGACCAATTACAATATTACCATTTAAACCTAAGATGGGGCTTCCTCCAATGGCTTCATAATTAAGCTGATTTAGGAAATTATCTTGTATTTTCTGATGTTTTACTACATCATAGATAGATTCAGCCATTTTGAGAATTACATTGCCTACAAATCCATCACAAACCATCACATCCGATTTGCTAAAAAATACATCTCTGCCTTCTACATTTCCTACAAAATTAAGAAGAGGGTCATTTTTAAGTAAAGTATAAGTTGCTTGAGCTTGGAGGTTTCCTTTTCCTTCTTCTTCACCAACATTCATGAGAGATATTCTTGGATTTTTAATGCCTAAGACATTTTCTGCATAAACTTTTCCTAAAGAAGCAAACTGATGAAGTACTTCTGGCTTGCAATCTGTATTAGCTCCAACATCTAATAAAATACTGGTGGAGCCATCCAATTGTGGAATATGACTAACAATAGGAGATCTTAAAATACCTTCTATTGTTTTTACACTAAATAAAGCACCAACAAGCATTGCTCCTGTATTACCTGCTCCGCAAAAAGCTTGAACTTTTCCCTCTTTCAGCAAGTGATAACCAATAGCAATGCTTGAACGCTGCTTTTGTTGTAAGGCTTTGGTAGGGTGTTCTCCCATTTCTATCACTTCATCTGCATGAATGATATGAATATTAGGAATACTCCCATAAGAACTGATAAGAGGAGCTAAAACGGGCTCTTGTCCTATCAGCAAAATTTGAACATCTGATGAAAATTCTTTGGCAGCTATTACTGCCCCTTCTACGGTAGCTTTTGGGGCAAAATCCCCACCCATAGCGTCCAGAGCTATTTTCATAAGGTTGATAATTTTGTTTTCGAATGAATTAGCTTACTTTCTCGTAACCTTCAATCATTAATTTACCATTATAGTACAAGTTACCTTCTACTACATAAGCTCTGTGTAAAACATGAACTTCGTTAGTAGTTTGGCAAGTGCCTAATGGCTTAGGAGTAGCCTTGTAATGTGTTCTTCTTTTATCCCTACGAGTCTTCGATATTTTCCTTTTAGGATGTGCCATGGTTGTAAATATTTAATTGTAATTAGAGTATTATTTGTTAAAAATTTTCTTAAGTTCTTCCCAACGAGGGTCTGTCGTTTCTTCTGAATTCTGATCTTTGGTTTTCTTATTACTTGTATAAACTAGAGTCAGTTCTTCATTGCTATTTTTTTCTTCTTGAAAACGAGGATGAAGCTTTTTCATAGGAACAGCTAAGCTAATTAGTTCATAAATATATTGAGATACATTTATTTCAGCTATTCCTCTTGGAATTAACTCCATTTCGTCTGTTATTTGTTCCGAATGATCTGAGAATCTTAAAATTTGAACGCCTTCAGTATGAAATGGATAATCAAATTTTTCTAAACTTCTATCGCAAGTCAGCTCTAATACACCTTCAATATCAAAAATAAGATGTAATAATGCTTCTGACTTTCTTAAGGTCATTTTTACCTTGCAACTACCATTCTCTACAAATGTTTCTTCAAAAGAGATAAAGAACTCTCTGCCCACTTGCCACTCAAAATAATAATCTTTATTTTGAAGTTTTGCAATGCCTACTTTATATTCATTTAACCTTTCCAAAGCAACTCAATAGATTAAGGACGCAAAATTAGTAATATATTTTGAATTCTCAAAAGAACTTATAAAAAATATTATGGTAAAGCTAATAAGTTTGTTTGTCTATATTTAATTACGTCACAAGCTAAATAAATTGCTTGTAACATAGAACTGGCATCTGCTAAATTTTTTCCTGCAATATTGTAAGCTGTTCCATGATCTGGTGAAGTACGAACAACAGGTAGTCCAGCTGTAAAATTCACACCATCTTCAAATGCTAATGTTTTGAATGCTGTAAGACCTTGATCGTGGTACATTGCTAAAGTGGCATCATAAGAAGAATACTTCTTACTACCAAAAAAACCATCAGCAGGAAAAGGACCATAAACCAAATGTCCTTGTTTTTTAAACTCTTTTATAACAGGTTCAATAATTTCTTTTTCTTCGTTACCCAACAAACCCTCTTCACCAGCATGTGGATTGAGCCCTAATACAGCAATTTTAGGTTTTTGTATACCAAAATCTTTCTGAAGAGATTGTTGCAAAACAGAAATTTTATTTTGTAATTTTTCTTTGGTAATGGACTCACTTACATCTTTGAGAGCCAAATGCCCAGTAAGTAAAGCTACACGCAATTTTCCGCTTACCATACACATCAATGTATTAGGAGCATTAAAATTTTCTGTAAAGTACTCAGTATGACCTACAAAGTTGAAGAATTCATTTTGAATATTGTATTTATTGATAGGGGCGGTAACTACAGCATGTAATGCTCCTCTTAATAAATCTTTGGTACAACTTTCTAAGCATACAAATGCAGCTTTTCCAGCTTCTGGAGTAACTTGCCCTGGTGCTATTTCTGCATCTTCAATACAATTGATAAGATTTATTTTTTTATAGCTGACTTGTTCTACATCTTTAATAACTTGAAAGTAGCTATCTTCCATACCTAACAACCGTCTGTATTTATTCAATATTTTTAAAGAACCATAAATAACAGGGGTACAAAATGCCAATAGCCTATTATCAGCAAGAGATTTTAAAATAACTTCAGGACCAATACCATTGTAATCCCCAAGTGTAATACCAATAATTGGTTTATCTTCTACAAAATGTTTTTTATTAGAACTCATAGCTCACTATCAATAAATCGTTGTTCTAATTTAGTTGTTTAATGTTTAATGTATATTTTAGATATGATCTTTTTGATTTTTAATCATATCATATAACAATTCTCTTGCTCTGTGTAGTTGTGCTTTTACAGTTCCTATAGGCAATTCTAGTTCTTGTGCAATTTCCTGATAAGCCATCTCTTCAAAATAACGCATTGTTACTAACTTTCTGTATTTAGTTGGTAATTTGCTTACTAAATTTTGCATCAAGGCAATCTTTTGAGATCGAATAGCCTCTTCTTGTGGATTCGATTCATCAGCAATGTCTAATCCAACTTCTTCACCACCCTCACCTGTAAACATATTGCTTATGCTGAGTGTATTCATTTTTTTCTTTCGAATAAAATCAATACAATTATTGGTAGCAATTCTAAAGAGCCAAGTACTAAAAGTAAAATCTTCTTTAAATTTATCTAAGTTCTTAAATGCTTTAGCAAAAGCTTCAATAGTTAAGTCCTCTGCATCATCTACATTTCTTATCATTTTAAGAATGGTATGATAAAGAGATCTATTATATCGTTTCATCAATTCGGCAAAAGCATTCTGATCACCATTTTTGGCGAGTTCTACAAGTTTAAAATCGTAGCGAGCTTTTTGCGAAAATTCTTTGTTATTTCCTATGTCCATCGTTCAGGTTTGCTGAAGAATGCTTTTATGCCTAAAATTATAATAAAAAAAACATATACACAATCAAACAGCCACCAAGATAACCAAGAAGATTGGAATTTTATTTTTTTACTAGCAAAAAAATGTAAACAAGACCAAGAAAAAATACGAAGCCCTGCAAAACTAATCAATATATAGTGTTTTAACTGAAATTCTGAAATATACAAAAATGAAACTAAAATTGTAATGGGAACTAAAATCCAAAATAATACATGGGTTAGGTTTTGTAAACCTAATAATGTAAGATGTTTCTTTTTATAAAACTTCCCAACACTCAAATGCCTATTTTTCTGACCAAGCCAACTTTTCCATGTTGTTTTAGGATAAGAAAATATATGAGCTTCTTTTTGAATACAGATAGCAGTATTTTTAGCATTACTATATTGATTTACAAACAAATCATCATCACCACCTACTATATTTAAGTGATCATTGAAACCTTTATTATCAATAAAAATATTTTTTTTATAAGCTAAATTTCTTCCTACACCCATATAAGGTGTTTTTGCAAAAGCATATGAAAGATATTGGATGGCAGTAATAAAAGTTTCGTGCTGAATTATCCAGTTGAGAACACCTTTTTGTTTCAGATATGGTGAAACTCCTAATACAAAATCTTTTGAATCTACAAACTCAGTTGTCATCCAAGCTATCCAATTGGATGACTCAGGGTAGCAATCTGCATCAGTAAAGAGCAAATAGTCGTATTGTGCAGCTTTTACCCCCAATGTGATAGCATATTTTTTATTGCTGATATGCTCAGGAGTATGGTCTATACGTACAATTTTGATTCGAGAATCTTTATTACGTTCATCATACAAAAAATCGAAACTACCATCATTAGAACGATCATCTACGATAATAATTTCAAACTTTGGATAATTTTGTTTTTGCAGAAGCGGCAATAATATCCTGAGATTCTCAAGTTCATTTCTAGCAGCAATAATAATAGATACAGGTTTTTGAAAATCGTAGTCTAATGAAGTTTTAGATTTATAAAATAAAAAACGAATATGAAAAAACAGATGATAAAAAAACTGAATAACAACCACAAACGCTATAAGATATAGCGTAATATCTAAAACCATAAATTTTAATAATTATTTATTGTATCACTTCCAAGACAGTTCTAAACGCCACAAATTTGTCTTTATAGCGTGTGCTATGGTCTTTTTGTAATTGTGGAGCGTAATTTTTTTGATATTCCTCCAATTTAGCTTGAGATTCACACAAATACTGGAATGCATACGTATAGCCTTCATTTTCAGTTTCTTTTATAAGTCTTAAAACTTTATTTTCTAAGAAACAACCAGTAGCCATTACTTCTGGAATATGTTTGGTAAGCATCCAATTGAGCCACTCTTTGTGTATAGAAGGGTCTATATTGACAGTTACATTATATACAATCATATCTGAAAAAAAAATATTGAATTACAAATATGATTGTATTTTATGAACCTAACAAGAATAGTTTTATTATTTGTTTTTTTCGTCTATCAATAAGTTCACTTTCTTGATTACTTCAAAGAAGACATCAAGTTTTTCTACTTCAATATTTTCGTACATCAAAACATTGAATTTCTTTACAACTCTACGAGCAATCTCTTTTTTATCTTTACCTTTCTCTGTAAGAAATATTCGTACAAAACGTTTATCTATTTCACCTTGCTTGCGATAAATTAGCCCATCATCTTCCATATTCTTGAGCGTTCTTGTAATACTGCGAGCTTCTAAACCAAATTGTGGAGCAATTTTGGTGGCAGGAGTGCCCTCTTCATTATCTATATTTAGGAGAATAAATCCAATGGATGCAGAAATGCCATGTTTATTACCTTCAGCATTATACATTCTGGAAATAGCATGCCAAGTCAACTTAATATGGTAATCAATGCTTTCTTCTGGCTTTAACTTAATATTAGAAAAAGTCATTATAAAATAGGGTAAAATGAAAGTATGCAAGGCAAATTTAATAAAATAAATTCGGCTTGCATACTTTTTTATTGAGAATATATTTCTGAAGAGAGAACTTATGCACAAGCACAAGCCTTAGCTTTTCTGAGTTTGTACCAATTTAATATATAGGCTGAAAGAATACCTAAAATACCTAAAACATCTAGAAATACAGTTTTATAGGTAATTAATCCTAATAAAATAATGGCGAAAGAAGCTAATAGGATAACTATAGGCAAAAGATTCTTATGTAATCGAATGTCTTTAACAAGTACAAAAATTGCGATGAATAGACTAGATAATGTAATACAAAGCTCAATTTCTTCTGTAACCCAATTTCCTAAACTTGGTAAGAATGCCAATGCCACAGGCATTGCCATACAATGTACAGCACAAGCCATGGAAAGTGATATGCCTAGTTTTTCAAGAATTCTCATGTAGTTATTCAACAATGTTGCAAATATAATAAAGTAGCAACAGTGTTGCAAACATTTTCGTTCAATCTAACGATATTTTTTTTTCAAAATCGTATAAACAAAGTAAACGAATCTTATAATAGCCTATCCAAATAGATTCTAATTGACGAAGATAATTTTGAGAAGCTAAATTTTTTGCTTCAAGGGCTTTATCAAGTTCACTTAATCCAGTAAAGCCACCTAAATATTCTTGAAAAGTAATTTGATAACTTTTTTCTGCACTTTCTTGTGTTTTTTGGGCAATAGCCAGTTGTTTTTGAGCTAACTCCCAAATATGAATTTGTCTAATAAGTTCTGTTTCAAGATCAAGTATTTCTTGATTTGTCTGACTTTCAATGTTTTTCTTATTAAGTGTAGCAATCTTAATTTCAGATTTTCCTCTTTGCCAATCTAAAATGGGTACTTGAAAAGTGAGTCTAGCACTTTCTTGATCTTGTAGTCTATTATATAGGTTGGCTAAACTTGTAGAACTTTTCGAAAGACCGAAAGAAACTGTAATGTCCATTTTCAGGCCTGCATTAGCTCTTGCTTGAGCAAGTTCTCTATCAGCTTCCAAAAGCTTTCTTTGTATTTGTAAAGCTTTGGTACTATTTTGTTTGAGACGTTCAATAGCGACATCTTTATTAATCTCCACTTTTGGAGGAGCTTGTGGTTTAATAAGTTTAATAGAATCTTTAAAATAAAAAAAGGTTTGAAATTGTCTTAAAGCAAATAAAAACTCTGCAATACTTTGTTGATTATCTTGTTCTGCCTGTAAAAAATTAATTTCATTCCTTAAAAACTCATTTTCAGTAATTTTTCCAACGTTTAATCTCTTCTTGGCTAATTGAAATAAAGTATCTGCATTAATAAGTTGTCTTTTGGCTATTGCGATGTTTTCTTGAGAATAAAGTAAATTAAAAAACAATTGTAAACCTTTCACTTTACTCATTTCCAAATCTTCTAAAAATTTCTTTTTAGATTCTTCATATTTAAAAGGCTCTATTTTATTTGCCCATTTTAGAGCATTAAAACTACCTATAGGCTGACGAAACCCGACTAAAACAGGATATGATAGATATGAAGTAGTAGTAGGATTGCTAAAAATATCAATTCTATTGATTTGAGATGATGCAAAAAATGTCCCACCTGTAGGAGCTATATTCTGAACCAATGAAAGTTCTAAAAGAGAAGTAGCCAAACTTCTTTCCCTAAAAGTCTCAGAACCATCATTTTGTGTTACGGGGATAATGGTTCGGCTTAGGTTTGGAAGCTCTCCATTCAACAACAATCGGGGTTTATTTCCAGATAAATGTAACCGATATTGCCAAAAACTAATTTGAGCCTTTCTTTCAGACTGTTGCCCATCAACAGATTCATATTCAGATAATTTTAATATTTGCTGAATATCCAAAGTTTTTTGGGCATGAGCACCCATAAAAACTAAGAAAAATTGGAATAATAAAAGAGTGTATCTCCTTGTATATCTTCTATATAAAAAGATTTTTTGCATAATCTGGGGGCTACAATACCTTCTTGAAAAGTCTGGGAAGCTACAAAAATACGAGCTTCATCCCAATAATTTTTTTCGATGAATTTATTTATCAAAAAACTTCCACCTTCTACCAAGACTGATTGCACTTTACGTTCAAACAAATCTTGTAGGAGATTCTCTAAAAAATTATCAGCATCCAAACGAACAAGAGCCAAATTATGATTTTCTTCATTTTTGACCAAATTATAACAAATAGTTTTTTGTGTTTGGTCAAATAAATAAAAATGATGAGGTAATTTTAAGTTTTTATCAATAACTATTCTAATAGGATTTTTACCAGACCAATCTCTTACATTTAATTGAGGGTTATCATATAAAGCTGTATTTGTTCCAACCATAATAGCTTGCTCCTCAGTTCTCCACTTATGTACAAGTGTTCGAGAATGTTCATTACTTATCCATTTTGAATCATAATTTTTTCGAGCAACAAAGCCGTCAGAGGTTTCAGCCCATTTGAGCAAAATATAAGGTCTGCGTTTTTCCATAAAAGTAAAAAAACGCTTATTCAGTAATCTTGCTTCTTTTTCAAGAATACTTGTTTCTATTTCTATTCCTGCATTTTTGAGTTTTTCAAGCCCCTTGCCAGCAACCAATGGGTTTGTATCAAGATTGGCTACTACTACTTTTTTGACTTGTTTTGTAATGAGTAAATCTGCACAAGGAGGCGTTTTTCCATAATGGGAGCAAGGCTCAAGGCTTACATAAACGGTGCTTTCTTTTAATAACTCTTGATTTATAACACTCTCAATGGCATTGACTTCTGCATGAGCTTTTCCATACTCTTTATGCCAGCCTTCACCAATAATGGTATCATTGTGAACAATTACACAGCCCACCATAGGATTGGGAGCAACATTGCCTAAACCTAAAAGAGCCAACTGAATGGCTCTTTGCATATATTTTTCGTGTGTAGTCAATTATCTTTGAGGAGATTTTTTGATTTTAGAAAACTTCAACAAAACAACTTCTTTTTGATTTAAGAAACGCCATTTACCTCTTGGCAAATCTTTTTTGGTAAGTCCTGCATACACAGTACGGTCAAGTTTTTCAACACTGTAACCTAAACTTTCAAAAATTCTACGTACAATCCTGTTTCTTCCACTATGTAGTTCTATTCCTAAAGTATCAGGAGTCAATAATGCCAAGGCATCAGGCTTGATGACCCCATCTTCTAATTCCAAACCTTCTTGAATTTTCAAATAATCAGTTTCTGAAATAGGCTTATCTAAACCTACTTGATAAATTTTCTTCATGTTGCTAGAAGGATGAGCTAATTTTTTAGCCAAATCACCATCATTAGTCAATAATAAAAGCCCTGTTGTGTTTCTATCCAAACGTCCTACAGGATACACTCTTTCTTCACAAGCATCTTTTACAATTTCCATGACTGTGTGGCGTTCTTCAGGGTCATCAGTTGTTGTAATGCAATTTTTGGGTTTATTTAACAATATGTAAACCAATTTTTCTCTTTGTAAAAGCTTGCCTTTATAACTTACTTTATCAGAGGGTTTTACTTGATAGCCCATTTCTGTGATGGTATTGCCATTTACTTTTACAAAACCCTGAGTAATTAAATCATCAGCTTCTCTTCTCGAGCAAACACCAGCATTTGCTATAAACTTGTTTAATCTAATATCTGTAACAGCCTCTTTCTCTTCTTTAACTTCCTTTTTGTATTTAGAATCATAGAATTTCATATTATAGGTAGGAGTCTTTTTTTCCTTAAAAGAAGAACGTTCGTTTTTACTCTTAAATCCACTTTGTTTTTTGAAAACTTTACCATCATCTTTAGAGTCTCCTTTATTATCTTCAAACTTCTTTTTATAAGAGGTTCTATAACCTTCTGAATTTTCAGTTGTTGCTTTTTTATAAAAAGGCTTTTCTTCAGAAGTAAATTTCTTATCCGTTTTCTTGAAATCAGAAGTTTTAGAACCATAAGTCTTTTTAGGCCTATCTTCCGAACTATCTGAGTTATACTTTTTATAAGTAGTTTTCTCTCCAAATTTTTTGTCAGTCTTTCTGAAATCAGAAGTTTTAGAACCATAAGTCTTTTTGGGCCTATCTTCTGAACTCTCTGAGTTATACTTTTTATAAGTAGTTTTTTCTCCAAACTTTTTGTCAGTTTTCTTGAAATCAGAGGTTTTAGAACCATAAGTCTTTTTAGGTCTATCTTCTGAACTCTCTGAGTTATACTTTTTATAAGTAGTTTTCTCTCCTCCAAACTTCTTATCAGTTTTCTTAAAATCAGAAGTTTTAGAACCATAGGTTTTTTTAGGTCTATCTTCTGAACTTTCAGAGTTATACTTTTTATAAATAGTTTTCCCTCCAAACTTTTTGTCAGTCTTTTTGAAGTCAGAAGTTTTAGAGCTATAAGTCTTTTTAGGTCTATCTTCCGAACTTTCTGAATTATACTTTTTATAAGTAGGCTTTTCCGATTTTACAAATGTTTTTTTATTCTCTTTCGAAGAGTTTTCTGAACTATTAAAGCCAGAGGATTTTTTCTTATCAAAACTCTTTTTAGTTGAATCTTTGGAAAATTTGCTTCCTGATTGAACTTCTTTCTTAGAATGGTAATTCGATGTCTTTTTCATCAATAAAAGATGTATAAAATGAATATATAGCATCTTTTCTATTATAAAAGAATGCTAATCAGCTACAAAGTTACGAAAAAACACCAATAAAAATTTGATAACCTATCTAAATTTATATTTATCTTTGAGTAAAAATCAAAATTTGTTTTATGAATGATATAACAACACAAGAACTACGCGAACGTATCGAAAAAGGTGAAAACCTACACATTGTAGATGTTCGGGAGCAATGGGAATTTGATGAAGCAAACCTAAACGGATTGCTCATTCCTTTAGGGGAACTGCCCAATCGCCTTTCAGAAATTGATCCATGGAAAAATGAAGAAATTATTATCCACTGTAAATCTGGTGGAAGAAGTGGAAGAGCAAAAGAATTCTTAAAAACACAAGGTTACGAAAATGTTAGAAATTTATTGGGAGGCATTACAGAATATTTAGCGAACCAATAAAAATTTCCAGAATACAAAATTAAGCATAACTTTGCCTGCCAAAAGCAGGCTTTTTGCTTTTCTCAAAATCTAAATACTCTGTACCCAATACTTTGTACTATTAATGATACAATTAGAAAAAATATTTCACCAATTTAATGACCTAAAGGTTTTAATTATTGGTGATGTGATGATAGATTCTTATTTGTGGGGAAATGTGAATAGAATTTCGCCAGAAGCTCCTGTACCCATTGTCAATGTTCAAAAACGAGAACAAAGGCTTGGTGGAGCAGCCAATGTTGCCCTTAATGTGCAAGCTTTAGGAGCTACTCCTATATTATGTTCGGTGGTAGGAAGTGATGGAGAAGGAGAGAATCTTTTAAGGCTTATGGAAATAAACGGACTGAACAGAATCGGAATTGTACAGAGTAATCACCGAATTACTACCGTAAAACACAGAATATTAGCCTCTTCACAGCATTTGCTTCGTATAGATTCTGAAATGGATAAACTTATTGATGAGGAAGAACAAGAACTCCTTTGGAAAAAAATAGAAACACTTCTGCCTGATGTTCAAGCTGTTATTTTTGAAGATTATGATAAAGGTGTTATCAATCAAGAACTTATAGAAAGAACTATCAATTTAGCTAATCAAAAAAATATCCCCACCATCATAGACCCCAAGAAAAGAAATTTTTTGTTCTATAAAAAAGCAACTCTCTTTAAACCCAATCTCAAAGAACTCAAAGAAGGCTTGAAAATAGACTTCAATCATCATAACATAGAGGAAATAACTGAGGCAGTAAAAAAACTGCAAGAATCCTTAGATGCTCAATGTGTAATGACCACTCTTTCTGAAAAAGGAGTTTTAATTTATTCTGAAAAAGAAACACATCATATTCCTGCACATCTTCGTAGCATTGCCGATGTTTCAGGTGCAGGCGATACAGTGGTGAGTGTAGCCGCTTTGTGTGTAGCCCTCAACCTGCCTTTGAGGCTTGTTGCAGACCTTTCCAATTTAGCAGGTGGTTTAGTCTGTGAATATCAAGGAGTTGTGCCAATTAATAAAACAAAATTACTATCAGAAGCTCTTACAAAAAAGATTGCTGAATGAACATTTTGATAATCAATAATCAAGTTTTTTTAAGCAAATAAATTTGAGTTTTTCCGTCCAAAATACCATAAAAAAGTGTATCTTTGATACTCTTTTAATATTGATATTTTGGCGTATGGAACAAGAAGTAAATGAAAACAGAATAGGCGTAGGTAGTAAGAAATTAAAACCACTAAGCAATACACTACAAACTTTAGGGAAAGTCCAGCCTCAAGCAAGAGAGTTGGAAGAAGCTATTTTAGGAGCATTGATGCTGGAGAAGAATGCAATGATGGATGTAGCAGATGTTTTACATACAGAATGCTTCTATGATCCTCGACACCAAGATATATTCAAAGCTATTTTAGAACTATTTGCAGAATCTCAACCTGTTGATATTCTTACAGTCAAACAACGACTGCAAAAATTAGGCAAACTCGAAACAGCAGGTGGAGCATATTATTTAGCAGAACTCACTTCCAAAGTAAACTCTGCTGCCAATATCGAATACCACGCTAGAATTGTCTTAGAAGCATATATCAAGAGATCAATTATCGAAATTGTTGGTAAGTTAGGTACAATGGCTTACGAAGATACTACAGATGTGTTTGATTTGTTGGATACAGCTGAACAAATGTTGTTCAGAGTTTCAGAACAAAACATCCGTAAAAATTATGTGCAAATGTCAGATTTGATGCGAAAAGCATTAAAAGAGTTAGATGAAAAGAAAAATAAGAAAGATGGTCTGACAGGCGTTCCTACAGGTTTCACCGATTTAGATAGAGTTACAGCTGGATTTCAAAAATCTAATCTTATTATTATTGCAGCTCGCCCAGGTATGGGTAAAAGTGCGTTTATTATTTCTGTAGCCCGAAATTCGGCTGTTGAGTTTCAACAACCTGTTGCAATTTTCTCTTTAGAAATGTCTGCTGTAGAATTAGTGAATCGTCTTATTTCTGCTGAAGCTGAAATTGAAAGTGAAAAAATCAAAAAAGGTTTACTGACAGAAGGTGAATGGAAACATCTCCACAACCGTATTCCTAAACTGACAGATGCACCTATATTTATAGATGATACACCGGCCCTTTCTGTATTGGAACTACGAGCCAAAGCAAGAAGACTTAAAGCTCAACACAATATACAGTTGCTAATGATTGACTACCTTCAACTCATGTCAGGAGGCGATACTGGAAAAGGAAATCGTGAACAAGAAATTGCTTATATCTCTCGTTCACTAAAAAACATAGCTAAAGAATTAGATATCCCTGTTATTGCACTCTCTCAGTTAAGTAGAGCTGTAGAAACTCGTGGAGGTGATAAAAAGCCTCAACTTTCGGATTTACGTGAATCTGGTAGTATTGAGCAAGATGCAGATATGGTAATGTTTTTGTATCGTCCAGAATACTATGGTATTACACAAGATGAAGATGGACTGCCCACACAAGGTACAGGTGAGGTAATCATTGCTAAACATCGTAATGGTTCTTTAGAAAATATAAAGCTACGTTTTA